>JAKSJA010000022.1 GCA_024398495.1 Bacteroidaceae bacterium | reverse complement strand
ACCCGCGACCCCAACCTTGGCAAGGTTGTGCTCTACCAACTGAGCTATTTCCGCATTCGTACTCCTTTTGATATGACTCCTTGCTTATTCGCATTCATCATACCTACCACGTTTCGCTAAACGCGGATGCAAAAGTACAATCTTTTTTTTTAATGACAAAACTTTTATTCAAAAAAAATCTTCAAGACTTGGCACAATTAAAGTATTTTGATTACTTTTGCAGTACAATTCGGAATATTCAGACAACAGATGAAACTTATTGTGATGACTCAACCTAAGTTCTTCATCGAAGAGGACAAGATTATTACTGCTCTTTTCGATGAAGGAATGGAGACTCTGCATATATGGAAACCGGATTCTCTTCCTATCTATTCGGAGCGGTTGCTGTCGCTGATCTCGGAAGAATACCGTAAGAGGATATACGTGCATGAGCACTTTTATTTGAAAGATGAGTTCAATCTGGCAGGCATCTGCCTTGCTGACGAAACCGATGAGGAACCTCACGGCAAGGGTAAGGTCTGTTGTGTCTGCAACGATATCAACAATCTGAAGATGGCAAGCAAGAAATTTGAATATGTCTTGCTCAACGGATGCTTCACGGAGGGTGGATATTCTGAAGAACAGTTGAAGGTTGCATCGAAAGAAAAACTGATAAACAAGAAAGTTTTTGCAATGGGAGGTGTTTCTCTCGACCAGTTCAAGTTTGCCAAAGACCTCGGTTTCGGTGGGGTAGTGATGATGTCAGATTTATGGAATAAGTTTGAAATTCATCAGCAGGACAGCTATAATGAATTGATAGCATATTTTAAGAAGATAAAAAACATATTAAGCTAAATTTTCAAGATGGAAGAATCAAACTCCTTTATGGTATTTTCGGGAACGAAGTCAAGGTATCTGGCAGAAAAAATATGCGAACACCTTGGATGTCCTCTCGGAAATCTGGTAGTATCAAAGTTTGCAGACGGTGAGTTTGCTGTTTCTTATGAAGAGTCTATTCGTGGCAAGGACCTCTTCCTCGTTCAGAGTACGTTCCCTAATTCGGACAACCTGATGGAACTGTTGCTCATGATTGATGCGGCGAAGAGAGCATCTGCACGTACCATCAATGCTGTCATCCCTTATTTCGGATGGGCTCGTCAAGACCGTAAGGATAAACCGCGTGTAAGCATTGGTGCAAAGTTGGTTGCAGACCTTCTGCATGCTGCAGGCATCACCCGTCTGGTCACAATGGATTTGCACGCAGATCAGATACAGGGATTCTTCAACTGCCCTGTTGACCACCTCTATGCCTCTACCATCATTCTTCCATACCTCAAAGGGCTTAATATGCCAAATCTTTGTGTCGCATCTCCTGATGTCGGCGGCTCAAAACGTGCAAATACTTTTGCCAAATATCTGGAATGCCCACTCGTCCTCTGCAACAAAACCCGTCTGCGTCCAAACGTAGTAGAGGGAATGCAGATTATCGGTGATGTCAAGGATAAGAATGTCATCATCGTGGATGATATGGTTGATACAGGAGGTACGTTGGCAATGGCTGCAGACCTCATGATGGAAAAAGGAGCTCACAGCGTCATGGCGGCAGCGTCACACTGTGTCATGAGTGGCAAAGCCTCAGAACTTGTTGATAAGTCGTCTCTGACGGAACTTGTATTCTCTGATTCCATACCTTATACTGGCTCAAGCAAGAAGGTAAAGCAACTCACCGTTGCCCACATGTTTGCAGAGACAATAAAGAGGATAGAGTCCAACCAGAGTATCAGTAGTCAGTATTTGGTATAAAAACACAAGGGTCATGAATAAGATAATGCTCATTGGAAACGTGGGACAAGACCCTGACGTAAGGTACGTAGAGCCTGATGTGGCTGTCGCAACATGCACACTTGCCACTACAGAACGAGGTTATACTCTCAAGAACGGTACGGAAGTGCCGCCAGTTACAGACTGGCATAATCTTGTCTTTTGGCGCGGGCTTGCAAAAGTCGTGGAGCAGTATGTACGCAAAGGCGACAAACTGTATGTTGACGGAAAGGTGCGTACCCGTTCTTATGACGACAAACAGGGGAATCGCAAGTATATTACGGAAGTATTGGTGGAAAATATGGAACTCCTTTCGCCAAAGGCAGAGGGGACTACTGATGCTCAATAAAATAATTGATAATTAAAAGTCTATTTGCTATATGTATTCTCCTTTGGTAAGAAAAATCTCTGCGTAGCAATCGCAGATTGCATCTCTGCTCTCTGCGTAGAATCATCGGCACTGCTATGCCAGTGCGTGGAGTCTATTAAAAGACAATGGTAAACTCGTTTGATGATTGGCTTTTGAGAGACTACACAAATTTTGTATAACAAAACGATGATTTCCTCTGCGAGAAATAAAAAAAACTATAGATTATAGACAATAAAATAACGAATTATGGAAATAGGTGTCTTGGTGGCAATCGTACTGGCAGTGTTGTTACTGTTGGTAAGTGGTTTTGTCTCTGCATCAGAGATTGCCTTTTTCTCGCTTGCCCCGAAAGACATCAGCGAACTGGAAAACAGCAAGGAAGAAAAAGACCGGAAGATAGAGATGCTGCGCAACGAATCACAGCGTACACTTGCCACTATTCTCATCACCAACAACTGCGTCAACGTCACCATCATCATGCTCTGCAACTATGCTTTCTCGCGTGTGTTGCATTTCTCTTCACCACTTGCAGAATTCATAGTAATAACTGTCATCCTTACCTTTCTGCTACTTCTCTTCGGGGAGATAGCACCAAAGGTGTTCAGTTCTCAGAATCCGTTGCGATTCTGCCGTTTCGCTGTCAATGGGATAATGTTCTTCCGCCGTCTTTTCTGGCATGTGGAGACATTGCTCATGAGCACGGGCAAGGTTGCTGAAAAGGTAGTGTCTAAGGAAACGCCACAGTTGACGGTGGATGATTTGGAACAAGCTCTTGACCTCACGGATGAATCGGAGATAAAAGAAGAACAGAGCATGCTGGAAGGCATCATCCGTTTCGGAGATGAGACGGTAAGGGAGATAATGACCTCACGACAGGACATTGTTGACCTCAACATCACAGCCTCTTACCGTGAAGTACTGCAGTTGATAGTCAGCAACAAGTACTCAAGAGTTCCCGTCTATCAGGACACGGGCGACAATATAAGAGGTGTCCTCTATGTCAAAGACCTTCTTCCACATCTCGGCAAACCGTCATCATTCCGTTGGCAGACACTTATCCGTCCTGCTTATTTCGTGCCGGAAACGAAGAAAGTTGATGACCTGCTTTCTGACTTCCAGAAGACGCACGTCCACATGGCGATTGTCGTTGATGAGTTCGGTGGCACATCGGGTATCATCACTATGGAAGACATCATAGAGGAGATAGTGGGAGAGATAAACGATGAGTACGATGACGACTCACGCCAATACACTCGTCTGAACAAGAATACATACATCTTTGAAGGCAAGACACAGTTGGCGGATTTCAACCGACTGCTGGATATTGACGATGATTATTTCGATGATATGAAGGGCGAAGCAGATACGCTTGCAGGACTTTTGTTGGAACTCAAGGGTGAGTTCCCTGCCGAAGGCGAGGTGCTCACAGCCAAAGATTTTTCATTCGAGATAATAGAGATGGACAACCGCAGAATCCTCAAGGTCAAAGTCATCAAATGCAATTGATAAATAGAAGTCTGAGAGTCTGAGAGGTCTGAGAGTCTGAGAGTTTAGGGGGCTAAAAGTTTTTTGGGGAAAGAGAGTCTGAAAGTTTAACAATTCCAGAAGTAATCTTTCGGATTTGTGATTGAAGATTTTCTCGTTCTTCCTTTGTACAGAACCCCAGGTCTTCACATAAGTAAAGCATTGAGCGAACCTCTCCACAAGATCCTTTTGATATATTCAAGAAATTAATAAACTTTGCGTCAGAGCCAGATTCGGCTCCTTCCGCAATATTGTTCATGATGCTTACAACTGCTCGTTGAATTTGGTCTCGGAATCCGTAATCACGGCATCTATCCATCATCTTGTAAATGGAGTTAATGAGACACCTTGATTCTTTCCAAATATATAGGTTCTCGAAGTTTCTATCCATACTTTTCGACTCTTAGACCTCTTAGACTTTTCGACTCTTAGACTTTTAGACCTCTTAAACTTTTCGACTCTTAGACTTTTAGACCTCTTTGACTTTTATATATTCTTCTGCCTTTTTCAGGTCTTCAGGAGTGTCGATGCCTATAGTCTCCATATCCGTCAAACCAACCTTTATCTTGTAACCATTCTGAAGCCAGCGCAACTGCTCCAACTTTTCCGTCATCTCCAACGATGACATTGGCAAACGGGTAATCTCCCTCAGCACGTTGAAACGGTAGGCATACACCCCGATATGCTTGTTGTGGACATTGCATTCTTTGTTGTCATCATCGTTCCATTCCCTGTTGTAAGGAATAGGTGAACGGGAGAAATACATTGCAAATCCGTTATTGTCGATGACGACCTTCGGTGAGTTGGGATTGAATACTATCTTGCTGTCCGTTACGGGCATTGCCAGAGTCGCTATCTGTGTAGAGGCATCATCGAAACACTTGCACAGAGCCTCAATCTGTGTCTTGTGGATGAAAGGCTCATCGCCCTGTATGTTTATTATCACGTCATCCACGCTGCATCCCACTTTCTCTGCCGCCTCATGCACCCTGTCAGTACCGGACGGATGGTCAGCAGAGGTCATCACAGCCTTGCCGCCGAAGCCCTCTACAACATCGAAGATGCGCTTGTCGTCAGTAGCAACATAGACATTTTCCAGCACCGTCTTTGCCTTTTCATATACACGTTGTATGATTGTTTTCCCTGCGAGTTCCACAAGAGGCTTCCCCGGAAACCGTGTTGAAGCATAGCGTGCAGGTATTATTGCGATGTATTCCATGATAGTTTCTTTTTCTAATTTAATGCAAAAGTAATATAAAAAATATCATTGTCAAAATCTTTGCAAAAACTTGCCTATAAAATGCCAATTTCCTTATGAACTATTGTGCAAACCGAATGTACTACCAAAATAAATTTTATTTATTTTTTTTATTGAGATAAAAAGGCACGAAATTTATTTCTGTGAATTATTGTATCAGTAAAAGTAAAACGCAGTTTTGTAGGTAGTGCTGAGGTAAAGCCAATAGTGCGTGAAATCTTCACGAAGTTTCGGGTAATTCTTTATGAAGTGTCGGGCATTTCTTTATGAAGTGTAGAGCATTTCTTTATGACGCGTAGAGCATTTCTTTGTGTCACATAGAGCAAATGTATTCGTGCTTTGCATCTACGGCACATTTCAACTTGCCCTGCTCGACACTTATCCTGAGTTTATCCGTCTCAAATGTTGACTCTACGTCTTCGATAGTTAGGTGCGACTCGACACAAATGTTGAGTCAATGCGTTGCAAAGAGTAGGAGTGAAGAATGCAAATCTTAGGTCTGTGTTTCCTATACTTTTTGAATTGTTCCATGCTGAAACGAACTGTTTTGAGTTTTTCATAATATTTGGTTGTTTTATTGTTTTTTCTCAAAATGTGGCAACTCGTCACTTTTTGTAATTAACACACTGATTATAAGGTGTTTACAAGGTGATGAGTTGTCGTCAACCCGTCACTAACCCGTCACTAAGTCGTCACCAAGTCGTCACTTTTTGAGGTTATGTTATTTATATTCAGGCGTTTACCTTATAGAAGACAGCTTTATTTGCAATAAAATCTATCATCTGCAAGGTGCAAAATCGGCATTTTGCTGTGTTTTTTGCCCTAAAACAAATGGCATTTTAGTGACGGGTTGGTGACGACTTAGTGACAGGATAGTGACGACTCAGCGACAACTTGTCACCTTGTAACAAACTGTATTTTAATCTGTTATCCCTATTTGGTGACGACTTGAGGCTTTTTGAAGAAATTTGATTTTTTCTGAGAGTTTTTTGTTTTTGGGAAATAATTTGTATTTTTGCAGATGCTCAATGGCTCGAATGGGGTCAGGGGGCAAAGAACTTAAGGGTAAAAACGGCAGGGCTCTCGTGTAGGGCGTAGTCGGTGAAAAGACGTTTTCAACGTTGTCTTCTATCATCGAATCTGGAAAATTTGTATTGCAAGAAGATAATGCGAGATGCGTTTACGTGGGAGATTATTGGCTTTATGCTATATAATCCGAAGCGTGGGCTATTGAGTGTTAATCCTTGCAAGCGGTATTCCAGAACCTGATGGTGGGATTGACGAAATGATGTATCACCCACGCTCTTTTCATAAACAGACAAACTTAACGAATTAAAATTCTCGGCAAAGGGTGATTGTCGGGGGGGGGAATTTGTGGTGATATGGAAAAACAAGAATTTAATGTCCTGAGAATTAAGTCTGGAAATGGGTTTAAGCAACAGTTAATCCAAGATCCTGATGGTGATTTTCACTTTTTAGAACTTGAAAATGGTGAAAATCCTTTTGCTTACGATGACAGAGTAATAATGTACAAAGATGATTATGCAAAAATCTTCGGAGACACAAAAAATAATCAGCCGAATCGTAAAAAAATGCTATCTGTTGTAAAAATATCAACACGTCAAGGCACGATTTACAGACGATTTCAAACTCTTCCTTGCATGAAAAAAGGGTATATTGCATTAACTACAAGTTCATTGACATTATTAGGCAACGTTACGGATACAAAAAAAGTGGCCATATCAAAGACATGCTTTTTTAGTGGTTCATTCCTTTATCATTGGAATCACCCATACAGTGCCACCCGAATTTCAATGAGACTTGGAGTTATAGGTGTTTTAGTTGGGGTGTTAGGGATTGTCGCTTCTATTGTTCTTTAATAATTGTAATAACATAATTATGAAAACGATTAAGAAACTTTTTCTGCTCTGCTTATTTTGTATGATAAGCATTGGAGCAAGTGCGTACAATTTTAGTGCTGTAAATGAGGATGGTGTAACTATTTATTACAACATCACATCAAGTACGGATTTAACTTGTGCGGTAACGTATAGAACAACTTCTTATAATTCATATTCTGGAATTGTAAATATTCCTATGAGTGTTAGTTATAACGGTAAAACTTATTCCGTGACGAGTATTGGAAATTATGCATTCGTTAATTGCACAGGCTTGACATCAGTGACAATCCCAAATTTCGTGACGAGTATTGGAAATTATGCATTCAGTAATTGTAGTGGTTTGACATCAGTGACAATTCCAAATTTCGTGACGAGTATTGGGTATGGGGCATTCTATGGGTGTACAGGCTTGACGGCTGTTAATGTCACAGACATTGATAAATGGGCAGAAATAGGATTTGGTGATACCGATGCAAATCCATTATACTATGCAAAAAATCTTTATCTTAATGGTAAATTAGTAACTGATGCAAAATTAACATCTGCAACAAAGATTGGGTGTTATGCATTCTCTTATTGTAGTGGCTTGAAATCAGTGACAATTCCAAATTCTGTGACGAGTATTGGGGATGGAGCATTCTATGGATGTACCGGCTTGACGTCAATAACAATCCCCAAATCCGTAACAAGTATTGGAAAATCCGCATTCTCTGGTTGTACATTGCTTCCTATAGAGAATAATCTTCGTTATGCTGATAAATATTTGGTTGGAGCGGTGGATAAAGCATTATCCACATATACAATAAAAGAAGATACTAAATGGATTGGAGCATCTGCATTCTATGGGTGTACCGGCTTGACGTCAATAACAATCCCAAATTCTGTGACGAGAATTGATAGTGATGCATTCTCTAATTGTAGTGGTTTGACATCAATAACGATTCCCAATTTCGTGACGAGTATTGGAAATTATGCATTCCGTAATTGTAGTGGTTTGACATCAATAACGATTCCCAATTCCGTGAAGAGTATTGAAGCTGGTGTATTCTATAATTGTACTGGCTTAAAATCTGTAACAATTGGCAATTTCGTAACAAGTATTGGAAGTTTTGCATTCGACAATTGTAGCGGCTTGACATCAATAAGTATTCCAAATTCTGTGACGAGTATTGGAGATTTTGCATTCGACAAATGTAGTGGCTTGACATCAATAAGTATTCCAAATTCCGTGATGAGTATTGGGGATTGCGCATTCTTGCATTGTAGCGGCTTGATATCAGTAACAATTGGGAATTCCGTGACGAGTATTGATAGTGATGCATTCCATTTTTGTAGCGGCTTGACATCAATAGTTGTTGAAAGTGGGAATAAGTATTATGACAGTCGTGAAAATTGTAATGCACTAATTGAAACTGCAACAAACACTTTAATTCAAGGATGCAAGAATACGATTATTCCAAATTCCGTTACGAGTATTGGAATATCCGCATTCTCTGGTTGTACAGGCTTAAAATCTGTAACAATTCCAAATTCCGTTACGAGTATTAGAGCTACGGCATTCTCTAATTGTAGTGGTTTGACATCAGTGACAATACCTAACTCCGTGACGAGTATTGGGATGGACGCATTCAAGGGATGTACATCACTTCCTATAGAGAATAATCTTCGTTACGCTGACAAGTATTTGGTTGGGGCCGTAGATAAAACGTTATCCACATACACTATAATAGAAGGTACTACGTGGATTGGATATAATGCATTCGCAGATTGTACAGGCTTGACGTCAATAATAATACCAAATTCTGTGACGAGTATTGGAAATGGAGCATTCTCTGGTTGTACAGGCTTAAAATCTGTAACAATTGGCAATTCCGTAACAAGTATTGGAATTAATGCATTCTTTGAGTGTAGCGATTTGATATCAGTGACGAATCTCGCAACAACTCCACAAAAAATAAGTTCAAGTACTTTTTCTAAATATGGAACATTGCATGTGATAAAAGGTTGTGAAGATGCTTATGCTTATGCTAATACTTGGAATAAATTCATGATAGTTGATGACATTCCACCTATACTGGTATCATCTATTGCAATAGATCAAGATACCTATTATTGTACATTAGGGGAAAAATGTAAAGCAACAGCAACAGTAAAGCCAGATAACGCAACATTCAAAAATGTATTGTGGAGTAGTTCAAATACATCAAAGGTATCTATTGATTCTAATACAGGAGAATTTACAGGTCTTGCATTGGGAAATGTTACCATTACCGCAACAAGTACAGATGGTAGCAATATATCTGATACGTGTACGGTGACTGTAACCGCAGCAACAGTACCAGTAACATCCATAACACTTAGTAAAGAGGTGGCAAGCATTGAAGCAGGAAAGACTCTTACTCTTACTGCCACTATATTGCCAGAAGATGCCACAATAACAGATCTTGATTGGACAAGTTCCAATCCGACAGTTGCTACTGTTGACAATGGTGTGGTAAGTGGTCTTACAGAAGGAAAGACAACTATTACCGCAACAAGTACGGATGGAACGAACATTAGTGCCACCTGTGAGGTTACGGTGATAGAGCAAGGAAGCATAGAGCCTTCTACCGATATAAGCAAATACCCTAACATAATTTATTTCAATGACATTGAAACAAGAGCGGGAAGTGAACTGACGTTACCATTGAACATGAAAAATGCTGAAGAAAATATAACAGCATTCCAATGTGATGTGTATCTGCCAGCAGGAATGAGTTGGGCATCTACGATAGACAAGCGTGGAAATATTGTTTTAACTCAACCTACATTCGATGCAGAAACAGAGCGTACAGATGAGAATTATCATGTAATATCTCCTGTTACACAAATGCCAGACGGAAGTTACCGTATCATTGTATATTCAATGTCCATGGATTATATCCTTGACAAGGATGGCGCAATACTTGATCTGCCAATAGTTGTTGCAGAAGATATGGAAGCAGGAGAATATAATATGTTCCTGAGAAATGTCGTAATGACAGACGTTGATGGTCAACAGGTGCTATTGTCTGAAGTGGTAAGTAAAGTTACCGTACCAAGTTTCACTCCTGGTGATGTAAATGATGACAAGATGATAAATGTGACAGATGTGGTCGCCGTAATCTCCCATATGCTTGGCGGTAGTCCTTCTCCATTTATTTTCAAAGCAGCGGACGTGAATAATGATAATATGATAAATGTAACTGACGTTGTCGGTATTATCAAGATTATCAATACTGGTTCAAGTTCAACAGTTAAGACTATCAAAAATATCGCAAGGGTTGGTGCGAAGAGTACTCCGACAGATAAGTTCTCTCTCGTCATTGAACCATTTACCGTCGCTTCCGCAACAACATCGAAGAGTGTAAGCCTGAATATGAACAACCCAACAGAAGATATCACAGCATTTGAATGTAATATACATCTGCCAGAGGGCATAAGTTGGTCATCGACAGTAGATAGAAGAGGTAACATTACATATGATTTGCCTACATTTAATGCTACCGCCGACCGGACGGATTCAAGGTATCACACAATTGCTCCGATAACAAAGATGGAGGATGGTAGTTTCAAAGTCGTGGTTTATTCTATGGGACTTGAAATCTTCCTTGATAAGTCTGGCGCAATACTTGATCTGCCACTTGTATTTGATGAAAATCTTGCAGATGGTATATATGATATCACAATGAGCGATATTGTATTGACTCATACTGACGTGACAGACATACACCTTGATGAATACAAGTTATCAGTGCTCGTAGGCTCACCGAAGGAAAAGGTGTTAACTCTACACGGTGACTTTACAAGACAGTCTGTAACAGATTATAATTCGGCACTTGCAGCAAATGCGGATGTGACAACAATGGATTTGACAGAGGCATTTGATATTGATGCTACTGCTACGTTTGCAACAGCAAATAAGAATCTGCTTCTCTATGTTGCAGAGGGCAAAAGTGTTGCGAACAAAGAAAATGTTATTGTTGGCAACAAGGCCGCAAAACTGACTCTTACCGACGGACATTCTTTCTATGCACCAAAAGCATTTACAGCAGAATCAGGTTCGTATGTGAGAAAGAACATAACAACATTGTGTTCTGTATGTTTGCCATTTGAACTCACTGCAAGTGATGTGAATGGAAACAAAATAGGTGTGTTATATACAAATTGTATTGATGCAAATAATGGCTCGATAACATTTGAAGAAGTGAGCAAGGTTTCTGCCGGAACTCCTTGTATCGTGAACTGTGCTAATAAAACAGACTGGACAATAGACTTGGCAAACAGAGAAATAATTTCAGACTGTGATAACACTACAGCCATCAAGGGTTCTTACAATAAACATACTATTGGAGAAGGATTCTTGAAAGTGGATAATGAAGGAACAGGATTTATCCATACAGGGTCAGAGTCGGCAGTATTCCCATTCAGAGCATATCTTGATGTGGAAGATGCTGATAAATTGTCCGTTGTAAGATTTGCATGGGTTGATGGTGGTGCGACATACATTGACTCAATAAATATGGATGCTCTCAATGACAAAGATGTCATCTTTGATCTAAGTGGACGAAGAGTAGCACGTCCTATGAAGAGAATGGTGTATCTTGTGAATGGTAAAAAGGTTTTGATAAAATAACAAATAGTATGAAAAAAGAATATATTAAACCAATTCCAACCATCATTTCTGTTTCTTCTGAAGATTTTATTGCCTTCAGTGGAAGGGTTAAACCAGGACAAGAAGAAGGAGAAGGTAGTGTTAATGCAGATCATAAAGAAGATGAAGATATCTTTGGAGTGTTACTTGAAGATGGCGTATGGAAGATATCTGGAAAATAAGATTGTCGTAAATAGACAAAAACTATTCATTCAAGCGTACCGAGTAATAAGCGGTGCGCTTGTTTTTGTGTTCGGTTTTCACTAACTTTGACCTTCGGTCGAACTGACGACAAACCGAATGTAATGAAGTCTTGCTTCAATTATTGAGGTACGGAGGAAGAAAAGGATGGATATCCTTAACTTAGGCTGCATCTCAGCACTACCTACAAAACTGCGTTTTACTTTTATTTCCATAACAGCTCACTAAAATAAATTTTGCTCGTGTTATGGCAGTAAAAGAAAATAAATTGAATTTATTTTGGTAGTACGTTGACTTCGTCGAGGCAAAACTGCACCTCAACAAAGCAAAAAATGATTTTTTCTTTGTGTTCGGTTTGTTT
This sequence comes from Bacteroidaceae bacterium, assembly GCA_024398495.1. Classification (GTDB taxonomy): domain Bacteria; phylum Bacteroidota; class Bacteroidia; order Bacteroidales; family Bacteroidaceae; genus Prevotella. Next base: position 14,506 of record JAKSJA010000022.1, on the reverse strand, counting down.
TTGTCTTCGGTTTGTTGTAACTTTGTCACCGCTTTTGAAACATCAGATGACCCTTCGATAAACTCTGGGGTACAAGTGTGATGGCGAATTAAGCAAAAAGAAATGTATAATAAACTTAATTTAGAGTAACACAACAATGAAAGAAATCAACTTAACTGGTAAGAAGAGAACAGATGTTGGCAAGAAGGCTGCCAAGAGTCTGAGAAAAGAAGGTTTTATCCCTTGCAACATGTATGGCGAGAAGGAGTCAATATCTTTCGCTATCGCTGAAGGTGAACTGCGTAAGGCTGTATTCACTCCAATAATCTATGTGTGCAATATCGATATAGACGGTACTCCGCACAAGGCTATCATCAAGGAGATTCAGCAGCACCCTGTTACTGACGCTATGCTGCATGTTGACTTTTATGAAATCAATGAAACAAAGGCTATCACAGTCGGTATCCCTGTGAAGACAACCGGTCATGCTATCGGTGTCCGTGACGGTGGTAAACTGGCTATGAGTATCCGTAAGATAAATGTTACTGCTCCTTATAAGCAGATACCTGAGGAACTGACTATTGACGTTTCTTCTCTGGCTCTCGGTAAGAGTATCAAGGTTGGTGCTCTGCATTTCGACGGTCTTGATATCGCTACTTCTCCGGAGGTTGTCGTATGTTCTGTACGCATGACTCGTCAGGCTCGTTCTGCTGCTTCTGGTGAGGAAGAAGGTGCAGGAGGCGAAGCTGCTGCTACTGAAGGAGCTGCTGCTGAATAATGGATAAGTATCTGATTGTAGGACTTGGGAATATTGGCGATGAATATGCCAATACCCGTCATAATACTGGTTTTATGGTATTGGACGCTTTTGCTAAGGCGTCCAATATCGTTTTTGAAGATAAACGGTATGGTTTCGTGGCTCACACTTCCATCAAGGGGCGTGCGGTGACGTTGCTGAAACCTTCTACGTTTATGAACCTTAGCGGTAATGCGGTGCGTTACTGGATGAACAAGGACAAGGTGTGTCTGGAAAATATTCTCGTCATCGTCGATGATGTGGCTATCCCGCTGGGTAAGTTCCGTATGAGAAAGAATGGTGGTGCTGGCGGTCATAATGGCTTGGGACACATAGAGTCGGTGCTTTGTTCTCAGGAGTATTGCCGACTGCGCATGGGGATAGGTCACGACTTTCCTATCGGTATGCAGATAAACTATGTGCTGGGAGAGTTTGATGATGAGGAGAGGAATGTGCTTGCTCTTGCCGTGGAGACGGCGTGCGAGATGATAAAGTCTTTTGTTCTTTGCGGTGCTGACTTTACCATGAATGCTTTCAACAAAAAACACTGATGGAGGAAGCGAGGATTGACAAGTGGCTGTGGGCAGCGCGTGTCTTCAAGACTCGTTCCGTTGCTGCCGATGCCATAAAGAACGGACGTGTGACGATAGGCGGACAGAACGTGAAACCTTCGCGTATGGTGAAGGTGGGGGATGTAGTGGATGTGAAGAAACCGCCGATAGTGTATTCGTTCAAGATCCTGAAGACGATAGAGCAGAGGGTGGGGGCGAAGTTGATTCCTGAAGTATATGAAAACGTGACGGCTCCGGAACAGTATGAACTGCTGGAGATGAGTCGTATAAGTGGTTTTGTTGACCGCGCACGGGGTACGGGACGCCCTACGAAAAAAGACCGCAGGTCGTTGGAGAATTTTTTTGAAGATTTTTGAAGAGGCTTCGCCTACGATACGCTTCGCTACGATACGTTTCACTACGATAACGATAACCGTAAAACCGCACAACCGCACAACCGTACAACCGTATTACAACTGCTGACGAACAGACTCTTCGTGTATAAATTCAAATATTGACTTTATACATTCCTTGCTGATTCCTGATTTTTCTGCCTGCGACAGCATTTTCTGCAAAATGTCATTATATCTGTTGCCCTGAAAAATCTGTATGTTGTGTTCTTTTTTGTATTGCCCTATCTCTCTGCTCAGTGTCATCCTCTTGGCAAGGATGTCAAGAAGCTCATCATCGAGTTCGTCAATCTGTTTTCTCAGGAATTCAAGACCGCTGATGTTTGTCCTGTCTTTGACGGTGAGTGACGAGAGGATTTTTTCTAATTCTGCCGGTGTCAGCTGCTGACGTGAGTCGCTAAGTGCTTCTGACGGCTGACAGTGGCTTTCTATCATGAGACCGTCAAATCCCATGTTGAGGGCTTCCTGCGAAAGACTTTCTACGAGTTCTCTCTTCCCTGCAATGTGGCTTGGGTCGCAGTATATGGTGATGTCCGGCATCTGACGGTACAGTTCCAGTGGTATCTGCCACATAGGCTGATTGCGGTACTGTGTCTTGGCATAAGAGAAAAATCCTCTGTGTACGGCGATGACATGTTCCTGCCCACAGTCACGCAACCTCTGTATGGCTCCTATCCATAGGTCGATGTCTGGAGTCATAGGATTCTTGACCATTATCGTTGTGGCAGAAGCATGTTCAGCCTTCAGGGTGTCTGCAATGTCCTGCACGGCAAAGGGGTTGGCGACGGTACGCGTGCCTATCCACAGTCGGTCTATGCTATATTGCAGTGCCAGTCGTACATGTTCCGGTGTCGCCACTTCTGTCGCAACGGTCATGCCCATCTGCTGCACCTTCTGCAACCACTGCAGGGCTTTCTCTCCATGTCCTTCAAAACAACCGGGTTTGGTTCGTGGCTTCCAGATACCTGCACGAAAATGTTTGATTCCTATATTATATAATAAGGTGGCTGTCTGCAGTACCTGTTCTTCAGATTCTGCAGCGCATGGACCTGCTATCACGGAATCAAGATTCTTCATGTCTTTTTCTTTTTCTGGTGCAAAGGTAGTATTTTTTGTGCAGAAAAGGAAAGTGGATCGGTGGATGTTCCTATTTCGGCTCGAATGTTTCGTATGTCCCGTCATCAAAGAAAATCCGTATCTCCTTGATTTCTCTTTTCTTCACAGGCGGAACGATGACAACAGGTGAAGATGTCTCTTTCTTTGGAATGATGGCTTCATGTTGCTTTATGTCGGAAGGAGTCTCATTTTGTATCGGTGCCGATGATACTTCCGGAGTTTCAACTTTTGGCTCGTCAAAATCGAAAAGCGAATTTTCCTGTCTTTCGGCAGTGTCGGTTTTTGTCATGTTGCCAATTCCATTGAGGAGCCAGTTAGTCTGAATGTCCGGAAATTTTTCGAGGATTGCCAACACTATCGGTAGGGTAGGTTGGGTGCGTTCGGAAAAAATACTGCTTAACGTTGCTTGCGAAGTTCCGAGATACTGAGCAAAATCTTTTTGGGACATCTGCTTCAATTCCATGACTTGTTTGATACGATCTTTCATTTTTTCTATTTTTTATAAATTTTTGTCTCCAAAAAAATGGGCAGAAAATTGGATTTTCCATCGGTTTACAAAGTTAAATAAATAATTTTGAAAAGAAAAACGAATTATTTAGAAATTTTGATTATTTGAAAATCTAAATACCCGAATGAATTCACAAATTAAAACAAAGAATCACAGGTAAGTTTAGATATTTAAATACCACATTTGTAAACAAACAAAGTATTTATTTGAAGAATATAAATAACACACTGAAAAACAATAGTATAAAAACAATAGTGTATATTCATAATAGTCATATTCAAGGCTTTTCCATATTTTATGCTGAAAATATGAAAGTAAACATTTGAAAAACTACATAAAATACAGATAATAAGTGAGATAGAGTAATACGTAAAAATACGTTTTTAAGTAAGATTTAGAATAGTAAATCAAAAATAACGCTAGAATACAAAAGTAAATTCAAATTACAAAGGCAAATAATTGTGTTATAATCTATAAATGTAAATATATTTACAAAAATAGATTTAGGAACATAATCCTCATGAATAGTGAAATAATGTTAAAATTTACATTTGTAGGTTTTTGATTTTTGAAAAAATGCGTTTTTTTTGATTTTTTGGACGAATATACGAATCGTTTTAAAAAATGAAAATTTCAGAAAGTAGGCTCTGTGGTATGCTCTGTAAAGGGAATGTTTTTGAGTGCTTTATCTTTGCAGTATTGGCACTACGATTTTTCAATGGGAAAGAGCATTATTTTACCCTGTTAATGCCGTAATTTTTCTTATTTCGGCAATCAAAATAAAAAATAAAATGGAAAAATAAATGAAGATTTTTGTCAGTGGAGAATAAAAAACAACAGTTCTTTCAGCAGTTCTTCTTTTGAAGTCGTGTTGTTGTTCACGCCCTTACCTCTCATATCGAACTCACGGAGTTTAGATATTATCTGTAATGTCTTCCCCGGAGAGAACAGTCTTAGAGGTACGATATAGTTTTTTGCCATCCATGGTGCTATTCCGAGCCATTCAGCTATTCCACGCTCATCTTTGCGAGGGGCATAGTGAATCTGCATGAGATTGGAATAGAACGTAAATAAATAAGGTATGACAGAAAACAGACTTCCTGCCTTGTCGTTCTTCTCAAAATAACTGATAATTTGGTTTGCCTTGAAAATATGTTTCTGTGTCACCGCATTGACCAGTTCAAAATTGTTGAAATCTTTGTTTATTCCTATTACCTCCTCAACGGTTTCTGGGGTAATCCTCTTGTTTGTATCGTTAAGTCCTATCTTCAGTTTGTCTACTTCTGAAACAAGACGGCTCAGATCGCTTCCTATTGACGTTACAATTATTTGAACAGCTTGTTCGTTAATGCTGATACCATCTTCCTTCAGATAAGAGGTAACGAACTGAGGCAATTTGTCTTCTTTCAGTTTATTGCTTACGAACACCACAGCATCCTTGTGTCTTGTGAGCATTGCTCCCAGTTTCTTGCGTTTGTCGAGTGTACCGTTTTTGTGGCAGAACACCAATATCGTCGTCGGCATTATGTGCGACAGGTATTGTTCCAGAGCATCCGTATTCTTTAGTGTCTGTGCCTCTTTTACGATGACGACTTGATATTCAGACATCATAGGATAGCGTTTCGCCATGTCGATGATGTTCTGCATGTTGGTATCAGCACCGAATACGACAGTCTGATTGAAGTCCTGTTCAGTTTCAGAAAGCACATTCTTCTCTATATAGTCAGATATGCTGTCTATGAAATATGCTTCCTCCCCCATGAGATAGTATATGGGTGAGAAATTCCGTGCTTTGAGGTCTTTAAGCAGCGAGTCGTATGTTGTCGTCATTGTTTATATTGTTTTGATGCTGTCAGAGTATCATGTCGGTATAGTCGGGAATATCCGTGAGGAAATGAAATTTATCTTTCTCCCTTCTGCAACAGACGGTATGTGTACCGTTTGTCATGGTAAGGTATTCCACATTGAGTATGCTGTTATAGTCTAACAGTTGGTTGAAAACTTGTTGTGTAAGTTCTATATGAGGTGCTTTGTATTCGATGATCATCATCGGTTTCAGTTCCGTTGAATACAGGACGGTGTCACAACGCAGTTTTTTGTTTCCCACCTGCAGTTTCACTTCATTTGCTAGCAGGTGCTGTGGGTATCCTTTTTGTTCTATCAGATAATGTATGAAATGTTGCCTTACTCCTTCCTCCGGAGTTAAGGCAACATATTTCCGTCTAAGTATGTCAAAGACTTGGTTACATTTCATCTTCAGAAGGCATGTCTGCTTCTCTTGCATCAGGTTCTATCGGTGCTACCTTTGGCTCTGCCGGTCTTTTTGCTGTGCGTTTCGGTTTTGTTGCATGAGCCTCTTCTTTTATACCTGCAAGTTCTTGGTCAACGAGGATGCGTCCGCAGTATTCGCAGACGATGATTTTCTTGTGAGACTTGATATCCAGTTGTCTCTGTGGAGGAATCTGTGCGAAACATCCGCCACAGGCATCACGCTGCACAGGAACGACACCAAGACCGTTGCGTGCGTTTTTGCGGATACGTTTGAAAGATGTAAGCAGACGTGGTTCTATTTTTTTCTCTAATTCTGCTGCCTTTTTTTTCAGGATATCTTCTTCTGCACGAGTCTCTTCCATGATTTCGTCCAGTTCCTTGCGTTTTGTTTCAAGGTCTTCCTGTCTTTCTTTGAAAGCCTCCTGTGCCTTGTTTATGTCTTCCTGTTTAAGTTCCAGTTTCTTGTTTCCTTCACGTATCTTCTTCTGTGCAAGTTCTATTTCCAATGACTGGAATTCTATTTCCTTGCTGAGAGTATCGTATTCACGGTTGTTTTTTACGTCGTTGAGTTGTTTCTTGTAGCGTTCAACATTGTCCGTTGCCTTTGCCACCTCAATGTTTTTCTGTGCGATGGCATCGTTTATTTCCTTTACCTCATCATTGATTTTTTCCATACGGGTTTTCAGACCTTCCACTTCGTCTTCAAGGTCCTGCACTTCAAGCGGGAGTTCGCCGCGCAAAGCCCGTTTCTCATCAATGGCAGTAAGAGTCTGTTGCAGTTCGTACAATGCTTTCAGTTTTTCTTCAACGGACATTTCTGTCGGATTTATTACATTTTTTGTTGCCATAATGAATTTATTTTATGTTTGTTTGAATTTATCGTTCTATTTGAAATACCTGATAGGGTTGGTATTCGTTGTCGCTATAAATGTTTTTACGTCAGGGCATTGTGAATGGAGTATATTTTCCAGAATCTCCTGTGTGAAATGCTCCGATTCGTAATGTCCCATGACGATTATTTGTATTTTCTGTTCCGTGTCGAAGTATTCGTGGTAGTGCATTTCGCCTGTTATGAAGGCGTCAGCACCTTGTTGTATTGCATCTTCGAGTAGGAATGCCCCTGCGCCTCCGCACAGTGCAACTGTCTTTATATTGCGTGTCAGCAGTTCGTTTGTCATCAACACTTCCGCATTGAAGGTGTCTTTTGTCTGCTTGAGAAAGTCTTTTGCCGACAACGGATTTGCTAGTTCTCCGATAACTCCTGAGCCACCCTTGCCCTGCATTTCTGCACAAGGTTTGAGGAAACGTAGATTTGTCAGAGACAGTTTTTCCGCTATTTTGTAGTTCACTCCATTCTCGGCATTATCCAGATTGGTGTGCATGGAAACGATTGTAATATCGTTCTTTACACACCTTCTTATTATGCGCTGGATATAGTCATCTTCACATATTCGTTTCAAAGGATGGAAGATGAGCGGATGATGGGATATAATGAGATTACATCCCTTTCCTATGGCTTCGTCAACGATTTCTTCGGTGACGTCCAAACACAACAAAGCCCCTAATGCTTCCGTCTCTGTCAATCCTATTTGCAGGCCGGCATTGTCCCAGTCTTCCTGCAACGGCAGAGGCGCGAATCTCTCAAGGGCGTCTAAAACGGTTTTAATTTTAGTCACGCTTTTCTATGCGCTTTTTTCTTTCTGCGTCTGCAAAATTAGTGCAAATCAAGGACAATGCCAAAATAAATTGTATTTATTTCTTTATTGAATTGAAAAATCGCGAAATTTATTTCAGGGATTATTCAATACAATCAAAAAGGAAACATCGTTTCTGGCATTGTCTTGATGTAGCCTAATTTCGACCGCAGGTCAAAGTTAGTGCAATCAGTTGTCTTGATGCCGCCTAAGTTAAGGATATTCATCCTTTTCTTCCTCCGCACCTCAGTAAATCAAATAAATTTGTTTACATTCGGTTTGTCGTCAGTTAAGGATATAATTATTTTCTTACCAACTGCACCACGTTCTCTACGTGAGTGGTGTGAGGAAACATATCCACTGGCTGTATGGCACATACGCGGTAGTCAGCATCAAGCAGGGCGAGGTCGCGTGCCTGTGTGGCAGGGTTGCAACTTACATACACTATTCTTTTTGGCTGTGCCATGAGTATGGTGTTGACAACATCCTGATGCATTCCGGCTCTTGGAGGGTCGGTAATGATTACGTCGGGCATACCGTGTGCCTTGATGAAGTCTTCCGTCAGGATATCCTTCATGTCACCGGCGAAGAAATGCGTGTTCGTGATGTTGTTTATTTCAGAGTTTACTTTTGCGTCTTCGATTGCCTCCGGCACGTATTCTATTCCTATCACCTCGCGTGCCTTCCGTGCCACAAAGTTGGCTATCGTGCCAGTACCAGTATAGAGATCATAGACGAGTTCGTTGCCGTCAAGCATTGCAAAATTCCGTGCCACCTTATACAGTTCGTATGCCTGTTCCGTGTTTGTCTGGTAGAAACTCTTAGGACCCACCTTGAATTTCAGCCCTTCCATCTCCTCATATATATAGTCCTGTCCGCTGTATGTTATCACGTCCAAGTCGTAGATGGTATCATTGCATTTGTTGTTGATGACATACATGAGGGCGGTAATCTCTGGAAACTCCTCTGCCATTGCCGTCAGCATACGATGGTACGGCTGTTCCTTACCGTCATCCACGTTAGATGAGGTAGAGTCATCGGCACTCGTCTTTGTACATATCTGCACCACCACCATATACTCGCCTTTGCAGTTGTTCCGTATCATGAGGTTTCGCAGAGTCCCAACCTGTTCTCTTGCATCGAAGAAACTTATCCCGTTGGCGAGAGCATACTCTTGCACGAACATACGAATGCGGTTGTTCGTATCATCCATCAGAAAGCATTTTTCAATAGGCAGAATCTTATCCCAGAAACCGGTAACGTGAAATCCCAAAGAACCGCCTGCGGTATTCTGTACCTGTCCCTTGTCAGCCAACGCAGCCATCTCCTCCTTTGTCAGCCATAGCCTGTTGCTCGCACCGAACTCCAGTTTATTGCGGTAGGCAGTTGTCTTGGCAGAGCCGAGAATAGGGGTTATCTCCGGCAACTCTATCTTGCCAATCCTTGTCAGTTGATCGAACACTTGCTGTTGTTTGAAACGCAACTGTTCCTCATACGGCAGTTGTTGCCACTTGCATCCGCCACAGACACTGAAATGCTTGCAGAAAGGTTTGCAACGCATGGTGCTGTACTTCTTGTATCTCACTACGTTTGCTTCAGCATACGAGTGTTTTTTCTTAGTCATCTGTAGGTCCACGACATCCCCCGGTACTGCCCAAGGCACGAAAACCACCATGTCGTTTATCCTTACTAATGACTTCCCCTCTGCGGCAATGTCCGTTATTGTCACATCCTCCAACAAAGGCAAGTTTTTCTTTCTGCTCATAAGGTCATCTTTGCAATTTTGGCATTTGACTGCAAAATTACATAAAATTTGGTCAATGAAGAAATAAATACGATTTCTTGTACTCCAACAAGTGCTTAGGCGAAAAAATCCTGGAATTTTTTGCACTAACTTTGACCTTCGGTCGAACTGACGACGAGAGGAGTGCAAACAAATTCTTTTGATTTGCCGAGACGAGGAGGAAGAAAAGGATTGAATCATTAATTTACAATGCACCTCTACATAAACAAAAACTGCGTTTAACGATTTGTCTTTTTCGAAATCATCAGAGTAGAACTCTATGCTTTCTAAAAATAAAAATCTAAAATAATTCAAATTATTTTTGTTTCTGTGCTCGGTTTGTTGTAATTTTGTCACGTTTTTTGAAAAAGGCGAATATAATTACATATAATTAACAAACGAATCAAATTTTTATTTATCAAATGGCAACAAAAAGAGTTTATCTTTTCGGTAACGGAAAAGCTGAAGGAAACGCAAACATGAGAGAACAGCTCGGTGGTAAGGGTGCCAATCTGGCAGAAATGAACCTTATCGGTGTACCTGTTCCTCCGGGTTTCACTATTACTACTGATACGTGTAACGAATACTATGAGGTGGGTCAAGAAAAAATCATGAAACTCCTCAATGAGGATGTGATGGCAGCTGTAAAGCATATTGAAACACTCATGAACTGCAAGTTCGGTGACGCAGAGAATCCTCTGTTGGTCAGCGTACGTTCCGGTGCTCGTGCTTCAATGCCGGGTATGATGGATACTATCCTTAATCTTGGTCTTAACGACATCGTGGCTGAGGGTATGTGCAAGAAGACTGGTAATCCTCATTTCGTATATGATTCTTACCGTCGTTTCGTACAGATGTACGGTGATGTGGTTCTTGGTATGAAACCGGTTAACAAGACTGACATCGACCCATTTGAGAAGATTATAGAGGAGGTAAAGAAAGAACAGGGTGTTGTTCTTGACAAAGACCTTTCCGTAGAAAGCCTGAAGAAACTCGTTGTTCTGTTCAAGACAGCCATCAAGGAGCAGACAGGTGAAGAATTCCCAGAAGAACCTATCACTCAGCTCTGGGGTGCAATATGCGCTGTGTTCCGCAGTTGGATGAACGAGCGTGCTATTCTCTATCGTAAGATGGAAGGTATTCCTGACGAGTGGGGTACTGCTGTTTCTGTTATGGCAATGGTATTCGGTAATATGGGCGATACATCTGCAACAGGTGTTTGCTTCTCTCGTGACGCTGCTACCGGTGAAGACCTTTTCAATGGTGAATATCTGGTAAATGCTCAAGGTGAAGACGTTGTTGCCGGTATCCGTACTCCTCAGCAGATTACAATAGAAGGCTCTCGCCGTTGGGCAGAGCGTGCCGGTATCTCTGAAGAAGAAAGAAAGGCTAAGTATCCTTCAATGGAAGAGGCAATGCCTGCTATCTATAAGGAACTTGACGGTATCCAGACAAAATTGGAAAACCACTACCACGACATGCAGGATATGGAATTTACCGTACAGGAAGGTAAGCTGTGGTTCCTCCAGACACGTAACGGTAAACGTACAGGTACTGCAATGGTAAAGATTGCTATGGACCTGCTCAAGCAAGGACTCATTGATGAAAAGACGGCTATCATGCGTTGTGAGCCTCAGAAACTGGATGAACTCCTTCACCCAGTATTCGACAAGGCTGCTCTGCAGAAGGCAAAGGTCATCACTCAGGGTCTTCCTGCATCTCCAGGTGCTGCCTGCGGTCAGATCGTATTTTTCGCCGATGACGCTGAACAGTGGCACAACGACGGTCATAAGGTTATCATGGTGCGTATCGAGACATCTCCAGAAGACCTTGCTGGTATGGCAAGTGCTGAAGGTATCCTCACAGCACGTGGCGGTATGACTTCTCATGCAGCCGTTGTTGCTCGTGGTATGGGTAAGTGCTGTGTCAGCGGTGCCGGTGGTATCAATGTTGATTACAAGGCTCGTACTGTTGAGATTGACGGTACTGTATATAAAGAAGGTGACTATATCTCACTTAACGGTTCTACTGGTCAGGTTTATGCTGGCGAAGTTCCTACGAAGGCTGCCGAACTCAGTGGCGATTTCAAGCAACTGATGGAACTCTGCGACAAATACACAAAACTGCAGGTTAGAACAAATGCAGATACTCCTCGTGATGCCAAGTTGGCACGCGACTTTGGTGCTAAGGGTATCGGTCTTACTCGTACAGAGCACATGTTCTTCGAGGACAAGAAGATCATCGCAATGCGTGAGATGATCCTTGCAGAAGATGCAGCCGGTAGAGAAAAGGCACTTGCGAAACTCCTTCCTTATCAGAAGGCAGACTTCAAGGGAATCCTCGAGGCTATGGACGGTTGTCCAGTCAATATCCGTCTGCTCGACCCACCATTGCATGAGTTCGTTCCTCATGATCTTGCTGGTCAGGAGATTATGGCTAAGGAAATGGGTGTTGATGTTAAGGAGATACAGAAACGAGTTGCTTCTCTGGCAGAAAACAACCCAATGCTTGGCCATCGTGGTTGCCGTCTGGGTATCACATTCCCTGAAATCACAGCAATGCAGACACGCGCCATCCTCAGCGCAGCTTGCGAACTGAAGAAAGAAGGCAAAGATCCTAAACCAGAAATAATGGTACCTCTCATCGGTATCCTCTACGAGTTGAAACAGCAGAAGAGTATCATCGAGAAGGTTGCAAAGGAAGTTTTTGAAGAGTATGGAATCGAAGTGGAATTTGAAATCGGTACTATGATTGAAATCCCTCGTGCAGCCCTGACAGCAGATCGCATCGCAACAGAGGCTCAGTACTTCTCATTCGGTACTAACGACCTCACGCAGATGACATTCGGTTACAGTCGTGACGACATCGCTTCATTCCTCCCTGCATATCTCGACAAGAAGATTCTGAAGGTTGACCCATTCCAGGTTCTCGACCAGAAGGGTGTTGGCCAACTCATCAAGATGGCAGTAGAGAAGGGTAGAGGTATCCGTCCAAATCTCCGTACAGGTATCTGTGGTGAGCATGGTGGCGAACCTTCTTCTGTTAAATTCTGTGCAAAGATCGGTTTGAACTATGCAAGTTGTTCTCCATTCCGCGTGCCTATCGCACGTCTGGCAGCCGCGCAGGCCGCTGTAGAGGAGTAATATTTTCTCAATTAATAGACATTCTAAAAACGCAAGTACTTGATAACAAAGCACTTGCGTTTTTTCTTCTTTTGAAAAACATGCTTTTGAGGGTTAAAACTTTTTGAAGAAATAAACAGTTGATATACAATTAGTTACAAATTTTAAAAGCTCTTCGGTGTGCCAATAGGCAGTCCTGCATCTTATTTGTTTACCAAAAAATGTGCAAGTTTACCAAATATTTGTGCGGTTACTGTCGCCGTTTTATTACTTTAATTTGTAAATGGTACATATCATTGAGTAAACACTCTTCTGTGTGCCAATTGGTAAGTTCTGCTATTATTAATATATTTTGAAGTTATTAACCAAATTTCCATTCCCTGATCTCATTTTCATGTCTTAATCTAGACAGCAATAAGAAAAAAGACGATATGGTATTCCATGACATTATTTTGTTATTCCCATGACAAATTCTGCCAATTTGACATTATACAATAATTGCAGTAGTCTATTATTGCCCACCTCTTACGATTGAAGTATTTGGCATCGTTTTTGCTTCAATTTATATTGGAGTAATGTTGCTCCCAATAAAAACATTTGAAAAATACAATATGCAATATGAGGTTATAATAATTAACGTTGAGGATGCAGACGCTATAGTCATCAACTACCACGATGGTAATCGATGGTGGACTGCGGTAGTTGATGCTGGAAATGTTGGTGATGCAGATAAGGTTAAAGCCAATGTGAGACATAAGGAGAATAATATATACATCATTGATTATGCTTTCTGTACTCATCCAGATAAAGATCACAAAGGTGGATTCTTCGATTTGCTTACCGATTCACAGGTGGAAATCTGCAATTTTTGTATTCGCAGACCTGACATCCTAATGCGAAATGATATTAGAAGGTTGCAGTATAATGTCGGTGAATTGGAAAGAGCTGCTAAGGCTGTTTATAATCACCCTACTGATTCGACTCGAAATTTGATAGATGAGGCAATAAGGTACTCCCATTTAGTTGAACCAACTTTAGGGCTAGATGTCGTGGGTATGCCTTTGATGGTAATTGGCCCGAGATCGAAATTCTTCCAAGATGCATGCTATCAAATGGCTATAAACTTTGCCGAGTTAGAGGATGAGGCAGATGCAGAAAGCTATGCAGAAGACGAATTGCCTACAGAGGAAGAAGCCCAAAGTGTGATGGATGAAGTAAAGGAGGATTCGCCTACTAATATGTCAAGTTTGATCTTACTTTTTCACCCTAATGGCCGAAACTTTTTGTTGGCTGGTGATGCATGCAGTGCTACATTGAAGGATGCCGTTGAAGATTATCCTCAAAATATTCCTGGTAGTGCATTAAAAGTGCCTCACCATGGAAGCAAGCATAATTTGACCACAGAAGTAATTAATATGCTAAAACCATCAAGTGCTGTTATTAGTGCCAAGGGTAGCAAAAAGCACCCAAATCGGGCTGTTGTGCATTTCCTTAGTAAACACTGTAATGTATATTCCACCTCAAAAAGTGGAACATTAACTTATCAAAGTGCACCAGTGACACATCCTGCAATAGCATTAAGAAACAAACAATAATAGATTCAAAGATTATGAACTTCAAGTATTACGATGTGCTTAGTACATTGATTAGTGGTGTTGTCTTATTATTTGTCCTTTCAATTGTAATTGATTGGGATATAAACGACATCAATGTGACTGTATTGTTGTCTTTAGCATACGTGATGGGCTATATGCTAAATGCATTAAGTGCGTTATTAGAGCCTTTGTATTATTGGTTTATGGGAGGCAAGCCTTCAGATAAACTATTAAAGGCACCCAAACCAAATTGTTGTGGCAAGACGCGAAATTATACAGGGTTTGGACGTATTCGTTTTTATGAGTACAAGAAAGCAGTTAAGCTTTTGAAGCAAGAACTTGATGACGATAAAGCCTGCGAAGGAAAAATGTTTGGAAAAGCTATGTCTTACTCAAATTCAAATGAAAAGACTCGTGTACCAGATTTCAATGCACAATATGCCTTTTCTCGCGTTATGTTAACTCTTGTCATAGTATCAGCAGGTATTATCATGCCTAAGTTTTACGACTTATGGTGGGCTTGGTTAATTACCCTAGCCGTAATCATCTTAATAGGACGACGCTGTAAAGAGAGAGGTTATTATTATGCAAGAGAAGTACTGATTGAATATTTAAAAACGAAGTGATTATGGAACACATTATTAAGTATTATCCAGTAGGCAACGCTGATTGCACGCTGAT
>JAKSJA010000021.1 GCA_024398495.1 Bacteroidaceae bacterium | reverse complement strand
GAACTATAATGTATGTATCTCCTCACAGAGTTTTTAGTATAAGTTAAGCTCGGGTGACTTGAAAGTTGCACGTGAGTAGGTGGAAATTGCAAATGTGGTCATTCGTACTTCCAACTATCTACATTCGTATTTCCAACAATGCACACCCGTATTTCCAACAGTGGTTGGTCTCATCGTCAATTTTGGTTGCACATATCAGCAATTGCGGTAGTTCACATCAACATTTGCGGCTACCAACATCTGCATTTACGGCTGCTGACATTTGCACGAATGGTCGCTCGCAAATGTTTTTAAACTCTCGCAGAGCAAAATTTATAGTTCTATGATAATTAAAACAAAAACGCTACTGCAGCTTCGGCACATTTCTCTCCATCAATGGCAGCAGATACGATGCCACCAGCATAGCCTGCTCCCTCTCCGCATGGAAACAGACCTTGTATCCGAACATGAGAGAAATCATCCACATTACGCAAGATGCGTATCGGAGAGGAAGTCCGTGTTTCTATGCCTATCACGACAGCCTCGTTGGTGAGGAAGCCTCGCGACATCTGCCCAAACCGAGAAAAACCTTTGCGCAATCGTGAGGATATGAAGTTAGGCATCCAAAAATGAAGAGGTGAAGATATCAACCCCGGAGCATAACTGCTTGCAGGGAGGTCGTAACTTAATTTTCCGTTTACGAAATCATGCATTCGCTGTGCCGGTGCGGTCTGCTTCATGTTACCCTGCTGCCAGCATTGTTCCTCTACCATCTCCTGAAACCTCATCATAGACAGTATGCTGTCTGTGCCTTTTTCCACATAACCCATAATGTCGTCAGGGTGAATTTCAACAACCATCCCCGAATTACTCCATCGCATATTGCGGCCACTCGGACTCATGCCGTTGACGACGATCTGTCGTTCATCCGTAGCGGCAGGTATGACACAGCCTCCCGGACACATACAGAAACTATACACTCCCCTACCGTCTATCTGCGTCACAAAGGAATATTCAGCCGAAGGGAGATATTTGCCTCTACCCTCCTTATTATGATATTGTATCCTGTCTATGAGTTCCGCAGGATGTTCAAGACGTACACCAACGGCAATGCCTTTTGCTTCCATCTCCACCTTGTTGGCATACAACATCCGATACACGTCTCTGGCACTATGACCGGTGGCGATGATGACAGCAGAAGCCATAAAAGTCTTTTCCTCTCCATCAGCAGTAAGAGCCTCCACACCGGCAACAGCATCGTCTTTTATGATGATGTCTGTCATCTTTGTGGAAAAATGCACCTCACCGCCATATTCTATGATAGTGTTACGGATGTTTTCTATCACTCGTGGCAGTTTGTCGGAGCCAATATGCGGATGAGCCTCATAAAGGATGTCTGCATTGGCACCATGTCGGAAAAATATGTTTAGGATGCGCTCCACGCTGCCGCGTTTCTTGCTGCGGGTATATAGTTTTCCGTCACTATATGCTCCTGCACCACCCTCGCCAAAACAATAGTTACTCTCCTTGTCCACCGTCTGCCGGCGAGTGATGTCCGCCAAGTCCTTACGGCGTGCATGCACGTCCTTACCTCTTTCTATGACAATAGGTTTCACTCCCAGTTCTATCAATCTCAATGCAGCAAACAATCCTCCGGGACCTGCCCCAACAACGATGACAGAAGGTTTATCCGACACATCCTTATAACAGAAAGGTATCAGATTACCGTCTTCTGCATTTGCATCAGAAGAACACCTTACCCTCAAATTAACATAAACCGTTCTCTGTCGGGCATCAATACTCTTGCGGATAATTTTCAGGGAACGCATCTCGCTTGCCTTCATCCCCTTCTCACGCAGCAGGAACTCCCTTATTGTTTCCAAAGAAGCAGCCTGTCTCGGCAGTAACCTAATATCCATTTCGTCAGCCATGATGCAAAAATACGAAAAAGGAATAAAACGATAGTATTAATGACAATGAAAACACATAATATTATAGGTTTACTCTAAATCGTGTATGACAATCATCATCATTTTCAAACGGAAAGAATATATAAATAATAACATTATTTTGTTATTATGTTCGGTTGTTGTAACTTTACCTATGGTGAAATTACACTGCACCTCAGTACTACCTACAAAACTGCGTTTTTACTTTTATTGATACAATAATTCACTGAAATAAATTTCGTGCCTTTTTGTTTCAATAAAAGAAATAAATGAAATTTATTTGGTAGTACATTCGGTTTGTTGTAATTTTGTCAACGGAAAATACTCATTCTACAGAATGTGCAACAACATCAAGATGAGGCTGAGGGCTGTCTCTGACGGGATTTCAGAGGGTGTGCGATTGGTGGCTGTGAGCAAATATCATCCTGCGGAGCAGATATGTGAGGCTTACGATGCCGGACAGCGTATGTTCGGTGAGAGCCACGTGCAGGAACTGCTGCTGAAGAAGGACTGCGCGCTGCTTGCTGACAAAAAGGATTTGCAATGGCACTTCATCGGACATCTGCAGAGAAACAAGGTGAAACATATCGTCCCTTTCATTGAACTGATACACTCCGTTGACTCCCTGAAACTGATGGAAGAGATTGACAGGCAGGCGGAAAAATGCAACAGAACTGTTGACATTCTGCTTGAACTGCACATTGCTGAGGAGGAATCAAAATACGGTCTTTCCATTGACGAGTGCCGAGAGATGCTTGAAGACGGGAAGTGGCGGACATTGACGCATGTCCACATCTGCGGCATAATGATGATGGCTTCCAATACGGATGATGAGGAACAGATAAGACAGGAGTTTATGATGGCTTCAGACTTCTACACGGAACTGAAAAACAAGTTTTTCCGTGAGGATGACGGCTTCTGCATCCGCAGCTGGGGAATGAGCGATGACTACAGGATTGCATTGGAGTGCAATTCAAACATGATAAGAGTTGGTACTAAAATTTTCGGAAACAGAATATGAGCATTACAGTAAAGACTTCCACATGGTTTGAAGCCAAGGTGAGGAGCGAGAAGATGATGGCTGACGGACTGACAAAGACTGTCAAAGAAGACTACGTCGTTGACGCTCTGTCGTTTACGGAGGCTGAGGCAAGGATAACGGAAGAAGTAAGCAAAACGGTAAGCGGCGGACTGAATGTTGACGCATTGAAGATTGCCTCGTTCAAAGAGGTGTGCTTCGATGATGACAATACTGCCGACAAGTGGTATAAGGTGAAGATTCAGACGACTGCCTATGACGAAAAGAAAGACAGGGAGTTACACAGAAACTTTCATTATCTTATTCAGGGAAGTTCCATACAGAATGCTTATAAAAATGCAGAAGAGATAATGAAAGGCAGCATTGAGGATTATGCCGTTGCGTCTGTGACGGAAACGAAGGTGCTCGATGTGTTTATCTATAATTGATTTTGACATGCCAAA
The DNA here is from genome assembly GCA_024398495.1 of Bacteroidaceae bacterium. GTDB lineage: Bacteria > Bacteroidota > Bacteroidia > Bacteroidales > Bacteroidaceae > Prevotella. The sequence continues at coordinate 25,602 of JAKSJA010000021.1, read as the reverse complement.
GATTTCTAACCGTGGAATGGAAATGCCACAGTCGCCGATACGGAAACTGGCACCGCTGGCAAATGCTGCAAAAGAACGTGGCATAAAGGTTTATCACCTGAATATAGGACAACCAGACCTGCCCACACCGCAGGTGGCATTGGATGCTATACGCAACATTGACATGAAGGTGTTGGAGTACAGTCCTTCACAGGGGTATCAGCATTACAGAGAGAAACTGGTAAACTACTATAAGGGATACAACATCAACGTGACGGCTGATGACATCATCATAACGTCGGGCGGCAGTGAGGCGGTACTGTTTGCTTTCCTGTCGTGCCTGAACCCTGATGACGAGATTATAGTTCCTGAGCCTGCATACGCCAACTACATGGCTTTTGCCATTGCCGCCGGTGCAAAGATACGTACCATAGCGACAACCATTGACGAGGGTTTTTCACTGCCGAAGGTGGAGAAGTTTGAAAAACTGATAAACGAGCATACACGCGCCATACTTATATGCAATCCCAACAACCCTACGGGTTACCTCTATACCAGAAGGGAGATGAACCAGATCCGTGACCTCGTGAAGAAATACGACCTGTATCTCTTTTCCGATGAGGTGTATAGGGAATTCATCTATACCGGCAGTCCTTATATCAGTGCCTGTCATCTTGAGGGAATACAGGACAATGTGGTACTTATCGACTCTGTATCAAAGCGTTACAGCGAATGTGGAATACGTGTCGGTGCGCTGATAACAAAGAATGAGGAGGTGCGCAAGGCTGTAATGAAATTCTGTCAGGCACGTCTTTCGCCTCCGCTGATAGGACAGATTGCCGCAGAGGCTTCTCTTGAAGCACCGGAGGAGTATTCCCGAGATGTCTATGACGAATATGTGGAGAGGAGAAAATGCCTCATAGATGGCCTCAACCGCATTCCGGGAGTATATTCTCCTATCCCGATGGGTGCTTTCTACACTGTGGCAAAACTGCCTGTCGATGACAGCGAGAAGTTCTGTGCATGGTGCCTCACCGATTTCAGTTACGAGGGGGAGACGGTGATGACAGCTCCGGCTGCAGGTTTCTATACCACACCGGGGGCAGGAAAAAACCAAGTGCGCATTGCCTACGTGCTGAAGAAAGAGAACCTTACACGCGCCTTGTTCATACTGTCAAAGGCTCTGGAAGCATATCCCGGAAGAACTGAATGAACTTAGAATATTTTATTGCCAGAAAGATCTGTTTCGGCGATACGGAGAAAAGACGTATCAGCGGTCCGGCGATAAAGATTGCAACAATCGGCGTTGCCATCGGCATTGCCGTGATGATAATGACCATCTGTGTCATAATCGGCTTCAAGGGCAGCATAAACGACAAGATAACCGGTCTTGTAGGGAATATTCAGATTCAGAGTTTCTCCGGCATCCAGTATGGCGTGAACACAGCCATGGAGATTACCGATACCCTGACGGAAAGACTTGAAGAGGAGAACAAACGTGACGGGTATGCCATGACATATTCTCCATACTGCAATGTTCAGGGTATTCTGAAAACAGACGATGACTTTCTCGGCATCACATTCAAGGGGATAGGTGAAGACTATGACACCACCTTCCTGCATAAAAATCTTGTTGCAGGCGAGATACCGAATTTCAACACGAACAACGATAACGATAACCGCAAAACCGCAAAACCGTACAACCGTACAACCGCAAAACCGTACAACCGTACAACCGTACAACCGAATAACGGCATTCTCATATCACAGAGCATTGCTGATGTCCTGAACCTGAAATGCAACGATAAAGTTTTCGCATATTTCATTGATGAAAACGGTGTGCGTGCACGCAGGTTTACGGTAGAAGGTGTTTACCAGACAAACATGTCGCAATATGACAATTCTTTGGTTTTCATAGACATACAGACAGCGCGCAGGTTAAACAAGTTCTCTGATACTCAGTGCTCTGGAATTGAAATCAGATTTAACATACGGTCAACAGTCAACGGTCAACGGACAACGGTGAACAGTGAACAGGCAACTGCCGACCGCATAAGAGACAGGATAAATTCTCTGACGTTCTCATCGGACAGGAACAGTACAGACAGTTACAGCGTACGTACCGTTCAGGACATCTTCCCCGGCATCTTTGCATGGCTGGAACTGCTGGATGTAAATGTATGGATAATACTGATTCTCATGGTTTGCGTTTCAGCCTTTACGATGACAAGCGGAGTGCTCATCATCATCTTGGAAAAAACAAAGATGATCGGCATGCTGAAGGCTCTCGGCCAACGGAATGCCAGCATACGAAAGGTTTTCCTGTGGTTTGCGACATTCATAATATGCAAGGGAATGATAATTGGAAACATAATAGGCATCGGCATCTGCCTGCTGCAGAAATATACGCATTTCATTCATCTCGACCCTACCGACTATTACGTCAGTTCTGTCCCTATCGCTATTGACTGGGGAATACTGCTCTTGCTGAACATCGCCGTAATACTGTTTGTCGTCATCGTTGAAATCATCCCTACCCTGCTCATTTCTCATATCCGTCCATCGAACAGCATGAGATATGAATAAATGATTTTGCAAAAAACATTCATTTTCTTGGTCATCTCATAAAAATTCAGTAAATTTGCAGTGTTTTGAGAAAATTTGAACAAAATTACTGAAGAATCGAACAAAAAATGCACATTATTATATGTATGTGTGCAAAAAAAATACAAATTATGAGGAGCAAGGACATATTAGATATTTCGCAAGTACCGAGTTTCAACCAGTGGATTCAAGATGCAATCGTCAAGTTCTGGCATCTGGATGCATTCACAGATTATAAAGGCAGCACGTTGCAATTTCATGACGTTGCACGAAGGATAGAGAAACTACACATTCTCTTCAAGGAAAGTGGAATAGAACGCGGAGACAAGATTGCATTATGCGGTCGTTCTACCGGAAACTGGTCAACAACCCTGTTCGCTATCTGGACATACGGTGCCGTGGCTGTTCCTCTGCTCAGCGAGTTCACACCTGAACAGATACATAATTGCACAAACCACAGTGATGCACGACTGCTGTTCATCGGCGATTACATCAAGACTGTCATTGATGCAGAAGCGATGCCGAATCTGGAAGGAATAATAAATCTTCCGGATTTCAGTCTGCACACTTGCAGAAATGAAAAACTGCAGTATGCACGCGAACATCTGAATGAAATGTTCGGAAAGAAATACCCTGAGCGTTTCACGCAGGAAGACGTTTCATACTATATCGAAGAAGACCCTAATGAGTTAGCCCTGATAAACTATACCAGTGGTACTACAGGCACGCCTAAGGGGGTAATGTTGCCCTATCGTGCCATGTGGAGTAATCTGAACTTCGCATGGGAAGAGATGGGAAAGACATTGAAACCTGGAGAAAACTTCGTTAGTATGCTGCCTCTTGCCCACATGTTCGGCATGGCTTTCGACCTCATCTATCCGTTCACACAAGGGCGTCATGTGTATTTCCTCAGTAGAGTACCGTCCCCTGCCCTACTCATGGGGATGTTGACGGAGAAAAAACCTACACTTATCATTACCGTACCTCTGGTAATAGAAAAGATAATCAGAAAGAAGATATTCCCTAAACTTCAGACACCGCGTATGAAACTGTTGTTGCACACTCCTACGATACGCAAGAAGGTAAAACAGAAGATACGCAAACAGTTGATGGATGCCTTCGGCGGACAGTTCTGCCAACTCGTAATGGGTGGTGCCGCATTGAATGCTGAGGTGGAAGACTTCCTGAAAAGTATTGACATTCCATATTGCGTGGGCTACGGAGCAACAGAATGTGCACCGCTCATCACCTATTCTTTCTATGCAGATACAGAACCGGGATGCTGTGGACGGCCGGCAACAAACATAGAAGTCAAGATAAACAGTAACGACCCGATAAATTATCCTGGAGAGATATTGGTACGCGGTTTGAATGTAATGCTGGGATATTACAAAAATGAAGAGGCCACAAAAGAAGTTCTTGATGAAGAAGGATGGTATCATACAGGCGACCTCGGAGTGTTCAGCGAAGGTGGATTCCTATACATAAAGGGACGTATAAAAAATATGCTGCTCAGTTCTAACGGACAAAACATATACCCTGAAGAAATAGAAGATAAATTAAATTCGCTTCCTTTCATTAACGAGAGTGTTGTGGTACAGCGCGACCAGAAACTTGTTGCTCTCGTTTATCCTGATTATGAAGAGGCTGCACACATTGGCTTGGACAAGGAAGACCTGAATGCCGTAATGGAAGAAAACCTCAATGCTCTTAACGAACAGATGCCTACTTATTCAAAAATCACAAAGATAGAACTGAGGGACGAAGAATTTGAAAAAACAGCAAAGAAATCTATCAGGCGATTCCTGTATAAATAAATCCCGTTAATTGTTACGTTTTCTTGTATCATTGTTCTAAAAGTCATATTTTGCACAAAAAGTTTTGATTTGTGCAAGAATGATTGTAAATTTGCACAAAATAAATGAAAACGTGCAATGTCTGTGCCTGCGAAAGAAAATATCGGCTGTTTCAATCTTCTGATAGAGAATGCTGTTAAGAATTTTTGGGAATTAGAATCAATATCTGATTACCAGATTCAGACATTGTTCTATAAAGATGTCGCAAGAAAGATTGAAAAACTGCATATTCTCTTTGAAGAAAGTGGTGTAGAGCATGGAGATAAGATTGCTCTCTGTGGACGTAATTCAGCCAACTGGGGAGTTGCTTTCTTTGCTATTCTGACATACGGTGCTGTGGCTGTACCACTACTACATGAATTCAGAGAAGAACAGATACATAACTGCGTCAACCACAGTGACGCAAAACTTCTTTTTGTAGGAGATTATATCAAGACCATCATCTCACCTGAAGAGATGCCTAATCTGGAAGGAATAATAAACCTTCCTGATTTCAGCCTTATGACATGCCGTTCAGAGAAACTGGAACATGCACGCAAGAATCTGAATGCCATGTTTGGAAAGAAATTTCCAGAACGGTTCACACAAGATGATATTTGCTATTATAAGGAGCAGGATCCTGATGAGCTGGCTTTGATAAACTACACAAGTGGTACTACAGGGCATTCAAAAGGTGTTATGATTCCTTATCGTGCAATGTGGAGCAATTATGATTTTGCTTTGCATATTATTAAAGGCAATTACCACCCTGGAATGAAGGGTATCTGCATGCTTCCTATGGCTCACATGTATGGAATGGCATTTGAATTGATACTTGAATTCTGCATAGGAATACACATCAATTGCCTTACACGTACACCATCGCCTGCTGTCATATTGAAAGCCTTTCAAGATTTAAAACCATTCCTTATCATCTCCGTTCCTCTTATCATAGAGAAGATTATCAAGAAACGCATATTCCCTGAATTGCAGAATCACAGAATGAAGATTCTCATGAATACACCAGCCTTAAGACTCAAGGTGAGGTCAAAACTCTGTGAGCGTCTGAAACAGACTTTCGGTAATAACTTCTACGAATTAATCATTGGTGGAGCCGCCCTGAATCAGGAAGTAGAAGAATTTCTACATCAGATTAAATTCCCTATGACAGTCGGCTACGGAGCCACAGAATGTGCACCTATTATCTGTTACGAAGATTGGTACAATGCTCCGTTGGGAAGTTGTGGTAAAGCTGTACGGAATATGGAAGTGCGCATAGACAGTACAGACCCAAGGACAATACCAGGTGAGATAATGGTACGAGGACTGAATGTCATGCTGGGATATTATAAAGACGAAGCAGAAACAAAACAAGCATTTGTCAACGGATGGTTCAAGACAGGAGATCTTGGCATAATGGACGAAGAAGGAAACATATTCATCAAAGGTAGAAGCAAGAATATGTTACTCAGTGCCAATGGTCAGAATATCTATCCTGAAGAAATAGAAGACAAACTCAGTTCACTCCCATTCGTCACGGAATGTGTAATAGTACAACGTGATGAAAAGCTTGTTGCACTCGTATATCCTGACTATGATGAAGCACAGAATGATGGCTTGGATAAAGAAGACCTGCAAGCAGTAATGGAAGAAAACTTGATTGCTCTGAATGAACAGATGCCAGCTTACTCAAAAGTTACAAGAATTGAATTGCGGGATGAAGAGTTTGAAAAGACAGCAAAGAAATCCATCCGACGATTCCTTTACAAATAAATTCCATCAGACTTATTTATATTAATCAATAATAACGGAAGAACGGACTCTGGACAGTGTTTCCGGAGTCATCTGTAGATAACTTGCGATATATGTCAACGGAACGCGCAAAAATAGTTCCGGCTGTAGCTTCATGAGCCTTTTATACTTTTCTGCTGCACTTTCAAAACATATAAGGTCAGCGTATTTCTGGCTTTCTATCAATGCTTCTTCCAGAATCTTTCTATACAACATCTGAATGTTCACACTACGCATTGCTGTTTCCTCAAGCCGGTCTTTCGGCAATTCGTATATTATAGTATTTTCCAAAGCCTCTATCTGTACTACTGATGGCTGCTCATAAAACATACTCTCAATAGACATTACAATATGTTGTTCTGTTGCAAAATGAGACGTTATCTCCTTGCCATTCTTGAAATAAAAAACTCTCACCAATCCTGAATCTACCCATAAAGGACCTGTACAAATCTCACCTTCATCGATAATCATCTCTCCTTTCCGATATCTGGAAGCAATAATCATATCTTCTAGTTGATCCAGTTCTTCGAAGGTCATTGTACTATAACGCCGTGCAAGTACTCTTGCCACATCACGTTTTGTATTTAAATTCATCTGAATCCTTTTCATCTTTTCTCCTCCTTTAATTACAGATTAATCCAATTTCAACACTGCAAGAAAAGCTTTCTGTGGTACTTCAACATTGCCTATCTGTTTCATGCGTTTTTTTCCACGTTTCTGTTTCTCCAGCAGTTTGCGTTTACGCGTAACATCGCCACCATAACACTTGGCAGTAACATCTTTACGTACACATTTTATTGTTTCACGGGCAATAATCTTTGCACCGATGGCAGCCTGTATTGCTATGTCAAACTGTTGCCGAGGAATCAATTCTTTCAGTTTCTCACACATCCTGCGACCAAGCGTCACGGCATTGTCATTATGTGTCAAGGTGGACAGTGCATCCACAGGTTCACCATTCAGCAGAATATCCAGTTTTGCAAGTTTTGACGGACGGAAACTGTCAAAATGATAATCGAAAGAAGCATAACCTTTGGAAATACTCTTCAGTTTATCATAGAAATCGATAACAATCTCACCTAACGGTAACAAATAGTGTATCTCCACACGGTTACCACTGATATATTCCTGTTTTATCAGTTCCCCGCGTTTACCAAGACAGAGCGTCATTATCGGACCTATGAACCGTGTATCAGTAATCACCGTTGCACGGATGTACGGTTCTTCTATATGGTCTATCATAGTCAAGTCCGGAAGTCCGGAAGGATTATGAACTTCCACAGCCTCTCCCTGTTTGGTATATACCATATAAGACACATTAGGCACCGTGGTGATGACATCCATATCATATTCCCTATCCAGTCGTTCCTGCACTATTTCCATGTGGAGTAAACCAAGGAATCCACATCGGAATCCGAATCCCAGCGCTACAGAAGATTCAGGCATAAACGACAGAGATGCATCATTCAACTGCAGTTTTTCCAAAGAAGCGCGAAGATTTTCATAGTCATTAGGATCTATTGGATAGACACCGGCAAAGACCATCGGTTTCACTTCTTCAAAACCTTCTATTGCCTTGTTGCAAGGTCTGTTCACATGAGTAATGGTGTCACCCACCTTTACCTCCGTACTATCCTTTATTCCGCTGATTATATATCCCACATCTCCTGTCCGTAGTTCCTTTTGTGGAATCATATCCATCTTCAGTACTCCAATCTCATCTGCAGTGTATTCCATACCGGTATTGAAGAACTTCACCTTGTCTCCATGACGCAATACACCATTTTCTATTTTGAAGTAAGCAATGATACCACGGAAAGAATTGAACACAGAATCGAAGAGCAAAGCTTGCAAAGGTGCTTTCTCGTCTCCCTCTGGATGTGGTACACGTTCAACGACTGCATTGAGTATGTCTTCCACACCCTCACCGGTTTTACCACTTGCCCTTATTATCTCCTCATGCTTGCACCCGAGAAGTTCAATGATTTCATCCTCAACCTCATCAGGCATGGCATTAGGCATATCTATTTTGTTTATTACCGGAATTATCTCAAGGTCATGGTCAATGGCCATATAGAGATTGGATATTGTCTGAGCCTGAATGCCCTGAGTGGCATCAACAACAAGAAGAGCCCCTTCACAGGCAGCAATACTCCTGCTCACCTCGTATGAGAAGTCAACATGTCCCGGAGTGTCGATAAGGTTGAGAACATACGTTTCACCATTCACAGCATACTCCATCTGAATAGCATGTGACTTGATTGTAATACCACGTTCTTTTTCCAAGTCCATGTCATCCAGCATCTGCCCTTCCGTAATCTCTATTGTCTTCGTATATTCCAAAAGACGGTCGGCAAGTGTCGATTTCCCATGGTCAATATGGGCGATAATGCAGAAATTACGTATGTTCTTTATATCAGCAGACATCTTATGCAAAAGTCAATTATTTATACTCCTTTGCTGTAAAGGTAATATCCAGCAATTTACTTTTTTGTGAAGCACTGTACCAGATGTATTCAAAACTCAGATTATGCGATTTGTACAGACGCAGGCTGACATCATTTTTCAACGCGTTCAGCATCGTCACACGCATTTGGTCTTTTGCCTCCTCCACCGCAGATACATCATCCAATTTACCTGACAAAGTATAGTAATACATCAGCGTCTGGGAGTTTGCAGAAAATGTAAGACTGTCCATTCTTATTTCCGGTTGCAACTGTTTCGGGCAGTTCTTTCTTGTATATTCTTTCGCCTCGCGCAGACAGCGGTCAGAAAAATTCTCCTGACAGGCAGAAAATACCAGAACCAAAGATACTAAGAATATAAACAGACAGGTCTTTTTCATTATTCTGGCTTCATGTTGGTAAAGACATTCTGAACATCCTCGAAATCCTCGAGTTTTTCTATCATCTTGTCTATCGTCTCACGCTGTTCAGGAGTAACATCCTTAAGATCATTAGGTATGTAAGTGAACTCACCGCCGACACCTTCAAATCCCTGTTCCTCAAGGTGCTTTTGTATTGCACCGAAACTCTTAGGGTCTCCATATATAGTCAGAGTGCCTTCTTCTTCATCCTCATCATATTCATCCTCTACGCCATAGTCTATAAGGTCAAGGATAAGTTCGTCCATGTCCACACCGTCTTTCTTACGGAACGTGAACACACATTTATGGTCAAAAAGGAAAGACAGACTTCCTTGTGTTCCCATATTGCCATCAAATTTATTAAAGACTGAGCGCACGTCACCTACTGTACGTGTAGGATTATCAGTAAGCGTATCAACAAAGATGGCAACTCCATGAGGTCCATATCCCTCGTATGTCATTGTCTTGTAATCGCTCTGGTCCTTACCCTGTGCATTCTTTATTGCACGTTCGATATTGTCTTTCGGCATGTTTTCACGCTTTGCCGTAGCGATGATGGAACGAAGTGTAGGATTGGTGTCCGGATCAGGACCGCCAGCCTTCACAGCAATGGCTATCTGTTTTCCGATTTTCGTAAACGTGCGAGCCATATGCCCCCATCTCTTCAGTTTTGTCGCTTTGCGATATTCAAAAGCTCTTCCCATGATGTTTATTTATTATTTTAGTTTTTTATTTACAACTTCACACTTACCTCCTTGCCTTCGGAGAGGTCCAGGAGTATGACTCTATCATCCTACCTCAGTTCTGCACCCAGTTGTTTTTTCAGGTTATTGATTAGATTATTCATTATTGCATCAATCTTTTTATCGTTGAGAGTAGCGCTATCATCTTGTAACACAAAGTTCACAGCATAACTCTTTTTGCCTACAGGTAGGTTCTTACCCTCATAGACATCAAACAACGAAACCTGTTTAAGCAGTTTTCTTTCAGTCTTATGTGCAATATCTTCCACTTGTGCAAAGTCCACGCTACTGTCAAGCAACAATGCCAAGTCACGGCTTACAGCAGGATATTTGCTTATTTCATGGAATGATACAGTATTCTTCTTCATTGCTTTCATCAGCAGAGTCCAGTTCAAATCAGCATAATATACCTTATTTACAATGCCGAACCTTTTCTGTATGACATTGCTTACGATACCCATCTCAGCAAGCACCTTTCCGCCTCTGTTCTTGATAGCAAGGCCTTTGGCGAAGACATCATTCTGAGAAGTTTCCGTGACCACACTTTCCTCTTTTATGCCGATGCGCACAAGGATATTCTCCACGTACGCTTTCAGCATATAGAATGATGTTTCTTCATTCTTATGAGCCCAACTGCCACTGACATTCATACCAGTCAACCACAATCCCAGATGCTTCTCTTCTGAGTATGTATTGGCGTTAGCCGTCTGTTCATTGACTTGTTGACTTGTTGACTTAAAATAACAATTTCCGAATTCAAACATTCTGAGGTCTGCACTCTTACGGTTGGCATTGTATGCAATGCTCTCCAAACCACCGAACAACAATGTTTGACGCAACACATTAAGGTCAGCACTAAGGGGATTTATCAGATGAACGCAACGTCCTTCTGGATAAGTGTTAGTGTTATAATAAGCACTCTTCGTAAGCGAGTTGTTCAGAATTTCATTGAATCCCGCACCCACCAACTGTTCACTTATGACATCTTCCGTCTTATGCTTTCTGTCTTCTTCCGTCTTTGTTGTCAGAGAACTCTTCAAGGTAGTAGGTATCTCCACATTATTATAACCATAGATACGCAGTATGTCTTCCACCACGTCACAAGGACGCTGCACATCAACTCTGTAAGTAGGTATCTCTAACCTAAGTCCTTCAGTGGTCTCGTTCAGCACTCTCATCTCCAGAGATTCGGCAATGCTCTTTATTTTATCATGCTCTATCTCCTTACCGATGAGATTTCTCACATAGTCATATTCCAATTCCACCTGTGCAGGTTTTATCGTCTCCGGATATACATCTACAATATCCATTGACACCTTGCCACCAGCCAACTCCTTACACAGTATGGCTGCTTGTTTCAGGGCATAGATAACACCGTTAGGGTCAACACCGCGTTCAAATCTGTAACTCGCATCCGTTGACAGACCATGGCGGCGTGCACTCTTCCTTATCCATGTAGGAGTGAAATACGCACTCTCCAATACCACGTTACGCGTTGTATCATACGTACCACTACCCTTTCCACCAAAAACACCGGCAATGCACATTGCATCCTTGGCATTGCATATTGCCAAATCCCTCTCCGACAGTTTATGTTCCTCGCCATCAAGGGTAACAAACAGAGTACCCTCCGGCATTGTCTTCACTACAATCTCGTTACCCTCCACCATGTCAGCATCGAAACAGTGCATAGGCTGACCGTATGCGAACATGATATAATTAGTAATATCTACGATATTGTTTATCGGACGGAGACCTATCGTCGCAAGACGTTTCTTCAACCATTCAGGACTTTCCTTTACATCACAGTCAGTAACCGTGACGGTAGCATAACGAGGACAAGCCTCTGTATTCTCCACCCTTACCTTTATCTCACAGTCATGGTTATCTACCTTGAACGCATCACACGAAGGTACGTGCAGAGTCGTATTCTTGCCGTTACTCAACATCCACGCATACAGGTCACGGGCAATACCGAGATGAGAAAGACCGTCAGCACGGTTTGCTGTAATGTCAACCTCTATCAGCCAGTCGCTCTCAAGATTATAATATTCCGCAGCCGTCATTCCCACCTTTGCATCCTCAGGCAAGACGATGATACCATCATGAGAAGTCCCCATTCCTATCTCATCCTCAGCGCATATCATACCATTTGACTCCACGCCACGCAGTTTTGATTTTTTAATTACGAACTCCTTGTCGCCGTCATACAGCACACAGCCTAAGTCAGCCACTATCACCTTCTGTCCGGCAGCCACGTTAGGAGCACCGCAAACTATCTGGGAAGGAGCATCCTTACCCAAATCAACGGTAGTCACATGCAGATGATCACTGTCAGGATGTTCTTCACACGTCAGCACCTTACCCACGTAGAGGCCTTTCAGCCCACCTCGGACAGACTGTACTTCCTCCAAAGCATCCACCTCCAAACCAGTAGAAGTAAGCGCATCAGCCACCTCCTGCGGAGTCATATCAAAATCAACAAAATCCTTGAGCCACTTATAAGATATGTTCATAGTCTCTTTATACTATTTTCAAAACGAATACAAAGGTAATGAAAGAAAAAAAAAAAACCAAAATAATGCAATTATTTTAGTTTAATTCAAATCCATCACTACCCTTAGCAACATGAGTTGATGGATATCAACATTCCAAACTTCTAAACTTTAAACAATTTTAAAATGTTTCTCGTCTTGAGATTGAAGAAAACCTGATAAGGAGATGATATAGTTGACTGAAAATATCTGAATGCCCGCATTCAAGAATTTTCTGACGGCCACAATATCAAAGGCTCGAAGACACATTGGCACATCAATCACGAGGGATTTATTTCTACTTGTCTAAATTCCTAATTTCCTAAATGTCTTATTTGATGCTGTGCATTGACTCTGCTTCCACAAAGTTCTCACTACCATCCTCGCCATACTTACCATCTTTTGCCTCATAAATTACAGAAGGTTCTATCACTTCGACTGTATGCCAGGAACCAGCTGGAACCACACAACCAAATCGTCCAGCCAAAGGGTCTAAATTGATGCGTTCGGTTTCATTTCCCTCCGCATCATATATTACTTCCTCCAGTTTTCCGCAAAGCAAAATAACATTCTCATTGCTCTTTGGATGTCTATGTATAGGGACTATTGAACCTGGCAACAATGCATTAAGCATACGCTGGCCATCATCGTTTGAAGATGTACGCAGGTCAAAGTTCATTCGCTTGCGGTCAGATACAGCAGCTTTGTCGAATAAACTATTTATGAGTTCTTTGTCAATTTGTATCATGGCAGATTACTTCTTAAGTGATGCAAGATATTTCTCGTGCAAATGATGACACTTCTTCATATACATCAATACTCCCGTAGCACCACCTCGAAGGCTTCGGCGTAATTCAACCACCACTGACCACCCCTCATCGCTGCCAAGCCTGTTATATATTCAACAGAACGAGGGTGCGGGTAAGGGCGCATCACGCCACGGTACATATCCAGAGCTGCGATCTTCGCCTGCACACCATCAACTCCCACTTCCACGAAGCAGTTAGGGTTGAACGACATCATCGCATTGTTAATCTTCCACTCAGTGCAAGATGGTACCTCCATATACCACACCTCGCGAATCCGCTTCACGTCCGTACGACGCTGAAATAACCTCACTGCCTCCTGACATGCCATTGATGTCTGCAGATGGTCATTGTTCGTGTCGGCAGGATGGTGGGTAATCACTATGTCCGGCTCCGAGCCCAGAATCGCCTGCTCAATGAACTGCACCAACTGAAGATGAGGCACGGTGTTCATCTCGATATTCGGGAACGTCCCTTCGTAAATGCGGCCCACCCCAAGGCTCTTGATAGCCTTGTGAGTGTCATTTTCCAACTCCCCATCCGAAGGCCGGAAAGCCCGCGCCTTCGCCTCGGTGCACATAATGCAAACGTCCACCGTGTTGCCTTCGTTTGTCCACTTATTAATCGAAGCCCCTGCTCCAAGCACCTCATCATCCGGGTGAGCAACTACTATCAAATATTTCATGTTTTCTCTTTTTAATTCTTTCAAAACCATCAAAGTTACTATAACTTCGGCATCACATCAATTTCGGGGTTGCTTTCGCGCGCATCCTGAAGAAACTCCTTGAGAATCCACGTGCATTCTTTGCCTACAACCGCATACAAAATGCAAATCACCGTATAGACAATCATCTTCGCGTCATACCAGAAGCCGGCCTTCTGCACGTAGGTATATTCCAGCTCCCTGCGCGTGGGATAGACCTTCGCCATATACTCCGCCTCGTCCGTGAACCGGTCGCCATAGATGAAATCGTACAGAGCCGCAGGACCGCTCAGCCCCACCGGCACCTTCGCCGCCTCGTTCCACTTGCCGTAGCGGAACATCTCGAACTGATCCTGCGCCACCGGACGCGGGCCGATGATGCTCATCGTGCCGTTCAGGATATTCAGCAGCTGCGGCAGCTCGTCAATCTTCACCTTGCGGATGAAATGCCCGAACGGGAAAATCCTGTCCTCCTCCGGACGGAGCGACGCCTCCGCACCCGCACGCACCTCACGAAGGACCCTCATCGAGCGGAACTTATACATCTTGAACGGCTTGTTGTCTTTGCCGATGCGATGGGCAGTATAGAAAATCGGGCCCCAGTCCGAGATCAGAATCCCCACAATCCCGACAATCCACAAAGGCGATGTGCCGATGATACCGATGAGCGCGCACACCACATCAAAAAAACGTTTGAAAAATTTATATGCCATAGTTATCTCATAGTTTTCCTGATCTCCAACCCCTTCAAGCTTTCCTCAAACGACACAATCTGGTAGTCGAAGTCGTATTCACTCATTTCGGGGACGTAGTAGGAGTCGGCGAACATCTTGGGGATGGCGGGCAGGAAGAATGAGCCGAGCCATACCAGCGGATTGAATATGCGCGAAATCCATATCCTATGCCCGTGTTCTGCGGCAAAATGGCGCACTATCTCAACGGTGTCCGCCAGTTCCGCATTCTGAGGGAAGAACGTTCCCGACATCTCCCGAAGGATAATCTGCCTTACGAACTCGGCAAGATTATTCACATGCAGCATACTGCGTTTGTTGTGCCAGGCCGGGAATACGGGAACCTTTGTTGCAAGATATCCCAGACGGGGCAGATTGCCTTTGTTACCAGAACCGTAAATCATAGGCGGACGAAGGATGCACACCTTGAAATCCTCTCTCAGCTCTAAGCTCTCAGCTCTAAGCTCCCACAGCCCCTTTTCTGCCTGCAGCTTGCTGTCGCCATAGAAATCATTAGGCTGAGGCACTGTCTCCAGCGTCTTCACGCTCCCCTTGAGCGACTTGCTGGCGTGATACACAATCCCGCTGCTCATATAGATGAACTGCTTCACCCCGTGCTCCTTCGCCCACTTAGCCACCTCAATGGCAAGGTCACGGTTCACCTTATAGTACAGCGGAGCCATCTCTGGCTTAGGGTCAACGTGCGCGATGCCCGCAACGTGGAACACACTGTCGTACTTCGTGTAATCCACCTGCTTCCAGGCATCGTTCATCGTGTCCACCGTATCCACCTCGAACTCTCCCGGAACCCGAAGCAGCCACTTCTCTATGTTCGTACCGACAAAACTGTTGGCACCGGTGATAAGTACTCGTTTCATGGTTTTCTATTTGTTCCAGATTTTGCTTTTCTGAATTCGGGATCAAGTTGTTTTTTAAAATTTCCCCAGGAACCTCGAAAAAAGGCAACAAAATTTCCACGAATCCAATCTTGATAGTAAAGGTCACGGCCAAAAAACTTAAACCACGAAGGCTTGGCCTTGAAGCGCGAAGGGGATTTCAGGAACCACAGCACATCGAAGCCCAGATGCCTCAGGCGTTTGCCCGGAGAGTAGGAATACTCACGAAGGGGCTGCCCAAAAGTGGCATCGGCAATCATTGTGGCAAAGTCCATCCCGCTCTTGAAGGCAGAACGCACACAGGCGGGAATGCGTGGGTTAATTTCCATTATCAGCAGTTCGCCGGAAGTCGGGTCCTCTATCAGGTCGAAGTCGGCAAATCCCACCCATCCGATGGCTTTCAGCACCTTACCACACACCTCTGCCACCTCAGGCTCGTCTATCGTCACATTACAGCACGACGAACCACCATTCACGGGATAATACCTCTGCTTCCAGATTACGGACGAATACCTGGGCTCGCCCTCGGCATCGGTCATCACCTGCACCTTCACCTGCCTGCCGCCCGCCTTCACGAACCGCTGCAAGTGGCACTCGCCATACTGCCTGCGAATCTCCGGATAGACCGCCTGCAACTCTTCCAGCGAATTCACCAGCGTCATACCCCTGCCGCCGCTGGTCAGATTCGGCTTCAGCAGCCCGGGATAAGGGAAGGTTGAGAGTTGAGAGATGAGAGTTGAGAGATGGTCTTCCTGCCCTTTCAAATCCACCGTCAGCGGATGCGGAAACCCATTCTCCCTGCACACCGCCATCAGCTCGTTCTTGTCATAACCCTTCTTGAAAACCTCCCGCGAAGGCATCAGCACGCCCGTCAGAGGCTCCAGTTCCTCCTTATGGAAACTCATGAACTCGGCAGCCTTGTCCGAAGTGGGTATCAGCACATCGAAATGATGCTCCTTCAGAAGGCCGATCATCCGCTCTGCATACCCCACCTGATGGCTATCCAGCCCGAGGAAACGTTCATCAGCAAAACGACAGTGGTAGCCGTATTCGTTCTTGTTGTCGCACGCCACAGCTACCGCATACCCGCTCTTCTTCAGGCACTCGGCAATCGCCATCGCGTGTGCAGCACCACCGTCAAGTATCAGTACTTTCTTCATAGTTTGTAGATAATTATCAGTTATTCCTTTCTATACTTCAACAATTTTGCAGGAACCCCTCCAACTATTGCATAGGGAGGAACATCTTTATTTACTACCGCGCCAGCCGCTATGATAGATCCTTTTCCAATGGTTACACCTGACAAAATTATACTTCCACCACCAATCCACACATCATCTTCAACGACTATCGGGGCATCCATATAGTCTTGTTCTTTTGTGGGTATTTCAGTTGTATAGAATCCATGATTAAATCCCAAGAACATCACATTCGCACCTGTGTGAACGTAATTTCCTATTATAATTCTTCCGTTTGGTCCCTTCCCAGGCTGAAGCAGATTATTGTGATTAATTAAGCAATTATCACCAATCTTTATATTGTGCCCGTACCGAATGATTGTTGTAGGATGAATAGTCGTATTTTTACCTGTAGAAATATATCTTCTATCATAAGCCATATTTATCACCTGATATGCCCACAAATTTAACCTCCATTTCCAAAAAACAGGCGAAAGAACTGTGCAGATTATTTCTATTATGCGCTCCCCTTTTGAGGGTTTTATATAATGGTATCTTTCCGATTTGAACATATTTATTTTCTGTTTATTATTTCACATAAATGTTCCATACACTTACCCTTGGTAAACTCTCGTTCGTAGTAAATGCGCCCATTAAGTCCCATTTTCTCAAATTCATCTTGATTTTTAAGGACTTTACTCAATATTACATCAGCCAAGGCCGTATAATCACCTGCATCAACTGCATATCCACAGTTTGATTCCCGGATTATATCTGCACCACCCTCTCCCATCATCGCAAGCACGGGCCGTCCTGCTGACATATAAGATTGCAGACGTGCAGGAACAACTTTTCTGGTTTGTGGATAATCTCCTTTTAAAGTAACAAGTAAAGCATTAGCCTTCTGATAGAATTTCGGCATTGCTGTCCCTGAGAACCTGCCCAAAGTAAAAGCCACATCCGAAAGACCATTCTCTACAATAAACCTATCTAGCCATTCTTTATGGCTACCATCTCCCACAAATATCCATTTAAGTTCTTTATAGTTGTGGAGTATCTTCATACATTCACCAACCGATTCTAAATCTTGCACCTTTCCAAGATTGCCCGTAATCATTATTAAGAATCCATCTGGCAATTCGGGAATCTGAATAGAATCATCCACTATCGTTTGGTCGTCACTCCAGTTGGGAAAATACTCCATTTTATTTTTGTAGTCACCTTTCTCCAGGATCATATCTTCAAACCTACGACTACTTAAAAGTATTTTATAACTATTATCATAAACCCATTTAACTATTACATCTACAAAATTAATGATAGTCTTGCTATTGATACCACCACTTGAGCGCAAAGCATCCGGCCAAATATCAAGTACCCAAAGATACAACGGCTTCTTCTTGAGCTTTTTATAGACAACCGCTGGAATCGCCTGAAATATTGGTGATACCTCATGCACAATAACTGCATCATATTTTCTGAAAGCATAAAAGAACAAGATGTCAATCGTTGCTGAGATAGCATAACTAAAATAGTTGACAAATAACCTTATTGCACTTTTACCCCGCGGAATTTGAAATGTCCGATAGACATTAACCCCGTTTATCGTCTCACATCTCTTCTTGAGTATTCCATATCCAGGATAAATCTTCCCTTCTGGATAATTGGGGATGCCTACTAGTGCATCAACTTCATACCCTCTTTTCTTCAATTCAAATGCGATGTCATTGCTTTTGAAATTCTCCGGATGAAAATATTGTGTAATAAGTAATACCCTCATAATAATATATCTGAATTTTTTATTTTTTTCCTATCTGCTTTTATCGCATCATTATCGCATTGCACCTTGCTGCGATCAGTTATCATCCATTTAAGCATACGGGCAACCTCTTCAAACCGTATGAACAGCAAACGTAACATACCAAACAGCCCTCTTACATGAAATAAATAACGCATAGTGCTGAATGTATGATGAACAATTTCCATTTTGTACTGCCATTTATAAAAAAGTCTATATGAGGAAGTGTGAGTTGCTATCTTTTTAGTCACATGGTTGAAACTTGAAATCAATTTCTTTTGTATCTTTTCATTAGGAGTCACTGTTTTAAACTCGTCATTAATGACGGCAGGTGTAATTTTCCAATCATAAACCTTATTCTCAGAAATATTCAATGTCAGTATAACACTCTGTCTTCTACGGAAAGAATTACCATCCATTACAAAATCCCCAATACTGTGGAAGATAGGTACACCTTTATAAATCTCCATTCCACCCAAACAATGAGAATGAGCAGTGACGATACAGTCTGCTCCATCGTCAACATACGAGTGAAGGTAATCAAAAGTTGTTGGATTCGGAAAACGTGTAAACAAAGCTCCTATATGTGCAAAAACAATAACCATTCTGTTTCGAGCCTTCTCCCTCTTAATGATATCACCCATCCGCTCTTCACCAACTCTCAGACATTGCCATTTATTATCAGCAGCAAATGGGATATTCATCATGTCAGTTACTGAAATAATTGCCAGTTCTTCTGAGCCGGATTTGTAATATAATGGGAAATAGTCTGACTCCTTGCTAAACAGACCATTATGCTTGAAATTATTCTTATTCAAGATATTAACGGTTTCATCCATTCCGATTTCACCTGCATCATTAATATGATTGTTTGCAAGAGAAAAAACATCTATCCATTTGAATTCAGATAAAATATTTTCGTTTCCAATGAACTGAAGATGATCAGCATCAGGGTCTTTCGTGTATGTGACTGGAGATTCGAGATTTGCGACTGTCAAATCTCCATCATTACAAACATCTTGTAAACTCTTGTCAACGACATCGTATGGTTGCATATCATACCTTGAACCAATCATTCGTCCAAGCATTACATCGCCTATAAAATTTATCTTAATCATATTATTTCGTATTGTCTATTTTCACATCCACTAATGTTCTATACCACCAGCATTGAAAGGTTCAGGGTATATGTATTGAGTAACAATCAGTATTCGTGTCATAAAACTTGATATTTCTATGCTTCAAAATGTTGTCTCATCTTTCCCACATTTCATTGAATCTTTTTTTATTTGATTCATATTATTCATATCTGTTCACTTTCTTTCTGAATTATTAAATACATCGTTTTTGTAAAATGTCCTATAAAACAAAAGCACACCTATCTTGACGGCTTAACTACATTTCCTCCGTCAGAACTTTGTTATATACAATGGACGGTTGAGGAGCCGCAACGATATCTGCGCAGAAGAACATATCTGTATGGTTAGCAAGGACATTAATGCCTGGCAAACTTCCACCTAGAGGAGTTGCAAGAAAGGTGGATAATTTTAACACACAATCATCAACACCAATATATCTCATAGTATTAAACAAATGCATTTTCTCATTCACATAAAGTGTTTGCTTGGATTTCCCCAAGACAAACTTACTAAATTCCACAATATGCATCGGAGTTTTTGTTAAACACCTATTTCCTGCCACGTCCTCATAAGAAATAAGGTGATCCTCTAATTCAAACAAATATTCCATAATCCACCCCGTACCATGAATTCTAAACATCAATAAGCCTCCCATAGGAACTACAACCTTACATCTCGTTTTATAATCCGCCACATCCAACTTTTGTGAAAGCGTATCATATAAACGTTCGGCTTCCATTAATTCATTCTTGTAAATTGGATTATCTGGAGCGTAATGAGATAAAGGATGAAGCATCGGTTTCAGATGACTTTGCAACTGAAGTATTTGAAGTTTTATGTCTTCTACATATCGGTCACCAGAAATTGAGTCCAAGAAAGAAAGATACCGTTTTAGCATTGGCCCTATCCGAAACGAGGCAATAGGCTCCAACTCCTTATCTAACAATGCTGGCCGGAACAATTTTGAAGACAACATTTCTTCATAAGCCTTTCGCATATAGTTGGCTGCAGCTGGATAATCAGGTCTTTCTGCATCATAAAGATGCTTTCTTGCCATATCAATGTCACTTAACCCATCAACAAGAATAGGCTTGGAGACTATTTTACCAGCGACAGTCGTTTGACCTTCATATAATTCTTGATATGACCAATGAATGTCATCATTTATTATCTCTCTGGCCAACAAATACCAACTCTTATCGTAAGTGGAAACCAGAATCTGGTAATCCCTAAATTCGTTAAGAAGCATTTGTATTACAGGGCGCCTATTTGAAGAGTCCAGCCCAACAAAAACATCATCGAGATATAGTATCTTTGTATCAACATTCGATGTTCTTAGCTTTAATGTTGCAAGGTATAAGCATATTGCGATTGCTGATAGTCTTGCCTCATTCAAAGTCTGGTTATAGTTTACCATCGGCTGCCCATAATGTTGAACATCCAAATATACTTTACCAACAATTTTTGCATCTCTAATGTAGCCATCCTCATTAAGAAACATATTTGCACCAACTAACTGAATTCGGAGGTTGAAATTACCAAAGTATGTTGACAACATACGTGTTAATTCGCCATTCAAATCATTGATAATATCAGGGAAAGCTACTATAAGTGAATTACTTTTGGTTTTTAAATCTTGATAGGAATAGTCAGATCGATGATAGTTCAATCCTATTTCCCTATTAACCTTGTCGTAAATCTCTGTAATAGGGCAGATTAGCCCCTGATTGATAGGGATATATTCTCTCAACAATTCCATAATAAGGGCAAATAGATTTGGCCGATTACCCTTATTTAAGTAAACTTTCAGAAGTTTGGCATAATCAAGAAAGCCGCTTACCCTATAGCCCAAATTTAAGAATTGGACAGCATTTGTATTATTGGCAGCATTCTCTGTTGCAATATATGTATTTTGTGTGGCTGGGATTAAAGCACCCGTAGCATCATCGTATTCCTGAAAAGTAACCTCAATTCTTCCTGAAGGCTGTCCAGAATATAAGTTTAAATCAAATTGTTTTGATGGCTCGACGCTGCTTCTTAAGAAATGATGTAATGCATGATATAACGACGACTTTCCACTTCCATTTTCACCGTAAAGCAATAAATTCCTACCATTTTTAAGCTCAATTGTCTGCTCTTTTACGTAGGCTTTATAATTATCAATTTTGATTTTGGTGATTTTCTTCATGGCTTCACATGCGTTTCAGTTACCTTCAATATCTGCATATCTATTGCTTTTAGCAAATACAGGCTCATAATGTTGCTTGGTTTTGTGCGTTCCGCATAAACAGATGCTATCGTTGCCTCAATTTCATTAGATTCTACACTTGCCAAACGAGGGAATAATTTCACTTCTTCAGTAATATGAACTTGAACAGAGGAAAAGGCATCTGCAAAGTATTGTTCAAAGAACATCAAGTCCATAATTCGTTCAAAATAAGTTTTTACAGAACCGATAGATTTGTCAATATAATCTAAGAGATTGGCAAAGCTTTCCTGTAATTCTTTTGATATATAAGGGACTGACGCAAACACTAATAAATCAGATGACATATTACGGCCAGCAGCTTTGTAAAAATGGAAAAACAACCGGCTACGGAGAAAGGCAGCCAAATACTGTATGTTAATTCCTGGCCTAATAATGTTTAGTATTATTTCTTCATTAGCCTTATAATCTTCTTGATTATAAGATTTTACCCAAAAACGAGATTCATATTCTGGCTTCTTTTTTAGCACTAACGAATTATCAGTTGGAACCAAATCTTTTGAAATATTAGATTCTACTATTACACCCAAAGGAGAATGCATAGTACATATTTTTCGACTATATTTCTCTCTAAAAGCCTTTACGGCATTTTTAAAATCATCAACA
Source organism: Bacteroidaceae bacterium (assembly GCA_024398495.1). Classification (GTDB taxonomy): domain Bacteria; phylum Bacteroidota; class Bacteroidia; order Bacteroidales; family Bacteroidaceae; genus Prevotella. Next base: position 3,127 of record JAKSJA010000021.1, on the reverse strand, counting down.
GATTTACAAGATTCAATATAACTGCAAATATTGTTTACTTCCTTCCTTATTTCTTCTCGATTAGAACGAACTATATCACAAGACAAATCATGCAGAAGAATCCACAGAATATAGAAGATCATCTGCGTCCTTTTACCGTTTTTCACCTTTAAAAGTTCATCCATTGACTTATTCAATTGCGCGACGCTCAAATAAGAACCATTCAGAAGATCATAAACATTCGAAACGAAAGAAAACTGCAACTTATTCAACGCATTAAACAATTCTTCAGGTTGTTTTGAATACATTATTTTCGTGATTTCGTTGCGCATCCTAAAACGACAAGCCAGCCGATTGCCTACAACAAAAGATTCTATAGTCTTTGCTGGTACAATATCATCTTCCATATTGCCATTTTTATCATAACAATATTGAAAGTATGCTAACGTCGTGAACAAATCTTCATTATCCATGCGGGCATTATTCTTTCTAAAATAGAACCATCTGCTATTATCTGCTACAGATTGTTTGATAAAATCAATACTTTTGCGCTCAGCAAAAGAATTCCACATCTCGAAAGAATCAGATGGAATTGGATAGGGTTTATTATTCAACCTCACAAATAAATCAACTGGGTCAAACTTTTCATTATTCTCCTCGATAATTTCAATTATTAATATAGATGAGTTACGAATCTTATTTTGATCCGCCTTACTTAGACTTTTGTACGATTGACCTTTCAAACCAGTTAAGATGGCATTATTACTTAAATCAAGCTTAAAGCCATATAGAAGCGGTTTTTGGAGATTTCCGTCTTCGTCTTGATACGTTTCTTCCACATAGCTAATGATACTTAATAAGCGTTGCTGGCCATCTATTACTTCACTAGAACCATCTTTCCTTTTGAATACAAAAATAGGTGGAAGCATTATCCCGAGAAGCAAACTCTCTATTATTGAAGATGATTTCTTTCGGTTTTTTACATCTGCTCTTTGATATGCAGGACGTAGCAAAAATCTACTGGATTTAAGCTTGCTGAATAGTTCAGTTAACCTCACTGAAACCGGAGGAGATTTTTTTATCCGTAAAACCTCAAAACTTGCATCTTCAACTTTCGATAATGATGAAGCTTGTGGCATTAAATAATTATTTAATTTAAAGTTGTCACTGTTCTCAATAGATAATTTGAATGAACAGCCATATTCATTTTCAAAGAATTTAGAAATACTCTCATACCTGCCAACTAATACTTCGTAGAAAGAACTTCTTATGGTAGTAAAATCTGATACATGTTGTTCTAAGTAACAAACCAGTCGACATAGCGTATCACTATTATTCAAGTCATACTCAATGTTATTCTGTTCCATAACAGACATTGACCAGAATAAACACTCGGCATAAAGCCTTGTATAATTTATTCCACTCTCAACTATTTTTCTTTCTATCAAGCAGAGTACTTCAACCTTATTTTCTATTGAAGAGAGTAACTCTAATGTGTCTTCTTCATCAATTTGCGATGATAAATACTCAAAGTACTTACTGATTACCTTTTGTTTTTTATTCGCGTAATATTTTATTGGTATTCTGTGTATTACTAATAATTCTCTCAACTTCATAACCTTCTGTTCATCGTTGAGTTTTTCCCAACGAAAGACCTTGGTAATTTTTTGATTGAATTCTACTTTTTCCAACAACTCTTTCAGTGCCTGATTAAGGTCACTATAATAATACAATGCCTTATCAATTTCATAAGTTCTAAGCGGAGTTATTCCAGAATTGTAACGTTGAAAGACTTCACGTTTTACCGTATCTTCTTCTTCTACTGTAAAATCTCCTATAAAACTATATGTAATTGTACGAATATATGTACTCTTAAACAGTTCCTGATATTTGGCATCAATATCCCCAAAAGACTTTCCAACAAAGTCTTTCAACTCACCTAGACGCTGGAGACCACTCTTCTTCAATTTAAACTGATTATTCACGAACCTCTTTATAGTCTCATATCTTTGACGTCCATCTATTACCTCGTATTTTGAGATTCCGTCATTGTCAGTTGACATATAAAGAATAATTGGAGGCACTTCTGTTCCAAGAAAGATGCTCTCAATGAAGTAAGAAGCTTTCTCATCATCCCAAACATAGTTCCGTTGGTAGTCAGGGCTATAATTTGTCTTTTCCAGTGACTCATCAACAGAAAAAAACAAACCATCAATTGATCTGGTTTGATGATCTTTATAAATACGTTTCTCAAATATATCTTTTAAATCTACCATACGCTCTATTGTTATTCAAATTTACTCATTCTCGAACAAAAACTCCACCGTTTTTCTCTCAGACCCCACGGTTGGTGAGTAAATACCGTGGTTTTCATGATTGTAGGATATGGTTTTTCTGACGTTGAACTGTGGGCTGTTTTTTTCACTTCACTTTTTAGAATTTCACTTTTTAGTTTTTCACTTATTAGGGTCTCCCATTCATCTCTAAGCTCTAACCTCCATATTTCAGAAAGGCCACTCAATCTTCTTCCCATACCACTGAGCTCCTTCTCTGGTCAAATGTCGGCAGTCCTGACTGATGAATTTGCCTTCCTCTGTAAAGACTCTCACCTTTCCATCTTCCATCGTTGCCATCTGCACGAAGTTTATGTAGTTCGCACCCCATTACTTTGACCACTCTTCATTGCGTTCACGGATGCCAGCCTCCATCTCAACAGTCGTGTTTAGATATTCTGAAGAATTTCTCTTGACATAGACTATTCCGTTGCTCTCGCCAAAGCTCTTGGTGCCAATGCCCCAGACCTCGGCTCCTTCCTTCACATTGTCCCATACATACAGAGGCACTTCCAGTTTCGGACCGAGGCAGAAAATGTAATCAGCCTCCTTCACACGCCCAACGTATTTCTCATTCCAAGAGAAGATATACGACACCTCAACGCTATCGGCATAGTCCGATTCTAAAAGGCAGTTCACAAAGTCTCGGGTGAAACTGTTGCCCACAGCCAGCACCTTGATTTTATCCATACTCTCGAAATCCTTATCCATCTTATAAACTCTGTCGCAATACTCAGCGTGCATTCCTCGATGCACATTGTCAAAGGTGATATTCTGCTCCGGCACATCTCTCACCACTCCTGCGTGCAGATAAA
>JAKSJA010000020.1 GCA_024398495.1 Bacteroidaceae bacterium | reverse complement strand
TTCTCTTTGTGTTGCAATAAACAATGTCGGTACAAAGACACCATTTGAACGCGGTATTTATGTTGCTTGGGGTGAACTTACTGGTCATCAGAATAAGGATGGCTCATACAATCCAGACCTATATAATTGGACAAATTATAAATGGTGTAAGAATGGTAATGGCAAGGCTCTTACAAAATATTGTTTTAATGAGAGTTATTGGGATTCTGGTTCAGGTAAAATGGATATGAAGACAAAACTTGACGATGAGGATGATTTGGCGCGTCAGGCATGGGGCGAACCTTGGCGTATGATGACTTATGAAGAAGCATATTGTCTTGCACCTAATAGCGGTGTTGACCCAAATAGAAATGGCCTTGGAAGAGTCCGTTGGGTAGAGGGTAATACTGTTGATGGCCATATCTATGTTACAAAATGGAATAGAATTGCTCCAGATGGAACTGTCGATGAAGATAGGTTTGTTTGGCTGCCGCCGACACAGTTAAGTGATATAACAGGTACGGAATATAGTTATTATTGGACGAAAACTATTCAATCTGGCTTGCATGGTAGAACTGCGAACCCTTCTTATGCAATGCAGATTGCATCGGCTTCAACCACAGCTCAGCATTGGAACTCTGGCGTTATGCAAAACTTGAAAGTTGCACGTGCGTAGGTGGAATTTGCAAATGTGGTCATTCGTACTTTCTATTTCGCTTAGTTGCATCATCAATTACGGCTGGTTTTATTACCAATAGTGGTTGCATGCATCGCCAATTGCGGTAGCTCACATCAACATTTGCGGTTGCTGACATCTGCATTTGCGGTTGCGCACATCTGCATTTACGGCTACTAACATCATCAATTATGGTAGATGGTAGAAATGGGTGTGGCGTTTCGCACGATGCGGGGTAGAGATTAAAGTTTAAGGTTTAAGTTTTTTAGGGAGGGGCTGGGTAGGCTACATCAAGACAATGCACTAACTTTGGTTTCGTTGAAATGTTGTAATTTTGACTGCGGTCGGTTTGCACTAACTTTAACTGCGTTGAACTTAGGCGGCACCTCAGTACTACCTACAAAACTCCGTTTTTACTTTTATTGTCACAATAACTCACTGAAATAAATTTCGTGACTTCTTGTTTCAATAAAACAAATAAATAAAATTCATTTGGTAGTACATTCGGTTTGCACTAACTTTGACCTTCGGTCGAACTGACGACAAACCGAATATAATGAAGTTTTACTTCAATTATTGAGGTGCGGAGGAAGAAAAGGATGTATATCCTTAAATTAGGCTACATCAAGACAGAAACAAAAACTGCGTTTTAACGGTTTTTCTTTTTTGAAATCATCAGAGTAAACTCTATGCTTTCTAAAAATAAAAATCTAAAATAATTACATTATTTTTTGTTTCTGTCCTTGATTTGCACTAATTTTGCACAAAAGCGTTCAAAATGAGCAAAAAACGTGTTCGTGACATTCATCTGAAAGATGCTATTACGAGGAGTAGCAAGACTTCTGTGAACTTCATGGGGGAAGACTTGCTGCTGTTTTCTGATTTCAAAGATGTGCCTATACCACATAAGGTGTTCAAAATGGATTGCACGTTTGCAGTAATATGCTACAGCGGTTCTGCAAATTTTGCCCTGAATACAGAGCAACGCTCCATAAAACGAAATGACATCATTCTCGTAAATACTGGTGAAACCGTGGAAAGTTACGAGGTTGCAGATGACTTCAACGGTATGACCATCTTCATGTCAAAGAATTTTATGGATGACCTCATAATGAACTATGAAGACGTGTCTCATTTGTTGCTGTTCTCCCGCACGCATCCGGTCATCCACCTTACCGATACTGATGCTGACCTGTTCCGTAACTATTACAAGATGCTGGAATACAAGATTGCAGAGGTGAATAATCATTTCCGTAAGGATGTGATACGGTCTATATTACGTGCATGGATATATGAATTGAGTAATATCCTATACCGTGACCAGCAGATGATAGAGAATGTGAAGCGCAGACAGGATGTGCTTTTTGCAGAATTTCTCAAACTTGTGGAGGCAAACTTCAGAACGGAAAAGAGAGTATCGTGGTATAGTGACAGGCTGTGCATATCATCCAAATATCTGTCATCGGTGATAAAGAATGCGAGCCAGCGTACTCCAAACGAGTGGATAGACTATTATGTGATATTGGAAGCAAAGGTGCTGTTGCGTAACACGGCAAAGAGTATAAAGGAAGTGTCGGAAGAGTTGAGATTTCCAAATCAGTCGTTCTTCGGTAAGTTCTTCAAGGAACGTGTGGGGTGCTCTCCGTTGCAGTTCAGGAGTAGATGAGAGGAACAAGATTTCAGGGATGAAGAGAATTTGTTGCTTGCTGTTCGCTTTCGTGACCTTACAGTCGTGGGCTGTGGGTGGCGGTGCTGATTCTCTGCATACGATAGGACTCGATGAGGTTGAGGTGGTATCGACGATAAAGGAGACAGGTACCATGCAGCAGCAACCATCATCCGTTACCATCGTGGGACAGAAAGACTTGGAAACTCTGCATGTCACTTCCCTCAAAGGGGTGAGCAACCTTGTCCCAAATTTCTTCATGCCGGACTATGGCAGTCGACTGACAAGTGCCATATATATAAGAGGTGTGGGGGCAAGGATGAATACTCCGGCTGTAGGGTTGTACGTTGATGACATACCGTATATAGACAAAAGTGCTTTCGATTTTGATTTCTGTGATGTGGAAAGAGTTGACGTGTTGCGCGGCCCTCAATCGACACTATATGGCCGCAATACTATGGGAGGGCTGGTGAAAGTCTATACGCGAAACCCTTTCGTCTATCAGGGAACGGACATAAGGCTGGGGTATGCCACACGCGACAATAATAGAAAAGTATCTGTAAACCATTATAACAACATCGGAGACGTGTTTGCATTTTCTGTAGGCGGATATTATATGGGCAGCGACGGCTTTTTCAAAAATGACATCACAGGCAGAAAGGCGGACGATGCACAGGTGGGCGGTGGAAGACTGCGTACTGTATGGAAACCGAACACAAAACTGAAACTGGATTTTTCCGCCAGTTATGACTATAGTGACGAGGGTGCTTATCCATATTATTACAAATGTCCGGCAGACGGTGCGGAAACAGTGGAATATCCCGAACTCATCGGACTGATTTCAAACAACCGCGAGCATAGTTACCGCCGAGGTCTATTCAATACGGGCTTGAATGTGACATATAATACCAAGGGATGGGCGCTGACATCTGTCACTGGATTTCAGAATATACACGATGACATGAAGATGGATCAGGATTTTCTGTATCCAGACATCTATTTCATGCAACAGAAACAGGACATAAACACTATGTCTGAGGAGTTTACATTCAAGAAACACATAGAGTTAGGAGAAGGCGTCAAATGGTGCCCGATGACAGGGGTAAGCGGTTTCTACCAGTCGCTGGGTACGGATGCTCCTGTGGCATTCTTCGAGGACGGAATAAGGGGACTTATGGAGGATAACGTGAATGCCATATTCCGAAATCTAAAGAAGGAATATCCGAAGATGCCAGACATGTCAATGGATGTGACAGACAATGACATCTTGGTGAAGAGCAGCATGAAGACGCCTGTGACGAGTCTGGGACTTTTCCATAGTAGTGTGTTCTCTATGGGGAGATGGAACTTTACCCTCGCTGCGCGTATGCAGTATGAACATCTGACATTGGATTACAACTCTGCCACTGGCGTGACGTATGACTTCAGCATCAGTATGCCTCCGTATATGAATAAAGTGTATGCAGGACTTTCCGCCAATCCTGTGCTGCATGGTTCGTTATCGAAAGATTATACTGACATACTGCCACGTTTTGCTGTGCAGTATGTGTTTGACGATGATAACCAACTGTATGCTACCGTTGCTGAAGGAAACCGCAGCGGAGGGTATAACATTCAGATTATGTCCGACCTTGCACAAGGGGAGATGAAAAATCAGATGATAACAAAAATAAACGATGTCAGTGGCGGTATGATGGGGCGATATGTGGATGTGGAAAGTCTGATGACGAATATAGACGTTGAAAATCTTGCATACAAACCAGAATACAGCTGGAACTTTGAACTCGGTGCGAAATTCCGCAAGAAAGATTGGATAAACGGTAGTGTGGCATTGTTCTACATAAGCACTCATGATCAACAGATTGCACGTTTTGCAGAGAGCGGTTTGGGGCGTATGATGGTGAATGCCGGCAAGAGTCGCAGTATGGGTGCAGAGGTGGCATTGAATATGTATGATATCGTGAGAGTATCATACGGTTATACTGATGCGAAGTTCAGGGAATATTACGATGGCAAGGACGACTATGAGGGGAACTATGTCCCATTCATGCCACAGCATACAGTAAACGTAGGGGTGGACTATCCGATAGACCTATATGTACACGGTGGGAATGTGTCTTTCTGCAAACTGACGATAGGTGCCGACTGGAATGGTGCCGGCCGTATCTATTGGACGGAAAAGAATGATGCCTACCAGAATTTCTACTCTACACTGGGAGCTCATGTGAATATGGATTTTCACAATGTGTCATTCACACTATGGGGAAAGAATATGACAAATACCGGTTATGACAGTTTCTATTTTGAGAGTATGAACCGAGGATTCGCTCAGCGGGGAAGGCCGTCACAATACGGTATAGACATCAAATTTCATTTTTAGATATTTCTGTCGCCTTCAGATATGAGACAACTCTCCGTGTGAAAGGTAATACCAGTATCTCATACAATGTCTTGAGTATTATCTGACTTATCATCAGAGAGAACATGGTGCTGACGGTGACGTAAGGTCGTCCGTTGATGACCGAAGGGAAGAAATAAAAAGCCAAAGGGAAATAGATGATGGAATCTGCCGACTCTCCAATCAGTGTTGACAATATCGCTCTCAACCCAAACCGTCTTTCCTTATCATTTTGTTTCATCCTGTGCATGACATAGGCATTGATGAAACTGCCTGCAAGGAAGGCGAGCATACTGGCAACGACTATCTGCGGTGCAAAACTGAAGATGGCATTGAAATGTTCATCAGCACCTTTTTCTATAGGTGGCAAAAGGCATGATATCCACCCCATGATGACGACAAAGAGATTCATGATGAATCCAAGCCATATCACCCTCCGTGCTTGACTGAATCCCCATACCTCCGTTATGCAGTCGTTGAGGATATAGGAGATGGGGAAGATGAGAAATCCGCACGTGAGGTTGAAATTACCATATACATGAAAGGGCTTTGTCTCCAACAGGTTAGATGCCACGATACATACGCAAAATGCTATTGCGCATATCATGTAGTTGGAACTGACTGTTTCTCGCTTTTTCAATTATCAATGGTTTTATATCCTTCTGCCAATTGGTCTATTGCTCGTTTGAGGACACAACGTGGAGTGGCAATATTCAATCTCATGTATCCTGAACCGTTGTCTCCGAATGTGAACCCATCGTTGAGAGCGAGGTGAGCCTTGCAGACAAAGAAGTCGTGCAACTGATTGTTGTTCATGTGCAGTTTCTTGCAGTCAAGAAATATGAGATATGAGGCTTGAGGCTTTATCATCGTTATCTCTGGCATGTCTTCACGCAACCTTTTTTCGACATAGTCGATATTGTCCTGAATATATGCAAGACATTGATCCAGCCATTCAGTACCATGTGTGTATGCCGCTATAACCGTACGGAATGCAAAAGCATGTCCCATGTTCAGTTCGTTGTTGTTGAGATAGGCATCAAACTGTGCGCGTATGTTGTCATTAGGGATGACGGAATAACTGCTCACCATCCCCGCCATATTGAGTGCTTTGCTCGGTGAAGCAAAGGTGATGGAGTTCTGTTTTGCATCCTCGCAAGACATGGCATAAGGGATATGGTGGAAAGGAGATAGTGTAAGGTCGGCATGAATCTCATCTGATACGACGAGAATGTTGTTCTTCTTGCATATCTCTGCTATGCGGCACAGTTCTTCTTTTGTCCATACCCTTCCTCCAGGATTGTGTGGATGACAAAGAAGAAACATACTGCAACCTTTTGCGGCTTTCTCAAAGTCTTCCCAGTCAATGACAATCTCATCATCTTTTATCTTGAGATTGCACTCCACAACTATTCGCCCGTTTTTACGGGGTACGTGAAGATAAGGAGGATATACCGGCGTGGTGACGAGAATCTTGTCGCCAGGTTTCGTGAAGCACTGAATTGCAAAGGCAATGCCGGGAACAATACCGGGGACGAAGTTAAGCCATTCCTCTCTGATGTCCCATCCGAAACGGTTTTTCTGCCAGTTAACGATGGCATCACTCCATTCTTGAGGTCGTTTGGTATAGCCGAGAACGGGGTTCTTGCATCTGTCTGTTATCGCATCGATGATGAACGGAGGTGTGGCGAAATCCATATCGGCTATCCACAGGGGGAGTAAGTCGTGTCTTCCCCAGTTTTCATCCATACCTTCAATCTTAAGTGCATCAGTATCTTCTCTGCTGATTACTTCGTCAAAATTATATCTCATGTTCTTTGTTTATGTAGTCTTTTTGTTTCGTAAATACCCGTGCAAAGATAGCAAAAAAATGAAAACTGATTATTTTTATACATAAACTTTTAGTACTTTTGCGTTGAATTATTGCAATGTTATTTTTTTACGGTTTGTATGTTGGTAGAGAAACCTATTGATAAGTCGGGTGAATATAAAGTATTGAAAAGTGAATATCTTCATAAACGTCCTTGGCTCACGGCAAGGGTGGATAGCGTGCAGTTGCCTAACGGGATAATAAATGATGAATATTACGTATTGGAATATCCTGATTGGGTGAATGTCATTGCTATCACAGAAGACGGACATTTCGTTATGGAACGACAATATCGTCATGCTTTGGGAAATACTTGTTATGAACTTCCGTGTGGAGTTATGGAAGAAGGTGAGAGTCCATTGGAATCCGCAAAGCGTGAACTGGAAGAAGAGACGGGATATGGTGGCGGTCAATGGGAACACCTCATGGATATATCTCCTAATCCTGGTTCACAGACGAACATGGCGCATTGCTTTGTTGCTAAGGGGGTGAAAAAAGTGTGCAAACCACATCTTGACAGGACAGAGGATATTGAGGCGCATCTTCTTGAGAAGGATGAGGTGAAATATCTGATGGATAACAATCTGATAATTCAGGCATTGATGCTCGCTCCGTTGTGGAGATTTTTTTCTGATTCAAAGATGTTGTGATATATAATAGAATGTTATGATAATAGATCTAAGTTATGATGAACTGCAACAATATGTTGCATCAAGTGCAGGACAGGACTTGAATGTGAAGTATGTTGATGCACAGACCTGTGAAGTATGTATAGGTGTCAAGATACCAATCGTCAACAAGATACTGCCGGTGTCGGTGACGATAAGGGTGGATGAGGTAAGAGATAATGACCTTTTCCTCTCCTGTATAGGGAACTCTACTTTTGACATGGCTATTGACATGGCATTGCCTATGTTGCAGAACAAGATAGGTGTGGGAGTGATAGAGAAAGGTGCAGACAATCAAATTGTCATCCATCTTGACAAAAATGAAAAGTTTGCCGGCTTTTTGAAGAAAGTACAGCCAACTGCTGTCAACTTTTCTGAAGAAATGATACATATCCACGGTGTATTGTTGTGATTTTTATGCTTTCAGATGATGAATGTGTTATAAAAACCATGATTTATTTTGTGGAGTTGTGAAAAATTCCTACCTTTGCACTCCGAAAAATATAATTGCTTAAAAAATAACAAAACAAAAAGATGATTGTAGTACCTGTAAAAGACGGCGAAAACATCGAAAGAGCTCTTAAGAAATTTAAGAGAAAATATGAGAAGACTGGTGTTGTTAAGGAATTGCGTGCACGTCAGCAATTTGATAAGCCATCAGTAAAGAAACGTCTCAAGATGGAACATGCCATTTACGTTCAGCAATTAAGACAAGCTGAAGAATAAGAAGAAAATTTTTTGTTAGTCCGAATTTTATCCGTACCTTAGTAACGGATTATCGGACTGTAAATGGTTAAATCATTCATAAACTATCTCCAGTATGAAAGGAATTACTCTCCTCTCACATTGGAGAAGTATGTTTTTTGTTTACAGCGATTCGAGGAGTTTTTCAAAAAACTGTCTGATGATCTAACGTGGCAGACGGTGGATAGTGATGTCATCCGTAGATGGGTGGAAGAACTGATGGATGGCGGAGAGGCATCTGCAACAGTAAATGCAAAATTAAGTGCCTTGCGTTCTTTTTATAAATTTGCTCTATCGAGAAAGTTTGTTGATAAAGACCCTGTACATAGAATCGTTGGTCCTAAGAAAGACAAGATGTTGCCATATTTTGTCCGTGAAGAAGATATGGATAGATTGTTGGATGATATAGAATGGTCACAAGACTATGTGGGACAACGTGACAGGACTATTCTCATGACATTCTATAATACGGGTATAAGAAGGGCTGAGTTGATAGGACTTACAGATGAGGATGTGGATTTTTCAACATGCCAGTTAAAGGTTACGGGAAAAAGAAACAAACAACGCATCATTCCTTTCGGCAAAGAACTTGCGGACACATTGCGGAATTATATCAAAATTCGCAATGAGGTTTACGGACACCCTCCTGCATTGTTTGTTGATGGCAGAGGATGTTGTCTGTCTCCACATCAAGTGGAAAGAATTGTCAATAAGGCATTGGCAAAGGTATGCACGCTGAAGAAGAAATCACCTCATGTGCTGCGTCATTCTTTCGCAACGGCAATGCTCAACCATGAAGCAGGATTGGAAAGCGTACAAAAGTTACTGGGACATGCTTCATTGGCAACGACGGAGATATACACCCATACAACTTTTGAACAATTGAAACGTGTTTATAATAATGCTCATCCAAGAGCAGAAAGATAGTTAACCAATAAATTTTTAAGACTATGGAAGTACAGATTAAAGCTATTAATTTTGAGGCTACGGAAAAGTTGCATGACTTTGTTGTCAAGAAGACTGCAAAGTTAGAAAAACAGTGTGAAGATATTCAGACTGTCGATGTACAGTTAAAGGTTGTAAAACCACAGACGGCTATCAATAAGAGTGTATCTCTGGAAGTAAAGGTGCCAGGGAAATCTTTCTTTACTGAAAGGACCACAGATACCTTCGAACAGAGTGTCGACGATTGTATAGACGCGATGAAGATTCAGTTGCAGAAATATAAAGATAAGTTGCGTGAACACTAATCAAGAAGTGTGTATTCATAGATACAAAAAAACTGGTGTCATTCGATACCAGTTTTTATTTTTAAGGGTGGATAGTGGGACTCGAACCCACGACATTCAGAACCACAATCTGACGCTCTAACCAACTGAACTATATCCACCATGTAGGTTGCTTACACAACCTTTACGTGTCAATCCTTATTTTGCAGGTGCTGCTGGCATTGCAGGTGTCTCAGCCGGAGTCTCCGCTGCTGCTTCGCTTGTCTGCTTTCCTTCGTTGCTTCCGGCAACAGGTGTCTTCTTCGTCTGTGAGGCATCAAAGCCAGGAAGTGTCTTACTTCCAAGAGGTGCCTGCTCAGTTGCAGCATTCTCTATTACAGATGAACTTGTGGCAGCTGTTGGCACAAGCCATGCGCATGATATGCTGAGAACAACTAATACTACAGCTAGCCCCCATGTGGCTTTTTCAATAAAGTCTGTTGTCTTGCGAACACCAAGAATCTGATTTGATGATGAGAAACTTGATGCAAGACCACCACCTTTTGACTCCTGTATCAACACAATGAGAATCATTGCGATGGATATGATAACGAAGAAAATAATCAATAATGGATACATAGTTATATTCTACAATTTATATTTTTTGGCTTGCAAAATTACTTAATTTTTTTTTATCACCCAAATTTTTGAATAAATAATTAGACCGCGATAATTTATTTCTTTTAAAATTTTGTTTTGTCCGAAATTTACATTACCTTTGTGCCCACAAAACCGATGGGGTATGGTGTAATGGTAACACTACAGATTCTGGTCCTGTCATTCCTGGTTCGAGCCCGGGTACCCCAACATTAAAATAAGGATGTCGTTATGGCATCCTTATTTTTGTATTTTCTCAAGAGATATGACTTTATTTGTCTTCTTCTGCAGAGGTGTCAGGTACAGTATCGTCTTGCTTGCCAGCTTTTGAACGTTCCGTATCTATGGCCTTTATTTTCTCATAGACAACCTGCATATCTTCCTTTAGTTTATCTACCTTCTGACTCATCTTTTCAATGAGAGAATTGCCACTTTTACTTGAAGCATTGAGGAAGCCGAGGTTGTTCTCGTATGTCTGTATCTCAGATTTCAAGGTGTCATATTGATGTAACAGCTTAGCCCTTTCATCAAGAATAGCTTCTGTGCCACTCTTAACCATATCTTTCACTTTATTACGGAAATTCTGGATATTCTTCTTTCCTAAAGTGAGATTAAACTGCTTGTTTATATTATTGATAGTTTCCGTGAACTCTTTATGAATCTTGTCTTTATCACGGAATGGCACATGGCCTATTTCGTTGAATTTTGCAAACAGCTGGTCTCCTAGAGCTGCAACGTCCTCAGTGGCTTTTTCTACCTTCTCCTCAAGCATGTCTTTCAACTGCTTGATGATATCTTTTTTCTGTGCAAGGTTTTCTCGTTCTTCCTTATACTGACTGTTGGTATTAGCATTGCGTGCCTCAAAGAACTTGTTGCATGCTGCAAGGAATTCTGTCCATAGAGCATCGCCGAGTTTCTTTGTCGTCATACCAATCTCCTTCCATTGCTTCTGTAACTGGATGAACTCCTCCGATGTTTTTTTCCAATCTTGTGAGTCTTCCAACTCATGTGCCTTGGCTATGAGTGCTCTTTTCTTTTCTGCATTTTCAGCAAACGTGCTTTTCAGATTTTTGAAATAGTCTGCCTTTGCCATAAAGAACTTGTCGCATGCAGCACGGAAACGCTCAAAAATCTTTACATTCATCTTTTGAGGGGCAAAGCCAATAGTCTTCCATTCTGCCTGTATCTCAATGATGGCTTTTGTCAGTTTATCCCATTCATTGCTGTTTTTGACTTCTTTATCTGCTATCTCTTCAACCTTTTCACAGAGTACAGTCTTCTTCTGCAGATTTTCTTCTTCCCGTCCTTTCAATTCTTCAAAATGTGCCTGATGACGTTTGTTTACGACTGTTGATGCAGCCTTGAAGCGCTCCCAAATTTCTTCACGCAGCTCTTTTGCCACTGGGCCTGTCTCACGATATTCCTGATGCAATTTCTGCAACTGATGGAATGCGCTCACTGCATCTGGTTCATCAGCCAGTTTTTCTGCTGCTTCGCAGAGATGAGTTTTAATCTCAAGATTTTTTTTGAAATCATATTCACGTGCAGCACTATTCAATTTTAGCAGATCATAGAACTGTTCAACGTATAATTGATAATTGCGCCAAAGTGAATTTACCTTGTCTGCAGGTACGTTCTTTATGTCGCGCCATTCCTGCTGCAAATCGCGAAACTGCTTGTACGATTTGTTTGCCTCTTCCGGAGAAGTCACCATCGCCTTGATCTGTTCTATGATATTGAGCTTCCTCTCAAGGTTTGCCTGTTGTTCTTCTTGGTTCTTCAGCATTGCCTCTGCACGTTTTTCACGTATCAAAGTCATCTCTGCCTTAAAGATGTTTTCATCTTCAGAAGGTGTAACTTCGTATTTGTCAGGATCGCCACCACCATCAATGTATTGTTTATATTGCACCTCGCGTTCAGCAAGATGTAACTTGTAAAAGGCAGTCTTTAGCATATCTATTTCTGCCTTTTCCGGTGTTTCCTCGCCATGAGCGAGTTCCGTAACACGCTTAACGACTTCTGCAGTAGTATTAAATACCACCTTTTCTACATTGTTTGTGTCCTGTTCTGTCTGTTCTTGCAGATTTTCAACCGGTGTCTCCACGTTTTTTTTCTCTTGAGAGTCTTCCATGTAAAGTTATGGTTTTAGTAGTTGTTAATACGACATATTCCGCACAAAGATACAAAAAGTCATTATGCAATTAATAAAAAATAGCCGAATTTAATTTTTTTTAACAGATAATATATTCTATAACAGTCGTTTATGTCTCATAAACCACCATAATGCACCCGAAATTATAACGGAAAGGATGATGGCAAACCAGAATCCCCATGTGGTTGTCTCAAGTCCACTGACGAGATTCATACCGAAAATACTTGCCACAAGTGTTGGCAACATCAAAATGATGGATACGGATGTCATTGTTCTCATTACAGTACTTACATTATTGTTGATAATGCTGGAATATGTATCCATCGTAGATTCAAGTATATCCGAATAGATGTTTGTCGTTTCCCGAGCCTGGCTCATCTCAATGCTTACATCTTCTATAAGGTCTGTGTCAACTTCATCAACCTGTAATTTGAATTTCAGTTTCTGCAATAAATTTTCATTACCACGGATGGAAGTGATAAAATAAGTAAGCGAATCCTGCAAACGTGAAAGGCTGATAAGTGATTCATTGTTGACACCTTTGTCAAGGTCTTTTTTTGCCTTTTCTATTCTTGCACTAATTTGTTTTAGACGTTTCAGATACCATGCTGCAGAAGAATAGAATAAACGGAATATCATATCAACATAATCCGTGAATCCCACACCTCTTTTCTGTTGATAACTGACAAAGTCTGTCATCATCGCGTTCTCATAGAAACATATTGTTATGATGACATCTCCTTTTTGTATAAATCCCAACGGAATTGTCGTAAACGGAGTACGGCTCTGTACCTCTTTTACAAATGGAATACGCAGTATGACCAATCGCCAACCGTCATCAAACTCATAACGTGCACGCTCGTCAGTATCGGAGATGTCGGAAATGAAATAGTCTGGTATCTCATACTCTTCTTCGAGCCATTTTATGTCCTCATCAGTAGGACACGTCACCTGCACCCAGCAACCCGGTTGCCATTTGTCTATTACGTTAAGATTTTGATTTATGTTCCAGAATCTTCGCATAAGCTAACCCTTTCTAAAAATCTACATTTGAGGATCAGCTCATGACAAGCAAACCCTCAGATTACATGTTTAATGTCGCGTGATAATCGTCCATTTTTGATGTTAAAAATCTGTTTGCGGTTGCAAAGATAATAAAAAGGCCAGAAACTCTGGCCCTATTTGATGTTTTTTTTATTTTTGTTGTTATGAAATAAGTCAATGTCTTTCTCTTCTCACTGAAATTCTTCCTGTGGATGAAGATGATGACTTTGTCTTCTTAGGGGCTGATTTCTTTACTGTAGAACCTTTTGACTCGCTTCTTCGTGTTGATGATTTCTTCGCTTTCTCTTTTCCGTTCTTTGTTGCAGGAACACTGTCTAAAGAATCTTTTTTTACAGTACTCCCATAGATGTTTTTTTCAAAAGCAAGCAATTCTGCCTCTATGCGTGCTTGTTCTTTCTTCATTGCACTGTCATTAGGACAATACTGGCTCAATGACTTTCCTAACATATTGTTGGTCTTGTAAATGTCGCCTTTGTATTTCTTCAGCGTAAAATAGTCGGCAGCACTCATCGTTGCAGCATTGTTGTAATTGCTGGTCATCATTGTCAGACGACTAAGGAAAGGTTCAAGGTCAGAGTATTTTATCCAGAATAGTGGAAATTTCGTTGCTCCGGAAGCATAACCCTCCCTACGGTGCATTATAGGGCATAAAGCCAACACTTTTGTTGCGAAAGTGGAGGTGTTCTGATCGTAATATGAACACTCCTTTATATAATAACTCAACACTTCTGCAGAAGGTACGTCACTATTGTCGATAACAAACCGTCCGTCTTTTTCTTCATAGAAGATATTGTAATTGTCAAGAAACTCTTTTACTTTTATTTTGTCTTTTTCCATAAAGGACTCATTACCGTCAAGGCGGTATTGATAGATAGGCAAAGCACCTGTGATTACAAGACGGAAGACGAATGTAAACATATTTATTTGCTTACCCATAGGCTCTACAGGATAGTACAACGCAGCATTTGCATCTTTTGTCAAGTCAAGAGTTCTGTATATGTCCCTACGCCAAACCACGTCTTCCGGCATGGCTACAGCAGTAGGGAAGGTGAGTCTCTGACGTTCCGTAACTCCTGTCGTTGTTGTCTTCTGCTGATTCTTTCTCGCTTTTGGCTGTGCAGATACCTGCATGCATATCATCAGCAACAAGGTTATTGTGAAAAGAATCTTTTTCATATTTCTGTTTTATTTTTATTTAATTCTTATTTAACTATTATCTCCATTGCTTGTGGAAGTGTACGCTGAATACCATCAGGGCCTATAGCTACTACGCGTGATATATAAAAACGTTTGCCTCTTGCAAGTGAACGGAATACACTTTTCTGTTTTTCCGAGAAACTGGCACCATCCGACTTTTGTGGAATGGCATTACCCATCTGATCAAAGAATACTGCTTCAAAACTTATAACCTTGAATGGTATGTGCAGCAAACCATCATCAATCGCAGCACCGAGAGTTGTCAGCGCCAATATCTGTCCCTTGTTCATGCCGCCACCCTTGAAACGGTCAGAACCACCCTCTGCAGGTATGTCTATGAATGGTGTAGGATCAGGCAGTTTCCTTACTTGGAATGTAAACTGTCCCATCTGCTGATGACCACCATTAGCATTCGATATGACAGTAAACGTCACAGCCTGTCCTGGCTTTGATGGACGGGCAACATACTTTCCGTTGCCTTTTGATGTAAGAGTTCCACCGCTCATCGTCATAGTGACCTGATTACGGGAAACTCCCGGAACACTCACACTCATTGGGTTGTCATAACCAGCATACAGTACGTTCATGAGATCAGCAGATACTGTTGCCGTAGGATCTACTACAGTATATTTCTGTTCAAATGGACGACGTATCACAGAACTGTCAACAGCCAGCATCTCGATGAATCCGCTCAATGTAAAATCTCCTGTACGACTTGTTACCGTCTCGTAAAGACCATCGGAACTTATCTGACGTCCGCCAACGAACACTTTTGGTTTTTGTGTAGAATCTATGGCAGCCATTATAATCCTTGCCTGAAATTTACTGCCACGTGTCAACGTCTGTGCATTAGGAATGACGAAAGCCTTGAATTCGTTGACCTTTGCATCCTGTGGTTGTATATCCTTTATTATGCCCACTTCTGCTGCCAGAGAATGCAACACTTCGCCTTCTGCATAACGGATGTCACTCTGTAACTTTGACAACAGTGTTATAGCAGCAGCCACCGGCATATTCTCAAAATGGTATTCCTGCCAGTTCTTGCCTACTGCCAAAGGACTTTTAGGCACAGCCGTTGATAAGTTGCTTGCTATTATCTCATATTGATTTTTGTTAGTTATCATGCTGAGAATCTTTTCGCGATACGTATCAATAGCCTTTTTCAACGCTTGTCCCTTGCCAGTTATTGGTGCCAACATAACGTGCGATGCGGCTTCAAGGTCGTCTTTGTTTTCCAGTTTATTGATGTCTCCTTTCGGACCGTCTGCTTCCTTCACTATTGCCCACTTCAAGGAGTCTACGAAGTTGAATAGTGAATCACTTATTCTTCTTGCATGTGTAGCTTTAAGAAAGTTGCCTTGTACCTTTCTAGGCGAGTTCTTCAGTTCTTCCTGGAACTCATGATATATGGCATCATTGCGTTTGGTTGAATTAGATGTAGTACGTTGCAAACTTTCTTCTACTATAGTAAAACCATTCAGAACCTCCGTTGAAATGTTCAGCGCGAGCATTGCCATAAGGACGACATACATAAGGTTTATCATCTTCTGGCGAGGGTTCAGAGGTCTTTTCTTTATTGCCATGTCTTTTAATTACGGTTTTACGGTTTTGCGGTTGTAATTATCAATTATCAATTGTCAATTATCAATTAACTTAGTTGTTAAGATTTACACCAGGAGCAGCGGCTCTCATGTTGATAGTCATTGCTTCTATCATGCGTGTGTATATGCTATTCAGTTGTTCTATCTGTGTTGCCATCTTGCGTGTCTGATCGTTTATGAGGTCTATGACACCCACCTGTGAACCAGCACTCTTGAGATGCATTTCATAAATCTTGCAGATACCGGTAAGTGTACGGTTAAGATTTTCCATTTCTGCCGAGTTCTGAGTCAGTTTTTCACTCTGCTCACTTACCTTAGCCAACATATCCGTAAGATTGTTGAGTGATTCCACATAATTCTGCTGTGCCTCTGCCATTTCTGGTGAAATCTGTGTCTGCAATTGCAGCCATGATGGATTCTGCATAGCATTCAAAGCCTCAGCTATATCTACATGTTTCTCTTCGCCGTCATCCTTTTCTTCATTCTTCTGTGCTATTCTTTCGGCAGCCTCAGTAGCGGCAGCAATATGTAATGACTGTAATTTATCCACTACCTTGTCTGCAATGTCACTGATTTCCAGAGTTGGTACAGTTGGTGTCTGTTCGTGTGCCATGTCTTCTCCTGTTGTCATGTTGTTGTTAAACAAAACCTGACCATCGGCAGTCTTGTCAAACGGACGATCGAAAGCAGAGATGAAGAATACGAACACCTCAGTACCCATACCGAGAAACAGCATCACGTTTGCGAAAGGCAGATGTGTTAACTTGAAAAGTGTACCGAGGATAACGACTGCTGCTCCCCATGAATAGGCATAATTCATAAATGTTTGGCCAGCAACGCTGTCCATCCATTTCTGCAGTCTGTATATAAGATTGAAATTACTGTAATGAGTCATATTCTATTTCTTTTGCTTTTTCTGTTTTTTACTTGTAGTGCTTGCCAGACTTCTTACACATCTGAAACCTATGTATGAACGTGGCTGATTTTGATATTCGTATGAACGCCATGCGCTGCGGATATATGATTCAGGATCCTTCCATGACCCACCTCTCACACTCTTTACCTTCAGGCGGTAAGGGTCTTCCTTTGCAGCATTATACGACAGTTGCGGATTTATATCGTTCATAGCATTGATACCTGCTTCCGTATATATTGTAGAAGTCCACTCTGCCACATTCCCTGCCATGTCATAGAGACCATTTGAGTTTGTTGAATAGTTTCCAACACGTGATGTGATGAGATTTCCGTCTTGTGTATAGTCGCCATTATCTGGTTTGAAATTTGCATAGAAACATCCCCTGCCGTCCTTGACATCTTTATTATCCCAAGGAAACTCTGTTCCGTCCTTCCCTCTGGCAGCAAATTCCCACTCTGCCTCTGTAGGCAGACGGTAACGTTGTATGAATTTCGCCACGCCACCGAGTCCTTTTAGCAAGTAGTCGGTACGCCATGCACAAAATGCATTTGCCTGTTCCCATGTAACACCAACGACAGGATAATCATTATATGCGGCATTTGCGAAATAATGACGCATATAAACTTCGTTCATGGCATTAGGAAAATCATTAACCCAACATGTCGTATCAGGATAGATATTTACGATATATGTATTTAAGAAATCCCAAGGACCACTCAACGGACGGTTTATTGTCTGTCTAACTATTTCGCCCTCGTCATTTATGTAAGCCGTATCTTTTGAAATCATCACAACCTCACTGGAGTTAACCATAATATCGGTGTTTAGATTTCTTTCATTAGGATTCAGACGATACTTACGCATTGCTGCAGCTGTATAGTCATAAATCTCATAACGATAGTTCATCTGCCTAGCGTCCAACATCTTCTCACCCGTTACAGGATTTGTTACAAACAGACTTTCGTAAGCTCTCTGTTGATCTTCATCCATTTTTTTTGGTAAAGCCTTCTTCCAGTTTAGCACAGGCTTGATAGGGTTTCCTTCTTTATCTTCCTCTATCTTGTAAGTTTCATCGCCACCATATGCAGGATCTGCCAGACGCTCACGGAAGATAGAGTCGCGTACCCAATTGACGAACTGCCTATATTCTGAGTTTGTGACCTCTGTATCATCCATCCAGAAACCGTCAACGGAAATCTCTCTGAGAGGTGTGTTTTTCCCCCACAGAGTGTCTTGATTTTCAATACCCATCTTTAGCGAGCCTCTTTCAATCCTTATCATACCATAAGGTGATGGCTCCACGTAACTGTGACCGCTGCTGCCCACCAGTTCTCCACCTGTTGATACAGCCGATTTATTGCTGAAACATCCTGTCAAAACAAGTAGTATTGTAATCACAGTCATGCTACAACATATAGCCTTGTTCGCAATTTTTAAAATGTTATTCATATTTTGTCTTTTGTCTTTAAATTCTAAACTATAACAGTCTTACACTTTTATGCTTGTTCTTTCCCTTTTTTGTCATATCTACATCCATCTGATATCCCAATGTCAGTTCGTGTGACCCATTGCCGATTTTCAGCGCAGAGGTATAAATTTCATAACTGTACCCCAGGTTGACGCCATGGAAGTCACCGCCCAAGTAAATGGTATATGACGTCTTCGGACTGTATGATACACCAGCCTCCAGACGTTTGCCATCCTTTGTGTATGTGCCTCTGACGGTAATGTCAGCCTTATATGCCGACATGTCGGTACGCAATATACACGACGGTTGTATACTTACAAACGGAATATTTGTCTTTATATTGCACCCACCGAGAAAATAATATGACATTCCGATGTCAATCTGGTTTTGTTCACCCAGTTCTACCATTGGGGAATTAAGATGTTTGGCAGATGCTCCCACATAAAAATTTCGATGTTTGTAATAGATACCAGCGGATAAGTCAAGAGAACTGCCTGTCTGGTCGGATTTGATAAAAGCAGGGTCGTCAGCATCATCAAGGTCAAGTTTTGACCCTTCAAAATTTTCGTTTATCAATCCCACTTGTCCACCAATCTTCAAATCGCCACCAAACAAATGTACGGTAGCAGCAAACTGTGCCTGAATATTCTGATGACGAAACAGACCTATTTGGTCGTTGACGATTCCTATGCCGACACCATGATAAGATTTGAGTATTCTTACAGGCATATCCGCACCGATATACATTGTCTTCGGGTTATGGGTAAATCCAGTCAAAGACATATTATAAGCACCGACAATGTTCAATTTTGGATCCTTTCCTACGGAGGCAGGATTATAGAATGGCTGGACAGACCAATACTGTGCGAAAGCCGCATCGTACTGCGCCCACACCCCTGTCGCCGACAGGCAGCATAACAATGATAAACATAATTTGCGTCCGAACACAAATACATAACGTATTTTATCGCATTTTATTTCATTATTTTAACAATGAAACTCCATATTTTGACGATGCAATAGAAAACGTGTTATTAAAAATTATAAAGTATAGATGGAGAAAAGACACACCCCATAGTACAAACAAAAAAAGTTTGCTCTATACTTTTACAATAAGGTCGGAGAAGTCGTTCTAAGAAACTAGTATTCGTCCTCGTTAAACAGAAAATCTTCTTTTGTAGGATAGTCAGGCCATATATCTTCAATGCTCTCGTATATGTCGCCTTCATCTTCTATCTCTCTGAGGTTCTCGAGAACTTCCATAGGTGCACCTGAACGAGTTGCATAGTCTATCAGCTCTTCTTTCGTTGCAGGCCATGGTGCATCTTCAAGTTTTGATGCTAATTCAAGTGTCCAGTACATAATATATAATTTTTTTAATTTTTAGCGGTAAACAGTCAATGACTGCATCATATTAGGCGGCAAAATTAGTAAATAAAAAATTATTTGCAAGTTTTTTGCCATGTATTTTCTTTGACGCCGGCGATAAAATTCAACTTTTTCGCTAACATGAACAGATAATCGCTGAGGCGGTTGATATAGATGATGATGTTTTCGTCTATTGTTTCTGTTTCTGTCAATATGATGATGCAACGTTCTGCTCTGCGGCATACGGTACGGCATATATGGGCTGTGGCTGCACATTCAGTACCTCCTGGCAGTATGAACTCATGAAGGGTAGGGAGATTGAGACTTATATCGTCAATGTGGTGTTCTAACTTTTTTATTGCCTCGCCATAGCCTGTAGTATGCACTCCTGCCAGTTCGCTACTGACGTTGAACAAATCATTCTGTATGCCGATTAAATCGGGGATAATTGCGGTAACGTCAGGGGCATTACTTTCCTTCATCTTCGCTATAAGAAGTCCTATGTGTGATGACAACTCGTCGATGGTGCCGTAGGCCTCTACTCGTGTGCAGCATTTGCGCACTCTTCTGCCGTCGGCAAGACTGGTTTCTCCTTTGTCTCCTGTTTTTGTATAGATGGGCATGGTTTGAAAGGTTATGCGGTTATACGGTTATACGGTTTAATAATTTATGATGTAATTATGTTTCGACAGTCCGTGGCGAATGGATATCACTCCCACATAGTAGAGGTCGAAGGATATCCGTATCTTCTCCCGCAGGAGTAATTCTTTCCAGTAGCGGTACGATGACTTGTCGCGGTATATACCTCTTATAATTAGTAGTGTATCATCATCCATGTTGTCAATGCTGTTCTCTATCTTTGAACGTTCATCAATATCCGTGACAACGGTATTATGATGATTGCTTTCCTGCCATTGCAGAATGCGCGTGATGATGTTTTTAGATGTATTTCTACTATATTTTCTGCGTGGCTTGCTGAACAGCATCTTTGTGAACTGATATGCAAAAGGCGACTGGACACCGAATCCCCATCGGTGCCCAATACCTTTAATCTTCCTTATCAGTCTTCGTATAAGCATGGCTTAATGCTTAGTGAGGGCGAGAGTGTCCTGTGCTATCACCAGTTCTTCGTCAGTAGGTATGCATACTACGGTCACCTTTGAATCTGATGTTGATAGGATGGCTTCCTCGCCGTGAATGGTGGCGTTTTTCTTGTTGTCCAACTTGATACCCATCCATTCCATGTTGCTGCATATAGTCTCACGCATGACGGTTTGGTTTTCGCCTACACCGGCTGTGAAGACGATGATGTCAACACCACCCATGGCTGCTGCGTATGCACCGATATATTTCTTTATTCGGTAGAAATACATGTCGAGAGCAAGCTGTGCTTTCTTGTCGCCGTTGTTAGCCGCATCCGTTACGTCACGCATGTCGGATGACAGTCCTGAAATGCCGAGAAGACCGCTTTTCTTATTGAGAAGTGTTGATATGCCGTTTATGTCAAGATGTTCCTTTTCTGCGATGAATGTGATGGCTCCACCATCAATGTCGCCACTGCGTGTACCCATCATAAGACCTTCAAGTGGTGTGAGTCCCATGGATGTGTCCATGCATTTGCCAAACTTGACAGCAGCAAGAGAACCACCATTGCCGATGTGGCATGTGATGACTCTTTTTTCTTCTGCCTTGACACCAAGAAATTCACATGCACGTGCCGATACGTAACGATGTGATGTTCCATGGAATCCATAGCGACGCACTCCATATTTCTCATACATGTCATAAGGAACTGCATACATATATGCAAAGTCAGGCATTGTCTGATGGAAAGCCGTGTCAAAGACACCTACCTGTGGGAGTCCCGGCATGAGTTTGCTGACAGCAGCGATACCCTTGAGGTTTGCAGGATTGTGAAGCGGTGCGAGGTCTGTACATTCCTTAACTTGTTTGATGACATCATCAGTAATGAGCACGCTCTGACTGAATTTCTCTCCACCGTGAACTACACGATGACCGACAGCATCTATTTCTTTGAGGTCTTTGATTGCACCAATCTCCGAATCGGTAAGACACTCGAAAATAAATTTGATACCTTCAGTATGCTCTGGAATGTTGTGCATGAGTTTTTTCTTGCTTCCGTCAGGAAGTTTTACGAGATTGAAAGAATCGGGCATTCCAACTCTTTCTATGCCACCAGCCGCCATTACTGACTGGTTGTCCATATTGTACAGTTTGTATTTTATGGATGAACTGCCACAGTTTAATACTAAAATCTTCATTGTTTATCTTTATTTTGCATCCTGTGCTTGACAGGCTGTTATTGCTACCATCTTATATATGTCGTCAACGGAACATCCACGTGAGAGGTCGTTGACAGGTCGTGCGATACCTTGCAGTATCGGACCAAGCGCTTCTGCACCCCCAAGACGCTGTACGAGTTTGTATCCTATGTTTCCTGCTTCAAGGTTAGGGAATACAAGAACATTTGCCTTGCCTGCAATATCGCTGCCCGGTGCTTTGCTTGAACCTACTGACGGTACAAGAGAAGCATCTGCCTGCAACTCTCCGTCAACCTTTAATGAAGGATCTTTCTCTTTTGCCAGTTTTGTTGCTTCTACGACTTTATCTACGACTTCATGTTTTGCACTTCCTTTCGTAGAGAAACTCATCATGGCTACACGTGGCTCTGTGAAACCAGCCACACTCTTGGCTGTCTGTGCAGTGCATACCGCAATCTGTGCCAACTGATCAGCGTCAGGCATTGGCGTCACTGCCACATCTGCGACTACAACGATTCCATTTTCTCCATATTGCGGTTGGTTTGTGATGAGCAACATGGCTCCGCTGACACACGTGATGCCTGGTGCAGTCTTGATAATCTGCAATGCAGGACGCAGAGTTTCACCGGTAGTGCTTAATGCTCCGGAAATCTGACCGTCAGCATCACCATTTTTGATTATCATGCATCCCAGATAAAGAGGATTCTTTATTAACTTGCGTGCCTCTTCAATGGTCATGCCTTTACTTTTGCGCAGTTCTGCGAGTTTTTCAGCATATTCCTCACTCTTATTGAAATTCTCAGGGTCAATAAGTGTGGCTTTGTCTATGTTATGTAGCCCACAGTTGTCTGCAAGCGCATGTACCTTTCCTGGGTTACCAATGAGTATGAGGTCGGCAATATCGTCGGCGAGAACTTTATCGGCGGCTTTCAAGGTACGTTCTTCTTCCGCTTCGGG
Organism: Bacteroidaceae bacterium; assembly: GCA_024398495.1. Taxonomy (GTDB): domain Bacteria; phylum Bacteroidota; class Bacteroidia; order Bacteroidales; family Bacteroidaceae; genus Prevotella. Next base: position 9,141 of record JAKSJA010000020.1, on the reverse strand, counting down.
GAGAACGATACGTTGTTTGTTGCTTTTCGCACGATTGATGATTGATTGTAATAAATCCATAATGTGTTGTATTTTAGTTAAGACATAATTTACATGAGTTCTTTGTCAAGCAGGCTTTCCAATTCTTCATCAGTAAGTTTAACGATGAATTTATCTTCCATTGCAACGGTGATAAAACCGGTTTCTTCTGATACCACGATGACAACAGCATCTGAGATTTCAGATATACCGAGGGCAGAACGATGTCGCAAGCCGAAATTTTTAGGAATGTTTGTGCTATGGGATACAGGAAGTATGCAACTGGCAGCTTTGATACGTTTATTGCTAATTATCAATGCTCCGTCATGAAGTGGCGAATTTTTGAAAAAAATGTTTTCGATAAGACGTTGGTTTATTTCTGCATTGAATTTCTCTCCGGAGTTGATAAATTCATCCAAACGCACGTTGCGTTCCAAGACTATCAGTGCACCGGTTTTACTTCTGGACATATTCCTGCATGCTATGACAAGAGCCATAATCTCATCTTTCCTTTTCTTGTCAGATGACTTTTGGTGATTGTTGTGCAGGAATTTTTTCAACCCATTCTGTGATGCTCCCAATGTATAGAAGAAATGTCGTATTTCATCTTGGAAGATGACTATGATTGCAATCAATCCGACACTCGTCAACTTATCAAGCAATGACCCCATCAAAGGCATCTGTAGTACATGAGATACAATAATCCAAATAATGATGAAGATTATTATTCCTATGAAAATATTGAGGGCACGTGACTTGCGCATCTTGTTGTAAACATAGAACAGCAATAATGCTACGCAAAAGATGTCTATAATGTCCAGTACCGTGAAATCCCAGAATGCAAACATAGTCGTGATTTTATAAATGTTGATACAATTTTATGACTTCGGCAGCCTCCCTGACGTCATGCACACGCAGTATAGATGCCCCTTTGCATAATGCAATGGTGTTGAGAACGGTTGTACCGTTTAGCGCCTCATTCGGTGTGCAATGGAGTGTGTTGTAAATCATAGACTTACGTGACAGTCCAACGAGGATAGGTAAGCCGAAAGTATGTAAATCTTCCATATTGTTAAGAATATGAAAATTGTCTTCCAATGTCTTGCCAAAGCCGAACCCTGGGTCAAGAATGATGGAATCATGCCCATATTGATTTAACAGAGTGATGTTTTTCTCAAAATCACTTTTTATGGCTTTGATGTCAGCAGAATTAGATGTCAATATGTATGGAATGTGAAGTGCTGATATTGTTGTAAACATTTTGTTGTCCTGTCCTCCACTAATGTCGTTGATTATGGAAACTCCCATCTCTTCCACAACGAAACGTGCTATGGATGCCCGTGTCGTATCGACGGATATGACGGCATCATTTTTTATGCTCCTTATGATATTTAAAGCCAATGTCAAACGTTTTTCTTCCTCTTCTTCAGATATGGTTGATGCTCCTGGACGTGTGGAAACAGCCCCCACATCTATGATGTCGCCACCATGTTCAAAGATCTCCTCTGCACGAACTCCTATCTCCTTCTCCGTCTGTTTCCTGGATTCTGGATAAAAGGAGTCGGGTGTGACATTGAGTATCCCCATTATCTGCAGTTTGTCTTCTCTCACCATATTTCCTTGCAAAGATAAGAAATAATTATTTATTATTTATTAAATTTGTCGCGGAAAATATAACATGAACAAAAGTATGCAGATTTCAGATTTATATAAACTGTTTCAGAATAATCCTATTATTACCACTGACAGCCGTGAATGTCCGACAGGAAGCATGTTCTTTGCACTGAAAGGAGCTAGTTTTGATGGGAATCAATATGCTGCCATTGCACTTGAAAAAGGATGCAGTTATGCTGTTGTAGATGATAAGCAAGTTCTGCAAAACCACAGCGATGATAGGATGATTTTGGTTGATGACGTTTTAGCCACTCTGCAGAACCTGGCGAATTATCACAGACGCCAACTTGGCACGAAAATCATAGGTATTACCGGAACGAACGGTAAGACTACAACAAAGGAACTTATTGCTGCTGTTCTCTCCCGTAAGTATAACATCCTCTATACACAAGGTAATTTCAATAATCATATAGGCGTGCCGAAAACATTGTTGCAGCTGAAATCGGAACATGAGTTCGCTGTCGTTGAAATGGGGGCAAATCATCCGGGTGAAATAAAAACATTGGTCAATATTGTTGAGCCTGATTTTGGTATCATAACGAATGTGGGCAAGGCTCATATTGAAGGTTTTGGAAGTTTTGAAGGAGTGATAAAAACTAAAGGGGAACTATATGATTATCTCCGTCAGCATAGTACTGCCGAAAAACCATGCCCAATATTTATAGATGAGACAAATGAATATCTTACGAATATTGCCGATGGTTTGCATCAGATAAAGTATGGAAATAATGGACGGGTAATTGCATGTGACCCATTCCTGAGAATGAAATATGAAGGCAGAGAAATAAACACTCATCTTATAGGTAGCTATAATCTTTGTAATTGTCTTGCCGCTGCTACAATAGGAAGATATTTTGATGTCAGCGGTGATGATATTTGTATGGCTTTGGAAGAATATACACCTTCCAACAATCGCTCTCAGTTGCAAAAGACGGAAGATAATACGTTGATAATCGATACTTACAATGCAAATCCTACCAGTATGATGGCTGCATTGAAAAACTTTTGTGACATGAAAGTGGACAATAAAATGCTTATTCTTGGTGAGATGCGCGAACTGGGAGATATTAGTGATGCAGAACATCAAAAAATTGTTGATTTCATCGCTCAAAATGATTCACTCAATTCTGCTTTGGTATGGCTCGTTGGTGATGCCTTTAGCAAAACGGATTGCAGATACCGTAAGTTTAAAGATGTGGAAGATGTAAAGAATGCGATAAGTGAGGATAAACCGAAAGGGTATAACATATTGATAAAGGGTAGTAACGGAACAAAACTGTTTCAGTTGCCGGAGTTGTTGTGATGAATGTTCTGATATTAAATACTTCTGACCGCGTTGGCGGTGCTGCCATTGCTGCAAGCCGCTTGATGAATGCCTTGAACAAGCAGCCGGACATATATTGCCGTATGCTGACAAGGAAGAAAAAGTTTCCTGCTTTTTATTTTGAACGTTTTGTGATATGGATGCACAACGGTTTCAAAAGAAAAGGACTTTTTGATGTTTCTATAGCCAATTATGGGGAGGATGTGACTGATATGAAAGAGTTTAAGGACGCAGACATCATTCATCTTCATTGGATAAATCAAGGTTTTTTGTCATTGGCAGTACTGAAAAGGATATTGAAAAGTGGCAAACCGATAATATGGACTATGCATGATATGTGGGCATTTACTGGCGTGTGTCATTATGCAAATGGTTGTGAAAAGTATTGGAAAGGTTGCTGTGACTGCCCACAATTGATATGTCGGGGACATAATGACCTGTCGGCAACATATTTTGAAAAGAAGAAAATGCTTTTCAGAAATGCAAATATACGTTTTGTAGGATGCAGCCAGTGGATGGCGGACATGGCGAGAAAGAGCGGTCTGTTGGCAGGAAATCTTATAACCAATATCCCTAATGCGATAGATACAGACACCTTCAAACCGTTGAACAAGAATGAAGTGAGGAAGAAACTCCATCTTCCGTTGGATAAAAAACTTATTCTGTTCTGTTCGATGAAGACGACAGATACCCGCAAGGGAATGAACTATCTCATTGATGCCTGCCAATACTTGCAGAAATGTGAATATGCTGTCGTCATTCTCGGAGGGAAGGCTGAAATATATAAGGATATATTGTCAATGCCGATATATTGTCTCAATTATGTCAGCAACGAAAAGGATATGGCAGATGTGTATAATGCAGCCGATGTCTTTGTCACCCCTTCCATGCAGGATAATTTGCCAAATACCATCATGGAAGCCATGTCGTGTGGAACACCATGCGTAGGTTTCAATACTGGAGGTATACCAGAGATGATAGACCATAAGAGAAATGGCTACGTGGCAGACTATCGTAATGCCCAAGACCTTGCGGAAGGCATAACGTGGGTGCTGGAGAATATGGACAAAGAGTGTCTGTGTGAGAATGCACGCACCAAAGTAATGGAAAACTATGCTGAGGCAGTTGTTGCCAGACGATATATTGAGATGTATAACTCAAGTCGTTTAGGAGCTGAGAGGTTAGAGGTTAGAGGTTAGAGGTTAGAGCTTTCTTGAATTGCTTTTTCTGAACTTGTTAATCCTTAAATTTAAGGTGGTCAGGGCGATGATTCGTTCTCATCTCTGCAGGTATGTCTTTCTGTACTTTCCCATAATGATTCGTTAAGTATGCAAGAAGATCTCTTGCAGCATTGACATGTAAGTCCCCAAGTTGAACTGTTTGTGGATGGAGAATATCATCAATGAGTACTTTCTCATTTTTCGTTATGATATTTTTGCAATAGGTCAATCTCTCGCAACCATTGAAAAACATCTGTGTTTTTTGCATAATTCGGAAAATGAATTTTTTTGAGAAAATTGTAATCAACAGCCTTGTCATGAGACAAGGAATAAAGCCACGAGGACGAGGGGTTTCTGTGTCACAGTGCCCGCAATACTTCCATTGCCATATTTCTTTCGCTATGAATAGCCCATTAAGGAAAAAAAAGATATCGTGTTGTATTTTTTCCAGAAAGTGATGATTAGGAATTTTGTCAAATGGGAAAATGTCAACATACATTCCTTGGTGCATATCTATATGCTGAAATGTAGATTCACAAAATTCAGTACCATTCATCCGCACCTTTATGAAAAAGAATGGAACATGAGGATCACTTTCGGGGGTTTGCAGAAAGAAATCTTTTCCAAGTTCCTTTGGCGCTATCTTAATGAATTTCTCATAATCAGAACGAAACATACCTATGTCGATGTCATCATCCCAAGGTAGTATCTTCTTCCAGAAATATGCTCCTATGGCAGTCCCGCCTGTGATGAAATAATGAATGTTGTGTTTGTCACATACACGTACCACCTCTGCAAGTATTTCGTAAAGCGTCTGATGTAAATGAGTTAGTTCTGAGTCTGTGTATTGCATGATGTGTGATATGCGTTATGTGTTATGGTTTCATTGTTGAATAGTATGTCTCTATTCTGTTGGCACTTGCAAAGATACGAAAAATCAATAAAAATTAGTTTAAGTTACTTTTTTATTTTAACTTTGCATAGACTAACGTCTATATTGTGTGGAACAAACGAACAACATAACAAAGAAACCACGTCTGGAATGGATTGATGCCATGCGTGGTTTTACGATGATTCTGGTAGTTGCTTACCATGTTGCGTTGCAAGGTTTTGGCGAAACTCCAAAGTTATCATCTTCCATGCCTTTCCTTGTCTTGTTCAGGATGCCGTTATTTTTCTTCATAAGTGGTTTCCTTGCATACAAGGTCAATGCTACTTGGAGTTTCCGTGAGTTTTATTCCATGACAGCAAAAAAGATACGTATCCAGATTGTTCCTACAATAGTATTCTTCTTTGTGTCAATAATAATATTGTGCCCTTCCGATATAAGTGGTGCGATTGTTGAAAAGTTCCATTCGCCGACAAAAGGGGGATATTGGTTTACTCTGGTACTGCTTTATATGTTCATAGTGTATTATGTCTTTACTTTTATTGAATATCGTTTCAGCAAGAAGACATTTATACCTATTTGCATACTATGGCTGTTGAGCATTGGAGCATACGAAACCATATATCAACCACATTATTTCTGGTATGCATATGGTAATAAGGCCCCAAAAGAAGGTTTTCTTTATGATTCAAGTCTTATCCAGTTAATGATGTATTTCCAGTTTTTTATTTATGGAAACATAGTCCATCGTTATTGGAATAAATTTGAGAAATTATATGAAAAGCCGGGATTCTATTTGGCAATCCTTCTCATTGCCTTCGTTTCATCAATGGAGTGTATGAAATTGCACCTTCTTAAAATGGAATGGACAAACCTGTCGCGTACGATAGCCATGTATTCGTTATTGACATTGACGTTTTTGTTTTTCCGTTATTACCAGAAGAGTTTTTCAAAGGAGACACGTCTCGGCCGCTTATTGCAATACATAGGTACTCGCACGTTGGATATCTATCTGCTACACTTCCTGTTTATACCATATCTGCCGGAAATAGGACAGTATTTCGATACACACCGACATAACTTTGTCATGGACATAACGGCATCGTTTGTCGTGGCAGCGATAGTGATAGGATTCTGCGTGCTGACTTCCAACATCTTGCGCATATCTCCTTTCTTGAAGAAATATCTGTTTGGAAGAGAAAATAAATGAGATAGATGTATAAATCAGATATTGACATAGCGGTATTGATTCTGTTTTTCAATCGTCCGGAACCATTGGCAAAGGTCTTTGCTGAGGTCAAAAAGGCACGCCCATCGCATCTGTATTTATATCAGGATGGTCCGAGGGGAGAAAAGGATATGGCAGGCATAGAAGCCTGTCGGAAAATCGTGGACGATATAGACTGGGAGTGTGATGTCCAGAGGTTGTATCAAACAGAAAACTTCGGGTGTGACCCATCAGAGTTTATTTCACAGCGATGGGCATTCTCGATGTCGGACAAGTGTGTTGTCTTAGAAGATGACGACATCCCTTCTGTATCATTTTTCCGTTTCTGCAAAGAGATGCTTGACAGATATGAACATGATGAACGTGTTGTTATGATTTCTGGGTTCAATACTGATGAAACGAGTACAGACACAGACGACAGCTATTTCTTCACATCTGCTTTCTCAATATGGGGCTGGGCAAGTTGGGCAAGAGTTGTCAATAACTGGGACGAACATTACACTTTCCTTGACGATGCAGAGCAGATGGCAAAGATCAACGATGTTGTTGAAAGACGCCACTTGCGCAAGGATATGATTGAGATGTGTCGGGCTCATCGGGCTTCTGGTAAAGCTTATTACGAAACAATCTTCTGGGCTTACAAGACATTGCATGATGGTCTTGCTATCATGCCGAAGGTGAATATGATAAATAATCTTGGCAATGCAGCTGCGGAATCCACCCATTTTGCAGGAAGTCTCCAATGTATGCCGCGAAATTTAAGGAAGATGTTTACAATGAAACGGTTTGAAATAGATTTTCCATTGAAACATCCTGCTGAGGTTGAGGAAAAGACGGATTATAAAAAACGTCTCTATAAACGCAATGCATGGGGACATCCGTGGATAAAAATCCGTTATTCTATGGAGGAGTTGCTGCTCAACTTGCGATACGGCAATATGAAATTCATCTGGAATGCTGTGAAAAACAGATTAAGGATTTTTGTAAAAGGAAAGAAATATTATTGATAATTGAACCTCGCGTAAATGAAATTAAACCTCTCGCAAATGAAAATAATCCTCTCGCAGAGTAAAATTTTTAAGTCTCTCGCAGAGATGAAATACGAATTGACTCCATCAATTTCCGCAAAATGCGGATTGCTCACATCCAAAGTAAACTTTGTTGTGACCATCGCATTCCGCTATGCACTTTGTGCAACGTATTTCATTACGCAGAGGGCAGAGGCGCAAGCCCTGCTTGCTGCGCAGAGGAAAATACAATTTACAAATGATATAGTCAACACCCAAACTTACACTATTGTCTCAAAAACTCTGCGTAGCAATCATAGATTGCTCTCTGCTCTCTGCGTAGAATCATCGGCACTGCTATGCCAGTGCGTGGAGTCTATTAAAAGACAATGGCAAACTTGTTTGATGATGGGCTTTTAAGAGACTACACAAATTTTGTGAAGCAAAACGATGATTCCTCTGCGAGAAACAAAACAGCGAGAAACAAAAAAGAGAAATAAACAACTAAACATGGCATTAGCATTGTTGATAGATAAACTACGCTTGTCGTTATTGAAACGCAGTGGTATGGGAGGCAAGAAGAAATCCCATGCATGGTGGACAGCAAAAGGATATGACTGTCAGCCAGAAGTGTCCTTTGTCTTGGAGTGCCATAACAAAAGCCTGCAGATACTCCATGTCGTAGAGAAGTTGCGTAACGTACCGAAGTCCGAAATCATTGTCATCGATGACGGTAGCAGTATGGAGCACTCAAAACGTCTGTTCTCTTCACTTACTGGTGCAAACGAATTTGTCATACATGCAAATGACCTGTTTGAGATATCCACTTACGACAAGGCAATCCGTTTCGCCAACGCTGATTATGTAGTGCTGATGCAGGATGATGACGATTTCCACACTCTCGATTGGGTGACGGAAGGACTGCAACTGATGCGAAAATATCCTCGCATGGTTATCCTTGGAGGCAAGGGCGCGCGTGATTTGAAGTTCAGTGACAAAGGCTACGATGGCAGTTCGGATGTCATCGGCGATTCTGGTAAGGACTTCCGTTTCGTGCCTACCATAAACAGGGCTCCAGAATGGATAAACAAGCCGTTGATGCTTGAGAAATTAAAACATATAGACCAGACTTTTGCACCATTTCAATGTGATGACTATGAGATGTGTTGCCGCGCATGGCTTGCAGGCTTGCAAGTCGGATGGTATGATGCTTCATTCTTCTCATTGTCACCGGGAGGAATGAGGGTTTATAATAACTCTTTCACCGCAGAACAGTTGCAGATAAACGGTAGGAAACTGTTTGAGATGTATGCAGATAAGATGGCAGACATAAGAAACATGGTCGCCACGTCAAACTCTAAACTCTCTCGCAAATGATTATGAACCTCTCGCAAATGAAAATAAGCCTCTCGCAAATGAAAATAAGCCTCTCGCAGAGCAAAATTCAAAGTTTTTTGAACTTCCGTGAAGCATTACAGCCACAATCTGTAAATAAATTTACGCTTGATGTCTGTACTCCTTCACGACTGCTGAAGCAGTCTCATGAATTTTGTACGCAGAGGGCAGAGGCGCACCTTATAGGTGCTACGCAGAGAGACTCCTCTTTGAGGAGGGAAATTCTGAAACTTAGACAATTAGGAACTCAGGAAATTAGAAAATTAGAAAACCAGATAACAGGGGAAATTAAATCTCTGCGCAGCAAGCAGGGCTTGCGTCTCTGCTCTCCGCGTAGAAATTCCGAAGGACTATGAAATAGGACTTGGATAGAATAAGAAATCAGG
>JAKSJA010000002.1 GCA_024398495.1 Bacteroidaceae bacterium | reverse complement strand
GCAACGAAGCACGGATATATCAGCAGGAATTGAAGAAATAAAAGAGTCTTCCCCCAACCTTTTAATCTACCATAATTGATGATGTCAGCAACCGTAAATGTTGATGTCAGCCACTGCAATTGCAGATGTAAGTAACCGCAATTGGTGATGTGCGCAACCGCAATTGCTGATGTGTGCAACCAAAAATGGAAATACGAGTGTACATTGTTGGAAATACGAATGTGCATAGTTGGAAGTACGACCAACCACTATTGAAAATACGAATGTGCATTGTTGGAAGTTTGTGTGTAGTTAGTTGAAAGTACGAGTGTACTTAGTTAGAAGTATGAATGTACCAAGTTGACTTTATCATTGACACAAGAACTCGTGTAAAGAATGTCTATGTTGTCCGATACCAAAAACTCTGCGTAGCAACTGAAAGTTGCGCCTCTGCCCTCTGCGTACAAAATTTATGATACTGCGTCAGCAGTCGTGAAGAAGAACAGACACCAATAGTAAATGTATTCACATTATTGTGGCTGTGATTATTCACGGAAGTTCATAGAACTATAAATTTTGCTCTGCGAGAGACTTAACACCTTGCGAGCAGATTTCGATTTCAACACTTCATATAGTTTTTGTCAAAACCACGTGAAGATATTATCAAAATGACGCGTTGACAAATTCTTTATGAAGATGTGGGTAAAACTACGTGAAGAGTTACTAAAAACTTTATGAAGTGTTGGGCAATTCTTTATGAAGAGTTGACCATTTCTTTATGACGAGTTTGTCACTTCTTTTTGACACGCACAAACAATCTTTGTGACGAGTGCAACCAAACTATGCGATGCGTACATCCGACATAAAGGCAAGTCACATCTACGTCTCACAGAGTTTGATTCTAACTTGCCCACATGGTAGGTCTGCCCGACAACAATGGTGATTCTACATGACAAGTCAGGCAGGTCTTAACGATAGGTCAGGTAGGTCTTAACCCCACGTCAGGTGATGCACATCCCCACATCAGGTTGCACGCATCCTCACGTCTGGTGTCGCATATCTCCACGACAGGTCGGGCTCATTGCCACATTAGGTAGGTAGCATGATGCAGTCTGGTGTTTCGCATGATTCAGTACGCATTGGCAAAAAGACCGTTAAAGTCCTTGTTAGATAAGAGACAAAAAGTCAGAAGATAGCCAAACAAAGAAGTCAGGTGCACGCTTGCACCCGACTTCTTTTGTTTGGTTTTTTGTTCTCGCAGAGAGCGCAGAGATTTCTTTTGACAAAAACAAGAGTCTGAATATCCAACTGGGAATACTGTTGAAATCGCATAATTTCAAGAACAAACATCTGAATACCGGCAGTGTATATTATATAGTGCCGAGACAGTCAGCATAAATGAAAAGTGACGGGTTAGTGACGACTTAGTGATGGGTTGGCAACAACCCGTCACCTTGTAACAAATTATATTTCAATAACATAACCCCATTTAGTGACAACTTGAGGCTTTTTGAGAAAATTTGCATTTTCCAGAAAGTTTTTTGTTTATTGGAAATTATTTGTAACTTTGGCAGTGCATTGCGAGCGTACATGTGCGCACGCATTTGTTGTCAAAGCACTTATGAAAGCCTAAAGGACCCTCTAGCAGTGTAGCAAAAGGTTTGGTCGCCTGACAACACACTGGTGGGGAGTTATTTGATTTACTTACAATGGCTCGCATATACGATAATATTGACGTCAAGTTTACAGAAGGACTACAAGGCATTATCACTAACGTTGGTGTAAAACGTGTTGATTTTTGCGTTGGACATTTCAACCAGGCCATTGACCTTGGCACTCCCGTTTACGACAAACACGGTTACGCACCACTATTCACAACATTAGCAAAAGCAACAAAACAACAACTCAGTTCAACAGACAAATTCAAGATATGAGCAATATTCAATTAGCGATAATCGATCCTGAGTACAAACAATGGATTTGCGACATCGAAAAGCGATTCCGTCAGCAGCAGATAAAGGCAGCTGTGCAGGTCAATTCCAGTAAGATTGAGTTTTACTGGAGCCTTGGTCGTGACATCTGCGAGATGCACGTAGAGGAACGGTGGGGCGAATCTGTCATCAAGCAGCTGAGCGAAGACCTGCGTCTTGCGATTGACGAAGCCAAGGGTCTTACACCAGGAAATCTTTATTATTGCAAGAGGTTTTATCTTCTTTATAATCAGCTATTTGAAAAAGTTCCCCAAGTTGGGGAACTAATTCGTCATAGCTTGAAGGCTGCACCTCAAAATGGAGATTTGCAAATTGTTCCCCAAGTTGGGGAAATATTTAAGCCTTTGCATACTATAGCAGAAAAAGGCTTGCTTCCACTTAATATTTTTGCCATTCCTTGGGGACATCACAAAGCCATCCTCGACAGATACGAGAACGAACCGATGAAGGCATTGTTCTATGCAGCCAAGACGTTGGAGAATAGTTGGTCAAGGGCCGTGCTGGAGAACATGATGGGCGATAAGGGCAAGGACAATGGTCTATACGAACGGCAGGGAAAGTCGGTCAACAACTTTCCTGCTACTATGCCTTATCCAATGGGCGACCTTGCTACCGAAATGATAAGTGACCCATTGAACATGTCGTTCCTGAAGTTGAAGGCAAAGTATGATGAGCACACGCTGAAACAAGCCCTTGTGCGTCACGTCAACGACCTGCTGATGTCGCTCGGAACGGGATTCGCCTATATCCGAAACGAATACCTACTATCTGTTGCTGGCAAGGAGCAGTTCTCTGACCTCTTGTTCTACAATACCAAGTTACATGCCTACGTTGTTGTGGAGGTTAAAGTGACAGAGTTTGAATCGTCCTATCTCGGCCAGCTGTCTGGCTACATGTCTCTGGTCAACCACATACTAAAAGACGAGATTGACCGACCTACCATTGGTCTTCTCATCTGCCGCAGCAAGAACAATGTCTTTGCTCAATACTGCCTTGAGGGTTACAACCAACCTATAGCCATCACAGCATACGAGGGCATACAAATTCTGCCAGAGAACTTCAATGATACGTTGCCAAGCATTGATGAGTTGGAGGCAGAGATAGAGAAATAATTCCACGAAATGGCCACAACAATATCCCGCCAAAGACTCTTGGCATACATAGAGAAAGAACAGATAGCCTTCCAGTTCGTGGATGGGCTGATAACATTTACACAACCCGAAACGAGCATGTATGATGACGAGCACGATGAAGCAGAAGTGAATGACATGAAACATGCCATCAAACATTCGCAATCCATGAAGGTTGTAAGACCTGAAGATGTGATTGGCTATAGCAATTCGCATATTGGCTTTAACGAGTTTGTCAGATGGTCACAGCCAAAAGACCTGCTAGTATTGGTTGATGACTGTTTGCTGCTTTGTCTACCGAATTATGAGAATTATAACGAATTATTTAAAGAAGTTGCATGATGAAAGCACTCAGAGTTCCCCCAATGTATAAATGTATAGGCTTGTGTGACGCAGACTTGCTTGATAATGGTACGCGCCACCCTAATCTTGTGCTTATGAAGATTGCGGGGTTCTTGTTTGACAATCATATTCTCTTTGAACTGATTCTTGATTCAAATGCAAATATTGAAAGGTACGAGCATATTTTCTTATCCAGGGTATTCACTTTTACAGAGCTCCCCGAGTTCTATACCAAGGCGATTGGTACAGCAGACGAAGCAAAGTTCCATATTGGTGGAACTGGATTTTATGCCAATGAAACGAATGTAAAGGAATACCGCAAGAAACGTAATGAAGATTTCTTCCGTCTCGATCATGATGAATATCTGAACACGCTTGACAACCATCATGGAGGACATAAGGCAAAAGGCATCGACATGGCTCGTCAGATGCCATACTATCACCTTTATGATGCTTTCGTTGATCAACAGGTAAAGGCAGGATTCAAGCGTGCCAAGTACAAGGATTATCAAAAATACTCCATCGGATTCCTGACTCGTGGTTGTGTGCGTCATTGCCCATTCTGTATCAACAAACTGGAGAAACAGGTTTGCCAATACTCTAAACTTGAATGTTTTCTCGACAACGAGCGTGATGAACGAGGTCGTCTGGTACGTCCATACATCTATCTGTGGGATGACAACTTCCTAGCAGCCGACCGTTCCATTTGGGAGCCACTTCTTCAGGAACTGATAGACACGAAACGTCCATTCCAATTCCGCCAAGGGCTTGACGAACGTATGTTGGCACAAAGTCCAGATGGCGAACTGATTGCGCAAATGCTTTCACAATCTAAGTATCATGGCGATTTCATCTTCGCCTTCGACAATTGGAAAGATCGAGAATTGATAGAACGTGCCCTTAAAATTTGGAAGCATTACAATCCGAAAAAAGGAACCAAGTTCTATTTGTTCTGCGGATTCAAGCTTACGGAACGTAGTCACGAGAAATTCTATAAGGATATTTGGGAATTATTCCAACGAATCAAAGTCCTGATGTCTTACGGTTGTGTCGGTTATGTAATGCGTCACGAGGATTATAAGAAGTATGAGATTTCCAACCTGTACATCCAGATAGCCCGCTGGTGTAATCAACAGCAATTCTACAAAAAGATGTCCTTCTGGGAATTTGCGTACAGGAATCAATCGTACTGGGAAGAACACTCAAAAGGTATTACCAATCGTCCACAACTTAAAACATTCGAAGAGTTTGAAGAAGATCTGAGCAATGGATATTATGGTGATGGTGAAGGACAAGTAAAAATGTGCTTGCCACTGCAATCTGTAATTAAAACATTAAATAAATTTCCAGAGAGAAGAGATGAACTTCTTGAAATGTTTAACTATAAAATGGACGATTTAATAACCCCTCAATTGTGGGAATAGAATTATGGCAATAATAAGTCACGACTATAAAGATATCAATATGTTGGAGACCATCATCAAACATAATGATGGAACTCCTTTATATGGTGAAATAGAAATGTATCGCCGTATATATACAGATTGCGAATCAAGTTTTTATACATGGCATTTTTGGCATGATTTACGCTTACCTATAGGTGTCAATAAACAATCAGAAATACAAATTGATTTCTTTCTTGTATGTGAAAAAGGGGCTATTGTAGTCGAAGTAAAAGGTGGCAAAGTTGGTATTCATGAAGGTTATTACTACTTTGAGAAAGGAGACTCTATGAGTCGATCTCCTTTTGATCAAGCAAGTGATTATATGCATGCTTTAATTAATAATCAAATCATCAAAAAGCAGCAAATCTTCATCGATACAGTGTGTGCTTTTCCACATACAAAGATGGAACATACTAATCCTAATCCCAAATTAGATTTAGGTTATAAATTATGGTCCGCAATTCAACAACAAGATTCTGTCGAATCATTCTCGGATTTTTGTATAGCTGTAATTGAATATGACAAGGAAAAGAAGAATTTACGTTATACAGATTTAACCAAAGAGGAAGTTGATATAGCCATACATAGCTTGACTGCATCCATTAAACCTGATTATACTTATTCTGAAACAAGTTATCAAAACATTATAGATTGGCTAAATATTCAAAATCTCGAAACTTTCAAAAGTTTAGAAAAGAATAATCGAATCATCATAGAAGGAGGTCCTGGTACTGGCAAAACAACAATAGCTAAGGCTTTTATTCGCCGATACAAGACATTAAAAGGAGTATATTTATGTTGGAACAGGCTTCTTGCCGCAACTATAAAAAATGAACTAAAATTAGTTGGATTGGATAACTGTGAGGTTTACCAATTTATATCCTTTTTGTCACAACTGGACCCTGACCAAAAATATATATCATATAATGATTTTCAAAGAGACTCGCTTACTATATCAACTAAAGTCGAAAATTTAGTAAGAACTATACGTAAGAAGAAAGGTTTCTTACCTTACGATTATGTAATAATTGATGAGGCACAAGATATATTTGACAAAGGCGCATCCTCAATTCTTGACTCTCTTACTTCTATAACACCCAATGGTTTAGAAACCGGCAGATATTTATTATTCTATGATACAGAACAAGGTTATAGAAAAGAACTTAGAGAACTTGATGACTATGCCGATGATATCGCAAGATTTGGAACTCATTTTGTGTTGAGCGAAAATAAACGTGTTCCAAGTAATAGACAGATTGTTGAGAATGCAAATAAATTACTCAAAAGCACAACTAAAGAAACATCTCTTGAAATCATAGCTCAGATAGAACGTGACAATGATCCTGCAATTATGATACATCATTTCAAAGGGGCAAATGAATTGGTGAAGCACATCAAGTCGTATCTCTCTGCAATGAAAAGTAATGATAAAAAATGGAATGAATATGTTTTGTTGGTGGATTCAAAGTGCAAAGTTCTATTTGATAGGCTTTCGGATATTGAATCAATAAAAGAACTAAAACCTGAAAATATCGCATATTCAGACAATAAGTTGCAGCTTACTACCATTCTGTCATATAAAGGATTAGAGACTAAACATGTTATACTTATAATGAACAATAGAGATACGTTCGACAAATTTGAATTATATATTGGAATGACCCGTGCAATGTATGATTTAGAAATACTTCTGTTAGACTGATCTTCAAAAGATAACTTATGCTTATGAAAAGAACCTTTGTAGAGTTAATCAATGAAGAATCTTCTGTCGTTGATTCTATCATTAAGATTATGGCACACACAAAAAAGGAAGAGGCTCGACACTTCTTGACTTTGATGAATGCCATTATTGATTATTATCTTTGCAAGCCAAATGTTGAAGATAAAGTGACTTATCCTATAATTTACATTCCTTTTGTTTCTTCCTGGGCGCGAGAGGTATTGGTGAAGTTTCTAATTTTAAAGCTATCATTATGTTATAATAATGACGTTCGTGCAAAGTTTAAGAAACAATGCTCAGATATTATCTATTTCAACGGAGAAGAAACAAAAAAAGAAAGAGATTTTATAGTAGGTAGACTGCGTTATTTTAGAACAGCACTCAGAGAAGTTGCAGATGTTTGTAAGGATAATGATGGTCATAAAAATATCTTCTTCTGCAACGAAAATGATCTTTCTGTATCAAGAGCCGATAAGAATAAGTTTATAAGTGAATTTTATGGCAAACCAGACGAAATATTCACAGATATGAATCTTATTATGTGCCATAATTTGGAAGCAAAAGATGTAAGAAAACAACTCAAAGAACATCGTAAAGAACAGTCTATTTCAATAGATAATGCGTTCCTTTTCTATACAAATAATGATAAATCAAAAAGCCTTGAGTTAACAGCTTTGGAAAAATGGAACGATGCATATAATGTTGGTTTGAGAAACTGCTTTATATTTTGTTTCTCGAACAGACCTTTTTGTTTAAAACATGTAATTAGTCGTAAGAATACGCTTTGCAAGATATTCCCTATGATTACAGGTAAGGAGTTGTATTCTTATAGTCATTTTATTACATTTGATCAGGATGAAGCAAATCAACTATTTCATATTGAACCACAACAAAAACATATATACATTGAAGATGACCAACTAATGTTTAATGACATTCTTGGTGCTCTAATAGATGAAATGGATTATAAAATCCAGGAACGTAATATGTTCAGTCTTTGCATGAGTGAGAAGCTTCAAGTGTTGTATCAAGACCACATACAGAAAAATTTTCCGGATTACGAACGAGAGGATTATCAAATCTCATTTGATTGGCAATACGAATTTGCAAAAAATTTTGTATTACCAAGATTGCAATGTATTATAGAAGACCACAAAGAAAAGACGAATAGCAACAAACTAGCTCTTGTCGTTGATAAAAATGTAAGCCGTGAGATGAGAGATCATTTGGAAAAAACGCTACGTTGTTTCAATGACCGACTTACAGTTTCATATTATGATTATTCCGCACTTAAAGGTGATAAAAATAATAAGGCAAATAAAATAAAAGAAGATTGTGTGATAGTTCTTCAATATAGACCTCATTACGTAAAAGAGCCGTATTATAAATATCCTAATTCATTTGACCCTTTTGTTGCAAAAGAAGGGCAAAGTATATATGACATAATACAGGGTGTCGCATTTAACGATATGTATCAATGGGATAAGTATGAGTACGATAAAGTAAAGTATGAATTGTTGGATTGTGATTTTCGCAATGACAATCTTACTGGACAATCTATGCCTCAAAAACCTACTGTAAGGCATAATACAGGCGAATCAGATTTCTCAGACGAACGAGGTGCTTCAAGAACAATTAATTATTTAAAGGGTTCCTTTGAGGATGGCAGCAGATTCAGTATACCAGAAACAGAATTAGTACTTTGTGAACTTAATGATATTGTTTGTTTGGTTAAATTGTCAGATTTGTTAATCAATGAACAGGTATCGCAAATCACGAAACTGCAGACTCTTGACGATATAGAGAATGAATTTAAAAATTATGTTGCAAGGAAAACAGATGAAACCGATGCCAGAGAAAAAACTATTCGAGATAGATATTTCGCTAATGGTTTGATAACTATGGACGAAAGAAATTCTGGGATTTCTTTATGGAAAATATTATTAAATAAGAGAATAGAACAGGATGGAGTAGAAACTGCGTATTCTGTTGTTATGGATGGATTAAAAGATCATGAGAAAATTCGAATTGGCCAATTTCAGAGATGGGCTGATTATAATGTGAATATGATTTTACCTCTTCAAAAAGTGTGTCAGCGTAAATTGTTTGAATATTTGGGATTTGGCTTGACATCTCCTTATTTGTCCATAATGCGCTCTAAGAAAGCTGCAACAAAAAATGGAACAAGAGCATTTAATAGCATGATGTATAAGTTTTTAGCAGATACTTTACTTGTTGATTTAAAATACGATATATTTGAAGAGTATGTAAACTCAGATCTAAATGATCTTTTGAACTTTTGTAATTATGACGAATTCGAATTGTTTGTCAATATTCTTAGAAATGAAATTAATTTAAAACCAATAAAGGCGATTTTATGAACAACCTTATTCATACAAAACGCGACGAATTAGAAACCTTCATTCGTGAACAGATGATAGGTCCTAATGGATGTTGTGGTAAATTTGCATTAGAATGTAATAGTTCTGATGAAAATGCAGGTGAAGTATTAAATACTACACCAGGTTCTATATATAGTACTGCCGTTTTGTTTCCAAAGAAATCAGCGGTGACATTAAATGATTCTTCTTTGTCAAACTCTATCTTTGTTGAGGATAATCAAGTATCTACGAATGGAGAATCTACAGATGATGATATTACAGCAACAGATACTACAGAACAAAATGGTGCTATTGGCAGTGATTCTGATGAAGAAGATGTTTACTCCTTGAGTAGGCGATTTCCCAACACTGTAGGTTTGTCTTGTTGTGTTAGTGAAGGAACTGACCTTTCTACCGACATTGATATAACAGTAACAGGTCGATATTATACGAAGGTCCTACGAGAACAAAAACAGAAAGTTCAAGTCATAATTACTAGTCATATTGAAGAATTTGAAAATTTCTTTAATAGCACGCCTTCGCTACAACAGTATTTCATATATTCTCATGGAAAACTCAAAATAAAAGCAATCCCAGCAAAGGATATTGCTAAAGTTCCTGAATTGTTACGCGACATTAACATGAGTTGTGCTGCATCGATTGCTCAAAATGCGGATGGTGTAACTGATCCTAGATTTTTGTCCATTGGACAAAACTTTAGATACTTATTATCATATCGAGAAGTTTTGTTTAATAAATATCTTAATCACGTAGAAAAGGAGAAGGGAGATGACGATAGTGAAACAACTTTTTATTTAAATGAGAATGAAGTAAAAGAAGTAAAAGAAAGGCTTGGTAAAATTGAAATGTATGAGACATTCATGTCTTATTTTGATGATCTCATTGGCTTGTATGATCATAAAAGCTATGGTTTCTGGCAAGCTCATGAAATAAGTGCCAAGATAGATCTTTCTACCATAGACTTTAGTGTAAATTCAGGTCTTATTAAACAGATATATAAACCAAGCGAATATAAATGTCTTGATAAATTCTTCAAACAAGAAATTGAAGGAGGTTTGCAAGTAGCATTATCTGCCTGGGTCCAGGTTACCAAAAACAGCAAAGATATAAATGATAAAAATTTGTATTTGAAGATTCTCCTTGTAAATGATTCTGATCCTTTCATAGAAACACCTAGAGATTATTTTTCGATTGTTAATGAGAATGTCAATAAGCTATCATTCTTTGGTATAAAGTTGGATGTAGCAAGTAAACAAATTATACCTTATCATTCACAATCTAATTATAATGATATATTTAATGATGACCATAACCTAAATTTCCTATACAGAGAAATTAAAGATTATGGTGTCGGTCATTTGTGTTCTGTAGATTGGCCCAAAACAGGTATAGTTGATCATGTTTGGACTGAATTTATTCCAACATACGAAACCCCAGATATTGAGCCGGAACCCCGTAAAAAGTTTGCTGAGTTTATACAAAAAGGCGAAACAAAGATACCAGAACCATATTTACATGATACTAGTTGTTTGCAGTTTAAGTGGCTATCCACTTATTCTGACACATCTGACGCTGATATTATTAAAGGGTTGATCTCCTTTGTTCAACTATATAAAAATTGGATTACTACTACAGCCAGCAAAATAGCTAAGCAAAGTGATGTGAAGTTTGCTCTTCACAATCTTGAAAAGTGTAATCAGGATATGGAGCGAATGATGCTTAATATTAGGAATATATTGTCAGATTCTCGAAATATGCATAGCTTCAGACTTATGAATTCGGCAATGTTCATGCAATTATGGCATAATAAAAAAGAAAACCAGAAAATCGTATTGGAAGATGATCCTGATATCGATCCTTCATTCTATGAAGAAGCAAGTGATTTCATCTTTGCAGAAGGAGTTCACGCAGCATGGCGTCCATTTCAGTTGGCTTTTATACTACTCAATTTAGATGGTATCGTAAGAAATACCAATGATTCTAATTGGGATAAAAGAAACGAACTGGTAGACCTTGTGTGGTTCCCTACAGGTGGTGGTAAGACAGAGGCATATCTTGGTCTTATAGCCCTCTGTATTATTCATAGACGAAGGACTTACAAAGATAAAGGCAATGGTGTGGCTGCTATAATGAGATATACACTCCGTCTCTTAACAACGCAACAATTCCAGCGCGCAATGAGATTGATTCTTGCTTTAGAGCAAATGAGAAGATGGAACCAGAACGGTTATGAACTTGGAAATCAGGAAATTTCTATAGGATTGTTTGTTGGAGCAAATTCTTTGCCTAATAAGTTAACGGGGGATAAAAGTCTTGAAGAAGAAGCCTTAAAATGGAATAATCGAGAAGCTGGCGAAAACAAGACAAGAATACCTCTTGACCGTTGCCCTTGGTGTGGTTCTAAACTTAAATATTCTAGTAGAGAAAAAAAGTTTATATGTTCTAACCCAAATGACACTTGTACATTTGAAGATGGTTTCCCTGTGCGTCTGTGTGATGAATCTATATATAAAGAACCTCCCACATTGCTGTTTGGTACAGTTGATAAATTTGCTGCAATAGCTCATAAGGTTTCGACAAAACCAACAGAAAGAGAAAAAGATTCAAGAAGGATTTTTGGCCAAATCATTAATTGCTTACCTCCGGATTTGATTATTCAGGATGAGTTGCATTTGCTATTAGGTCCTTTGGGATCTGCGGTTAGTTTATTTGAATGTGCGATAGATAAACTGTGTACAAGAGTAGAAAAGATTAATGGACAATTAATAAAAGTGCGTCCTAAAATTATATCTTCTACAGCTACTACAAGAAATACAGAGTTGCAAATCCGAGCTTTGTATGATAGGAATGTAAATATCTTTCCTCACAATGGTACTGATTATGATGACTCCTTCTTTGCTTTCTATCGCAGAGAAGAAAAGGATCATGCAGTTAGTTTTATATCAAAGCGTAAATATATGGGCATTATGCCAACAGGTAGAACACAGATGACTACACAAATGAGGTTAGCTGCGATAATACTTGTTCATCGTGCTATTTTCGAACGAGATCATATAAACGAGTCTGGATTTGAATATGCTGTAGATAATTACTATTCAACAATCTCATATTTTAATAGTCTGAAGGAAGTAGGTAAGACTGATGCTCAATTTTTTACCGAGTATTCAAAATATGTACGTCGTCTCTTCAAACGAGTTATGAGGAACGGAAATCTTCTTGAGTGCTTTTATGCAATGGGAGATTTGAAGGAATCTGAACTTTCTGGTCGACTTTCAGGACAAGAGGTTAATGAGAAGTTTGCTGAAGTTGGTCAGAACTGGACTCTAGAAACTAGATTACCACATAAGCAAAAGGATGTTTGGACACGAGGAACAACTCCTCCTGATTATATACTTGCTACTAACATGATTTCTGTTGGTTTGGATGTAAGTAGATTCAATACAATCATCATGAATTCTATGCCTAGAAATATTGCTGAATATATCCAGGCTAGTTCACGTGTAGCACGAAAAGAAGAGGGTTTGGTTATCACTTTGCATAATCCTTTTAGATCTCGTGACGTATCTCACTTTGAAAAGTTTAGGGAGTTTCATGAGAAACTATACTATTATGTAGAACCGATATCCATTACCCCTTTTTCTCAGAAATCTGTAGAGAAGTATCTGCCTTTATATCTTGCTGCAATAGTAAGACATACTTTTATTGAGTTAGCTGATAGAACAGGTGCAAAGAAAATAATAGACGATAACAATAAACAAGAAATCCGTAATATTGTCATTGACTATTTTACACAGAGATATGAACGTACTCGCAAATTGGAAACGATAGAGAAAGGGTTGCTGACAGAAGAGTTAAAGGAGTATATTATTAAATATGTTGACCAAGCCCTAGAACAATGGGTAGATGTTGCACGCTCAACAGAGGATCTTGTTTATAGTAAAAACTTATTCAAGAAATCAGAGCTTGCATTGTTTACAACACCTTCTGATTATGAGGATACCAAAAATAAAAGTTTTTGGACTGTCCCTCAATCTCTTAGAATAGTTGAACCAGAAGCTGTACTTAAAATTAGTGTAACAAATTATGGAAATTAAAAATATTAACCAATATAACCAAGGCATTGGAAAATATAAAATATTATCATCCAATGCTGGTGTCGGCTCTATCGTTGCCACAAAATGGGGCGGTTTTATTATGCCAACTTCTTCTTCAAAATGGGGAGTTGTCACAGCTGTTTCTGAATATTTAAAGAATAATAGTTCTGAAATTATTGATGCTACCAAAATTTCTAATGAAACAGGAGTTGAGATTATTGAAGACAATAGATTTGTTGGTTACTTAAAGAAAACTGAGGGCATGAGCCACTTGAAGTGTCTGGTTGGAATACCTCATGTTTCTTTAAGTATGAGTAACTATTGTGAAATTAATGAACACCCAAGTAATGTAAAATATAAAGAACTACATCCTAGCTCTAATGGACTAAATGAGGGCGTATTTACTGTTCCAGCAACAGTTTTCCCAAGATGGTTTTATTCAAGGAAGACATCTGACCTTATGCCTGTTGAAGGGTGGATGAATGAATGGAAATCAAAGAATTGTAATGGCGGAGATTTGAAATACTTTGCTCCGCCAAGAGACCCTTCAATCAAAACAAATAGAAAGCTTGGAGATCCAAGGCTTCCTGATGGTAAGAATAAGATACATGGTCTTTTGGAACAAGTGGCCATGGTTTTAATATGTCCTAATGGTCATATTTCAGATATCCCATGGGATAAATACTTTTGTGCAAAACTAGAACAAAGTAAGCATATTAATGATGAAGGCTTTGATCTTTTCCATTACGAAGGTGATCCTTGTCCTAATAGTGACTCTGGAGAACATGAGTTGCAATGGCTTGAAAATCGCAGTCATTCGGAAAGCTTTGGTTCTTTGCGTTGCAAATGTTGTAATAAGAGAGTCAGTCTTGAAGGTATTATGAACCTCCGCCCCAAATGCCCTGGTGATAAACCTTGGGAAGGAATTGGTGTGCGAGATCATGTTGCTTGTATCAAGAAGACAACACATGAGCGTTCTATTATGACGTGGGCAATGGTAACAAGTAATAGTGTATATTATGCCGAGAGCTTTAGTAGCTTATTCATTCCCGATTGTTATAGAAAAGGTGATAATTTCCTTGATGACAAACAGCAGAAAGTTCTTTCATTGATGAAGGATAAATGGTTTGCCAAATTTGTTGAAAAACATCCTGGCGCATCGGAACAAGATTATATAGATAGTATAGATATTGATACACTCATTGATAAAGCTGACGATAGCGACTATGAGGTCTCAAATGAAGAGATGGAAAAAATAGTAAATGTATTTCTTGGAGCAAATCAAGAAGACGAGGTCGGAGATGTTCGAGAACAATATCGCTATTCTGAATATGAAGTGTTTCAGAATAACCAAGTCTCACTTGATGAAAGTGATAAGTTAAGATTTAATGACATTGAGTTACCTGAATCTCTTAGACCTTACTTCAATAAGATTCAGCAGGTTAATACACTTGGAATGAGTAGTACACAGATTAACTTCTCACGTGTATCTATGCCACAACCTATATTGAAGGATGATGGTACTATCGAGTATCCTAACAGAATGAAAATTTTCAAAGAGTCACCTGATGAGGTGTTAGTGATGCCTGCAAATCAGAGTTTTGGCGAGGGATTGTTCTTTAGCTTTAATGATGAAACAATTTCTAATTGGTGTTCAATACATGCTTCAGAGTTGTCACAACACTATGCTTCACTGGATAACCATGATGAGACTTATGAAAATATCTATCAAGAGATGAGACATGGAGGAGTAGCGAAGTTTTTCTTGCTACATACATTTTCTCATATATTGATGAAAGAACTCGAATTTTCATGTGGTTATCCTATTGCTAGTTTGAGCGAACGTTTATATTTCTCCGATCGAATGTGTGGCGTTTTGATTTATACTGCTGACGGAGCAGAGGGTAGTATGGGCGGTTTGGTTTGGCAAGGTCAACCAGAATTGATTGAGAAAATCATCAGCCAAGCGTTGCAAAGAGCTATGAATTGTGCTTCCGATCCTATCTGTTGGGAAAATGAAGATCAATTGAATTATGCAGCATGTTTCTCTTGTGCTATGGTATCTGAAACAAGTTGTGAAAAAAGAAACGTTGGCCTAGATCGACGTATTCTAGTAGATGAGAAGTTCGGATTTTTTAAGGATTTATGCTAAATCTCCGTCATTACATAGAAGCATTCTCTCACTTTCATACAGCGAAGGTGAAGGAACGTAAGGCTCCACAAAAGGCTGTGATGATAATGGCTATCATGGAACTGGTTGAGTCGGGACACATCACAACAAATGTCATCCATCTAGACAAGGAGTTGAAGGATAAGTTCAAGGAGGTGTGACAGAGGGGGTCATAGGGACAGGTTCCGTGACCCTGTTTACTTCTCCGTTGCTTCTCTGTTGTTTCTCCGTTCCTTGCAAATGACGCAAATTATACAATAATGTGTTAAAACTCATAAAGAAACTTTGGTAATAGTAGAAATATGTGTAATCTTGTGGCTGTATTCATACATAAAGTGTGTATTGATAGTGTATTATTGGTGCATATAATGTGTAAAATACGGATAATGTTCGTTTGATAATTGTGTAATAAGATTGCAGCATGATAATGCTCTGTTGCCGATAGAATGTAAGGCAGAAGAGAACTTGAAGGCGAAGAGTCAAAGAGTCAAAAAGTCAAAGAGTCAAAGAGAAGCCTCTCCCCAGCCCTCCCCACAAGGGAGGGAGCAGATAAACTCTTAAACCTTTAAACTATAAACTTTTAAACTCTTAACCGTATAACCGTACAACCGTATAACCGTATAAATTTTGTTTATTCCTCTTTGTTTTTTCTTTCCAATTCTTTCCAATTCTTGCAACATTGGAAAGAATTGTGAAGTGTTATATGCAAAACCTCACAACCGACGCCAAACCGAGAGACCTCCGAGCTTGCTCGCCTGAGCACCAAAGCAAATAAAACGATGAGCGAAGAATCAAGTAAACTTGAATTGCCGAGGTGCGAACGTTCCGAAGGAAGGTCGCGAGACGCGGAGCGCGAGTCCAAGGGATGCAAAGCACAAGGAGGAAGACCGAAGGTCAACCGTATAACCGTACAACCGTATAACCGTATAACCGTATAAATTTTGTTTATTCCTCTTGATTTTGTACTTTTGTAGCAAATATTCCGTTATAAAAATGTAATACCAATCACGTATGAAGGTGGTGATACAGAGGGTGAGCAGTGCATCGGTGACCGTGGAGGGACAACGGGTTGCATCAATAAACAAGGGGTTTATGATTCTGCTTGGTGTGGCTGATGATGATGGTCAAGAGGATATAGACTGGCTGTGTCGGAAGATTGCTGCGATACGTCTGTTCGATGATGACGGGGGCGTGATGAACCTTGACATAAGGCAGACGGATGGCGAGATATTGGTGGTGAGCCAGTTTACTCTCATGGCAAGCACGAGGAAGGGCAACAGGCCTTCGTATGTAAAGGCTGCAAGACCGGAAATATCGAAACCTCTCTATGATACTTTCTGCAGGACTCTGTCTGATGCCATCGGCAAGGTGGTGCAGAGGGGTGTCTTCGGGGCGGACATGAAGGTGGAACTGCTTAATGACGGTCCTGTGACAATTTGTATGGACAGTAAAGAACGATAAAAATATAAAATTATGGAAAATAAATTTGATGAGTTGTTCAGACAGTATGAACTGAAGATGAGCGAGGATGAGGTGAAGACAAGGGTACAGAAGATTCTCGATGAGAAGGTGCCGAAGAACAATACTCTTGACGTGAAGAAGTTTCTCATGGGGAGCATTGAACTCACGACTCTCAAGACTACTGACTCTGAAGACAGCGTGATGGCGTTCACACAGAAGGTGAATGACTTTGACGGTACGTATCCTGACCTTCCACACGTGGCTACGATATGTGTGTATCCTTGTTTTGCTTCTGTTGTGAAGGAGACTCTTGATGTTGCCGGTGTGAATATAGCGTGCGTATCCGGCAGTTTCCCTTCGTCACAGGCTTTGCTGGAGGTGAAGGTGGCTGAAACGGCTCTTGCCATCAAGGACGGTGCCAACGAGATTGACATCGTGATGCCTGTCGGAAAATTCCTCTGCGGCGACTATGAGGGTGTCTATGACGACATCAGCGAACTGAAGCAGACGTGTGGCGACTGTGCCATGAAGGTTATTCTGGAGACTGGCGACCTTGTGTCGTTTGAAAACATAAAGAAGGCGTCTGTCCTCGCCATGTATGCCGGGGCAGACTATATAAAGACTTCTACCGGTAAGGAAAAGATTTCCGCTACGCCGGAGGCTGCATATATAATGTGTCAGGCGATAAAGGAATATCATAAGGCGACTGGTAAGATAATCGGTTTCAAGCCTGCTGGTGGCATCAATACTGTTACGGATGCTATTACCTACTACACCATCGTGGAGGAGGTCTTGGGCAAGGAATGGCTTACCAACGACCTGTTCCGTCTGGGGACGTCACGTCTTGCCAACCTGTTGTTGAGCGAAATAGAAGGTGAGGAGATAAAGTTCTTTTAACGGGATATGGACAAGTCGGGGTTGACACCAATGATGCGGCAGTTCTTTGAACTGAAGGAGAAACATCCTGATGCTCTGCTTCTGTTCCGTTGTGGCGATTTCTATGAGACGTACTGTGACGATGCGGAGATGGCGTCCAAGATATTGGGCATCACTCTTACGCGTAGGAGCAGTGTTGCCGGAACGGCTGCTTCGGGAACGGCAATGGCTGGCTTCCCTCATCATGCCCTCGACACCTATCTGCCAAAACTTATCCGTGCAGGAAAGCGTGTCGCCATCTGCGACCAACTGGAAGACCCGAAACTGACGAAGAAACTGGTGAAACGGGGTATCACCGAACTTGTCACTCCGGGTGTCACGATAAGTGACAATGTACTCAATTATAAGGAAAACAATTTCCTTGCTGCCGTACATTTTGACAAGAAGATTTGTGGTGTGGCGTTTCTCGACATCTCTACAGGTGAGTTCCTTACAACTGAGGGTTTACCCGAATACATCGAGAAACTTCTTGCTAACTTCGCACCTAAAGAGGTGTTGTACGATAAGAATAAACGTAACGACTTTGAACGTGTCTTCGGTAACAAATACTGTGTCTTTGAACTTGACGACTGGGTATTCACGAAGCAGACAGCAGAGGATAAGTTGCTGAAACATTTCGGAGTGAGAAACCTCAAGGGCTTTGGGGTAGATCATCTGCAGGCCGGTATCGTGGCAAGTGGTGCCATACTGCAATATCTGACCATCACGCAACATACGCAGATATCACACATCACTACTCTGTCGAGAATTGAGGAGGACAGATATGTGCGTCTGGATAGGTTTACAGTACGCAACCTTGAACTTCTCAATGCGATGAATGAGGATGGTGTGTCTCTGCTTGATGTCATTGACAAGACCATCACGCCGATGGGCGGACGACTGCTGCGGCGATGGCTTATGTTCCCTCTCAAGGAGGTGGAGCCGATAGAGATGCGACTGCAGATAGTGGATTATTTCTTCCGTCATCCTGAATTTCGCGAGATAATAGAGGAAAACTTCCATCTCATCGGAGATATGGAACGCATAATATCAAAGACTGCCGTTGGCAGGGTGTCGCCACGTGAAGTGTTGCAACTGAAGACAGCACTTATGGCCTTGTTGCCTGTGAAAACAGCGTGTGCAGAGGCAGA
Source organism: Bacteroidaceae bacterium (assembly GCA_024398495.1). Taxonomy (GTDB): domain Bacteria; phylum Bacteroidota; class Bacteroidia; order Bacteroidales; family Bacteroidaceae; genus Prevotella. Next base: position 75,244 of record JAKSJA010000002.1, on the reverse strand, counting down.
AGACGGACATCTTGTCTCCATGGGTGAGAAATTGAATGTATGTGAGCCTTTGTGTGAGAGAATAGGTAAAGCCATCAATCCAAATACTCCTCAGTTGCTGAACAAGGGTGATGTCATCGCTGACGGCTACAACGAAGAATTGGATGAGTTGCGTAGGATATCGAAAGGTGGCAAGCAGTATCTTCTGGAATTACAGCAGAGAGAAATTGAAAAGACTGGGATAAACAGCCTTAAGATTGGTTATAATAATGTCTTTGGTTACTATCTTGAGGTACGCAATACATTCAAGGAGAATGTTCCTGCCGAATGGATAAGGAAGCAGACTCTGGCTCAGGCAGAGCGCTACATCACTCCGGAACTGAAAGAATATGAAGACCGTATTCTCGGTGCGGAGGAGAAGATAATATCGTTGGAAACGAAGTTATTCAATGAATTGGTAATGGAGATGAACAACTATATCCCTGCCATTCAGTGTGATGCCAGTCTTGTGGGACAGATAGACAGTCTGTATTCCTTTGCGAAAGTGTCAGAAGTGAATCACTACATCCGTCCTGTCATCGATGAAACCTTTGTCTTGGACATAAAACAAGGGCGTCATCCCGTCATCGAAACACAACTGCCCATAGATGAACATTACGTGCCTAATGACGTGTATCTTGACAAGGACAAGCAACAGATAATGATAATAACCGGTCCAAACATGGCTGGTAAGTCGGCATTGTTGCGTCAGACAGCTCTCATTACCATCATGGCACAGATAGGATGTTTTGTGCCGGCAGACAGTGCAAGGATTGGACTTGTGGATAAGGTGTTCACACGTGTTGGTGCTTCTGACAACATCTCTTTGGGAGAATCGACATTCATGGTAGAGATGAGTGAGGCGGCTAATATCCTTAACAACATGTCGGAACGCAGTCTTGTCCTGTTTGATGAACTCGGTCGTGGCACGAGTACTTATGATGGCATTTCCATAGCATGGGCGATAGTGGAGTATATTCATGAGAACCCGAAGTCGCAGGCTCGTACACTTTTTGCTACCCATTATCATGAACTGAACGAGATGGAGAAGAGTTTCAGCAGGATAAAGAACTACAATGTGAGCGTGAAGGAGATAGATGGAAAGATTATCTTTGTCAGAAAACTTGAACGCGGTGGTTCGGAACACTCTTTCGGTATCCACGTAGCCCAACTGGCAGGTATGCCGCAGAGCATCGTGAACCGTGCCAACACTGTTCTCTCACAGTTGGAGGGAAATGCTGCAAAGACTTCGTTGAAGAAAAAGTCGGGTATAGATGTTGAAACGATGCCGATGAAAGATGGCATAGGTAGTGCGCTACCGGGAACACAGTTGTCGTTCTTCCAACTTGACGACCCTGTCCTGTCGCAGGTAAGAGATGAGATAATAGAACTGGATGTTGACAACCTCACTCCTGTTGAGGCTCTAAACAAACTCTATCAGATAAAGAAGATTGTTACGGGAAAAGGTTAGCAGGACTGCATCTTCTTTATTCCACGTACTATGAAATAAATACCGATGAAAGCGAGCGGAATACTCAGTATCTGCCCCATATCGAGTGACATGCCTTGTTCAAAATCTTCCTGTATTTCCTTTGTAAATTCTATGAAGAAACGGAATGTGAATATGGTCCCCACACAGTATCCGAAGAAGAAGCCTGTTCCAAGAGATTTCCGTGCTTTCGTCTTTGCGTAAAGAATGAAACCTATTATTGTCACGATGCAATAGAAAATGGCTTCGTACAACTGTCCCGGATGGCGTGGCTGCATATCTACCCTTTCAAATATAAATGCCCAAGGTACATCCGTGACCTTTCCTATAATCTCGCTGTTCATGAGGTTTCCCAAACGAATCATCATCGCAGTAAACGGTGCTGCGATAGCCACATTGTCAAGGACATACAGATAGGTGAGTTTTGTACGTTTACAATACAGCAATAATGAAATCATTGCTCCTATAACACCGCCATGAGAGGCAAGTCCCTCATAGCCAGTGAACGTCCATCCTCCGTCATAATGAAACCTTATAGGCAGAAACATCTCAATGAAGTGCTTGCCTGTTGCGAGGAAGTAGGTGGGTTCATAGAACAGACAATGTCCCAGACGTGCACCGATGAGAACTCCCAAGAACATATATATGAACAGAGGGTCAAACAATTTGTCGGACGTCTTATAGTCACGATAAAGTTTTTTTACTATGAAATATGCGGCAATGAGTCCTATAAGCCAGCAAGTGGCATACCATCTCAAGGCAAAATTTCCGATGCGGAAGATTTCCACGCTCGGGTTCCAGTAGATAAATGATAAAACGTTATACATTGAATCTAAAATGCATTATGTCGCCGTCCTGAACGACGTAGTCTTTTCCTTCTATGCCCATTTTACCGGCATCTTTTACAGCTGCTTCGCTGCCATAATGGATATAGTCGTCATACTTTATTACTTCGGCACGAATGAAACCTTTTTCAAAGTCGGTGTGTATCACTCCGGCACATTGTGGAGCCTTCCATCCTTTATGGTATGTCCATGCTTTTACTTCCATTTCACCGGCAGTAATGAATGTTTTGAGGTTGAGTAGATGATAGGCTTTCTTTATCAGTCTGTTCACTCCGCTTTCCTTCAGTCCTAATTCTTCAAGAAACATCTGTTTGTCTTCGTATGTCTCCAACTCTGCAATGTCTTCTTCAGTTTTTGCAGCAATAATCATCACCTCTGCTTTTTCTTTTGCAGCAATATCTTCTATCTGTCGGGAGTATTCATTGCCGTCTTTTGCAGCACTTTCATCAACATTGCATACATACAGGACAGGTTTTGCTGTAAGGAGAAACAGGTCGTGCGCCACCTTCTGCTGATCTTTAGTGTCGAACTCCACAACTCTTGCATTCTGTCCCTTATCCAAAGCCTCTTTGTATCTTCCCAGCACTTCAACGGCAATTTTAGCGTCTTTATTTCCTGCTGCCGCAGCTTTCTGCTCTTTTGCAAAGCGGCTTTCAATAGTTTCAAGGTCTTTGAGCTGCAGTTCGGTATCTATAATTTCTTTGTCGCGCAGAGGGTTTACGCTACCGTCAACATGGGTTATGTTGTCGTCATCGAAACAACGCAGGACATGGATGATGGCATCCGTTTCGCGGATATTACCAAGAAACTTGTTTCCCAAACCCTCTCCTTTGCTTGCACCTTTGACCAGTCCTGCAATGTCAACAATCTCGCATGTGGCAGGTACTATGCGTCCCGGATGTACCAGTTCTGCCAGTTTCCCAAGTCTTTCGTCGGGAACAGTGATAACGCCCACGTTTGGTTCTATAGTACAGAAAGGAAAGTTTGCTGATTGTGCCTTTGCACTACTCAGGCAATTGAACAAAGTCGATTTACCTACATTAGGCAGTCCTACAATACCGCATTTCAAAGCCATATCTTCACGTTTTTTCTCAATGCAAAGGTATATAAAAAAAACGAGTCTGCAATAAAAGTATATGTTTTGCGTTTCTATATATAACTATAAAAATAATATAAGAACAAAACCAATAACGTTATGATAGAGTATATAAAAGGAGAACTGGTAGAGTTGAGTCCGGCATTTGCTGTTGTCGATATAAACGGTATGGGTTACAGGATGAACATAACTGTAAATACATATACAGCTTTGCAAGTTGTGGATGGTGACTCTCAGAAGGCAGTGAAACTGTACATCTATGAATCTATCCGTGAGGATGCCCACGAGTTGTTTGGTTTCAGCACCAAGAAGGAACGTGAAGTCTTCCTTCTTCTCCTTACGGTAAATGGTATTGGTGCCAATACTGCCCGTATGATTCTGTCAGAGATGACGGTGGACGAATTGTCTTCACTCATTGCAGCCGGTGATGACAAGATGTTGAAACGTATAAAAGGAATCGGTCCTCGCAGTGCTGCACGCATCATTGTAGAGTTGCAGGATAAGTTTGTTGGATTGCAGGCTTCTGTAGGTGTGGGAGTCCCTGTTGCTAATGCCAATGCCGGTGAGGCAATATCTGCTCTTACTATGCTTGGATTTACTGCCAATGCCTCCAACAGAGCTGTACAGCAGATTCTCAAGAATACCCCTGATGCATCCGTTGAGGAAATCATCAAGAGGGCTTTGGTGATGATTAAATAAAGATTGTGAGAAGAAGGTTTTTATCCATACTTTTTGTCTTTTCTACGGTCTGGGCATTTGCTCAGACTCCAACCACGCCGTCTCCACGTTGGACAGTTCAGAAGACGGTGCCAGTAGAGATGAAAGACTTGGATAAAAAAACTTCTGACCTGAAAACACCTGAAAACATTACTGAAGAAACAGCTTATAATGATTCCCTCGGCTATTATGTGGTAGGCAGCAAGATTGGCTCCTCTTATCTCAATGTGCCGTTTTTCATGACTCCTGAAGAATATCAGATGTGGAGTCTGAAAAAGAGCATGAGCGACTTCTGGAAAAAGAAAAACGAAGAAGAAGTTGCTACTGGTGGCAAAGAGAAGTTCGATTTTACGGACATGCATTTCGACCTTGGACCGGCGGAAAAGATTTTCGGACCCGGAGGTGTGAGGATAAAGACACAGGGTACTGCAGAACTGAAACTGGGAGGAAACATAAAGAAGATTGATAATCCGAGTCTTCCTATCCGCAACCGCAACACTTTCGGGGTAAACTTTGACGAAAAGATAAACCTCAGTGTCAATGGTAAGATTGGCGACAAGATGGACCTCAACCTCAACTACAATACCGATGCAACATTTGACTTTGATACACAGAACCTAAAACTCAAGTATGAGGGCAAGGAAGACGAGATAATAAAATTATTGGAAGGAGGTAATATATCTTTTCCTTCCAACAACTCGCTCATCCAAGGTGCCAGTTCTCTGTTCGGTATTCGTGCCGACATGCAGTTCGGCCGTCTGAAACTGCAGACGGTAGTGTCGCAGAAAAAGTCTAATTCCAAGAGTGTCAGTTCCAAAGGTGGTACACAGTTGACAACCTTTGAGATTGATGCTGCTGATTATGAGGAGAACCGTCACTTCTTCCTTTCGCGTTATTTCCGTGACAAGTATGATAAGGCTATGGCATCTTTGCCAAACATTGCATCTGGTATCAAGATTACCCGTATGGAGATTTGGGTGACGAACAAGACAGGAACCACTGCTAACTCCCGTAATCTTGTAGCACTCAGTGATCTCGGTGAACAGGAACTTGTGGGAAATCCTTTCTGGAAGATTCTTACACCGCAACCTGTGCCTTGCAATGTTGCCAATAATGAATACGAGCAGATGACGACAACCTATAGTGGTGCCCGTTCCATAGACATGGTAAGTTCCGTACTGGGGACAGTACCGCAACTGGAGGCAGGTATCGACTACGAAAAAGTGGAAAGTGCGCGTCTGCTGTCATCAGGAGAATATACCATCAACGAAGCCCTTGGGTATGTCTCGTTGCATAGTACTTTGCAGACAGACCAAGTGCTGGGTGTGGCTTTTGAATACACATATAATGGTAAGACATATCAGGTGGGAGAGTTCTCTACAGACCTCACGGATGTCAGCCAGTGTCTGTTTGTCAAGAGTTTGAAGAACACCAACAACTCTCCTGTATATGACAATGCCTCAACGGTGAAATTCTCCAAAGGAACATGGGACTTCATGATGAAAAACGTCTATTATCTTGCTTCCAATGTGGAAAAGGAGAAATTCCGTCTTGACATCAAATATCAGAGTGACACAGCTGGTGTCTATCTCACATATATCCCGGAACCGCAAGTCAAGAGTACGCAGTTGATAAAACTCCTCAACTGTGACCGTTTGGACAATAACAACAAACTGCATTCCAATGGCTATTTTGACTATGTAGCGGGCTATACCGTTGCTGACGGACGTGTGTTCCTTCCAGCAGCTGAGCCATTCGGTACTTTCCTGTACGGAGTGCTTACATCTCAACAGCATAGGATAGACCCTGCCATTGCTGCAAAATACTGTTATCACGAACTTTACGACTCCATAAAGACAATAGCGAAACAGATTGCTGAAAAGGATAAGTTCGTCTTCATGGGACAGTTCAAGGGTACACGTGCCAATGTCATCTCATTGGGAGCATATAATGTGCCACAGGGGTCGGTAATAGTCACCGCCGGAGGTGTGGTATTGAGGGAAAACAGCGACTACACCGTGGATTATTCGGCAGGAGAGGTGACGATTATCAATCAGAGTATCATTGATGCGGGGACAAATGTCAATGTGTCATTGGAGAGCAATACCGATTATGGACAGCAACGGAAGACCATGGTGGGACTGAATTGGGAATATGATTTCTCCAAAGACTTCATCATTGGCGGTTCCATACAGCATCTGTCGGAGCAGTCCATGACCACAAAGGTCGCTATGGGTAGTGAGCCGCTTAAAAATACTATCTGGGGACTGAACATAAACTGGAAGAAAGAAAGCCAACTAATCACGAATTTGTTGAATTATATCCCTTTCCTGCATGTAACCCGACCGTCACACATATCCTTCAATGCTGAGTTCGCACAACTCATAGCCGGAATAGCCTCTGGCACACAAGACAATGCTTCCTACCTTGATGACTTTGAAAACACTAAGAACTGCATCAACATCTCTACACCGTCATCATGGACATTGTGCAGCACACCGAAGTTGGATTTAGGAAACAAATATCAACAATATTACGAAGACAAAACAACCCTCGGCAATGGCTACGGACGTGCACTCATGGCATGGTATAATGTCGATCCTCTCTTTACACGCCGCAGCTCTTCACTCACTCCGTCTCACATCAAGAGTGACCTTGACCAACTCTCCAACCACTATGTCCGCGAGGTATATGTCCACGAACTGTTCCCTAACCGCGACCTCAGCAACTATACTGGTAGTACTGCCACGCTCAATATCTTTAACATGGCTTACTATCCGACTGAGCGCGGACCTTACAACTTCTCTTCTGACATCAATCCTGACGGCTCGCTGCAGAATCCTCTTCAACGTTGGGGTGGCATGATGCGCAAACTGGAGACGAGCGACTTCAAGACAGCAAACATTGAATATGTCGAGTTCTGGATGCTCGACCCATTCATCTATTCCAAAGACTCCGTCGATGCAGACGAGTTCGGTGGGGATATGTATATAAATCTTGGCGAGATGTCAGAAGACATCCTTCGTGACGGAAAGAAGTTCTATGAGAGCGGGATGCCTGTTGACGGTTCTACTGTGGCAACCCTCGACAAGTCACAGTGGGGATATATTCCTCATCAGTCGTCAGTGACCTATGCTTTTGCCACTACCAGTGGCTCACGTGTCCTGCAAGATGTCGGACTCAACGGTCTTAATGACTCACAGGAGTTGTCCTTCGACGGTTATCAGCAAGACCTTGGTAACATACAGAGAAAAGTAAACCCTGACGTATGGGAAAAGATTTCCAAAGACCCAGCAAACGACAACTACCATTATTTTCGTGGTAGCGACCTCGATGCTCAGGAAGCCTCTATCCTCGACCGTTACAAACGAATAAACATGCCACAGGGTAACTCTCCTGACAGTGACAACCGTACGGAAAACTATGACACCTCATACAAGACAGGTCCTGATGTGGAAGACATCAATCAAGACTATACGCTTAACGAATACGAGAAATACTATCAGTACCATGTCAGCGTACGTCCGCGCGACATCAGCACTGACAATGTTGGAAACAATTTCATCGTTGACAAGCGAACCACATCTGTGACACTCCGAAATGGAAAAACGGAGACCGTCACATGGTATCAGTTCCGTGTCCCAGTGGAACAATATGAAGAAAAGGTCGGTAGAATCAATGATTTCTCATCAATACGTTTCATGCGTGTCTTCCTCACCAACTTCAAGAAACCTATCGTCATCCGTCTTGGAACCTTTGACCTCGTTCGTTCCGAATGGCGTAACTACGAACAGCAACTGTCGTCGTCAGCAAATACTGGTACCATTGAGGCGTCAGCTGTCAGCATAGAGGAAAATAACGATAAGGAACCAGTCAACTATATACTGCCTCCAGGTATCAGCCGTGTCGTTGACCCATCACAGCCTCAACTTACTGAGAACAATGAACAGGCCCTTAACATCATCGTCAAGAACATGTCTCACAACGAGGCAAAATGTGTATATAAGAACACTACCCTCGACCTTCGCAACTATAAACGTCTGCAGATGTTCGTACACGCCAACGCCTTGAAACCGAATGTTACAGAACTCAAGGACGGTGAGATGAGCGTCTTCGTCCGACTGGGAAATGACTACAAGAGCAACTATTACGAATATGAGATACCACTCACCCTTACGCCAGAAGGACGTTACGACCAGTATTCTTCCACCGACCGAGCATTGGTATGGCCACAAGAAAACCTCCTTGATATCCCTTTGGCCAAGTTTACATCCTTGAAGAAATCACGAAATAAAGACAAGGCACAAGGTAAGGCAGCATACAACATCATTTATTCAGACTACGATACGGACAATCCGAACAATAAGATTTCCATTATCGGAAATCCTACTCTTGGCGAAGTGAAGACGATGATCATCGGTGTACGCAATAATGCCATGGACACGAAGGCAGTAGAAGTATGGGTGAACGAGTTGCGTCTCCTTGAATCAAACAATGAAGGCGGATGGGCAGCACAAGGAACACTCAACCTACAACTCTCCGACTTCGGTTCTCTAAACCTTGCTGGACGTGTCGAGACACAAGGCTTCGGAGGACTGGAACAAGGACAGATGGACCGTTCTACCGACAACTATTCACGTTATGACCTCACCGCCAGTTTCGAACTGGGCAAGTTCTTCCCGGAGAAAGCAAAGGTAACGATACCATTCTATTATTCCGTCACGCAGGAGAAGACAAAACCGAAATACAATCCACTTGATACCGATATGGAACTTGATGATGCGCTGGAGGCTATGGACAGCCATGAGAAAGACTCTGTAGAGTCCATTGCCGTCACCAATGTCACCAACCGCAACATCTCTATCTCCAATGCTAAGGTAGGCATCACCACCAAGCGTCATCCTATGCCATACGACCCAGGAAACTTTGCATTTTCATATAGTCATTCGCATAAATATACTACAGGTAAAACCACTATCTATGAACGTGAAGATAACTGGCGCGGAGCTGTTAACTATTCATATACACCAGTATATAAACCATTCGAACCAGGGAAGTCCATAAAAGGCAAGAGCAAATGGTTGAGGATAGTGAAAGAGTTTGGATTCAACTACATTCCGCAGAACATCTCCTTTAACACCGAGATGAAACGCGACTATTACGAATTGCAGGAGCGTGATATGGAAAACATCAACGACCGTCTGCCGGTGACTTTCTCCGAACAGTTCCTCTGGAATCGAGACTTTGCCATGCGCTGGGATATCACGAAAAACCTACACATGAACTTCCAGAGTGCTACTGATGCACAGATAGAAGAACCATATACACCAGTTAACAAAGATCTTTATCCTGATAGGTATGATGCATGGAAAGACTCTGTATGGCAGAGCATAGGCAAATGGGGAACACCGTTGAAATATCAGCAGAGCTTCACAGCCTCTTATCAGTTGCCACTCGACAAACTGCCAATCTTTGAATGGCTTACTGCCGATGCCTCATACAATGCATCTTATAATTGGTCGCGGGGAACAGAACTGGAAGATGGCACCTCGTTGGGAAACACTATCAACTCCACACGTACGTTGAACATAAATGGAAAATTGAATTTTGAAAAACTCTACAATCTCATACCATTCCTTGAGAAGACTAACAAACGCTTCGCACAAGCCATTCGCCGTCCAAATAATCGTAGTAACGCTCGTGCTTCACAGCAAGCCCTGAAGAAGCAGACAAACACGAAGAAACCGGCTGTTTTTGCAAAAGAGATACATCTTACCGACAGCACCGTTGAAGTCAGTCATGGTAAGAAGACAAAACGCATCATTGTCACCGCAAAGACCAAGGACGGCAACTCATACCCAGTTAAATACAAGGTGCTTGACGAAAACAAGATACGCATTCTCAACCACGACTCCATAAACATCAAGGTCAGCGTAGCAGCCAAGGAACCGTTGGAGAACCAGACGTGGTATCGCGTCAGCCAGTCCGTGGCACGAGTGCTGATGATGGCACGTAACGCCAGCATATCATATCGCAACAACTATGCCATGGCATTGCCGGGCTTCATGCCGAACATAGGTAACTTCTTTGGACAGCGTAGCGGCAATGTTCTCAGTCCAGGACTCGACTTTGCCTTCGGTTTTATTGACGATTCCTATATAGACAAGGCACGCGACAATGGATGGCTCCTCTGTACCGACAGCATCGCCACCCCATCCACAACCAGCAGTAGTGAAGACCTGCAGGTACGTGTCACCCTCGAACCGTTCCGTGACTTCAAGATAGACCTCAACGCCAGTCGTACTATGACACGCAACAAGAGCATACAGTATATGTACGAAGGCAACCCGACCACTCACAGTGGTATGTTCTCCATGACCACCATATCCATTGGCAGTGCCTTTGAAGGAATGGGTAGTGCCAGCGACGGATATTATTCCAAGACCTTCGAGAAATTCTGCCAGTCTCTCGACAGATATCAGTCTCTCGTAGAACACCAATATCTCAATGCTAAATATCCGAAAGGAACAATCCTCGAAGGTAAGACATTCGATCCGAAGAACGGAACGATAAATAAATATAGCGCTGATGTCATGGTACCAGCTTTCCTCTCCGCATACTGCGGTGGAGGCAGCGACCTCGACTTCTTCCCATCAATATGGCGTATGCTCCCGAACTGGACGATACGCTATTCTGGACTGCAGAAACTGAAATGGTTCAATGAACGCTTCAAGAGTGTCAACGTAAACCACGCATATAAGAGCATTTACTCTGTAGGCTCCTACAGCAGTTTCTCCTCATGGCTCGAATATATGGGCGACCTTGGATTCGTCACCAACGCCAGCACATCACTCCCAGTGCCGAGTTCAATGTATAATATCTCCACTGTCAGCATCAACGAAGCCTTCTCTCCACTAATAGGAATAGATGTCACGTTGCAAAACAATATGACCTTCAAGGCAGAGTATAAGACCACCCGCGTTCTCAACCTCTCCATGACATCCGTGCAGATAAACGAGGCTACATCCAAAGACTGGGTGTTCGGAATGGGCTACAAGATAAATGACATAGACCTTTTCGGTTACAAGAAGAGTGCGCGCAAGATTGCTGCCAAGAACAAGAAAGGGAAAAATGCCAACAATGCTAATGGCGAATCTACACGCACCAGCACCAGTAATAAAGGCATGAACCACGACCTCAACCTGCGGTTCGACATCAGCCTGCGCAACCAGGCAACCCTTGTGCGCGACATCGCCAATATGGAAAGCAATGCCAGCAGCGGTAACAAGGCAACGAAGATAACCTTCAGTGCAGACTATACACTATCTAAACTCCTCACCATGAGTGCATATTACGATATGCAGCAGAACACCCCATTGCTATCATCCAGTAGTTATCCAACTACCACTCATGATTTTGGTATCAGTGTAAAGTTCTCTCTCACAAGATAATGGCATAAAAAAAGGCTCTACAAAACCTATTGTTGAGTCTTCTCTGCGGAAGAAAGGGGCTGCGGAAGAAGGGGGATTCGAACCCCCGATACGGAGACCGTATACCGGTTTTCGAGACCAGCGCAATCGACCACTCTGCCATCCTTCCGTAAAAGTCAGTGCAAAGGTACAAATAAAAAATGTATTACTGTTTTTTACAGCAAAAAATAGTGATTATATCAATATGCAGTCTTATCTTCTTTTTCATCCCATAGACGGAATACCCTCAGGGCTTCGGGATGCAATATCTGCTCTGATGGTTTATGACGGTTTCCTACGGGACGTTCTATCTCTTCATAGATGAAAGCATCGTCAAAACCTATCTCTGCTGCATCTTTCTTGTCGTTGGCATAATAGATTTTATCAATATGTGCCCAATATATTGCTCCAAAACACATAGGGCATGGCTCGCAACTGGTATATATCTCACATCCTGAGAGATCAAATGTTCCAAGTTGACGTGCTGCCTTGCGGATGGCTGATACCTCGGCATGTGCCGTAGGGTCGTTGTCAATGGTAACACAATTGCTCGCTTCTGCGATTATTTCGTTGTTTTTCACGATGACTGCACCGAAAGGCCCCCCTCCGTTGAGAACACTATCTTTGGAGAGCGCAATGGCTCTGCGCATAAAATCTTCTTTAGTCATAGGTTATAAAGGTTTTAAGGTTTAAAAGTTTAAAGGTTTAATGGTTTAATAGTTGTGAGCTATCAGACGAGTTTTGCAATCAGTTCTTCACGGTTTCCCAGTAACATATCGATGACTGGTATCTCTACCATGGTGTAGCACCCCGGTTGCTGACGCATGGTGGCACGTGCTGCGTTGACGAGAATCTGCCCTGTGAGTGCAGGGTTGTTGATACGCATATTGAACTCCATAAGTTGGTTTTGAGTCTGTCCACTGACGCCTTTACGCACGAGGTTGACACCATGCCCCATATCCTTGATTTCATCAATATTATCGACTTGCATTACGTATGTTTCATCATTGGCAAAATATGGGTCTTCTTTTATCAGTTTTGTCATTGTTTTCAAGTCTGCATCTTGTTCCAGTTCTACATATACCATTCGACGATGAACTCCTTCTCCTTTCGGTATTGTCATGGAGAGTGCATCTTTGACTCCTTCCTTGCTCTTTACGCATACAGAATGTCCCATGCTCATTCCAGGACCAAAGTTGGTGTATGTGAGTCCTTTTGGTGCCAAGCCTTGCATGAGTGCTCTGACGATGGAGTCTGTTCCAGGATCCCATCCTGCTGAGATGATGGATACGGTACCAGTCTGGCGGTTTATTTTCATCAGTTCGTCCCGATATTGGCATACGGATGTGTGGATGTCGAAACTGTCAACGGTATTTATTCCCAACGGCAGTATCTGCTGTGCAAACTCCTTGCATTGACGACTAGGCGTTGAAAGAATTGCGACATCGACATGTCCCAACTCCTTGATGTCTGTTACAATAGGATATATGCCTTCAATCTCTTTTGGTTGGTGGCTGCTGACAGTACGTCTTACCACGCCTGCAACTTCCATGTCTTCTGCTGTTTCCAATGCTTGAAGAGCAAATTTTCCTATATTTCCATAACCTACGATTGCAACTCTGAGTTTATCCATATCCACATTATGTATTTGGTAATCTGTGCAAAATTAGGAAAAAAAATTCTAAACGGCATATCTGCATTGATAAAAAAACTTTTGTATCTTTGTGGTCATGAAAAAGATTATTTTGCTTTCATGTCTTACCTGTATATGTTTGACAGGTTTACAGGCACAGAGCGTGGCTGGTTTTTACCAGATTCCCAATAGCGGACGTATTGTATATAATTTCAATCAGGGATGGCGTTTCCATCTGGGAGATGTAGTTGGTGCGGAAACTGTCGGTTTCAACGATGAAGAATGGGATGTTGTCTGTGCCCCGCATACTGCACGGCTTGAGCCTTCGGAGGCGAGTGGCGGTAGAAACTATCAGGGGATATGTTGGTACAGAAAGTCTTTCACCGTTCCGGCTGACATGAAGTGTAAGGATATCATCATTCATTTTGAGGCTATCATGGGCAAGCAAAAGGTGTTTGTGAACGGAAACTTTGTGTGCGAACATGAAGGTGGCTATCTGCCAATAGAGATAGACTTGACAAGTCAAGGAGTGAAGGCTGGCGACAAATGTCTTGTTGCCGTGATGGTTGACAACAGGGATGACAAGTCTTATCCTCCCGGCAAGAAACAGTCACAACTTGACTTCTGCTATCATCATGGTATGTATCGTGACGTATGGTTGATTGGCAAGAATAGTAATGCCATTGACGATGTATTCGTACATTATGATAATATCTCCGACAGAAGTGCAACGATGGTCATGGACATCACCATGCCGTCAAAGATGAACACCGTAGCAACGATAAAGGATGCTGACGGCAAACAGATAAAAAAGATTTCATCTGATGATGGACGACTGACGGCAGTAGTGAAGAATCCTCATCTGTGGAGTCCTGAAACACCTTATCTATATACTATCGAGATAAGGGTGTTTGACAATAAGCAATGTGTTGACGGTGTGGCACTGCGTACGGGAATCCGCAAGGCGGAATTTCGTGGAAAGGATGGATTCTGGCTCAATGACAGACCTTATCATAAACTCATAGGCGGCAACCGTCATCAAGACTTTGCATACGTGGGAAATGCTGTGCCGAACACACAGCAATGGCGTGATGCAAAACGTCTTAAGGATGCTGGCATGACAATTGTCCGTGCGGCACATTATCCACAAGACCCGGCATTTATGGACGCTTGTGATGAATTGGGACTTTTTGTCATTGTGCCTACTCCAGGATGGCAGTATTGGAACAAAGACCCTAAGTTTGCAGAGAAGGTACATAAGAACACCCGTGAGATAATAAGGCGTGACCGTAACCATACGTGTGTATTGATGTGGGAGCCTATACTAAACGAGACACGCTATCCAAAGGATTTTGCCATAGAGGCACATAAGATTACCATTGATGAATATCCATTTATCGGTCGTCCTGTTGCTGCCGCCGATATGAATTCTGCTGGTGTAAAAGAAAACTATGAGGTGCTCTACGGATGGCCTGAAGACATAGGTAAGATTACGACACCTGAAGACAAATGTATCTTCACACGTGAGTTTGGCGAGATGGTCGATGACTGGTATGCTCACAACTGCTTAAACCGTGCTTCACGTGGATGGGGCGAGAAGGCTATGCTTGATGCGGCACTAAGTTTGGACAACACATACAAAGAGATGCTTACCGACAGCAGACAGTTCATAGGTGGTTGTCAATGGCATCCTTTCGACCATCAAAGAGGCTATCATCCTGACCCTTATTTCGGGGGAATATATGATGCATTCCGTCAACCGAAATATGCTCTTGCCGCATTCAAGGCAAACAGTCTTATCAGTACTGAACCATATTTGTTCATTGCAAATGAGATGACACAATGTTCAGGAGAGGATGTTGTTGTCTTTAACAACTGTGACTCTGTACGACTTACTGCTTTGGAAGGCGATATGGTACAGACATTATCAGGCAGTCCTGCGATATTCAAAGGCTTCTGGAACTTCTGGAAGGCGAGAGAATATTCCTACAAGCAACGCAACTGGCAGAGAGTGTCTTTGCTGGCAGAGGGATTCAAAGACGGTAAGATAGTATGTACAGAAAAGAAGATGCCATCACGCCGTTCAACAAAGATATGTCTTCATGCTGACAGGAATGGGAAAGAACTTGTTGCTGATGGATCTGACTTTATTGTCATTATTGCCGAAATCACCGATGATAATGGCAATGTAAGACGTTTGGCAAAAGAACAGATATCGTTCACTGTTGAAGGTGAAGGGCATATTATTGGAGATGTTTCCATTGGTGCCAACCCTCGTAATGTGGAATGGGGCAGCGCACCTGTATTGATACAGGCAACGAATACACCTGGCGATATTACCATCATTGCACGTCCTGCTTTTGAAGGCATACATGCACCGTCTGCTGACACCATCACCATCCATAGTGTACCGGCAGCATTTCCGACCTGTTATGAAAAGGTTAGCGTCACAAAATCATCGGAAGAGATGAAACGTAATGGGCAATCTGTTCCTACTATATCCGAAACAGAAAAACGCCGTCTTCTCGATGAAGTGGAGAAACAACAGCAAGACTTCGGCGTTACGAAATGAGAGTAATCAAAACCTCAAAACCGTATAACCTCAAAACCTTAATTTATCCGTTTGATACGCAGTAAGATATAGGGTTGTTCCGTGAGTGGTACTACCCTATTTTCTTTATCTGCCATACGGTAATGTCCGCTTCGTGTAGTCTCAAAGATAAGAGGACATTCAGTTATTGTCATGTTCCACGTGTCTATAACTTCAACCTTGAACCGTTCTCCTCCTTTTAGACGTGGGAAATATGAATTTTTGGCAGGTAGGTTAAATACCCATTCTTTCAATTTCTGCTTGCCAAGATAGACCATATAGCAATCCGGTCCACAGGCAGAAGTACAAGGATCCCAACTGGAATCCGCTAGATACATGGGATAAGCCATATCATCAAGTATGCTGCGCATGAACTTTATACGTTTCCATGATTCTCCCATCCACTTGCCACCTACAGCAAGGAAGTCATGGCTGAAATCGTGCGGGTTGCCATACTGAAAACACTCTGCATGTGTAGCATAAGTTCCGCACACATACGCCTGCCACATACGATAGAGTTCTTCCTCACCTGTCAGACACCCCCAACGAGAAGTCATGTCCCCCTCATAGCATATCTCGTCAAAGATTACAGGTTTCTTATAGATGTTACGCACGATAGCAGCACCCCCTTGTACCTCTACTGGAGCCTGGTCTTGAATGGAGCAGTGTGTATATCTGCTATCCCAGTATTTGTAATACTGTGCAGTAAAGGAGTGTATTGATATAAGATGATGATAAGGGTCGTTATCTATTACAGCATCTGTCCATACATCCCATATATCTCTTGGTTGCTTCTTCAAACCATCATATTCATTTGCCATACTCCACCATATATTGCGTATCGCACCGAAACGCGCTGTAACATATTTACACAACAACATTCCGGCCTCTCGTGGCATGGCATCAAAGCCCCATCGCCCTTCGTCATAAGGATGAAACAAGATGAGGTCCTGTTCAATGCCAAGTTGCATAAGTCGTAGTGTGTATTCTTCCACATGGTCGAAGTAGCGAGGATTAAGACGAGTCCAATCCCAACTATCTCCTTCACGCTCAAACGGAAAGATGTCAGGTTCTGGGTATGATTTATCAAAATTATGTACAAGCAGCAAAGAACGAACTTTATTAAACCCTGACATTTCTAGCGATTTTAACGTCTGTTCCTGTATGGTGAGCCCTTTGTCAAAATTACCAAAATGTGGATCGTTGGTGGCATGCATCCAATCGTAACTGGTAGTACCTACTGGCATGAAACGTTTACCATCGGCATATTTGAAATGCAACCCTGTCTTATCTACCATTACCGGTCCATGATTATCTGCAGACGGTGCAATACACGAAAAATCTCCGCTTTTACCATTTAGATTGTGAGTATTAGATATTGTAACAAAGTGCCAGACACCTTCCCTCATCGGCATGAAACGTATACGCCAGACACCTTGTTTTGTTTTTTTATCAATACCGTCATAATAGCCATTGACGATAATTGCAGTATCGGCATTTTCAAATCTTGCTTTCAGTTCTATATTGAAAGGATTTTCTTCCGTCAATGGTGCTGTCAATGAGGTTTCATACATTCCCCAACGTTCGACTTGTGCAGGGGCAACAGTCGATGATAAACATATTAAAATACTGCATACAATGGTTTTCATATTGTTTTTCTTATAAGTTTTCATAATGTAAAATTGTTTCTGGAGAATGATTAATCATCAATAACCGAAAGTATGTCTCCCATACTAAATCCACGTTGTAATGCGTAACGTATCAGTTTGTTGCGCATATCATAATCATCTTTTGCCTTTATTGTTCTACTACGGGCAATGAGCAAGTTATGAAGGGTGTCCAAATAGCTATCTTTGTCGAGTTCTTCAAATATCGGCGTGGATACGTCTTTCGATATATGTTTGGCATACAAAGCCTCTTCTATCTTTCTTCGTCCCCAACGGTTGAATAGAATCTTGTCTTTTATGAATGCACGGCAATAGCGTGTGTTGTCAATAAAATGTTCATCCAAGAGACGTTGTATTATCTTTTTGATGCTTGTCTCATCCATTTCCCAACGTCTCATCCTTTTCTCAATGTCGTTGGTACAGTACTCTGCGGTGGAGCACTGTGCTGCAAGTTTTGCAAATGCCGCCTCTTCAGAGTATTTCATTTCTCAGTTGACTCATTCCTTCTGATGCCCCTTTCTTTATATGTGTTATATTAAGATATGAAGCAGTTGTGACGGGATGAGGATCTATGATGTAAATAGGTGTCCCCTGACGCACATATTGTACAAGTCCTGCTGCTGGGTAAACATTAAGACTTGTTCCGATGATGATGAATATATCGGCTTTCATAGCTTCAGATACCGCTTGCTCCATGTTCGGCACTGCTTCGCCAAAAAACACGATGAAAGGGCGTAAAAGACTGCCATCTCCCGCTTTTGTTCCTGGTTGTACTTCGAGATTGCCCGCTGTAAGAGTCTGCTGATACCGCGTGTCGTCAGGATTATATGAAGAACATACTTTCATAAGTTCTCCATGAAGGTGTATCACATGTGTACTTCCTGCCTGTTCATGCAGATTATCCACATTCTGAGTTACCACTGTTACATCATAATCTTTTTCCAGTTCTGCAAGCAGCCTATGTCCATCATTTGGCAATGCCTGTACAAGTTTTTTGCGCAACATATTATAAAAATTAGTCACGAGTGTCGGATTATCTTCCCATCCCTCATGCGTTGCAACCTGTTGTACAGGATAGTTTTCCCAAAGACCTCCTGCATCACGGAAAGTACTCAGCCCGCTTTCTACCGACATGCCGGCTCCTGTAAGTACAACAATCTTTTTCATCAGGCTTCTTTTTGTTTCACTCCCATATGAGCTTCTACCACGTTGACAACATAATCTCCCAGCTTTTCACACTCTGCTATGATGTCCATATACATGGTACCGAGAGAATATGAATAGACTTGATTTTCAATGTCGTTGATATTCTGTGTACGCAACTGATTGCGGAAATTGTTGATTTCGTTTTCAATATTGAATGAACGGTTAACATCGCCATCACCCTTTCTCCCTGTCATAAGTTGGTTCATTTCAAGAAGAGCATTGTCCGTGAGGGACATCATCTGTGAGATATGGGTGTATTGTTGCTTGGTAAAATCTTCTTTCCCATTCATCTTACGATTGAGAGAACGGGCCATATTATAACAACTGTCTCCTATACTTTCTATTTCACTTATCTCACGCAACATTGCACGTATCTTTGCTTTTGTCTCATCACTAAGATGGTTATTACTTACGTGGTCAAGATACTTTGCAATCTCTACTTCCATATTATCCGAGATTCCCTCATATTTTTCTATGCGTGCAAAACGTTTCGCGAAGTCACTTGCATCTTTTATAGGTATGAGCTCACGTACCATTCCAAACATACGCTGTATGCGTTGTGCAAACAATGTGATTTCTTTCTGAGCCTCCAGCACAGCAAGCTCTGGTGTCTGCATGATACCACCGGTGATGAAATGTAGGCGGAATTCTTCTTCCTCATCATTTTTACGGGATTTGATTATGTGGCAGACTATTTTTTCGAGCTGTGGTATAAACCATATGAGAATCGTGGTGTTGATAAGATTGAAACAGGTATGGAATGCTGCCAACACAAATGACAATTTGGCTGCATTATTCATAAATTCTGTACTGCTGACAGAGTTTTTTGTCATTGCCACATCGTAACCCACTAATCCACAAACCATGTTAACAAAAGGATGGAAGACGATGAGAACCCAGATGACTCCGAATACGTTAAAGAGCATATGGGCAAGTGCCGCACGTCTCGCCTGTGCATTTGCTGTCAGGGCTGCCACGTTAGAAGTAACTGTCGTTCCTATATTCTCTCCCATTACAAGTGCTATACCCTGATAAATAGGAAGGACGCCTGTAGAACACAGAATCATTGTGATTGCCATTACCGCTGCAGAACTTTGTACTGACATAGTGAGCACACCACCGAGAATGAGGAACAATAGTGTAGTGGTAAAACTGTTAGGATCAAAAGATGAGAAGAAATTCAATACGGCTTCATTGTTCCCGAGATCCATATCTATTCCTGTCTGGCGTAATGTACCGAGACCAAGAAACATAAATGCGATACCAAACAGGAAATCACCGCCAACCTTACGTTTCTTCGTATATATGAGTAAAAGTGCAATGACAAATGCGGGATATACAAAATCTGTGATGTTAAATGAGAACCCCGCACTCATTATCCATGCTGTCAAGGTTGTCCCGATGTTGGCACCCATGATGATGGATATTGCCTGTGCAAGAGTGAGAAGTCCAGCATTGACAAAAGAAACCGTCATGACTGTCGTTGCTGTTGACGACTGTACGGATGCAGTTACAAACATACCGGTAAGCATTCCAGTAAAACGGTTTGTAGTCATGGCACCCAGTACATGACGCAATTGACTACCAGCCATTTTCTGCAGACTTTCACTCATCGACTTCATTCCGTACATGAGCAGGGCCAAAGAGCCGATAAGTTTAAAAAAAATCCAGATTGTCATAAAAAGTTAGATTATATTATTTTTCTTTCTATCTTTGCGGAAGAATAAAAATACTTTTGATATGAATGATTATATAAAGATTTTGTGCAAAAATAATAAAAAAACGATTAATGTACAAAAGGGGACAAGTCTTTTTGACATTTATCAACATCTAAATATTAAGTTGCCTTATCAGCTCACTTCAGCAAAAGTAAACAATAAAGAAGAAAGCCTTGATTATAGGGTATATAAAGACAAAGAAATAGAATTTTTAGATGTCAGTTCATCTACTGGCAATAGGACATATTGTCGGTCGTTGTTTTTTGTTTTATCAAAAGCCATACATGATATCTATCCCCATTCCAACGTGGTTATAGATATTCCAATGTACTCAAGAGGTTATTATTGCACTGTAAACATTGGGCATCCTATTACCACTTATGACATAGAGAAGGTAAAGAAACAGATGCAATGTATAATAAAGTCAGGAATTCCTTTCAAACGTGTTGAAACTTTAACTGCAGATGTTATTAAAGTGTTTAAAAAGAATAAAGATGAGAGCAAGGTCAAATTATTAAAGAGTATAGGGGATATATATTCTACGTATTACGATCTTGACGGATATGTTGATTTCTATTACGGTACATTATTGTCAAATACATCACAATTATACCTATTCGATTTGAAGAAGTATGATGACGGTATTCTTCTGTGTACTCCATCAAGGACCGATCCTTTATCGTTGGAGAAGGGGAAAGGCGCGAAAAAACTATTTGAGATGTTTCGCGAACAACATCATTGGCAGAACCTGCTGGGGTTAAGTACTGTCGGTTCGTTCAATGAAGCCGTTGATTTAGGATATTCAACAAGTTTGATAAATGTCTCTGAAGCATTACAGGAAAAGAAAATATCACAGATTGCAGATATGATTGCTGCAAAAAAAGGAGTCAAAGTTGTGCTTATCTCTGGTCCTTCATCGTCAGGAAAAACGACATTTGCAAAACGTCTGTCCATACAATTGTTAGTGTGTGGCAAATATCCAGTACCAATATCCCTTGATGATTATTTTTTGGATAGGGACAAAAATCCAATAGATGAAAACGGCGAATATGATTATGAGAGTCTGTATGCTCTTGACCTTGATTTGCTTAACCGACAGCTGTCGGACCTTTTCGCAGGTAAGACAATACAATTACCAAAATACAATTTTCAGGAAGGGAAATTGCAGTTTAGCGACAGGAAATTAAAATTGCGTAAAAACGATATTCTTATCCTTGAGGGTATTCATGCCTTAAATCCAGAATTGACAAGTGGTATTGCCGAGAGAAATAAATTCCGTGTTTACGCATCAGCTTTGACAACTCTTTTGTTGGATGACCACAATTATATACCAACTACAGACACTCGACTATTGCGGCGTATGATACGTGATGCCAAATATCGTGGCACCTCTGCAACTGACACAATAAAACGTTGGCCATCTGTGAGAGCTGGGGAAAATAAATGGATATTTCCTTATCAGGAGAATGCTGACGTGATGTTCAATACAGCTTTGCTCTTTGAGATAGCTGTCATCAAACAGCAAGCATTGGATTTATTAGAAAGCGTACCTGAAAATAAGGAAGAATATTCTGAAGCATATCGGTTGAAAGAATTTCTAAGTTATTTCAGAAGTATTGATGTAAATAAAATACCTCCGACATCACTAATACGTGAATTTATTGGAGGCAGCTCTTTCAAATATTGAAATCCTTTATTTTCCGAATTCCAGATCTAAATCTGAAGCCTTACCCTTATATTCTGGTGTACGTTTTTCAAGGAAACTGTTTATGCCTTCTTTATAATCATCTCCACGATAGACGCGTGCGCGATAAGCATTTATCTTCTCGAAGTCCTCAGATGGTATGACATTTGCTGCACGGCTGAGAATGCGGAATTGACGTTTAATAGCACTTACAGACAACACTGAATTGCGTCGCAGTGGCGTCAGGAAGCGCTCCTCAAGCATAGCATCCAGATTCTCTGATGAAGCAATTTGGTTAACAAATCCCACGTTAAGTGCATCCTGTGCTGTTATGGGAGCTGCGGTGAAGAACATTTCACGTGCTTTGTTGATACCTAATTGATTGATGAAATGCATGATTCCCGATGCATTGTATGGAATACCAATCTTTGCCGGTGTGATGGCAAAAGTAGAGGTCTCTGATGCCACTATCATATCGCAACTTATGCAGAGGTCACAGGCTCCACCCCATACTGTTCCGTCAACACAGGCAATGACAGGGATAGGTACATCCTGCACATTACGCAGAAGTCGCTCCATAGGGATGTCATACCCCAGCGGGTCATTACCATCCTGCGGTAACTCATGTATGTCATGTCCGGCACTCCATACGTTACGACATGTTTCTGCCTTGATGACAATACATACACATTCTTTATTATATGCTTCCAATATGGCATCCGATATGCTATGGCACATTTCTTCGCTGAGACAATTGAAATGTTCCGCATTCTGCATGCATATAAAACAGACGCGGTCTGTAATTTTTACGTCAATCATAGTTGTATCTTTTATTATAATTTTTCTCTATAACGGTTCTCATCCTTGTCGCCAAGCATACTGAGGTAGGAGTTATAGCGTGTCTGTGCAATATGACCATCTTCTATTGCTTGCAACACCGCACATCCCGGTTCGTGTGTGTGCGTACAGTTGCTGAAGCGACATTGTTTGGAGTATTGAAATATGTCAATAAAATAATGGCCTATCTCTTCCCTCTCAAAATCAAACGTTCCAAATCCTCTTATCCCCGGCGTGTCTATTAGGTATCCCCCTCGTGCTTCAAACATCTCGGCAAAGGTGGTGGTATGTACACCTTGGTCGTGGGCATCCGATATCTCGGCAGTTTTCTGCTGATAACCAGTGATGAAATGGTTCAAAATCGTTGACTTACCAACACCACTATGGCCAGACAATACAGATGTCTTCTTTTTGAATTTGTCGCCGAGTATCTCTACAGATTCAGGATCTGTTGCCGATATTTCAATACATTCATATCCTATCTTGCTGTATAAACTGATAAGCGAATGTTGATATTCCTGCTGCTCTGTATTCAATAGATCTATTTTGTTGAAAAGCAATATGACAGGGATACGATATGCCTGTGCTGATGCAAGGAAACGATCTATAAATGTCGTTGATGTTTGTGGGTGAGCAATAGTGACGACAAGAAATGCCTGATCAACATTTGCAGCTATTATCTGACTTTGTTTGCTGAGGTTTATAGACTTACGGATAATGTAGTTTTTCCTATCATATATATTATAAATGAAAGGTGTCTGCTCTTGCGTCGTGTCAGATGCCGGCACATCAACATCAACCCAGTCACCAATGGCAACGGGATTGGTGGAGCGTATGCCTTTTAATCGGAAAGTTCCTTTTATTTTACAGTCGATATATTTTCCGCTCTCAGAACGGACTGTGTACCAACTGCCTGTATTCCTTGTAACTAATGCCTTCATGGAATATTTGACCATCAACCGTTTTATACGGTCATGATTTCTTTATTCTTTTCAGCAATAAGTTCATCTACCTTCTTTATGAATTTATCGTGGATTTTCTGCAAGTCATTTTCTGCATCTTTTTCAAGATCTTCAGACAATCCCTCTTTAATCATCTTTTTCAGTTTATCAATGCCGTCACGTCTGATATTACGCACCTGAACTTTTGTCTTTTCACCTTCAGCATTACATTGCTTTGTGAGTTCACGACGTCTTTCCTCTGTTGGCTGTGGGATATTAAGACGTATGATTTCACCATTGTTCTCAGGTGTGATTCCTACATTGGCAGCCATTATTGCCTTTTCAATGTCACGTAACGCATTCTTGTCATAAGGTCGGATGGTGATGGTACGGGCATCTTGTATCTGTACGTTTGACACTTGGTTGAGTGGTACTACTGTACCGTATGATTCCACCTTTACCGCATCAAGGATGTGAATGTTTGCTCTACCTGCACGGATACGTCCCAATGCCTCTTCGAGGTACATTGCGACCATTTCCATTTTCTCTTGACATGCGTCCAATAGTTGTTTAGTATCAGCCATAATTTTATTTTTAAGATTAGTTTATTCTATTGTACGGAATTCATATCCTTCTCTCATCAGCCATTCAATGCTTTCAGGCAATGCGGTATGAAGGTTTTGGATACTGCGTTTTGAATCGTGGAACGTGATGATACTCCCATTACGGGTATAACGCTTTACGTTGTTTACCACGTTGTCAGGTCGCATCCGCTTGCTGTAGTCACGCGTGATGACATCCCACATTATAATCTTATAGTGTTGTGTTATCCAGATGCGCTGTTCGGGTTTCATCCATCCATAAGGAGGTCTGAACAGGTGAGAATGTACATATTCATCAGCCTTTTTGACATCGTTGATATATGTACTTATATTATGCTTATATCCACTGATATGATGATATGTATGATTCCCCACCTTATGCCCCTCAGATATTATCCGCTCAAAGAGGTCAGGGAATTTCCTTACATTATCTCCTACAACAAAGAAAGTAGCCTTGACACCGTACTTTGCCAGTGTGTCCAGGATGAACGGCGTTGCTTGAGGAATCGGACCATCATCAAAAGTGAGGTATATTGATTTCTCATTATGGTCACCCCGCCACATTGCAGTTGGCGACAACCACCGAAGCCATCGAACAGGTCTTTCTAAAAACATCAGTCAGAATAAGAGAAACTTCCTCCCAGACTTTCGTATGCTGAGGAATAATTAGACAATATGTTATATATCTTTTCAGTAAGTGGTTTACTGAATGATTTTGCTGTTTCAGCACATTGCTGCATAATGTAGAAGTGTATATTACATTCACGCTGATTGTCAAGTATCTGACTCTGCCCTAATGAGATATACCACCGCAGATATTGCTGTGAATTTTCCACCATGCTGTTTATGATATCGCTCGCCTGTTTCTTCATTCCCAAAGCCGCATATATTCTTGCTTCGTCAAGTGAACCGCTATGATAACTTATTGGCACCAATGGTGCTGGTATATGTTTGTCAGCATAGAGCAGTACTTCCTTTGCCTTGTCATTTTCACCATCGAAATACAACTGCTGAGCCAACAGAGCATACAGACGACGATGGGTCCAGCACATCCTCATGATTGTCTCATCAAGATACAGATCTTTACCAGAGTCGAGACCACCAAATTTATACTTGTGCATGAGGTTGTCATACATGCGTTTTGTATCTATCGTCCTGACACCCTCTACAGGATTGCCATCTACGTTGGTGGTGAAAGGAGTGATACGTGACGCAAGACCTTCCTTTATTGTGTTGTCCCCAAGATTGAGGTAATTCTCACTACCTACTGTCACGGCAACATATATAGGACGTGTCCAGTTGCAGTTTGATAACATTTCCAATACCATTATGTCGCCCTTGTACAGGATACTTTTTCCGTGAAGTGATATTACCATCTTGTCAGGAATCTCTTCCGTTGCCAGCATCATGCCGCTCTTACGGACAGCTTCCTTGTCAACAGTCATAAATATGGTGTCCGTAGGAATGTAATGATAATTCTCGTCTTTATTTCTTATCCAGTATTTCAGTATGTTCTTCAACTCGAATGGCTCGTCACCAAACAGTTTCTTTGCTTCTTCAGGACTTTGCTTGTACAAGTCTATGAGAGACTGCTTTGCTTCCGGACGTACTTCAATATAGTCGTTGGTACCAGCACAGTATTCCAGTCTGTTCCATGTGATAGGCAATGACGGAGAATCGTATGCAGGACGGCGCATTTGGTCAATATACCAGTCTGTCTGTATGTACGACAGATTGCAGACACGAGCATCAGTACGGAACCCTTCTGTATCCTGATTATACCACAGAGGGAATGTGTCATTATCACCATTGGTATATATTATAGGATACTGATTTTCAGGTAATGTGGATAAGTAGTTCTGTCCGAAATCACGGCACATATAACGTCCGGAACGGTCATGGTCATCCCATGTCTGCGATGCCATCTGTATAGGCACGAGAAGGCAGACAACAGAGATTACCGTTGCCACTGCTGTAAGCGTACGACAGTTGAGCATTGACGGTTTCAGACTGCGTTTTATCCAACTTATTATTGCCGCAACCCCCATACCGCACCATATAGCAAAAGCATAGAAAGATCCAGCGTATGCATAGTCACGTTCACGCGGTTGCTGTGGTGTCTGGTTAAGATATATCACGATGGCAAGACCCGTCATGAAGAACAGGAAACAAACAACCCAGAACTGACGGATTCCCCGTCTTCCACGGTAAGCCTGCCAGAAAAGTCCCAGCAATCCTAACAACAGTGGCAGACAGTAGAACACGTTGTGTCCCTTATTTTCTTTCAACTCATCAGGCAGCATATCCTGATTGCCGAGTCTTAAATTGTCAATGAAAGGAATACCCGACAACCAGTTGCCGTGTTCCAGTTCTCCGTTGCCCTGCATGTCGTTCTGACGTCCTGCAAAGTTCCACATGAAGTAACGCCAGTACATGAAATTACATTGATAAGACAGGAAGAAGCGTATGTTTTCTATCTGTGTAGGCACCTTTACCATGATATTCTCTCCACAACGGTCGTAAGGAGTCTCGTAGCCATCTACGCCACCCATCCAACTCTCGTAAGCATCACGGTGTGCAGCATCGTGCATACGTGGGAAAAGCATATTCTGAGCATACACATACTTGTCTTTTGTACGTACAACAAAATAAGAATCCCGCTCATCTGGAGTAGCCTTGTCCTTACGTTGATATACAGGCGCGCCCTTTGATTGGACAGGTACGCACATGTTTCCCCGCTGTTCCAACTTTACCTGAGAGGTATAGGCCTGACCGTAGAACAGAGGGCGGTCGCCGTATTGCTCACGACCGAGATATTCCCCAAGGGTGAAGATGTCTTCCGGTGAATTCTGGTCCATAGGAGGGTTTGCAGAAGAACGGATGACTATGACAGCATAAGTGGAATAACCAATCATTATCATCAACATGGCAAGCAATGCCGTATTCTTGACACGCGAAGTGAATACCTGTATGCCGCCGAACTTCTTTACGACGAGTATCCATAACAAGGCAATCACTATGATGCCGATGACCACAGCCCATGCACCATGCCCATAGAAAGGAATACCCAACATGGCAATAGAGGTGATGAAACTGATGTTTTCACGCTTTTGACTCTTCTGAACGTAAGTCTCGTATATAGCCCATATCACACATGCCGTAACGCAGATGATATAGATGATGAGACCTGTATTGAAAGGCATGTGCAGCACGTTGACGAACAGCAATTCAAACCATCCACCAACCTTTACGATGCCTGGCACGATACCATACAATACAGCCGCGATGAGTACGACAGACACAGCGAGAGCACAAAGACTGCCCTTGACACTTGCCTCTGGATATCTCTTGTAAAACCATACCAATACGATGGCAGGGATACACAGCAAGTTGAGCAGATGGACACCGATGGAAAGACCTGTCAGGTAAGCGATGAGGATAAGATACCTGTCGCTGTGAGGTTGGTCGGCACGGTTTTCCCATTTCAGTATCAGCCAGAACACCACAGCCGTAAAGGCAGAAGAGTAAGCATAAACCTCACCCTCAACAGCACTGAACCAGAATGTGTCGCTGAAAGTGTATATCAAGGCACCGACCATACCGCTGCCCATGATGGCGATAGTCTTTGCCAATGTCAGACCATCTTCGGCATTATCCTCGTTTACCAACAGTTTCTTCACCAGATGCGTTATTGTCCAGAAAAGGAACAAGATGCACGCAGCACTCAACAGAGCACTCATAGTGTTCACCATGCGTGCCACCTGCGTAGGGTCGCTTACAAACTGACTGAACAGATTTGCAGTCAGCATAAAGAATGGTGCCCCAGGAGGGTGTCCCACTTCCAGTTTGTACCCCGTTGAAATAAACTCTGGACAGTCCCAGAAACTGGCTGTCGGCTCAATAGTAGAACAATACACTACGGCAGCAACGATGAAAGCCACCCATCCAAAGATATTGTTCACCAGTCTGTATGTCTTATCATTCATGTTTTTATATAAAACTTTTTTTTATGTCTGTTCTTTTGTATAATTCGTCTGCAAATTTAGTGCAAACCGAAGACAGAAACAAAAAATAATATAATTATTTTAGATTTTAATTTTGCAAAACTATATGAAGACAGATGCAGTGAGGACAAGGAAGATATAGCGGATTATCTTTCCTATGGAAAAACTGATGAATGACATCAAAGGGTTGGCACGCATCATGCCGAGTGCAATGCTGATGGCACTGCCAAGGATAGGGATGAATGCGAAGAATCCCATCCATGCTCCATGACCGCGTACGTACGCTGTGGCCTTGTCAAGACTTTTCTGTTTGACATGAAGATATTTTACTGCCCATTGTGCTCCGGCAAAACGCCCGACATAATAGTTGAAGATGCTTCCGAGGATGTTTCCGATACTTCCATAAACAACAAGCAGTATGGGGTCAAGACCTGCCGCCTGTAATGCTACCATCACAGCCTCTGATGAATATGGAATGAAACTGCCTGCAAGAAACGCTGCAACAAGCATTCCCCAGTAGCCAAAATCAATCAGTAGTTGCACCATGAGAGTTTAAAGTATAAAAGTTTAAAGTATAAAAGTTTAAAGGTTTAAGAGTTTAAGAGTTTAATGTTGGTTCCTGAGCTTGTCGAAGGAAGAGTTTTTATGGTTTGAGATAATCCGTGAAATAGTCGGTTATCTTTTCGTGCAGATGCACGGAACGGTGTCCTTTCATATTGTGTTCTTCTTCTGGATAGGCGAAGAAATCGATGGATTTGTTATTGTCAACAGCCTCTTTGAGGAACAGATAAGAATGTTGTGGAAGTACAGTCTTGTCGTTTGCTCCGATGATGATGAGAAGTTTTCCATTGAGGTTTTCCACTTTGTTGTCGAGCAACGAGGTCTGTATGTATCCGTCAGGGTTTGCCTGTGGAGTGTCCATGTATCTCTCTCCATACATCACCTCGTAGTATTTCCAGTCAATGACTGGACCTCCTGCTACGGCAACCTTGAAGAGGTCAGGATGATTGAGCATCATTGAGATTGTCATGAATCCACCGAAACTCCATCCATGTATTCCCAACCGCTCGGCATCAATGAAAGGCAGCGACTTGAGAAACTCCACGCCTTTAATCTGGTCTTTCATCTCCTCCTGTCCCAGATGACGGAATGTGACCTGTTCAAAATCTTTGCCCCTGTCGGCACTTCCTCTGTTGTCGAGTATGAAAACGACAAATCCTTTCTGTGCCATATATGGTTCCCATCCGCGATAGCCGAAATGCCATGATGCTGTGACACTCCGTGCGTGAGGACCTCCATAGACATAGACGACAGTAGGATATTTCTTTTTAGGACTGAAATCCGGTGGCAGTACCATCCTGTAGAACAAATCCGTATTTCCGTCTGCGGACTTTATCGTTCCACTTTTGAAGATGGGCTGGGCATAATCATCCCATGGGTCTTTGGCCATGAATTTGCTCTCCCTTTTGCCTG
Source organism: Bacteroidaceae bacterium (assembly GCA_024398495.1). GTDB lineage: Bacteria > Bacteroidota > Bacteroidia > Bacteroidales > Bacteroidaceae > Prevotella. Next base: position 45,255 of record JAKSJA010000002.1, on the reverse strand, counting down.
TGACAGTGTTTATCACTTCTATGCAGCGCGGTATGTCAGGTGCAGAATAGTTGTCGAGGAGGTATTTTCCACTTTCGCTCAATGTACCGTTATGGAAGCCATAGGTCTTTGTCAGTTTTGTCCACTTGGCAGTATTGATGTTAATCTTATAAAGGTCATAATTCATCTCGTTGCTTTTTACTGCACGAATGATAATGGTATTGTCTTCCTTACAGAACCCATACATGTCAGTAACGATAAAATCGTCTTTTTTCAAGTTTTTTACAAGATGACAGTCTTTGGCGGTAAGTTTGAAAAGATACAAACTGTTATACCCCTCTCTCTGACTTTGAAGTATGAACATACTGCTGTCCCAAGGCAGGAATGCGATAGGGTGTTCCGGTTCTGTGTATTTATCATCATGTTCTGAATACAGTGTTCGCAGTTTCATTCCGGAAACAGCATCGTATTCATCAAGAGTCATATCCGTCTGGTCACGGTTCAATTCCATGAGATAAATTTTCCTGTCGTCCGGCGACCAGCATATATTGGTGAAATAACGGTCGGTTCCATCGCCTGTTTCAAGATAGATGAGTTTCTTTGCTCGCGTATTATATACACCTATAGAAACATTCTGGGAGGTTTCTCCTGCCATGGGATATTTGTCAGGAGTGACAGCAGCAATACGACCGTTGTAATCTACTTGCGGATAATCAGCAACCTTGCTCTGGTCGAGACGGTAGAATGCCACCATCTCTTTGTTGTTGCTCCAGAATATACCTTTTTCAATTCCAAACTCATTTCTATATACGACCTGTCCATATACAATATCCAGACAACCGTCTTCTGTTATCTGATTGCCGTCAACAAACGCATTGTGATTGCGTATTTCAAAACGAGTATCTTGTTTGTCTGGAGCGGAACCTTCTTTCAGGATATCTCCCTCCCAATAATATTTGATATTGGCAGGGCGCATATTCTTATAGTTCGTACCACCGAAATTGAGGTCTTCCAGAGAAAATGATTTCTTCTGCGATGCCTTGTCGGAAGCCTGTATGTCTGTTGTCATGAAAATAGATAGACAAAGAAAAATGACAATATGTCTGTATGTGAAATTATATCTCATCGTCCTCTTCCAACTGTCGTTTGATAAACTGTTTCTGTTTCCATCTGTCGTGAGATTGCTGTAGGCGTATCTTACCGATTTCATCACCTACATTCTCCATTGTTGTGAAATCAGGTTTTTTCCTGCTTTTGAACTTTCTTTTCGCCATCTGATGACGTTCCTCGTCCGTCTTTATGCTGCCACCCTCTTGGCGGAATTTTTTCAGTTTGCCATCGAAAATCTGGTATTTGTTGAACATACATTCAAGACTTCCATTATAAAGCGGGAATTTTATTGATGGACGAAGACCTATCTGCCCGAAACAGTCTTCCCTGTATGACAGCACCCATGCATCACACCCCATGAACTGGTGCTTGAACCGTTCTCCTATCATCTTGTATGTGTTGAGAAGGTTTTGTGTTGAGATACGCTCGCCATAAGGAGGGTTTGTGACGAGAACACAATGTTTGGAATTCTGTTGCCGACCATTGTATTCAAAATCCTTGAAATCTTTCTGTTCCACACTGATATGCTCTGTCAGCCCTGCAGACCTCACATTGGCAATAGCCTTTTGTACGGCAGTCATATCTATGTCGTAGCCGTATATCTTGTGGTTGAACTCCCGTTCCTGCGAGTCGTCATTATATATCTTTTCGAACAAGTCTCTATCAAAGTCCGGCCATTTTTCGAAAGCGTATTCTTTCCTGAACAATCCAGGCGACATGTTCAGGGCTATCAATGCAGCCTCAATGAGTATCGTGCCAGAGCCACACATTGGGTCTATGAAGTCGCAATCGCCTTTCCATCCAGTAAGCATTATCATACCTGCTGCCAGCACTTCATTCAGTGGTGCTTCCACCTGCGCTTGACGATAGCCTCTCTTGTGCAAAGACTCCCCGCTGGAATCAAGACAGAGTGTAGCCTCATCTTCCGCTATGTGAATATGGATACGTAAATCGGGATTGTCAACACTTATGTTTGGGCGTTTCCCTAATTTCTCACGAAACTGGTCGCATATTGCATCCTTGACTTTGTAAGCGACATATTTGGAATGACGAAACTCATCTCCATATACCACTGCGTCAACAGCAAAAGATCCCAATGAAGAAGACTGCCTGTCCTGAATGAGATATGTACCCCAATCAATTTTTTTTATCTCCTCATATACTTCATCGGCAGATGTAACCTTGAATGTTTTGATAGGTTTCAGGATTCGTATGGCTGTGTGCAGAGAGAAATTTGCACGATACATCATCTCCTTGTCACCGGAAAAAGAGACCATACGGCGTCCTTCTTGTACGTCTTTCGCACCTAATGCGTTTAGTTCCTGTGCCAAAACGGGTTCAAGTCCCATAAATGTTTTGGCAATTAGTGTCTGTTCCATTATGTCTTAATAATTTCAAGGTGCAAATTTAGTGGAAAATGCTTACAACGCCAACTAATTTATTTGTTAATTTCTTTTACAGTAACAAAAAAAAACGTAATATGTTTCAATATCTTTTTGTCACCAAAGGCAAAAATTTTTTATTTTCCTAAACTTTCATAAATTTGCACGCTCTTAATGAGAATCATTATCAGAACATGAAAAGATATTCAGTATTGATGATATTTCTGCTGTGCAACGTGTATGTTGCATTTGCGCAGGGGTCTGTCAAAGGAAAAGTCAAGGATAAGGCAAACAACCAGAACATGGAGTTTGTGAATGTTACCATTTCGCAAATAGGTACAACAAAATATCATAAAGGAAAGATTACAGATGCTTCAGGAAACTTCAATATAACTGGCATTTCCTATGGTACCTATACGCTTACAGCCAATTATGTCGGTTATGGTACATACACGAAAAATATAACCCTTTCAGCAAAGAACAAAAATCTGGATGTTGGTACTATCTTTCTTTCCGAAGATGCACAGGTGTTGAAAGAGGTTACCGTAGTAGGCTCACAGTCAACGATAAGACTTGATGTGGATAAGAAGACTTTCAATGCGGATCAGATTATTACTGCGGCAGGAGGTAGTGCCAGCGACTTGCTTGAAAACATCCCTTCTGTAGAAGTGGACCAAGAGGGCGAGGTGTCACTACGCGGAAGTACGAGTGTCGAGGTGTGGATAAACGGCAAACCTTCTGGACTCACCTCTGAAAACCGTGGAGAGATATTGCAGCAGATGCCTGCCGAGAGCATAGATAAGATCGAGGTCATAACAAATCCGGGAGCGAAGTACAGTGCGGAAGGTAGTGCCGGCATCATCAATATCATCCTCAAACGCGACCGTAAGGCTGGGTATTATGGAAATGTCCGTGCTGGTGGAAATACCAGCGGAAGTTGGAATGTCGGTGGTAACATCAATTACAGCAGTGGCGTGTTGGATGTTTTTGCAAACCTCGGTTTCCGTAGCCATCAGAGTTCTAACAGTGGTTTTTCTGATCAAGATATGATCTTGAACAATACTTTTCAAAATTATACACAGAATGGAAGACATGCAATGAAAAATACATTCACCCGATTTGGGCTGACATGGCACCCTACCGAAAAGGATGACATTTCTTTCAGTAGTATGGGTTCTTTCGGTAAACGTGATAATAGAAATGATGCCATATATCATAACGGATATTACAAGGAGGAAAACAATCCTGTTGAGACCTCTACCATGTACCGCCATTCCAGCGGTGACGGTGATATGAGAATGCTGCATGTTGAAGGAGGTTATACTCATCGTTTTGCAGAGGAACATTCTCTCGATTTTAACCTCAGTTATAATATATGGAATAATGATGATGATGCCCTGTACCGTGACAGTACCATATACAAAGATGTTTTTCAGAATACCTTATATAATTATATGGCAACTCCCCAGCATGTACGTACTCACTCATGGGAAGCCCGTTTAGACTATGTGAAACGTTTCAATGACCGCTGGAGTCTTGAAGCAGGATATAACGGCGATTTCAACCGTGAGAATACTCCGCAGGAGGAATGGGATGCTGACAACTGGAATGGTGATGGTGCTGTAGAAAGTTATGATGCGTACAACCGCTTTATCTACAACCAAGACATACATGCTTTGTATGGAACGTTGACAACAAAGTTTGGTCATCTGGGGGTAAAGGCAGGGTTGCGTGGCGAATACTGGAAAGTGTTTACGGAATCCTATTACAAAGACATGCTTGGGCAAGAATGTCTATACAATGATTACAAGAAAGATAATTTCCAATTATTCCCGTCATTGTTCCTTAGTTATGAGTTGGGCAACAGTCAAGATTTGCAACTCAACGTGACACGTCGTCTGCGCCGTCCGTGGGGAGGACAGTTGAATAGTTTCAAAAACAAACGTGATGCAAGTATCATCAACTACGGTAATCCGGAACTGAATCCGGAATATACATGGGCGTTTGAAGTCAACTATCTCAAGAACTGGCAGATGCATACTCTTTCACTAAGTGCCTATTACCGTCCTACTACCGACGTCATGCAGAGGATAAACTATCAGAGTTCCGCAGATGGGCTGATGTATGCCTCTTGGTTCAACGTGGCAAAGTCACAGAGCACGGGTCGTGAGATAATAGGCAAAGACCGCTTCGGCAAGTGGCTTGACCTTACGACAACTGTGAACCTGTATTATTATAAACTGGATGCATTCTCTTATGATATAGATGGCCAGACGGTTACAGGAGATGCTACGGAGAAGTTTACTTGGAATGCGCGTATGATTGCCAATTTCATACTTCCTTGGGATCTGACAATACAGGCAATAGGAAATCTCAACTCCCGTCAGGCAACGGCACAGGGATACACACGTTCAAACTATGGTGTAAGCCTTGGACTTCGAAAAAATCTATTTGAGAAGAAACTGGTGTTGGCGGTCAATTGTCGTGATTTGTTGGATTCCCGCAAACGTACTTCTGTATCTTATGGTACGGGCTTTGAACGTCATCAGGAGATGCGCTGGGGCAGTCGTAACGTCATGTTTACTGTCACATGGAATTTTGGTAATATGAAGCAAAAGAAACCACAACGTGATGACAACGGAGAGGAACAGATGGATATGATGGATTCATATAATGGGGCGATGTAATTAAACCAATACATATTTTAGACGTCTAATAATTGATTAAACAGAAAAAATCATGAAAAAGTTAAGTATTTTAGTATTAACAGTTGTTTGCTGCGTAGGTTTCAATTCTTGCGCAAGCAAAAAAGCGTTGGAAAATTGTCAAACTGAAAACAAACAGTTACAGGGCAGTTATCAGGACACTAAGGAACAACTCGCTGCGGCTAATGCACGAGTGCTCAGTCTTGAAGATCAACTGAAGACTCTACTCACTGCCAATAAGGCATTGCAGTCTTCTCTTGACAACAGTCTCAAATCAGGCAGCGAGACAAATGTCAACATCTCTAAACTCGTTGATCAGATTAACGAATCCAATCAGTATATCCGTCATCTGACGGAGCTGAAGAGTAAATCAGACTCTTTGAATCTCATTCTTACCAACAACCTTACACGTTCTCTGTCAAGAGAAGAACTGAAAGATGTTGATGTGCAGGTATTGAAGGGAGTGGTATATATATCACTTAATGACAATATGCTCTACAAGACTGGTAGTTATGAAATCAGTAGCCGTGCAGAAGAAATCCTTTCAAAGATTTCAAAGATTATAACTGATTACAAGGATTATGACGTTCTCATTGAGGGTAATACGGACAATGTTCCGATCAGTCGTACCAATATCCGTAACAACTGGGACCTCAGTTGTCTGCGTGCATCAAGTGTTGTTCAGTATCTGCAGAACAAGTTCGGTGTAGATCCTAAGCGTATGACAGCCGGTGGTCGAGGAGAATACAATCCTATTGCTGACAATGATTCAGAAGTGGGACAGCAGCGTAACCGCCGTACACAGATTATCATAACTCCGAAACTGGATCAGTTCATGGATCTTATTGATGCCAAACCTGCTCAGTAAGTCGTCATTGAACAAAATCTACAATATCAAATCCTGCTCTTCTGAGGTCCTGCCAAAAAGAAGGGTAGGATTTTTTTACGACATCAACATCATCAATCGATAAGGTATGACCACATAATGATAATGGTGCAAGCGACATGGCAATGCGATGGTCGTCATGAGAATGAAAAGATAATGTATTGCTGAAACTGTCTATTTTTCTTAGTTCTTCTTCCATTGCCGCAAGTCTGTCAGATTCTTTGTATTTTAGGTTTTCCAACCCAATAAACTGTGGTCTTATACCAAGGGCCTTGCATGTTGCCATCAGTGTGGGGGCAATGTCCGGGCAATCGCGGAAAGAAATAGGTTTCTCGCATATTGGCGACTTACCTGTTTTCTTTATGATAAGGTCCGAGCCAACAAATTTAGAACTTACATTCAATGATTTGAAGATGTCAATGATGATTTTATCCCCCTGCGCACTGTTTCTATTCATTCCTTTCAAGACAACTTCAGCATCAGGGTCTTCGCTTAATGCAACAATCTCATACCAATAAGATGTAGCACTCCAATCTTTTTCTATGATAATGTCGTGAGGTACGTATTTTTGAGGTTTTACTATCAGGATGTTGGACTCTGTCCATTCTGTTTCAATACCAAATTCTTTCATCAACCAGATGGTGGTGCCTATGTATGGTTTTGATGCGATTTCATCGCTTAGTTTTATTGAAATGCCATTCTTTAGAATAGGTGCAATAAGCAGTAGTGCAGACACGAATTGTGAAGAGATGTTGCTGGAGATTTCCACCATTCCACCATCAAACTTTTTACCAGTAATCTTGAGCGGAGGGAATCCCGTTTTTCCCATATATTTGATGTCTGCTCCGAGAGATTGTAAGGCATTAACAAGTTCTCCGATAGGGCGACATTTCATCCGCTCGTTGCCAGTCAATATAAATTCTCCTTCCTGTATGGCGAAATAGGCTGTAAGAAAACGCATTGCAGTGCCACAATTACCAATATCGATAGTCTGTGGAGAGTCCTTTTTTTTCGCATTGAGTGCCTCAGTAATGATTTGGGTGTCATCACAGTCGGAGAGATTCTTGATAATAAAATTTTCTTTACACAAAGCCCTTATCATCAATGCTCTGTTGCTGATGCTCTTTGATGCAGGCAGTGTCACTTCTGCCTTCATTTTTTTTGGTGCAGTGATTTTGTATTTCATCTTTGCAAAGATACAATAAAACACATAACTCTAAAATAATTCCATTATTTTTTGTTTTTGTCTTTTGTTTATTGTAATTTTGCGAACCGATAAAAACACCGAAATCACAAACAAATACATTTATTCCAAAATAATTATGCGTTTAAAATTCAAATTTATCCTTTTGGCATTTTGTTGCGCACAGATTTCCTTTGCTCAAACTGATAAGAATGGTGAAGGCACACTGAAAACAGGTGAGGAGTCAGAGATGACGGAAAACACCTTTACCTTTACCGAAACTCAGTTGGGTGAGAATGATGATATGTCACAAAACGTGAGTATCGTCGGAAGCTCGTCAAACATCTATGCCAGCAATGTGGGGTACAGGTTCAGTCCGATGCGTTTCAAGTATCGTGGTATGAACCCGAAGTACAATGATATTTATATCAATGGCAACCCCATGAACGACCTGGAAAGAGGTTCTTTCGGGTATTCTCTCGTAGGTGGTCTTAACAATCAGACCCGTGGTGTAGAAAGTACATTGCCTTTTGAAGACAACACCTATACGATGGGTGGTATGGCAGGTAGTAACAATTACAATTTCCGTCCAAGCAGTTTCGCAAATGGCCACAAGGCTTCCGTAGCCGGTGCTAACAGAAACTACACTGTTCGTGGTATGTACACGTACAACACCGGACTTATGGAAAACGGTTGGGCATTCTCTGCTGCTGTTACCTATCGTTGGGCACAGCGTGGTTATGTAAAGGGTACGTTCTATAATGCTCTGTCCTATTTCCTTGGAATGGAAAAACGTATCAATGACCAGCACAGTATTTCATTCGTGACATGGGGTAACCCGACAGAACGTTCTACACAAGGTGCTTCCACAGATGAAGGTTACTGGTTAGCAAACAGTTATACTTACAACCCTTACTGGGGCTACCAGGATGGCAAGGTCCGTAATTCACGTGTTGTTAAAGATTATGCTCCAACAGGATTGTTTACTTGGGATTGGAAGATAAACAACGACACAAAACTCACTACAACACTGTCTGGCCGCTACAGTATGTACAGCACAACGAAGTTGAATTACAACAATTCTGAAAACCCACAGCCGGACTATTACAAGAAGATGCCAAGTAATTTCTATAATGTATGGGATAAAGACAGTCCTAACCGTACCTTGCAGAACTTACGAGACTGGCAGACGGCTTATGACTATTTTACCAGTTCAGAGGCTAACAGACAGATAAACTGGAATCAACTTTATGCTTCCAATGAGTCTGCCAACAAGGCTGGCGTTGATGCTATGTATTACTTGCAGGCAAGACATAATAACGTGTTCAACCTGACACTCGCTTCAAACATCCAGCATCAGATAAACAAAAACCACAAGTTGACAGGCGGCTTCTCTCTGCAGAGAAATGTTGGGTATCATTATTATACTATTGATGATATGCTCGGTGCAAAGTCTTTCCACAATATCAACACTTATGCTTCCAGTAATTATGGTACTGGTTCTACTCAGCTCATGTATGATATGCGTGATGGCGGAAAGATGGTAGGAGAAGGTGATAAGTTTATGGCTGATTACAATCTCTTGACAAACAAAGCAAATGCATGGGCTACATTTGCCGGTGACTATCGGGCAATGCATTATTACCTGAGTGGTAGGATTGGTGGTACCACGATGCAACGCGATGGTAAGATGCAGAACGGACTTGCTCCAACCAACTCTCTCGGAAAGAGTGAGACAGCAAAGTTCCTTGACGGTGGTGCAAAGACAGGTGCTTTCATTACCCTTGGCAGAGGACATTCGTTATCATTAGGATGTGGATTTGAGACAATGGCACCTATAGCAAGTACAGCTTTCGCTGCTCCAGAAGTAAACAATGATTTTGTCAATAATCTGAATGTAGAAAAAATATTCTCCTCTGAAATATCATATCAATATCAGAGTGCGTGGCTGAAAGTAAATCTCATGGGATACTACAGTCAGACTAAGGATGCTACAGAGTGGTTGCCATTATACTTTGATGATGCCAATTCTTTCTCTTACATGTCTTTAACAGGAATTGACAAAGAATATTACGGAGCTGAACTGGGCGCAAAGATAAGGATAACATCTGCTTTTGATGTAAACTTACTCGGAACTATTGGTGAGGCTAAGTATATGAACGATGTAGATGTACGTTATCTGATGTCAACAAAAGGTACATACGATGACGATGTTGCACACATCAAGGGTATGCGTGAAAGCAGTACACCTTTGACGGCTGCCAGTCTTGGATTGAGTTATCATGCAAAAGGATGGTATCTTGATTTGTATGGAAACTACTACGACCGTATCTATCTGTCTTATTCTCCTACTTATCGTTTCGAGAGTACAGCAGCAGCAAATGATCTTATTACCAACACAGGTGAATTCGATTACGACAAGGCTTCGCAGGCAAAAGGAAACGGAGGTTTTATGCTTGATGCAAGTATTGGACGTTCCATATATGTAAAGAAAGGATCTCTTTCTGTAAACCTTATGCTTACTAACATCCTGAACAAACGTGACTTCTGTACAGGTGGTTACGAACAAAGTCGTGCCGACTATACCAGCAGTGGTAATGCACGTACTTATGTGTTCAGTATGAATCCGAAAAAATACTATGCCTATGGCATTAACGGTATGTTCATTGTTTCATATAGATTCTAAGAAGGAGGCAGAGTTATGAAAAATATAAAGTTTTTAACAATCAGTTTGATGTTCATCATGACAGTTTGTGTGACAAGCTGTATGGATAAGGATTGGGATACTCCTAACACGGAAGGTGTATATGGTAACAATGATTTGAAGAAGACAAATGTCATCTCTATTGCAGACCTGAAGAATATGTATAAGAGCCAGATTACGACGGATTATGCTTATGAACAGGTAACAGAACCAATGCAGTTATTGTGTGTTGTGACAGGAAATGACATAGGTGGAAATATGTATAGCGAGATTGCTGTTCAAGATGAGACTGGTGCAATCATCATCGCTATCTCTCAAGGCGGTATTTGGGGATATCTTCCTCTTGGTACTGAGATATTGGTTGAACTGCAAGGATTATATGTCGGTAACTATGGTCTGCAGGCTGAGATAGGAACTCCTTATACAAACACTTCAGGAAGTACTTATGTGTCACGTATGAATCCTATGCTATGGCAACAGCATTTCAAGATTACAGGTGAGGTATATCGTTATGATAAGAATTTCTCTGGTGTAGATTCCGAGAATTATGTCTATGGGCCGGTTACATTTGCGGAAGGTTCAACAAAGACCTCCTGGGATTTATTCAAGGATGCAGGAGTATTGGGAGAAATAAAGAATGTGACCTTCAAAGAAGGTGGCAAGACCACATGGGCAACACCAAATGTTGGTTCTGGTTCAAAATCTCTCTATTTCGTAGAACAGGGTTCTTCAGTAATGGTTTATACAAGCAACTATGCTCGATTCTGTGCAGACACAATACCGGCAGGAAAGGTTAACATACGCGGTACGGTGAAACGCTACAAGAGCAACTGGGAATTTATCCTGCGTTCTATTGATGATTGTGATGAGTTATTAGATAAGTAAAAACAAATAAAAATACAAAATACAATGAAAAAGATTAAGTTTTTAGTATTCGGTTTACTCAGCTTGATGTTTGCAGCATGTGCTGATGTTCCAGAACCATACGACAATCCTTCACAAGGCGATTTGCCTTATCTGAGCGGAAATCTTAATAAAGGATGGACAACATTTATTTCTACGGAGATAGGCTCTGGTGAAAATCCTTGGGATCAAGGCTCTTCATACGTTCAGGCAACGGGTTATCAGGACTGGGATGGAACAGGGTCAAAGTCTAAAAAGGAGGTTGCAGGTTATCTCATTTCTCCAGCTTTGAAGACTAATTCTCTTTCAGGCGATGTTGTCATCTGCTTTGACTACACTATCCGTTATTTTGACAGAGTTTCTGGTTGGGAAAATTATCACAAAATCTTCATATCTAATGATTATGATGGTAAGGACTTTGAATCTGCAACATGGGAAGAAATTCCTTGGACTCCAGTGGGCTCAAGTTATTCTGATTGGACTCTCTATTCATCTGGAAACATTGCTGTTCCTGCCGACTATGTAAATAAGGAAAATGTGTATGTAGCATTGTCATTCTATGCTCCTGAATTATCTTCTACAACATGGGAGTTGCAGAACTTTGAGATGAAAGAAGGTTCAGCGCCTGTACCTCCTCCTCCAACTCCTATTGACCCAAAGGGAAGTGGTACCGCCGATGACCCATATAATATAGCAAAACTACTTCAATTGTTTGCTGAAGAGAACATCCCAACGGAAAAGATTTATTTCAAAGGCATAGTAGCTAATATTAAGGAACTTGATACGGGTAGTTATGGCAACGCAACATATTATGTTTCTGATACTGGTGCAGATACAAATACATTCTATGTATATAGAAGTTACTATTTGAATAATGCCAAATTTACATCTACAGACCAGTTACAAGTTGGTGACACGGTTATTGTCTATGGCAATGTAACATTGTATAACTCGACCCCAGAAACCAAAGAGAGAGAAAGTTGTTTATATTGGATAAGTCGTGGTTCTGCTCCAGTACCACCTCATCCATCAGAAGAAGGTAGTGGCACTTATGATGACCCATACACTATCGCAGGTGCACAGGCTCATCAGTCTGAGAAAGGATATGTGAAAGGTTATATTGTAGGTTTCATATCTGGTCAGAAATTAACAGATGCAGTATTCGGAACTGACGGTGCTGTTGCTTCAAACATCATCATCGCCACTTCTGCAGATGAGACAGATATAAGCAAATGTCTCCCTATTCAGTTGGTTGGTGGCTCTGCTGTAAGAATAGGTATTAACCTTATGGATAATCCAGGGATGTACAAGAAAGAACTGCTCATCTATGGTTCTTTGGAGAAATACTTCGGTACTGCAGGTTTGAAGAGCACAACATACGCAGAGTGTGATGGTAAGACATTCGGTACAAAACCAGGTGATGATCCAAAGCCTGTAGGTGAAGGTTACTTTATGGACTTTAAAACAACAGGTTCACAGGGTGACTGGACTATTGAAGACAAGACACTGCCAGAAGGACTGACTTACGTATGGAACTTCGATTCAAGATACGGTATGAAAGCATCTGCTTACATTTCCAAATGCTTTGCTTCTGAAAGTTGGCTCATCTCTCCTGCCATCAATTTGCCATCAGGTGTAAGTACACTTACAATACACGAGGCAATGAATCAGTTGAAGGGCGGTAACCGTGCAGACCATGTAAACGTGATGGTTTCTACAGATAAGACAAACTGGTCGGTAGTGAACATGACAGGTTGGCCTGCTGGTACAGATTGGAATTTCGGCGATTATACTGCCGATTTCTCAACCTATGCAGGCAAGACCATCTATATCGCCTTCAAATATACGAGTACGGATTCTTGTGCACCGACATGGGAAGTGGAAAAACTCTCTATTGAATAAGGTATAGTGATAAGACTTAAAATAATCAAGGAAAAGGCCTGCACATTTGTTGCAGGTCTTTTGATTTGCGTAAATGCAAACAATATAGTAACTTTGTCACAATAATATTAAAATATTATGAGAAGACGCAAGGCACGGATGACATGGTATAGTCTTATCTTCGTTGTTTGTTGTATGTTGGTGGCAAACTGCAGCGATGGAGATGATAATGGTGGTGATAATCCACACGAAGGTAACATAAATGCCAATAACACGCTGATAGAACAGCATTCTGCTTCGGTATCTGATGCGAAAGCACTGAAGATAGCAAAACGTCTTGAAGTACCGAAACTTAAAGGTGCCCAGAACTATTTTATCATCCATGAATCAGACGATATTGGTGTGAACTTCGTGACAGAATGGGACTACGAACTGGATACACAGCGTTGGAGTGCTTTTACCATGTATTATTTTGGTAACAATAATACCAATGTATCTGGCTCTGCCGGACGATATGATGAATATCTTTGGGATGAAGATATTGAACAGAAATATTATACCAGAAAAGACTATTTTTACGGAAGTGGTTACGATCACGGACATGTGTTGGCATCTTATGACCGCCAGACATCAACGGCCGCAAACCGTCAGACATTTTTTATGACCAACATGCAACCGATGTGGAATCGATTCAATGCAGGTATATGGGGAAAGATGGAGAACAAGGTTAGAAAATGGAACACTTTCAAACAGGGCTCATCATGGTTTGCTGACACCCTTTATGTCGTACGTGGCGGTACCATTGACAAGTCGGAACATATAATAGAACGTGTCGGGGGACATCTAATAGTTCCAAAGTATTATTATATGGCTGTCTTATGTAAAAACGATAAGACTGGCGAAAAGAATAATTATGGCTACAAGGCAATGGCGTTCTGGGTAGAGCATGAGAATATAAATCGTGAAAACAACGATTTGCGGGATTATGTTATTTCGATAGATGAATTGGAGAAAAAAACGGGAATAGACTTTTTCTGCAATCTGCCAGACTATATAGAGAACGCCGTGGAAAAAGGTGTGGTTTTATCTGCATGGAACTGGTGAAAAAACGTTGAGAATATGGAGGGAAAAACTGTTTTGCTTGGACTGACATTGCATGAACTGCAGGCACTTGTCAAAGATTTTGGAATGCCTACATTTACTGCAAAGCAGATATCACAGTGGCTATATCAAAAGCAGGCTGTATCTTTTGACGACATGACGAATATATCGAAAGCAAACCGTCAGATATTGGAAGAACATTGCGTCATTGGAAGAATGGACCCTATAAAGACTCTTATCTCCAAAGACAAGACCGAGAAATACCTCTTTCCAACCATTGACGGACAGTATGTCGAGACAGTAATGATTCCTGACCATGACCGCGCCACCCTTTGTGTTTCATGTCAAATAGGATGCAAGATGAACTGTCTTTTCTGTCAGACAGGAAAACAGGGATTTCATGGCAACCTCACTCCTGCTGATATACTAAATCAGATAATGAGCGTCAATAGCCGACTTGTTGAAGATGGTAAGACTCCACTTACCAACATCGTTTATATGGGGCAGGGAGAGCCATTGGATAATTTGGATAATGTCATGAAGACACTCGACATCCTTACGGCCGATTATGGATGGGCATGGAGCCCTAAAAGGATAACGGTAAGTACGTGTGGCATTAAGAAAGGGCTACGCAGATTTCTCGAAGAAAGCGAATGTAATCTTGCAATATCTCTACACTCCCCTATACATGAACAGAGAGAGAGTATTATGCCCGCTGAAAAAGCCTACTCTATGGATGCGATGATGAAAGATCTAACACATTATTTTCCTCGTAATGAACGCGAGGTAAGACAACGTCGTCTATCTTTTGAATATATCGTTTTTGCTGGTTTTAACGATAGTAATTTGCATCTTAAAGAACTTGTAAAATTATTGTCGCCACTTGATTGTAGAGTAAACCTTATACGTTGGCATCGTATTCCGGATATAGACATGAATACATCTGATGAAAAACGTCTTGAGACGATGCGCGACTATCTTACGGCACATGGAATCTTCACTACTATTCGTGCATCACGTGGCGAAGATATCTTTGCAGCTTGTGGGCTGCTTTCTACAGCAGAGCAAAGATAAGAAATTCGTAAACAGACAAGTTATATTGTTAGAAAACAATATACATGCGTCTTGATTTTCAAATCTTTTATTATCTTTGCACAAGTAAAATAAATATATCATCATTATGGGAAAAATAAAGGTTGCCATCACACAGGGTGACACCAATGGCATAGGTTACAAACTTATTTTCAAGGCGTTTGAAGATCCTACTGTCTTTGATTTGTGCATTCCAATCATTTACGGTAATCCGAAACTTGCTGCTTATCATCGCAATTACTATGAATCGCCAACAGCCTTTCATATCGTCCAGAATACAGACGAGGCACAGGAAGGACAGTTAAATCTCTTGGCAGTACATGATGAGGAGTTGAAGATAAGCATGGGAGTCAGTAACGAAGAAAGTCGTCAGGCTGCACGTTTGGCATTCGATACTGCTTTGGAAGATTTCAACAAGGGCTGTTTTGATGTCTTGATAAACAGTCAGACACTTCCAGGTTATATAGGGCAGAACGTAAATCAACTGTATGTATCTGATAATTTCCGTGTGATGACGGTTTCTAATAAGAAAAATCTGAAAGATATTCCTGCTGATATCACCAAAGAAAATGTTATTGAAAGAGCAAAAAAACTTACGGAATTGCTCAAGACAGACTTCCGCATTTCCAATCCGCGTGTTGCAGTTCTTGCAATGAACGCTGACGAAAGTTCTGAGGAAAAGGAAATTCTGCGTCCTGCAATAGAAGAATTATTTGATGAAGGAATACAGTGTTTCGGACCTTACAATGCCAGTATCTTCTTTTCAGAGGAAATGCAAAAAGACTTCGATGCAGTCCTCGCAATGTATGAAGATCAAGTTATCCCTGTCATCGGAAGCAGAGATACACAGGTAAGTATATTCTATGATGATGGCACTATGATGCAGACTACTTGTCTTCCATTATGTAGTGAACATTCTTCATTGCTGCAATCTATATCTACGGCCATCATGGCATATCGCAACCATAAAGCATACGTTGAGGCAGGTAGTAATCCATTGCCAAAACTATACAAAGAACATAAGGAAGGTGAGGAACATCGTGGACCAAAATTTCAACCGTTGGACTTCGATAAAAAAGAGGGCAATTCTGTTTCAGAATGAGAGAGAAGATAGATTGTTTTATTCCTGACAGGAATATCGAGCATCTTGATGATTTTGTAAAATCGTTGCAATCACACAAACTGGTGCATAAAGTGCATGCTCTTGACTTGCAACCGTTGTGTAGCAGCGACACCATATTGTCTGTAGCAGAGAAGGCTGATGCGGAATTTGTACTGCTATGTTTCAAATCCACATCTTTCGATATCGGTTATTTTGCTATAGACCGCATGTATAGAGTCATCTCAGATTCGGATGCATTAATGGTATATAGTGATTATTATCAGAAGACCATTACAGGTAGCACTACCATGGTCACCGCTCATCCTGTCATAGACTATCAAGAAGGAAGTCTGCGTGATGATTTTGACTTTGGTAGTTTCATCATGCTGCGCACCTCTGCTCTCAAGGACTATACACCTTCTGACACATATGAATATGCTGGATTCTACGACTTGCGACTTTTCCTTTCGCGCAAGGGTACAATATTTCATATCAACGAATATCTATATACGGAATTAGAAGAAGATACAAGGCCGAGCGGACAGAAACAGTTCGATTATGTAACCCCAACAAATCGCGATGTGCAGATAGAAATGGAGAAAGCATGTACTGCACATTTGGAATGTATAAATGCGTTGGTGGATACTTCTAAATACCGCATTCCAGATTATGATGAACAACAATTCCCCGTTGAGGCTTCTGTCATCATACCTGTCAGAAATAGGGAACGTACTGTCTGCGATGCAGTACGCAGTGCCCTGCGTCAGCAATGCGATTTTCAGTTCAATGTTATAGTTGTTGATAATCACTCTACAGACAAGACAACACAGCTGTTGAGCGATATGGTAGGCAGTCAGCGTATCTCTGACAAAGGACAGCAGCAACTGATACATATCATTCCAGAACGTGATGACTTGGGGATAGGTGGTTGTTGGAACCGAGCTGTTGACGACTATCGTTGTGGTAAGTTTGCAGTACAACTGGATTCAGACGATCTTTTCAGCAGTCCTGACACCCTGCAGACTATTGTGGATACTTTTTATGCACAGCATGCTGCCATGGTCATAGGCAGTTACCGTATGTGCGACTTTGATCTCAATACTCTACCTCCGGGACTCATTGATCATAAGGAATGGACTGATGAAAACGGAGCAAACAATGCCTTGCGTATCAATGGACTCGGCGCACCGCGTGCATTCTATACAAACATTCTGCGAGATGTTCATTTCCCTAATACCAGTTATGGTGAAGACTATGCTTTGGGGCTCATCTTCTCGCGTAATTATCGTATAGCAAGAATATATAAGGAACTATACTTATGCCGTCGCTGGGATGGTAATTCAGATGCAGCTCTGAGCATAGAAAAGATAAATGCAAACAATCTGTATAAGGACCGTCTGCGTACACTTGAGATATCAGCACGCATACAGATGCAGGCAGGCAAGACAGATGTAACAGAAGGTACATCTCTACAACGCTTCTTCAATAGACAGTTAGAGATATGGGAAGAGGTGATGCTTTCATATAATGCATTGAAGCAAATACAGACAAAAGAACTGTCCTCAGAAGCATTTACCATGCTTGCACAGTTCAACCCTGCACGCATCACTTCCACAGGAGCTGACATAGAAGCAAAGTCGTTGTCTGCACGTCCATGTTTCTTATGTGAGCACAACAGGCCGGAACAACAGCAGACAATACATCTTGACGATCAATTCGATATTCTTGTTAATCCATACCCTATATTGCCAGAGCATTTTACTGTCGTGAACAGTAAGCATATTCCGCAAAGCATACTTGGATGTTATAAAACAATGTATTCCCTTGTAGAAAAATATCCAGAATTACTGGTGTTCTACAATGGGCCTAAGTGTGGTGCATCTGCTCCTGACCACATGCATATACAGGCGGGAACTCGTAACATGGTACCGTTACAGAAGGAGTGGCAGATGCTAAGTCGTAATATTCAGAAATTGTATTCTGTTGATGATGACAACCATTTGGGACTCATCAGCGACTACCCATGTGCGGCATTCCTCATTCATTCCACGTCAGCAGACGGTTATGATGAACTCTTTGACAGACTTTATCATGCTCTTCCCATCCATGATGACGAGACGGAACCAATGATGAACATTCTGCAGTGGATGGATGATGTTTCTCATATCACCATTGTCATACCACGTAGCAAACACCGTCCGGACTGCTATTACTATAAAGGTAGCCGACAGATTCTCGTTTCACCGGGAGCATTGGATATGGGAGGACTGTTTATACTTCCTAGAGAAGAAGATTTCGATAAGATCACTGCAGATACGGCACAGTCTATACTCTTGGAATGTAGTATCTCGGAAATAACGAAGAACAGTATCATCAGCAATATACAGAATGAAGGCACCGATACAGATGGTCAGACATTGCCTGTCGTTTCACAAGAAGAGCCTACCGTTACTGTAGGCATCGTCAGTGGTAGCAAAATTTGTTTTTCTCTTGATGAACCATATACCGCCAAGGGCGAAGATATTGTCGGTGAACAGGTGGTGGAGTTCTCAGAAGGTGCAATACTGTGGAATGGTAATCAGTATTCTAAGCTGTCATTTATTCCGAATTCATCGTCATCATCATTCTCTTTACATAATGTTCCTATCGGGAAAAACTTCCATTGGGAACGTGAAGAGACACAAACATTCAATGGTACACTTCATATCATTGTTGAATCAGACAAGATAACGGCTATCAACGAGTTGCCTATTGAGACCTATCTCACCAGCGTCATATCCAGCGAGATGAAACCTACAGCATCTCTCAGTTTTCTCAAGGCGTCAGCAGTCATCTCACGTTCATGGCTGTTGGCACAGATAGAGAAACGTCGCAGACATGCTGAAAGCGGTAGTGGTTTCTTCTCGTTCAAGAAAAGTGACGAAGAACTCATCAAGTGGTATGACCGTGAAGACCATACAGAGTTTGATGTATGTGCCGACGACCATTGCCAGCGTTATCAGGGCATAACGAAGATGGCAGAAGGCAGGGCTGCAGAGGCTGTCGCAGCAACACGAGGACAAATTCTCATTAGCGATGGAGACATCTGTGATGCACGCTTCTCAAAATGTTGTGGTGGTGTCACGGAAGAGTTCCAATATTGCTGGGAAGACAACCCTCATCCATATCTGCAGGCAGTAAGTGACAACCTCGAAGGAATGAAGATGGCAAACAGCAATATTCCTGACCTAACAGATGAAGAGGAGTCTTCTCGATGGATTCGTTCAAATGCAAGTTCTTTCTGCAACACAAAAGACAAAGGCATCCTTTCACAGGTACTCAATGACTGCGACATGGAAACAACAGATTTCTATCGGTGGAAAGTGGAATATACGGCAGCAGAGATTGCAACACTCATAAATACCAATCTCAAAGATGATTTTGGTGACATCGTTGATATCCAACCACTATCACGAGGTAAAAGCGGACGTATATGGAAACTACGCATCGTAGGAACGAAGAAGACATTTGTCATAGGAAAGGAACTTGAGATACGCCGTGTGCTGTCGGAAACACACCTCTTTTCATCGGCATTTGTCGTTGATAAAGAATACGATAAAGGTTCTGCACTTCCTTCACGATTTATCCTCACTGGTGCTGGATGGGGACATGGTGTAGGCATGTGTCAGATAGGTGCTGCTGTGATGGGAGAGAAAGGCTTCTCTTACGATGAGATACTGCTGCACTATTACCGTGGAGCAGAGATAAAACAGATATATAAATAGGAAAGACGATGAAAACAGCGTGGAAGAAAAACCCTTGGAGTTGGGTCCCCACTCTTTATTTCATAGAAGGAGTACCGTATGCCATTGTCGTCATGGTTGCAGAAATCATGTACAGTCGTTTTGGCATGGGCAATGCCGAAATAGCATTTTACACATCCCTTTTCTATATCCCTTGGGTTATAAAACCATTCTGGAGTCCTTTTGTGGATATGTTCAAGACAAAACGCTGGTGGATAGTCACCATGCAGTTGCTCATCGGTGCTGCACTCGGTGGCATTGCCTTCACCATACCAGGTAACCTTTGGCTACAGGCATCTCTATGTCTTTTTTGGCTTATCGCCTTTTCCAGTGCCACCCATGACATTGCTGCTGACGGGTTCTATATGCATGGACTCGACGATAATCAGCAATCATTCTTCGTAGGTATACGCTCCACTTTCTACCGTCTTGCCATGATGTTTGGACAAGGTGCACTGATAGTTCTCGCGGGAACATTGGAAGTGTTCACACGCGACATCCACTATGCATGGGCACTAACTTTCTATCTTGCGGCAGGACTGCTTATTGCATTGGGATTATATCATCAATGGATATTGCCACGTCCACAATCAGATCATACCATACAACATGAAGGACAAGAGATGATGATAGAAAAGAAGATGCAGGTAAAACAGATTATCAACGATTTTATTGATATAGTACGTTCGTTCTTCAAGAAAGACGGCATCATCTTTGCACTTATGTTTATCCTTCTTTATCGCGTACCAGAAGGTATGCTGGTAAAGATGTGTCCACTTTTTCTCGTTGACCCCGTGGACAAAGGAGGCCTCGGTCTTTCGCCACAGGATATAGGATTTGTGCTTGGTACCATAGGAGTCGTAGGACTAACCATAGGAGGTATACTTGGAGGACTCTATTCCTCAATACGTGGATTGAAGAAATCACTATGGCTCATGGTATGCGCCATCACCATACCGGACATCGTCTATGTCATCCTCGCTTATCTGCAACCATCTTCGTTGTTGCTCATAAACGTATGTATCTTCTTTGAGCAGTTTGGCTATGGCTTCGGTTTCACGGCATATATGCTCTATCTCATATATTTCTCGCAGGGAGAGCAGAAGACATCACACTATGCCATCTGCACAGGACTTATGGCACTAGGTCTGTTAGTGCCGGGTATGATAGCAGGATGGCTGCAGGAGTTAGTAGGCTACAATACATTCTTCGTTATCGTCATGTTCCTTTGCATCATCACATTTGTAGTTTCCGCACTCGTGAAGATAAATCCAACCTTCGGTAAACAAGATAAAACCATTGGCTGAAAACATATTATGTTGAATATCGTTGGCACAACAATATAAACTATGGAAATACCCGATTTAATCGTTGACTTAGCATTGATACTTGTCACCGCTGGTATAGTAACACTCGTCTTCAAAAAGTTAAAACAACCATTGGTACTCGGCTATATAGTGGCAGGTTTTCTTGTATCACCACATATGCCATATACCCTTTCCGTCATCAATTCTGTCAATATAGAACTATGGGCAAACATAGGAGTTGTCTTCCTTCTGTTTGCTTTAGGTCTGGACTTCTCATTCAAAAAGATTTCCAAGATGGGTGTCGCTCCCATTATCGCTGCTATCACTATTGTCTTCTGTATGATTTTGATAGGGGTCGGTGTCGGCAACATCTTCGGTTGGCAGCGCATGGACTGCGTATTCCTCGGAGGAATGCTCGCCATGAGTTCTACCACCATCATATACAAGGCATTCGACGATATGGGACTGCGTCAGCAGAAGTTTGCATCCATGGTCATGAGTGTCCTCATCCTTGAAGACATCCTTGCTATTGTCCTCATGGTCATACTCTCAGCAATGGCACAAGGAGCCGTCAGTGGAAAAGATCTCTTCAACAGCATACTGCAAATAGGTTTCTATGTTGTTCTCTGGTTTGTAGTAGGCATATTCCTCATACCACTTTTTCTGCGTGCTACACGCAAACTGATGACCAGTGAAACACTGCTTGTTGTAGCACTTGCGTTCTGTTTTCTTATGGCAGTAGTAGCATCCGAGGCAGGATTCTCCTATGCTTTCGGAGCATTCATCATGGGCAGCATCCTATCTGAGACCATCGAAGCCGACAAGATAGAAAAACTTGTTGCACCCGTAAAAGATCTCTTCGGAGCTATCTTTTTCGTATCTGTAGGAATGATGGTAGATCCTAATATACTCGTAGAATATGCACTACCTATCCTCATCATTGTTCTTGCTATCATCATAGGACATGCTTTGTTTAGCAGCACTGCATATTTCATCTCTGGACAACAGTTGAAAGACGCTGTCAGATGTGGCTTCTCTATGTCGCAGATAGGAGAATTCGCTTTCATAATCGCAACACTGGGACTCTCTTTGGGAGTCATCAGCAAATTCCTCTATCCAGTTGTAGTGGCAGTCAGTGTTATCACTACTTTCCTCACACCATACATGATAAAGGCAGCACCATTTGCATATTCAAGACTGGAGAAACATCTGCCGGAAAACATTCTCAATGCCATAAACAGATTTTCCACCACCAACAAAGGTAACGATGAAGCGAAAGCCCACCTTTGGAAGACATATATCATGCAGACAGTAAAGAACATTGCTATCTTCACCGTCATCTGCTTTGCCATATATACTTTCATATATTACTTTGTATCACCCATCCTCGATACTCTCCTACCAGATACATGGGCAGGCTGGACAAAGATCTTTATCACACTCTTATGCCTTTCCATATTTCTTAGAGGGATAATAATGAAAAAGATACGCAATGACTGTTACCACCAGTTATGTGACCGCAGGAAGATAAATAGGGTATTTCTCTTCCTCATCATAGCAGCACGTTTCCTTTATGCTATACATATCGTTGTCTTCGTTATCTACACATGGGAACATCTTAACTACTGGTGGTTACTCACACTGGCGACAGGCATTATTTTCGTCATAGCATCCTCTCAGAAACTGCGTCAGAATGGCAAAGGATTGGAACGAATTTTCATGCGCAACCTCAATGCCCGTGAGTCCATGGCAGTCATCAAAGGCAGTGTTATGCCCGCATACAGCCAGAGACTGCAGAGCAAGAACATCCATATTACCGACATCGTCATTCCAGACGATAGTCGTTGTTGCGGGCAGCCGCTGAAGACACTCAATCTCGGAGCACGATTTGGAGTCAGCCTCAGCAGCATCCTGCGAGGGTCACAACGCATCAATATCCCAACTGGCGATACCGTTCTCTTTCCAGGTGACAAGATACAGGTTATAGGGTCAGACGAACAGCTGATGGCACTCAACAAACATCTCATGACAGACATCTTCCCAGAAGACCTTGAGATAGAGAAACGAGAGATGGTTCTACGTCAGTTCCAACTCACGAAAGGAGCAGTACTCATCGGTAAGAAACTTGCAGATAGTGGCATACGCGAAAAATACAATGGCATGCTCATAGGTATCGACGAAGGTGGAGAGAACCTAACGCCACCAGACCCAAAACGCAAGTTCCGTCTTGACGACATCATCTGGATAGTAGGAGAAGAAAAATCACTTCGTTCCCTTCAAGAAGAACTGCTGTGATACCGCAGAAATATAAAAAATAATTGCGTTTTTGCACTCCAGTTTGGTATTGGTTTCATCGACTCGCCCCACGCTCGGCAGAATCTAAGTAAATTTAGCTTCTGCACTCGCTCAATGCGAGTTCAGGCGAAAAATTTTTTCGGAGTTTTTTTGTTTTTATTCTTGATTTGCACTAATTTTGCAGTGCTTTTTGCGCCTGTGGCGGAATTGGTAGACGCGCTAGACTTAGGATCTAGTGTCTTACGATGTGCAGGTTCGAGTCCTGTCAGGCGCACCCCCTTCAATTACAATTTTAACGTATTGTCGCAGTATTTCATTACTGCCTGCCGGTGGGTGATGAAGATTATTGTTTTTTCGTGATTGTCCAAAAGGTTTTCCAGCAGTTGTCGTTCCGTCTCTATGTCGAGTGCTGAGGTGGCTTCATCAAGGAGCATTATATTACCCTCACGCAACAGGGCGCGTGCTATAGCGATACGTTGCGCCTGTCCTTCCGACAAGCCTGTACCACCTTCGCCACATTGTGTGTCGAGTCCGTCTGGTAGTTCCATGACGAAGTCGGCACATGCTTTGTGCAAGGCATTGATGAGGTCTTCATCGGTAGCATTTAGATTTCCTAGATAAAGGTTTTCGCGTATCGTACCGCTGAGCAATGTGTTTCCTTGTGGTACATAGACGAGATTGCAACGGATGCGCGGACTTATCTCTTCTTTTCTGTCGTCATCG
The DNA here is from genome assembly GCA_024398495.1 of Bacteroidaceae bacterium. GTDB lineage: Bacteria > Bacteroidota > Bacteroidia > Bacteroidales > Bacteroidaceae > Prevotella. The sequence goes on along the minus strand of JAKSJA010000002.1, from coordinate 21,120 downwards.
TAAATGGTCATCTTGCCGTTTTCAGGTTTCAGCAATGCCAGTATTAGTCTTACCAACGTTGTTTTTCCTGCTCCTGTCTCACCGAGGACAGCAGTACACGTACCCGGCTTGAAGTCGAAGGAAAGGTGGTCGATGACCATCGTCTTGTCGCTATCCTGTTCTGATTGGTAGGCAAAGCTGATATTTTCAAGATGTATTCCACACGCACCTTTGAGACGAATAGGTTCGCCTTGTTCTTCCATATCTACATTCTGCAGTTCCATCAATCGTTCAGCGGCTGTGAAGACGCTTACGAACTGCGGTGCCAGTTTCATCATGTCACGTGCAGGACTCTGTATCCTGTTAACCAACTGCAGGAAAGCCGTCATGGAACCAAAGGTGAGCAGTCCTGCTGTTATCTGCATGACGCCATGCAGAAAAGCGATGATGTAGCCAGAGAGGAAGCCTACGTTGAGGATTATGTGTGATACTATAGAGAAATGTGTACGATGACGCACTTGTTCGCGCAGTATGTCCTGTGTACCATCGAGACGTGCGATCATATCGTCATCACGTTCGAGGGTCTTTATCAAGACTCTGTGCTGTATTGTTTCCTGCAGCATACTTTGTATTTTACTGTCACTCTCGCGTATGTTGCGTGTGTACCTGCGCATCCTGCGTATATAAAAGCGACTGAAGAAGATGGCTATAGGTATTATGGCAACAACTATGATTGCCAACTCCATATCCATAGTTGCGAGCATGATGAAAGCACCGATGAAAAGGACAAGAACAGACAGAATGTTGGGAATTGTTTCTGTGATGAAACTTATTACGCTTTTGACATCCAGTTCCAGTCTGTTCAGCACATCTCCACTATGTAGTCGTTCCTTTCCATTCCATTCGGAATGCAGTATGCGGTCGAGTATTCTCTGCTGCATCCTATTCTGCGCTTTCACACCAAGGATGTTGCTTATCCATGTGCCGCTTACACGCAATCCCATGTTTATCAAGTACAGGGCAGCCAGTACTGCTACGGCGATGGCTATCTCCGTTGTTGGTGCATGGTATTGTGCCTTGTCAATGGCGTATTTCATGGTATATACGCATCCAAGGCTTACCAATACTTCCAATATGCCTATGGCAGCATTCAGTATTGTCTGTGTACGGTTACCGCGCGATGTCTTCCACAGCCACTTCAATATGGCTGTTGCTGAATATCTTTCATTCTGCAGTCGTAAAAGTTTTTTAATCTTCATTTACCCTTGCTCCAAGAAATAGTTTATTCCGCATCGTGGAAAAGAACCCTCTGTTTCGTCTCCTTATTACCGAAACATGGTACGATGCTTTCTTTATCGTTATATCCGTGTGCTCTCCACATACCTCAGAACGACCGTCTATGGCGAGAAGGAAGTTGCCTGTACGACTCTTTACAGAAAGTTTTATGGTGGAATCATCTGTAATCACTATCGGTCGCACGTTAAGAGAATGAGGTGCCACAGCAGTAAGTATCAGAGATTTTGATTTTGGCACTACCACAGGACCGCCTGCTGACAGAGAATATGCTGTACTGCCTGTTGGTGTGCTTATGATAAGTCCATCTGCCTCATACGTAGCAAGATATTCGTCGTTGATACATATCCGTATGCTTATCATTGAAGCATTATCTGTCTTCAATATGGCAATATCGTTGAGGGCGGTGTTGGCTGTTAGTATTGGCTGTTGGCAGTTGACCGTTGACCGTTGACCTTTCGGTCTTCCTCCTTCGCACCTCGGCAATTCAAGTTTACTTGATTGCTCTCGGTTTGGCGTCGGTTGACTGTTGGCCTCTATCACCGTTCTGTTGTCAATATCATAATCTCCATTGAGAATCATCTGCAGTTCCTCTTTCACTTCGTCAGCATCAGCATCGGTAAGAAATCCCAAATGACCAATGTTGATACCGACAATGGGAATGTCCTTTTCGCCCACGTATGCTGCAGCCTTGAGGAATGTCCCGTCACCACCTATGGAGATGACATAGTCTGCATCGAACATCTTGTCGGTGATGAGTGCCTCTGCAGGTATTTGTTTCCGCAGTTCGTCGGTGAGAGAATCAAAGAAGTCTTTTTCAATTAGAAAGTCCAGATGTCTTTCAGCGAGAAAAGAAAAAATCTCGCGGACACAGGACAGCCTGTGTTCCTGACACTCATTGCCGAAAAGTGCAAATTTTATCTTTCCCTTTGACATACGGCGAAAATTTTTGTATCTTTGCAATATGCAAAGGTAGGAAAAAATAAATATATCTAAATATAAAATTTTAAATACTGAGATGTTATGGGTACAATTTACGTGTTTTTAGCCGATGGTTTTGAAGATATAGAGGCATTGGCAACCGTTGACATTCTGCGTCGTGCGGGACAGGATGTGGTTACGGTGAGTATTATGGCAGATAATCAAGTCATGTCAACACATGGTGTCTGCGTTACTGCAGACAGACACTTCAATAATCTTGATTTCAGCGATGCTCTTATGTTGATATTGCCAGGAGGATTACCAGGAAGTACCAACCTTAGGGACTATAAGCCGCTTCAGGAACTTCTACTCAAACACAATGCAGAGGGAAAACTAATAGCAGCTATCTGTGCTGCACCTATGGCACTTGGCAACCTCGGACTTCTAAAAGGAAAGAAAGCTACATGCTATCCGGGATGCGAGAATACCATGACTGGGGCACAATATACACGCGAACTGTGTACTGTCGATGGAAACATCATCACTGGCGAAGGACCAGCGGCAGCATTTCCTTTTGCATATACTATCCTCGATATTCTTGGTGCAGATGATGCGGCAGAGCAACTGAAGGAAGGCATGATGTATAACCATCTCCTCGCACAACGTTAACAGAATCATTTTTATGGATTACGTCATCATAGTAGCAGGTGGTAAAGGGCTGCGGATGGGCATGGACTTGCCGAAGCAGTTTATAGAGATAAATGGATTACCTATACTAATGCACACAATCCGTCAGTTCAGGGCGTATTCAAATGATTTGCAGATAATACTCGTTCTTCCAAAAGATCAACAGACCTTTTGGGCAGAGCTATGTAAAAAACACCATTTCAACGTATCGTTACGTATTGCTGATGGTGGGAGAACACGTTTCCATTCTGTCAAGAATGGGTTGTCACTGATACCTGACGATGCGGATGGAATAGTGGGAGTTCATGATGGGGTACGGCCTTTTGTTTCAATAGAAGTGATAAGGAGATGTTATGCCGAAGCCAGAATACATAAGGCCGTAGTACCTGTGATACCTATTGTGGAGACAATATGGTATGCAGAGAAAGACTGCAACCCGACAACTGTTGACAGAAATCTATACCATCTGGGACAGACGCCACAGACATTCAGCATACAGTTGTTGAAGAAAGCGTTTCTCCAAGATTACATAGATAGTTTTACAGACGATGCCAGCGTGGTAAAAGAAATGGGTTTTCCTATAACACTCATTGAAGGTAATCCCAAAAATATCAAGATAACAACCCCAAACGACCTAAAAACAGCAAACAAAAAGCACTAAATATGCTTTTTGTCATACGCATGGACGGCATAGTCTGTTGTAAAGTGAAGACCGCGGCTTTCCTTGCGTTCTATTGCCATGCGGGTGATGAGATATCCTACGTTTATCATATTTCGCAATTCACAGATGTCCTTGCTGGCATGTACGCGCTTAAACAGAGTTTCCGTCTCCTCATATAACAAGTCAAGTCGGTCCCATGCACGTTTCAGGCGAAGGTCAGAACGGACAATGCCCACATAGTGACTCATTATCTCACCCACCTCCTTGATGCTCTGTGTGATAAGAATCTTCTCTTCGTTTGTCAATGTACCAGAGTCGTCCCATTCTGGAATACGTTCGTTGAACGTATATCCATCTACTACTTCGAGAATATGTTTTGATGCAGCATCAGCATATACCACAGCCTCTATCAACGAGTTGCTTGCCAGACGGTTGCCGCCATGCAATCCCGTACAGGAACATTCTCCCAGTGCATACAGCCTTTTTATGCTTGATTCACCGTTCAAGTCAACCTTTACACCACCACACATATAGTGTGCTGCCGGTCTCACCGGTATCATCTCTTTTGTGATGTCTATTCCGATAGACAGACATTTCTTATATATGTTAGGGAAATGATGTTTCGTTTCTTCTGCATCCTTGTGTGTCACGTCCAGACATACATGAGTAAGACCATGTTTCTTCATTTCCTTGTCTATAGCACGTGCTACGATGTCGCGTGGAGCCAGTGACAGACGTTTGTCATAATGTTCCATGAATGTTTCACCGGTAGGCAGTTTCAGTATTCCGCCATACCCACGCATAGCCTCTGTTATAAGGTAGGCAGGGTGTGTCTCATTGGGATTGTATAAGGCGGTAGGATGGAACTGTACAAACTCCATGTCTTGCACAGTACCCTTGGCACGATAGACCATAGCCTCTCCGTCGCCAGTAGCGATGACAGGATTTGTTGTTGTCTGATACACAGCACCACATCCTCCTGTACACATCAGCGTCACCTTGCTGAGATATGTATCCACTTTCTGTGTCTCTGGATTGAGCACATAAGCTCCGTAACACTCAATGCCGCGAGTCTTGCGTGTCACCACCTGTCCCAGATGATGTTGAGTGATTATCTCTACCGCAAAATGGTCTTCCAGAATGTCAATATCCTTATTTGCGCGCAAGGCAGCCATCAGTCCTCGTTGAATCTCTGCTCCCGTATCATCTGCATGATGTAGGATACGGAACTCAGAATGTCCGCCCTCGCGATGCAGGTCAAAGTCGCCGTTCTCCTTTTTGTCGAAGTTCACACCCCATCGTACCAGTTCTTTTATCTGTTCTGGAGCATTGCGCACCACCTGTTCCACGGCAGCCCTGTCACTGATGAAATCACCGGCAATCATCGTATCTTCGATATGTTTTTCGAAGTTATCCACCAATAGGTTTGTTACTGATGCGATACCACCCTGTGCATAGTTGGTGTTTGCTTCTTCCAGTTTTGTCTTGCATATCACGGCAATCTTGCCTTTGTGAGCCCTTGCCAGTTTCAATGCACAACTCATACCAGCAACACCACTACCGATAATAAGGAAATCATATTTCTTAACCATTGTCAAATTGTTTTACAACCGCACAAAAGTAGTAAATAAAATGTTAATGCAATAGCCGATGCTAAAGTTTATGTTTATTTTTTCAAATACTTATTTCCATTTTTGATCACAACTCCTTTGAAGCCGTTGACCATTACGCCTTGCAGGTTATATATAGCCGTTGACTGTTGACCGTTGACCGTTGACAGAGATTTTATCTCCTTTATTCCAGTCGGGTCATCTGGAAAAGGAACATAGTTGATGGCAGGGTCCCATCCTTTGAAGAAATTAGGATAGGTATGCGTCAATGCCTCTTCATAATTGATGATGGTATTCATCTCCTTTGTTCCATTATAGGTGAAGGTGATGATGTTTTCGTTTGGAGAGATTACATTTCCTTCGGTATCCAGTGTACGGTATTCGGCAAAATATTCTGGAAGCGAGTTCATGCCAGCGAGTGTCCATCTTTCTATTCCTGATCCTTTCACAGAGAATTCCCCGGCACTGTTGTCAAATGTGGTAAGGAGATAGACGCATCGCGGTTGGTTGTTCCATGAACGGCCGAGGCTCACCAACGGACATTCTGACTTTACTGTACAGCGGTCAAAGACGTAACCCTTGTCAGGATTGGTAGCATTGCTTGCTGTCAGCACATCGCTGCCGCCACCTTCTGCCTTCCTTTTTTCTGCGTAGAGCAGGCAGTTGTAGAAATAAGCAGAGCCGTCACCGCAGATGAAATCGACAGTTCCATGTATTTCGCAGTCTTCAAAATAATGCAAAGCCCCAACATTATTGCTGTAATAAGTATCTTGGTATGAGAGCATCTTTACCTTATGGCAGATGGTCTTCGTTCCCTTGTCATGCAGACATACCGCCCGTGCGCTGCTCTGCTTTGTCATGGCGGTATAATAGTCCATGGCATTCTGTATTGTCAGATTTTCAAATTTGTTGCCAGTACCAGTGTTGAGGATAGTTGCAGTAGTGGAGATGCCTTCTGCGGTATAGTCAGGAGCATTCCTTATTATCACACCATCCATAGACTCACCCAGTATCACTATGTTGTTGGCAGAAACGGTATTCAGCACAGATTCGCCAAAGTCATACGTCCCATTCGGAAGGTATATGCTGTCGCCCTCCTGCAACTGTCCGAGCAACATCATCAGAGAAGCACCGTCATCGGCAGCAAGAGTGTATTTATGACCGTCTTTCTTTATAGGAGCCGCCACATTGTAAACTTCTGCCTGATGGATGTAGCTGGTAGCGGTAAAGTTTATTATGAGAGTGTCCTGCACACTTTTCGGATTCTCATAGTAGAACGAGCATAGTGCTCCGTCTGGTGTTTCTTCCTTTACCACCGACATCGTCGATACAGAATCTCCTGCCGCATTGACGATACGTTGGTTAGATGTTTCACTGTATTTGCATAAGCCCAGACTTACATAACATTTTGGCGATACTACCAACTTGAGATACTGTCCTTTGTTGAAAATAAATCCATGCTGCCCATCGTGGAATGAGCCCTGTGAAAGCAACAACTCATGGTCTTCTGGATAGAAATTCTGTTTCTTGAAGTCATAGAGATAATGTGTCCCCACCTCAGCCTTCTCTATGGCTGTAGTCTTGGCAAAGAGTTTTGTATCTTCTACAAGAGGAGTACCCTCTTTCATCTTTGTGGCGGTCTGTGTGGTGGCATTGAACCATCCGCGGAATGCCATACCTTCGCCCACTGTCACCTTCGCCCGTGCCTCAGCGTTATATACGAGCGGACTTCCGCCATCCTGCGTATCTGTAGCGAGAACGGTAGTGCCATCTACATCGTAATAAACCACCTCGACAGACGGGACAAAATCGCATTTCTCAGCAAAGAAATATGGTAGATAACAACCGGTGAAATGGAACATTATCGTGTCAGCAGCCTCCACGTTGTATGTCCATGTGATGAAAGAATTATACGTGGCTTTTGAGATGTCAGACACCGAATTTTCGCATGCACCATTAGGAGTGATGGTAGCAAGTGTTTTTCCATTTCGGTCAGTCACCGTGCCGGTGTTACTGTACTGGCAGTTGCCTATTGTAAACTTTACAGGACCGTCAACAGGTACTTTTATTGTTGCACCTTGGTTAAGTCCATGCTGATTACCGTTTACGTTGTCAGTACCAGTGAGCACGATGCCTTCAGGCAGACCCTCTGCCGGTGTTATGACGGTATATGGTTTTGTGCGGAAGTCCAATTTGAAGTCTTTGAACGTGCGCAAAATCTCCGTGCCGTTCACATTTCCGCTGATGACAACATTTCCAAGAGCTATCTGCTTGCCTGCATCAACATACGACATGAAGAATCGCAACGTCACCTTTTGTCCTGCCGTGGCAGTTATAGTCTCCTGATGACGCAGGGCAGGAGAGCCAGTTGTATTGTTATCGCGTACGATATTCTCTTTTGCAATGTCTATAGTGTCGCTCTCCACACCATCAACGATATACGTCCATGCATAGTAACAGTTGTCCGTACCCTTCTTCACAGCATCGTAGGCGATGGCAGTAGGCGTAAAGGTAAGTCCCTTCTTCATCGTGATAGTATAATCCACAGCGACAGCTTTCACACGGCCAGCCTTACTCGTAGCAGGACCGAAGAGAGTCATCGTGACACCACTGTTGCAAGCCAGAGTGTTGGACTGGGTTACAGTAAGATCCGTACCCGCTTTCATCGTTGCTCCCTTGACAGCAGAAGATATATTGCCAGAGGCAACAGCCATAGTCTCGTTGCCGGTATTCCATGATACCGTGCCAGAAACATTGTCAAACGATTCCTGTGCAGACATACACATTGAAATAGCCGACATCACCAGAAAAAACAGACTCCTTTTCATATTGTAATAATTTTCGTTAGGTTGTTTTAATTTCAAAGCACTACGGGTGTCAAAATTAGTGCAAATCAAGAACAATGCCAAAATAAATTTTATTTATTTCCTATTTGGAAGGATGAAAAATGGAGTTTACTCCGATTATTCATTATTCCAAATAGGATAAAAACTTCGTTTTGTAGGCATTGTCTTGATGTAGCCTAATTTCGGCGCAGCCAAAGTTAGTGCAAACCGCAGCCAAAGTTAGTGCAAATCAACCGCACTCAAACTCACTGCCCACTCATTTACCACCCTGTACATTCCTCAGCCGCAAGTATTTTGCGATTCTTTGCAACGGGATGCGCAATCATTTGTGTAGATGCTGACAATCGTTTGTGTAGATGTGGTCTGCCTTACGTGAAACTATGCACAACCTTACATGAAGATGTGGGCTGCCATACATGAAACTATGCTCGCCCATAAATGAAGTTACGCTCTACGTAATGTGAAGTTACGCCTTACGTGATGTGAAGTTTCACCCTCCGATATATGAGGCGAGCTGCTACTTGATGTGTTCTTAGCTGTCATCTGACGTGCTTTTAGCTGTTACTTGACGTGTTCTTAGCTGCCGAACATCTTAAATGCTCGTTGCCTAACATCTTAAATGTTCGAGACCTAACATATTAGATGTTCGAGAGCTAACATCTTAGATGTTCGACAGCTACCCTCCGTTCAACTGACAGCTCGCGTTGGGATGAATAGCAGCTAAAAGCACGTCAAGTAACAGCTAAAAGCCCGTTGTGTAGGTCGCACCTTCACGTATCGTAGGTCGCATCTTCACGTATCGTAGGCCGCATCTTCACGTATGGTGTGCCGCATCTTCACGTATGGTAGGTCGCACCTTCACGTATCGTTACCAGCATCTTTACGTATAGTTTCTTGCATCTTCACGTATGGTGGGTCGTAAGATGAAGGATGTCGTTTTGTATCTTCGGGTATCTTTGTTTCCTTCTTGCGGTAGAAGTGGTTGCCCCTATAATAAATAAGGTGTGGCATAGTTGTATTGTTCTTAGCTTATTGTTTTTTTGTATTAAATAAAAATACTTTCTTTACATTCTGTCCTCTCTTTACTTCTCTTTACTTTCTATACTTGTAATTTGATTTTTTTCGGAGTTTTTTCTTTTTGAAATCATAAGAGTAAATTCTATGCTTTCTAAAAATCAAAATCTAAAATAATTTGAATTATTTTTGTTTCTGTTTTCGATTTGTACTAACTTTGTAACCGATGATGCTATCCTTCAGGAGGTTGATTCAAAAACTTATTGGAAAATATTGATTGCCGATTAAACGAGAATATCATTTTTTAATTAAATCAAATTTTATAAATTATGAAAAAGTTATTTTACTTTACGACCCTATTACTGTTCTCTGTAGTGTTTGTGTCATGTAGCAATGATGATGACAATGAGCCAACTTATACAGAAGCTCAAGTGGTTGGGAACTGGAGAATTACTGAAGTGAAAGTATCAGAGGGTGATTCTTATACGCCTTGGCTTTTCGAAGAAACAGGAGCAGTGTTTATGGAAGGTGGTGACTATCTTGGATATGGCTATTTTGGATCCGGAATTGGTACTTGGAATTTGTCAGGGAAAGTAATTACTACTTATGTTGATGGTAAGACATACTTATATTATGAAATTCTTAACATCTCAAATAATACATGTGAATTAAAAATGGGAGAACCAGGAACAGATTCCAAAATATGGATACGCTGTAAGAAAATATGAGAATAAGAAACATACAGAAAGTCTTTCAAGTATGTTCCTAACATACAACCGACTGATTTTAAGTGTAAAGCTTGAGGTCAGTCGGTTTTCTTTATTTGCGGTAATGATGTATTCAAAGTTTCGATATAAACGATGAAACGATAACTAAAACAGAAAATGGCCTCTTCTGTACGGAAGGGGCTTTTGTATTTGGTTTGCACTAACTTTACCTTCGGTCGAACTGACGACAAAATGAGAGCAGAGATAAACTCGTTTATACTTTGCCGAATTGAGGGGGAAGAAAAGGATGTATATCCTTAAATTACACTGCACCTCAGCACTACCTACAAAACTCCGTTTTTACTTTTACTGATACAATAATTCACAGAAATAAATTTCGTGCCTTTTTGTCTCAATAAAAGAAAATAAATTAATTTATTTTGGTAGTACTTTCGGTTTGTTGTAATTTTGCAATCGTAATAAATTAGAAATATGAAAACGGCTATTGTTGGTGCCAGTGGTGCTGTGGGGCAGGAGTTCCTGCGTGTTTTGGCGGAACGTAACTTTCCTGTGGATGACTTGGTGTTGTTCGGTTCTGAACGTAGTGCTGGACGTGAATACTCTTTCAAAGGAAAGACATACAAGGTGAAACTGCTGCAGCATAATGATGATTTCAAGGATGTAGATGTTGCCTTTGTCTCTGCAAGTGCTGCCGTGTCGAAGGAATATGCTGAGGATATAACGAAATACGGTTGTCTGATGATTGACAATTCCAAGGCGTTCCGCATGGCTGATGACGTGCCTTTGGTAGTGCCGGAGTGTAATGCGAAGGACGCTCTCGACCGTCCGCGTAACATCATCGCTAATCCAAACTGTACGACGATAATGATGGTGGTGGCTCTGCAACCACTGGAGAACATATCGCATATCAGACGTATCCATGTGGCAAGTTATCAGAGTGCATCTGGTGCGGGTGCTGCTGCAATGGCTGAGTTGCAACAACAGTATGCGGAGATTATGGAAGGCAAGCCTGTGACGGTAAACAAGTTCCAGTATCAGTTGGCTTACAATGTTATTCCGCAGATTGATGTGTTCCAAGAGGATGGCTACACTCTTGAGGAGGCAAAGATGTACAATGAAACTCGCAAGATTTTGCATTCCGATGTGTGCTGCTCGGCAATGTGCGTAAGGGTGTCAACGCTTCGCTCACATTCGGAGAGCGTGTGGATAGAGACGGAAAAACCTATCTCTGTTGAGGATGCGAAGGCGGCTATTGCCAAGGCTCCGGGATGTGTGCTGTATGATGACCCACAAAACAAAGTCTATCCTATGCCTTTGGAGACGGCCTGTAAAGATGACATCTTCGTGGGTCGCGTGAGAAAGGATGTCGCCAACCCTAACGGACTCACTTTCTGGCTCAGTGGTGACCAGATAAGGAAAGGGGCGGCTCTCAATGCTGTTCAGATTGCTGAATATCTTTATAAGGTAGGAAACATAAGATAGGATGACATTACCTGTTGACAACCCGACTTGGATTTTCTTCATTGTCTTGATGATAATCTTGTTTGCGCCAATGATAATGCGGCGACTGCACATACCATATATCCTTGGTATGATTCTGTCGGGTGTCATCATCGGTCCTTATGGATTCAACATCCTTGCCAATGACTCGTCGTTTGAGATTTTTGGGCAGGTGGGGTTGTATTATATAATGTTTCTCGCTGCTCTGGAGATGGATACCCGCAGTCTTGTGAGAAATGTACAGAAATATCTTTTTTTCGGATTGACGACATTCATCATACCATTTCTCATGGCATATATAGCCAGTCAGATATGGTTGAATTATTCGTTGGAACAGGGCTTGATGTTTGCTTCGATTTTATCGTCAAATACCCTCATCGCCTATCCTATCGTGAGCCGTTACGGACTTGGCAAGGAGAAATGTGTCAACCTCAGTGTGGGTGGGACGATGATAGCCTTACTGCTGTCGTTGATTATCGTAGCGGGAGTTGCGACTTCGTTTGATAAGGGGGACGGTTTTCTGTCGTGGTGTATATTCACTCTGAAGATTCTGCTCTTCGGTGTGGGAGCTATATTGTTCATCCCACGACTGACGAGGGTGTTCCTGCGATATTATTCTGACTCGGTGAGTCAGTTTATCTTTGTACTCTCAGTGATGTTTCTCTCTGCTGCAATGGCGGAGGTGTGTGGCATACAAGGTGTTCTGGGTGCTTTCCTCTCAGGATTGATATTGAACCGTTACATACCTCATGTGTCACCGTTGATGAACAGGATAGAGTTTGTGGGTAATGCGTTGTTCATTCCTTATTTCCTTATCGGTGTGGGGATGATGATAAATATGCAGTCTTTGTTCTCGGGCATGGAAACGATAAAGGTAGTGATCGTAATGGTAATGATCGGTACGATAGGCAAGGCTTTGGCTGCTTATATCACAAACTATCTGTTGCACATGCCGAAAAGCAATGGACACATGATGTTCGGACTTACATCTGCTCATGCTGCAGGTTCCATTGCCATAATAATGGTTGGTACACGACTGGAGATAGCCCCCGGGGTGTTCCTGATGAATGATGACATATTGAATGGTGTAGTGATAATGATTCTCATCACTTGTGTGATATCTTCTTTCATAACTGAACGAGCATCAAAGACTCTTGCGATGGAATCGAAAGAGATTACTAATGCGATGACAGATATCATTGGCAATGATGATGAAAAGATAATGGTGCCAGTAAAGAGTGAGGCTTCGGCAGAGAAACTCGTGGACCTTGCAGCTCTTATGCTGAACAGAACACTGAATAGAGGCATCATAGCTCTTAACGTGGTATATGACGATGCTGACAGTGCACTGAAACAGCGTGAGGGAAGGATAATGCTTGAACGTTTGATGAAACAGGCAGACAGCATGGATATGAGGATGCAGACACAGAGCCGTCTGGCCACGAATGTTGCCAATGGTATTGTACATGCTTTCAAGGAATACGATGCGAGCGAGATAATAGTTGGCAGCCATGAAATAGAAGACTTCCGCAATAACTCACTGGGAAATACTGTTGACAGTCTCATTGCCCAGCTAAACCGTCAGATAATCATCACTCGCATATTACGTCCGCTGAATACGATAAGGATGATGGACATCATAGTGCCAGATAAGGCAGAGTTTGAACCTGGCTTTTATCGTTGGGTGGAGAAGTTGTCAAGGATAGCAGAAAACCTATCATGTAGGATTACATGCTATGGTAGTGGCAAGGCAGTGGAAATGATGTGTAATTACATCCATCATCGACACAATAAGATATCGATGAATAGGGCGGAACTTTCATTTTTTGAAGACCTGCCATCATTGACAGGTGAAATAAAAACAGATCATCTGATGGTAGTTGTTGTTGCACGAAAGGGAACTCTGTCGTACACATCACAGTTCGAGAAACTATCGTTGTTCATAGAGAAATACTATTCGGACAGGAGCGTCATGGTGATTTATCCTGATCAATACGGACAGCCTATTGATGAGATTTCATTTGCTGCTCCGCAAGAGCAGGATGCAAAGAGTGTCTGGGCTATCTTCAGACGATTTTTTACTAAACGCAAATAGATTTTCAGATGATAAGAAGAAACGGGTTGCAGGCATGGATGTTGGCGTCACGTCCCAAGACGTTGACAGCGGCAGCGGCACCGGTGCTGATAGGTGGTGCCTATGCTCTGTGGCAACAAGGATTGGGCAGGTATGCTGACTTCAGTGAGATATGGAGTAAGGTTGACATTGCTTTCTATCTTTGTTTTGCTTTTGCCATGCTGATGCAGATAAACGCCAATTTCATAAATGACTATTTTGACTTCAAGAAAGGTGCTGACCGCAAAGACCGTTTAGGGCCAGAGCGTGCCTGCGCTCAAGGGTGGGTGACGGAAAAGGCGATGAAAACGGCTATTGTCATCACATCATTGTTGTCGTGTGCGGTAGGCTTTCCTTTGGTATTCATAGGTGGATATTGGTTGGTGATTGTTGGTGCGGTGTGTGTGATGGCTGCGGGATTATATACTACTAAGCTGTCATATAAAGGATGGGGAGACGTGATGGTGCTGGTCTTTTTCGGTTTTGTACCCGTAGTATTCACATACTATTGCATGACACTCACCATTGACCTATGGATATTTCTTCTTGGATTGGCTACAGGACTTGTCATTGATGATCTGTTGATGATAAATAATTATCGTGACAGACGGCAGGACGAGGTGAGTGGTAAGAAGACAATCGTTGTACGTCTTGGGCAGAAGGCTGGCTTGCAATTGTATTGGTATGTGGGCAGTTTTGGTGCTGTGGTGTCATATATAGTGCTGTGGGCAAAGAACGACCCATGGTGTCTGTTGCTTGTGGTATATCTTGTCTTCCATTTTATGACATTCAAGAAAATGAGAAAGATAGACGGAAAGGCACTGAATGCGATACTCGGTGAGACGTCAAGGAATATCGTTATTTTTACTATCGTTACCTGCGCAGGTCTGTTGATACACTAAAACTGTTCCAGTAACTGTATTCTCTTTTCGGTATCAGGGTGTGTAGAGAAAAGAGAATTCATGAATGATGCTATACCCTGTGAGAGGTCTTTAGGATGAATGATGAACAGTTGTGCAACATCTGCACGGCTGACATGTCCCAATCCCGGATCATTGGAAATCTTGCGCAGAGCAGATGCCAAAGCCAAAGGATTACCACAGAGTTCTGCACCACCAGCATCGGCAACATATTCCCTTTTGCGTGATATGGCGAAACGTGTAAGCAGTGCAAAGAAATATCCTATTGCAGCGAGTACGGCTGCTATGAGTAGGATGACAATGATTCCCGCACCGCCATTCTTGTTGTTACGGTTTCTGTCACCACCAAAAAGAAATGTGTTCCAGATGAGACGGAAGGCAATGCTTATTATTGCCGAGAAGATACCAACAAAGACAATGCTTACGATAAGAGTCCGTGTGTCCTTGTTGCGGATGTGAGTAAGCTCGTGGCCGATGACACCGGCGAGTTCATCGTCGTCAAGACGGTTGAGGATACCCGTCGTCACGGTGACGGTATATGTGTTTTTGTCGATTCCACTGGCAAAAGCATTGAGCATAGGGTCGTCGATGACATTTATTTTCGGCATTGGCATATTGCATGTCATACAGAGATTTTCAACGATATTGTAAACTCTTGGGTTTTCTCTGCGTTCCAATGGACGACTGCCGGTGGAATGGCGTATAATGTAGGTGTTGGAAAGATAGGCTATCAAAAACCATATTCCAACACCTATGATTACACCGGGGATGGATTGTACGAAATAGTAGTTGACAGTATCCCAGTCAACATAGTTTACGATATTTCCGTATTCGTCATATACACCATTACCGAAATAGTTTGTCAGGATTAGAAATAACCATACCAATCCCAACAGAATGACGGGAAACAAGAGAAGCAACAATACCGTTTTGATATTGTTGTTCCTCTGTTGTGTCAACATACCAACGTACTTCATCTCTTAAAATTTTATTTCAGGTGCTTTTTCCATAGCGGCACGCTCTTCTTGTACTATTTCGAACATTGGCTCAGCATGGAAGCCGAATGCACCTGCAAGCAGATTTGAAGGGAACGTCTGTACGGCGTTGTTCAGTTCGTAAGTAGCAGAGTTGAAGAAACGTCTTACTGCTGCCAGTTTGTTTTCAATGTCTGCCAATTCTGTTTGTAATTGCAGGAAGTTTTGGTTAGCCTTCAGGTCAGGATATGCTTCTACTGCAACCTTTAACCCTGCCAAGGCACTTGAGAGAGCGTTCTCTGCTTGAATTTTGTCATTGATACCAACAGCACCCATAGCCTGTGAACGTGCGATGGTAACCTTTTCAAGGATTTCCTTCTCATGAGCGGAATAACCCTTTACGGTTTCCACCAATTGAGGAACGAGGTCGTGACGCTGTTTCAATTGTACGTCGATATTGGCAAATGCCTGTGTGCGGTTATTTCTCAGTTTTACAAGATTGTTGTAAATACTTATAGCCCAGATAACCAAAATAGCGACGATGATTAAAATAATGATTGTAGTACTCATAATCTGTTTATTTTTAATAGTTAGTGATTACAAAGATATAAAAACATATATATAAATAATGTAAGTTTTAAGATTTTTTTTCTTTATATTTGTGACGCAATTATTGAATTATGATAGTCAATTGGATTATATTTTCACTTTATGTGGTTGTCTATGTGGTGACGGCTTTTGCCATCATAATGGACAAAAAGGAACCAGTAAAGACAATGGCTTGGCTGTTGTTACTTTTTCTTCTTCCTATCATAGGTTGCATATTGTATTTCTTCTTCGGACAGGATACCCGTCGTCGTAAATCAACAAACAAATACCGTGCCATAGATTTATATAAGAGTGTCGAAAAAAGGTTTATGGAACAGGAAAAACAAGACTATCCTGTCAAGTATGCTGAGTTGATAAGGATGTTTGCCAGACAGAACCATGCCTTCCCTTTTACACATAATGAGATTGAAATATATGAATCTGGCCGTCTGTTCTTCGATGCTCTTCTTTCTGCTATTGATTCTGCTGAAAGCCATATCCATCTGGAATTTTTCATCTTCCTTGATGATGAGATAGGTAATTGTATAGCAGATCATATAATACGGAAGTCACAAGAAGGTGTCGAGGTTAGGGTGCTGTATGACGATGTGGCTTGCTGGAGTGTAAAAAATCGTTTTTGGGAACGTATGCGCGAAGGTGGGGTTGATGTACACAGTTTCATGCCGGTGCGGTATCCGGGTTTGACATCAAAGATAAACTATCGCAACCATAGAAAGATTGCCGTCATTGATGGCAAGGTGGCATTTATGGGCGGTATGAACATTGCAGACAGATACATAGAAGGAACAAAAGAGCAGTCGTGGCGTGATACAAACATAAAGATTTCCGGAAGAAGTGTCTATGGACTTCAGAAGGTGTTTATTGCCGACTGGTATTTTATGGATAAGACCTTGCTGTCGGGTGACAAGTATTATCCTAAGATGGAGTTTGCTGATGACAGTCTTGCTGGCAATCTCATACAGATAGTGTCATCGAGTGCCGCATCGCGCTGGCCGGATATAGAACAAGGATATGTGAGGATAATCAATAATGCAAAAAAATATATTTACATAGAAACACCTTATTTCATTCCTACGCAACCGGTGTTGTTTGCCTTGCAGACAGCTGCCTTGGGGGGCATTGATGTGCGTGTCATGGTGCCTGAGAAGTGTGATAACATATTTGTCAATTACGCATCACACAGTTTCTTTCCTGACATATTGAGGGCAGGTGCGAAGATATATCTTTATGATAGAAAGGTGTTCAACCACTCAAAGGTATTGATAAGCGACGATGAACTGGCAACGGTGGGTTCGGTAAATATAGACTCTCGCAGCTTCGAGACAAGTATGGAAGTACAGGCTTTCATATATAGTGAAGATATTGTTCGTCATTTTCGTGATATGTTTGAAAATGATATGAAGAATTGTACTTTGTACGATATAAACAAAAACCAGAAACGCAGTATTGTCTTACGTTTCTGGGAATCTGTTGTGAGAATGTTATCTCCTCTGTTATAATTTAGAAGTTTGCACTCTTCGGTGTTCGTGGGAACGGGATGACATCTCTGATGTTCTGCATTCCTGTAACGAACAGTATAAGTCGCTCAAAGCCAAGGCCGAAGCCGCCGTGAGGACAAGAACCGAACTTACGTGTTTCAAGATACCACCACATGTCTTTCATAGGGATGTTGCGGCGTTCAATCTCGGACATCAGTTTATCGTAGTTCTCTTCACGTACAGAACCACCGATGATTTCGCCAATTTGTGGGAATAAGACATCTGTACCTTGTACGGTTTTGTTATCATCATTTATCTTCATGTAGAATGCCTTTATCTCTTTTGGATAGTCTATCATGATGACAGGCTTCTGGAAATGTTCTTCTACGAGATAGCGTTCATGCTCTGATGCAAGGTCGCATCCCCATTCTACAGGAAACTCGAATTTCTTGCCGTTCTTTATTGCCTCTTGCAAAATTTCGATACCTTTCGTATAAGGCAGACGCACAAAGTCAATCCCAACGACACTCTTAAGACGTTCAATGAGTCCTTTGTCAACAAACTGATTGAGGAAGTTCAGGTCATCCATACAGTTGTCTAATGCCCACTGTACGCAATACTTGATAAAGTCCTCCTCTATCTCCATTAAGTCATTAAGGTCAATGAATGAAATCTCTGGTTCTATCATCCAGAATTCTGCCAGATGACGTGGCGTGTTACTGTTTTCTGCGCGGAAAGTAGGTCCAAAAGTATAGATGGCGCCCAATGCTGTTGCACCAAGTTCTCCTTCTAACTGTCCGCTGACGGTGAGCGATGTCTGTTGACCGAAGAAATCATCGTCGTAGATGATTTTTCCTTCTTTGTCTTTTTTCAGGTCGTAAAGATTCTTTGTCGTAACCTGAAACATGTTTCCTGCACCTTCGCAGTCGGATGCTGTGATGAGAGGGGTGTGGAAGTAATAGTAACCATGATTGTGGAAATATGTATGGATAGCAATCGCCATGTTATGGCGTATGCGCATCACAGCCCCAAAGGTGTTGGTACGCAGTCGCATATTTGCATGTTCACGCATAAATTCAAAACTCTGTCCCTTTTTTTGCATAGGGTAGTCGGCATCGCATGTGCCGAGTATCTCCAATCTCTGACATTGTATCTCGACAGTCTGTCCAGAGCCCTGTGACTCCACTAACGTACCGTCAACGCTAATACATGCACCTGTGGTGATGAGTTTTATCTGTTCTTCGTCGAACTTGTCAGAGTCTATGACTATCTGTACGTTTTTGATGGTAGAACCATCGTTGAGGGCTACGAAACTCACTGCCTTGGAACCACGTTTTGTACGCACCCATCCTTTTACGTTTACAGTGGCACCGAAGTCTGTTCGTGCCAATATGTCAATAATTCTTGTTCTTTTCATGATTATATTTATTCACGTCATTATCTTATTCGTATGCCCCTTGACGCAGCATATCCACTTCCTTTTCTGTGAGATAACGCCAGTCGCCACGACGGACATTCTTTTTTGTCAGTCCTGCAAACATGGTGCGGTCAAGACGTATGACCTTATAGCCTATAGCCTCAAACATACGCCTGACGATACGGTTACGTCCGCTGTGTATCTCTATGCCGACAACATCCTTTGCGTCAGGCTTTACATATTCTATCTGGTCGGCATGTATCTCACCGTCTTCCAGTTGCAAGCCTGTGACAAGTTGTTCCATGTCGTGTTTAGTGATGTTCTTGTCCAATCGAGCCTGATAGACTTTTTTCTTGAGATATTTAGGGTGTGTGAGTTTTGATGCCATTTCACCGTCATTGGTGAGCAACAACACTCCTGTCGTGTTTCTGTCCAGTCGTCCTACAGGATATATGCGTTCTTTGCAGGCATTCTGTACCAACTCCATGACTGTCTTGCGTTGTTGCGGGTCGTCAGAAGTTGTTACATAGTCTTTTGGCTTGTTGAGAAGAACATATACTTTCTTTTCTATGTTGACAGATTGGTCATGGAATTTGATTTCATCAGAGCGTTTAACCTTTGTGCCGAGTTCTGTTACCACCTGTCCGTTCACACTTATCACACCGGCTTGTATATATTGGTCTGCTTCACGACGTGAGCAGATACCGGCATTTGCAAGGAACTTGTTGAGACGTATCATTGCATCTGGGTCATTGTCCACCTCTTTATATTCAATACGTCTCTTGAACGAAGCATTATAAGTGTTATATTGTCTGTTGTAACCGTTATTGTTATTATACTGCCGACGAGGACGGTAGCCATTATTGCCACCATTATTGTCATAGTTGTACTGACGGCGTGGGCGATAACCGTTGTCAGTACCATTATTATACTGATGACGTGGTTGATACTGTTGTGGCTCGCCATTGTTGTTATAATTGTATTGACGGCGTGGACGATAGCCATTGTCAGTGCCATTGTTATTATACTGACGATGTGGCTGGTATTGTTGTGGCTCGCCATTGTTGTCATAGTTATACTGCCGACGAGGACGGTAGCCATTCTGCTCATAGCCACCATTTGAGTTGTCGTTATTATAACTGTTGCTGTTGATGCGAGGCCTGAATTGACGTTGCTCGCTGTTGTAAGTTCTTTCTACCTTTTCTACACGTGTCATCCGAGGGCGACGTGCGCGCTGACCCTCCATGTTTTTCTCTTCGTTTTCCATTTTTCCAGTTTTAAAATTTTTCAGCCTCACGGCTTGCAATGATTGTTAATACTTATCCTAAATAATAAAAGATTCTCACGTCTATATAAAAAAAAGGGTTTTTAACCCTTCTTGTGGGCGTTGACGGATTCGAACCGCCGACCCTCTGCTTGTAAGGCAGATGCTCTAAACCAGCTGAGCTAAACGCCCTTGTCCTTTCGCTTAAGGCGCTGCAAAGATAGACAGATTTTATAACGCGACAAACTTTTCGGCACATTTTTTACATTCAGGGCAGTCTTTTAGATAGTTTTTGGTAATTTCGCACCAACAAAACAAAGAAATATGGAGATTGTATTGAGCGGCATCCGCCCCACAGGCAACCTGCACCTTGGCAATTATTACGGTGCAGTGACTAGTTTTCTTAAACTTCAGGAAGAGTATAACTGCTATTTCTTCATTGCCGACTGGCACTCGCTCACCACACACCCTACGCCCGAGAATATCCAGAACAGCGCGCGCACCATACTCGCTGAGTATCTGGCTTGCGGGCTTGACCCGGAGAAGGCTACAATATACATACAGAGCGATGTGCCCGAGACCATCGAGCTGTACCTTTATCTTAATATGAACGCCTATCTGGGCGAGTTGGAGCGCGTGACATCATTCAAGGAGAAGGCCCGCAAGCAGCCGGACAATGTAAATGCCGGACTGCTCACCTACCCAACCCTGATGGCTGCCGATATTCTCATTCATCGCGCCAACAAGGTTCCCGTGGGCAAGGATCAGGAGCAGAATATGGAGATGGCCCGCCTGTTCGGCCGCCGCTTCAACCGTATGTACAACACCGAACTGTTCCCCGAACCGCAGTCATTCTCAATGTCCGCACAGGGGGGCATCAAGATACCGGGACTGGACGGCAGCGGCAAGATGGGCAAATCCGAAGGCAACTGCATATATCTTTGCGATGAGCCGTCGGTTATCCGCAAGAAAGTGATGAGAGCCGTGACAGACGCAGGCCCTCAGGAGCCAAACAGCCAAAAGCCCGATGTAATCGAGAATTTGTTCACCCTGCTCAGAATTGTATCGGCAAAAGATACCGTAAGTTATTTCGAGGATAAATGGAA
>JAKSJA010000019.1 GCA_024398495.1 Bacteroidaceae bacterium | reverse complement strand
AATTAGGCTGCACCTTAACAGAAACAAAAAAACTGCGTTTTTAACGATTTTTCTTGTTTGAAAACATATATAACAAGTTCTATGTTTCCCACAATTAAAATCTAAAATAATCTAAATTATTTTTGTTTCTGTCTTCGGTTTGTTGTAATTTTGGCTACGCCGAAAGTACACTGCACCTCAGTACTACCTACAAACTGCGTTTTACTTTTATTCTCATAACTACTCACTAAAATAAATTTTGCTCGTGTTATGTTCATAAAAGAAAATAAATCAAATTTATTTTGGTAGTACATTCGGTTTGTTGTAATTTTGGCTATGCCGAAATTAGGCTGCACCTCAATACTGCCTACAAACTGCGTTTTACTTTTATTGTCACAATAATTCCCTGAAATAAATTTCGTGCCTTTTTGTTTCAATAAAAGAAATAAATAAAATTTATTTGGTAGTATGTTCGGTTTGCACTAACTTTGTCAGTCGGAATAGATATAGCCACCGTATGATAACGACAATCATACAGCCGAATACTGCTTGGTGCGATGTTGAACGTAATATCGCAGAGGCGGATGTTGCCATAGATAGGAATGCTGGCAGTGATCTGTATGTGTTGCCGGAAATGTGGAATACCGGTTTCGTGACAAAACCCCGTGTGCTAAGCAAGGATACGTTCAATCAGTCATTACAATGGATGCTGGCAAAAGCAAAAGAGACAGATGCCGCTATCTGTGGCAGCATTGCTACTGAAGAAGATGACAAATGGTATAATCGTATGTATTTCGTAAAACCGGATGGTAGTTTTGTGTCGTATGACAAGGCTCATCTCTTTACATATGGTGGAGAGGGATTTGAATACAATGCGGGTACGAAACGTGTCATTGTGGAATGGCGTGGCGTAAGGATATTGTTGCAGATATGCTATGACCTGCGTTTCCCGATGTGGTGTCGTAATGTGATGAGACCGGATGGTACGCCTGCATACGATATGATTATCTATGCTACAAACTGGCCTGTGGCAAGGGAGTTGGCATATAAATCTCTTTCTGTTGCACGTGCCATAGAGAATCAGTGCTATGTCGCTATGTGCAACCGAGTTGGTACTGACGAATGGGGAGAGTATTTTGGTGAGTCTGCAATCATTCATCCTTATGGACATTTTGTAAAAAAAGCAGACAGAGATAAGGTTTGTGAAATAACAGGTGAGATAGATATGAATACGTTGAATCAGTATAGAAAGAAATTCCCTATACTTGATGACATAGTATGGACAAAGGAGTATTATTAAGAGTTTAAAGTTTAGAGTTTAAAGTTTAGAGTTTAGAGTTTAGAGTTTAGAGTTTAAGAGGTCAACCGTAAAACCGCAAAACCGTAAAACCGTATAACCGTATAAGTTTAAAGTCAATAGTAAAACAATAGAAATAACGTAAAATTAAGATAATAATATGGCAGTAAAAATTCTAAGTGTAGATGATGAGCTCGACTTGGAGCTTCTTTTAACCCAGTATTTCCGCAGAAAAATCCGTCACGGAGAATACGAATTTCTCTTTGCGCACAATGGGCTTGAAGCATTGGAGGTCTTGGTAAAACATCCAGATATAGACATTATCCTTTCGGATATCAATATGCCGGAAATGGATGGTCTTACTCTTTTGAGCAAAATCAATGAAATGCGTAATCCAGCACAGAAGTGCATCATGGTAAGTGCTTATGGTGATATGGATAATATCCGACATGCCATGAATAATGGTGCTTTCGATTTTGCGACAAAGCCTATAGACCTTGATGATTTGCAATTGACTATCAACAAAGCGATAGAACAGATAGAGTTTGTTCGTAATTCACAGAAGGAGCATAAACAACTCACTGATATCCAGAATGATTTGGACGTGGCACGCGAGATACAGCATGCTATTCTTCCTCGTGTGTTCAAGATGAAGATAGATAATGCTGACAATGTTGACCTGTTCGCAAGCATGATCGCAGCAAAGGATGTCGGTGGCGATTTCTATGATTTCTTCCCAATAGATGACACTCATTTTGGTTTCACGATGGCAGATGTCAGTGGAAAAGGTATTCCGGCTGCAATTTTCATGGCAGTAAGCCGCACAATGATAAAAGCAAACGGAATACGTGGCATTTCTTCCAATGAATGTATGAAGATAGTGAATAATCTTCTTTGTGAAGAGAGTCTGGATGAAATGTTTGTAACAGTCTTCTATGGTATTTACGACATGACCACAGGAACAATAGAATACACCAACGCAGGTCATAACCGTCCGTATGTACTTCATGCGGATGGCAGTGTGGATATGGTTAAGTCTAATACAAACATGGCATTGGGCATTATGGAAGGTCTTGAATATAAGAGCGACACAATGCAATTGCAACCAAATGATATTCTGGTGACATTTACTGATGGCGTGACAGAGGCTGAAGATACGGAACACAATCAGTTTAGTGACGAGCGCCTCATAAATACTCTCAAGGAACTTCGTGGTGCAGATAGTGAGACGATAGTAAAGACTATCAATGAGAAGATAAAGGAATTTGTAGGCGAAGCAACTCAGTTTGATGATATTACGCAGTTAGTGATAAAACGACTTAAATGAAACTATTAGATAAAAAGGTACTGATTCCTGCGGCTGTACTTGCAGTTGCCGTAATAGCAGTAATCTCGTTTCTGATTGGTAAAAATGCTTCTGAAAGTACAGATAGGGAAGAGTTGTTGGAAAATATTCACACCCTGCAAGTAGAAGAGCGTGATGCAGCCATAGTGAAACGTGTCAGCCAGCAGATGGAGGATATCGCGTATCAGCAAAAAGCCATCTCTGACAAGCAACGAGATCGTGCGGAAGAACAATCAAAACTTGCTATTCAGATGCGTGACAAGGCAGAGGCGGAGAGCCATGCTGCACGTCAGGCAGAAAATCAAGCAAAGCAGTATGCACAAGAGGCAGAGAAATCTGCACGTGAAGCAGAAAGTCAGAGGGCAATGGCAATAAGTCATCAGAAGATGGCAGAAGAGCAGCGTGACCAGGCAAATTATGCAAAGAGCATAACGGATACATTGAGTTTTCGGACACTCGGAAGAACGTTGGGCAATTTGTCCATCACTCAACATGAGACTGGAAATGGTGAAATCGCAGACCTGTTGGCATACACCAGCTGGTATTATCTCAATAAATACAAGGGCAATACTTATCTGTCAGAATCATTTAAGGCATTGAGCCTTGCTGTCGATGCGAAGAAAAGCAGTTTCATGCATAAGAGGGGAGCTGTTACGACATTGCTTCCTATGGCAGATGGCAGGTGTATTGCTGTTTCTGATTATGGTGAGATAGAACTTATAAAGTCTGTGGGGTCTGCAGGGCAAGTTCTTTTTCATGACAATATGTTTGACTTCCGTGATGCATGCATAGAGAAAAACAACGTGTATGCATTGTCAGCACATGGACAATTGGTGATAATAAGTCTGACGGGTTTGTTGAAGAAGGCAAAGATTGTTAATTTGCAATCCGATTCATATATCAAGATTGTGAAAGTCAACGAAAGAACATTGCTTTTGGCAGGACGCAAATCCATGTGTTGGTACAATGTCAACAATGGCTCAAAATCCAAACCTATGGACTTGTCAAAACCATTGTCAGCAATCATAAAACATAATAAGACTATCAGTCTTTTCTATGTGGATGGTTCTTATGCTGAGATGGATGTTGCTGGCAATATCACCCCGAAAAAACCTTTGACAAAGGGTGTCGTCACCGCCGCTTATTATGATACAGCATCTGGGTGTCTGTATCTTGGATACAAGAATGGCGATATAGGTGTGATAAACAAATATCAACGTAATATCATTACCTTGTCTGCCCACATCAGTAAGGTGTCCAGTGTCGTTGCATTGGGTAATATCCTCGTGTCAAGTGGTTATGACAAAACAGTTGCAATATGGAATATGTCAATGGTTCCATTTCCAAGTGGTATGACATTTGCGGAAGAGATTAATACTGCTATGGTGAAGCCGGTGAAGCAAGTGGACAAGAAAGGTACTTCCACAGAGTGGCTTACACCGGTGGAATATAAATTTGAAGGATGGCCACTTGTACTGTCACGTATAAGTCCTACGGAAGTCCTCATCGGTACAAGTAATGGTATGGTACAGAAGATGAATATTTCCGTACCGGTATTGTCGAATAGTTTGAAGAACAAACTGCATCGTAACTTCACAAGCGAAGAGTGGAGCCATTATGTGGGGACAAACATACCTTTTGTTAAATTCAAATAAAGGAGATAGAATGATGAAAAGATTATTAGTTACAGTATTCTTGTGTAGCATCTCATATTTTGGATTTGCAGGTGTCATGTCGGGGAAACCGTTCTTTGTCAATTTCACTGCACTGGAATATCATGGCCATAATAGAAACTTTGCCGTGGAATGTGACAAGACGGGGCATGTATATGTGGCAAACTTTGAAGGTTTGTTAATCTATGATGGCGTAAGTTGGAAAATGACTCATACGCCGGCAGTATCTCGCGTAACCACTTTATACAAGTCAAAAGACGGTAAGGTGTGGTTTGGTGGATATAATGTGCTTGGTTATGCAGTTGATGTGACAGACAGTATTCAAGTGACGTTTGTGATAAGTGATACGGATAAGAAGGTCAATATCGGTGAGATTGCGCAGATATATGAACATAATGGTAAAATATGTTTTACTGCCAATGATAAGAACTACATGCTGTCGAACTCTTCATATAAGTCGATAAAATATAAACCAACTCATAATGATGGGATAAAGACTGTCAAAATCTCTGATTCTGATGATAAATTTGTTGCTGCAACTACTATAAACAGGGGTATTGTACTTACAAAAGATGAATCCCCGATATTTTCACTAACAACAGATGATGGACTATGTAGTAATAACGTTAATGATATTGCTTACAATGGCAAGGGTAATCTGTGGGGAGTTACCGACAATGGTATTTTTGTAGTAAACATTTCTCCTATTTATTCCCATTATACGGAGAAAGATGGTCTTGCAGGTCAGGTAACTTGCATACTTAATAATAACGACCGGTTAATAGTAGGTACTTTGCAGGGACTCTTTGTGCTTGATGACAACAACCATTTCAAACGTGTGCTGTCTTCGGAACAGGCGTGCTGGAATCTTGTAAAAGCCAGTGACTCCCAGACTTTGGCAGCCACCGTTGATGGTCTGTTTATTGTTGGAGAGGGGGTAAGACAACTGACATCACGTCATACATTAAGCGTGTTCAAAGAAAACCAGACTTCATTCCTTACCGGTGAGTTGGATGGTATCTATCGTCATCGATTAGATGGTACTGATAAGAAGATTGCACCGATACAGAATGTTGTGAAGTTCAAACGTGAATCCAACGGCGGTATTTGGGTGCTGACATTGAATAAGGAGACATATTACAAGGCTCCTATGCAGGATGGTTTCGTAAAAAAGCCATACGGACGCCTTTCCCTTCTAATGGAATATATGGATGAGAAAGGGCATACATGGACTGCGGGCAACAACGGATCAGGACTTGTTGCAAAACACTTGTATAAAGATCAGACAAAATGGTTGCTGCCATTTAAGAGTTACACTATTCAAGCAATGGATATCAAAGATGGTATTGCTTGGTTAGGTGGCATCTTTGGGCTCATCCGTTTTAATACAAATATGGTGGACACTCATCCATATACGCAGAATACTTATCTTCGTAATCTGGTCGTTGATGGCGGAAATGTAGATTTCGAAATAGCAGCCGACAAAGGCGACCCAATTGGCAATACGAAATACAGTTATCGTTTGCATGACGATAGCAAATGGTCGCGTTGGAGTGATGATCAGACGTATACTTTCGCTCATCTTACTCCGGGTAGCTATGAACTGACGGTGCGTTCGTTGGATTCTTATGGTAATATTTCCGAGTCCGCCACCAAGTCGTTTGATGTCCCAGTGCCGTTGTACATGAAATGGTATGCGATATTGTTATATTTAATTATCATCGTATTCCTTATTTATCTGTTCTTCCGTTGGAGGATACATCGTGCAAGACAAGAACAGATGCGTCTTGAAAAGATTGTTGACAAACGTACAGAGCAGTTGAAGGAGGCTCATAGCAAGATACTCCGTCAGGAAAAGGAGGCAACGGTAGGAAAGTTGACAAAAGGACTTATTGACCGTATTCTCAATCCGATGAATTACATCAACAATTTCTCGCATATGTCTTTGGATTTGGCAAATGACCTCAAGGAGAATATAGAGAAAGAAGAGAAGAACATGACGGAAGATGCTTATGAAGATTCGTTAGATGTAATAGATATGATGAATACTAATCTGGCGAAGATAGAACAACATGGACTCTCTACGACACGTATACTAAAAGCAATGGAAGAACTTTTGAAAGAACGTTCTGGTAAAGTGGAAGATGTGAATATTACAGATCTTTGCGAAAAAAACATTGAAATGTTGAACAAGTATTTTTCAGAAGATATCCAGAAATATGGCATTCACGTAGAATGGCAGAAGCCATCGGAACCTATGGTGGCTCATGTTGTTGCAGAACATATCGGGAAGACGATACTTTCAATGCTGTCCAATAGTATCTACGCACTAAAAAAGAAAGCATCTAAAGAGGGAGGACAACCAGAAGAAGGTTATGTGCCTACGGTTCGTCTGTCTGTCAATAAAGATGAAAAACTTCATATCTCTGTTTATGACAATGGCATCGGCATAGAAGAAAGTATATTGGATAAGATATTCGACCCATTCTTTACCACCAAACCTACTGCAGAGGCTCCGGGAGTAGGACTCTATCTCTGTCAGCAGGTAATACAGGATGCAGGTGGAACAATTACGGTAAAATCGGAAAAAGATAAATTTACAGAATTTACAGTTACGTTATGATGGATAAGATAGAAGAATTAAAACAGCAACTTAGCGATATGCAGGAGAAACTGCAGAAACAGGAGAAGTTGGCTTCATTGGGAACATTGAGTGCGGGTATTGCACATGAGGTTCAGAATCCACTTAACTTTGTTATCAATTTCAGCAAACTCTCGGTCAAACTCCTTGAAGATCTGGAGGACATTGTGTCAGACTGTGCTGACCGTCTTGACGAAGATGATGCCGCGGACATGCAGGATATCGCTGATGACCTCAGAGAAAACCTTGGCAAGATACAGGAACACGGAGAACGTGCAATCAGTATCATACGAGGTATTCTTCTGCAAAGTAGAGGTAAATCAGGTGAATTT
Organism: Bacteroidaceae bacterium; assembly: GCA_024398495.1. Lineage (GTDB taxonomy): Bacteria > Bacteroidota > Bacteroidia > Bacteroidales > Bacteroidaceae > Prevotella. The sequence goes on along the minus strand of JAKSJA010000019.1, from coordinate 26,264 downwards.
CTTCCTGTTGACATTGAGCAGCTGGTTCATGAATATGTGTGGCTCAGTTATCATGCTGTAAGAGCAAATAATAAAGAATTCAATGTATCGATACATGAGGAATATCAAGAGAATATGCCTAAGGTAATGGTTATTCCGCAGGATCTAAGTCGTGCAGTTCTTAATGTTATGAATAACGCCTGCTATACGGTAGAAGAAAAGAGGAATCTTGCAGATTCAACGGATTATACGCCAACGATAGATGTAAAGGTAGAACTTGATACGACTGTGTCACCTGCATCTTTGACAATACGTATTGCCGATAATGGTATGGGGATGTCAGAAGAAGTGAAAACACGTCTTTTTGAAAACTTCTACACAACGAAACCTGTAGGTAAGGGTACAGGCTTAGGAATGGGTATCATGCGTGAGATAATTACAAAAAATCATAATGGGCAGGTAAATATAGAGTCCGAAGAAGGCAAGGGCTCGGCATTTACATTTATCATCCCTGTAAAAACGGTAAAGTAAGAGAATATGAAACAAGTATTATATTTTGTACTTATATTCTTTGCGTTTTTTTCCACATCTGTAAAAGCGCAGGAAAATGAGGATTTTGACATGGCAGCCAAGGCGTATGACTTGGGACATTTCCAGCAGGCAGATTCTATTCTGTTGTCTCTCGTGCATAAGACAAAGGGAGAAAAACTCGTTCAGGCATACCGTCTCCTTGCATTGAGCAGTCTTAATCAAGATGAACAGGAAAAGGCGGAAAACTATGCGGGAAAATTGTTGGCCCTTGATCCATATTATACGGCCTATAATGACTCTCCGCGTTTTATTGACATAATAGAACGCTTGAAAAAAGGACAGGCAACAGTCAGTACGGCATCACGAATGAACGAATCCATCGAGGAAGTACCAGTACCGATTACATTGATTACGGAAGAGATGATACGTGCTTCTGGTGCCAACTCTCTCAATGATGTATTGATGCTCTATGTGCCGGGTATGTCGCAGATAGGAAGCCTTGAACAGAATATCGCCATGCGCGGTGTGTATGGCTTGGCACAGGAGACGGTGTTGGTAATGGTTGACGGACATCGTCTAAATAGTGCCACCACAAATGCCGTGGCTTTCGACTGTCGTCATGACTTGAATAAGATAAAGCAAATAGAAGTATTGCGTGGTCCTGCATCATCCTTGTATGGTAATGTGGCATTGACGGCAGTGGTGAACATTATCACGAAGTCGGGTAGCGACATTGATGGCGGAAGACTTGCTGCACGTGCCGGCAGTTTTGATACATACGGAGGAGCGGCAATGTTTGGTAAGGGTAACCTCATGACGGATGTTATGGCATGGGGCTCCATATATACTGCAGACGGAGAAAAACGCAATTTAAGCGGTGTTACACATTATGTGGGTGGTTATAACAGTCAGCCGTCTTATGAGTTCGGTGGCAAGATTCGTTGGGGGAATTTTAAGATATCTCTGATAGGACAGTATTCAAAGACGGTACCTTTTTATAATCTCATAGGTCTTGACGATCAATTCACTTATGACGCTTATCATCCGCAGAGTGGAGAAAAACCAGGATTCTCACAGTCGTTGGTACGTGCTGATTTGGATTATAACAAGACATGGGGTGACTTCTCATTCTCTGCATCTGCTTTTTTGGCTAAAGAACGCATACAGATATATAATTCACTCGGTGATACCGTTGACTATATGATAGCAGCATATCTGGCAAGTATGTTGGGCATCCCGTCAGTAAAGACACGAGGTGTAATACAGGTCATCGGATGGGAGGACTATAGTTTCGGAGCAACGGCAAACGGAGGATATAATTACCAATTGGGAAATAATATGTACGGCTCCATGCTCTTCGGACTTCAGTATGAGTCATTTGTCTTTTCTAATGCAGAATTGAAATTAGGAGCTGACTTTTCTCAGATCAACAATACCATAAACACGGTCTTCAACGAAAATTCGGAACATACGCTGTCTGCGTTCTTCCAGTTGAAACACAACTTTACCAAGAGGCTTATCTTCAACGGTGGCATACGTTTTGATCATAAGATACGTCAAGACGATAGACGCATCAATACATATTCGCCACGTGTATCACTCATCTGGCTTGCCAATGATGTACTAAGTTTCAAGGGTGGATACTCGCATTCATTCGTAGATGCACCGCTCTTCTATCGCGGTTCATATATAAGTATCTTCTCCGGTGGAGAAAATCTCGATTCAGAAAAGATGGATGCTTTCCAGATGAGTGCCAACTTTAACTGGAAAAAATTACATCTCACTTATGAAATAAATGCTTTCTACAATATGGTGAAAGGTCTTGTCTATTATAATCAGGGAGGTGCTACCACTTTCAGTAATGCAGGAAACATCAATATGGGAGGAATTGAGAATACTGTTCAATATACTACGGACAGAACGATAGCAAACCTCAACTTTACATTCCAACATCCATTCCGCGTGGAGAACTTCTCATCAGAAAATGACAAGATGAACAATGTGCCGAAATTCCTACTCAACCTCACAGCAGCGCAGAAGTTCTATTCTATGAAGACCGCAGGTGATTTCTGGGTACGTGCTAACGTGCATTTCCAGTCAGAGGTAGAATGTATGCAAAACGATATTGTGAAGAAGATTATAGACCCTACAATTATCCTTACTGAGATGCAGGATGCGTATGCTGTCGTTGGTTTGGGAGCGGAATGGTGTTCACCATTTGGCTTAGACTTGTCTCTTGATGTACACAATCTTCTTGATACTGACTATATCAGTGGCGGACAACTTATGCGTGGAGTGCCAGGACAAGGACGCAGTATCATCTGCAATGTGAAATTCAATTTCTGATAATCATCCATCTCTGCCAACTCGTAAATAGACGGTTCTGAAAGAAATGAATTTTGCATTCTTCGCAGTTTTTCGTAACTTTGTAAGCAGAAAAAATAGAACATTTTTATGGAAAAGGAACTGCTTGCGAGTATTATAAAGGCTGTAAATGTATTGTATGGTGCAGATGTTGAGGCTTCTTCCGTTTCTTTACAGAAGACAAGGAAAGAGTTTGAGGGTAATGTGACTCTTATGGTTTTCCCCTTCTTGAAGATGTCGCACAAGGCACCTGAACAGACGGCACAGGAAATAGGTGAATGGCTCGTACAGAATGATGACAACGTAGAAAATTTCAATGTTGTCAAAGGCTTTCTAAATCTTGTCATCTCTGATTCTTCGATGATAGACGTGCTGAAGACGATAGATGCAGATGAGATATTTGGAAGATGTGTGGTTGCAAAGGAGAAACAGCCTCTGGTGATGGTGGAATATTCTTCGCCGAACACGAATAAGCCTCTACACCTCGGACATGTGAGAAACAACCTGCTTGGATGGTCGTTGGCAAAGATAATGGAGGCTAACGGCTTTAACGTGGTTAAGACGAATATCGTCAATGATCGTGGCATACATATCTGCAAGTCCATGTTGGCTTGGCTGAAATGGGGGAACGGTGAAACACCGGAGTCATCAGGGAAGAAAGGCGACCATCTTATTGGTGACTACTATGTGCTTTTTGATAAAAAAAATAAGGAGCAGGAGGCTGCTCTAAAGGCACATTTGGATACGGAGGAAATTCCAGAAACAGAACTGATGAAGGAGGCTCGCGAAATGCTGGTGAAATGGGAAAATAACGATACGGATGTGCGTGCGCTATGGATGAAGATGAATGGTTGGGTTTATGCTGGTTTTGACGAGTCATATAAGGCTCTTGGTGTAAGCTTTGACAAGATATACTATGAGAGCAACACTTACCTTGTGGGGAAGGAAAAAGTGGAGGAAGGCCTAAGACAAGGTGTCTTTTTCAGGAAAGATGATGGTAGCGTATGGGCAGACCTTACGAAAGATGGTCTTGATGAAAAACTGCTGTTGAGAAGTGATGGTACGTCGGTATATATGACGCAGGATATAGGTACTGCCACATTGCGTTTTAGAGATTACCCTATTGACAAGATGATATATGTTGTCGGCAACGAGCAGAACTATCATTTTCAAGTGCTTTCGTTGCTGCTCGACAAACTTGGTTTCAAATGGGGCAAAGACCTGGTACATTTCTCTTATGGCATGGTGGAACTGCCTAATGGTAAGATGAAATCGAGAGAGGGTACAGTGGTGGATGCTGATGACCTCATTGCAAGCATGATAGAGAATGCCCGAAAGGTGAGCGATGAGACTGGAAAATTTGATGACATGACGGAAGAGGAAAGAAGCGAAATTGCCCGTATCGTAGGACTTGGAGCTTTGAAGTATTTTATCCTCAAGGTTGATGCTCGTAAGAATATGCTCTTTAATCCAGAGGAAAGCATAGATTTTAATGGAAATACAGGTCCTTTCATACAATACACTTATGCACGTATCCGCAGTATCTTGCGCAAGGCTGAAGAACAGCACATCAACGTGACTATTTCTGCTGATGCTGTGCTGAATGAGAAAGAGACAGCACTCATACAGATGATGAATGAATATCCTGCGGTGATAGTACAGGCGGGAAAAGACTATAATCCGAGTTGTATAGCCAACTACTGTTACGAACTGACAAAAAGTTTCAATCAGTTCTATCATGACTGCCCGATATTGAAAGATGTGGATGGTAAGACACAGCAGCTGCGTCTTGTCATTGCGCGTAATGTAGCAAAGATAATAAAGAGTGGTATGGATATGCTCGGAATAGAAGTGCCAGAGAGAATGTAAAAGATGGTAGATAATGCATGGTGTGTAGATGCTGCTTGTAGCGGTAATCCTGGGCAGATGGAATATCGCGGCGTGGATTTGGCGACAGGACGACAAGTGTTTCACTTCGGACCTATATGGGGTACAAACAATATAGGGGAGTTCCTTGCCATAGTACATGCCGCAGCACTAATGCAGAAGAAAGGTATTACGGACTATGCCATATATAGTGATAGCATCAGTGCTTTGGCATGGGTGAGAAACAAGAGAGCAAAGACGCAGTTGGAACGTACGGAGAAAACAGAGCAGGTGCATCTACTCATCGCACGTGCGGAAAAATGGTTGCGTGAAAACAGCAAGATGATGCCAAACATCCAGAAGTGGGATACGAAGGAATATGGGGAAATTCCTGCTGATTTTGGTAGAAAATGATTGTCTTCTCTTTGCACAAACATAGTATAAGTGTGCAAAAAAGTACCTTTTTTATATATAAAAGTTTGTATAAGTGAACTTTTTATTGTTTCTTTGCATTCGGTTTGTTTGAAAAAAGACAAAATAAAGATAATTATTAACATTTAAAACGAAAAATTATGTCAGAAATTGAAAAGAAAGTAAAAGAGATTATCGTAGAGAAACTTGGTGTTGATGAAGCAGAAGTTAAGCCAGAAGCAAGTTTTACTAATGACCTTGGTGCTGATTCACTTGATACAGTTGAGTTGATAATGGAATTTGAAAAAGAGTTTGGAATTTCTATTCCTGACGATCAGGCAGAAAAGATCTCAACGGTAGCAGAAGCTATCAAATATATTGAAGATAATAAGGCTTAATATTCCTTTCTGAATGGAATTGAAAAGAGTTGTCGTTACCGGTCTTGGCACCGTTACTGCTTTGGGAAATGACGTGCCCACCACATGGGCGAATATCATTGCCGGTAAAAGCGGTGCTGCTCCGATAACAAAGTTCAATACTGACTTATTCAAAACCAAATTTGCTTGTGAAGTAAAAGATCTGGACGTGAGCCAGTATCTTGACCGAAAGGAACTTCGTGGCATGGACTCGTATTGTCAGTATGCAATGATTGCTGCTGATGAGGCTGTGAAAGACTCGGGCATAGATTTAGAAACTATTGACAAGTCAAGAGTTGGGGTGGTGATAGGCACTGGTATAGGTGGGGTTACCTCTTTCCAGCATGAAGTACAGGACTATGAGGCAGATAAGGAAAACGGACCAAAATACAGCCCTTTCTTTATTGTAAAGACTATCGTAAGTATGGCTGCCGGTGACATTAGTATCAAATATGGTTTCCGAGGCCCTAATTATGCTACGTCTTCTGCTTGTGCCTCATCATCGCACGCTATTGCTGATTCATTTAACTTGATACGGTTGGGAAAGGCGGATATCATGGTGAGCGGTGGCGCTGAAAATGCAATATGTGAATGTGCTGTAGGTGGTTTCAATTCCATGCATGCATTGTCCACGAGGAATGATGACCCTGAGCATGCTTCTCGCCCATTCTCTAAAAGTCGTGATGGCTTTGTCATGGGTGAAGGTGGTGCTTGTCTTATCCTTGAAGAATTGGAACATGCAAAGGCTCGCGGTGCAAAGATATATGCAGAGATGGTGGGAGCAGGCATGAGTGCCGATGCCTATCATATTTCTGCTCCACATCCAGAAGGATTGGGTGCTGTGCAGGTAATGAAAGAAGCATTGGATGATGCAAACCTGCAACCGTCGGATATAGACTATATCAATGTACATGGCACAAGTACTGGACTTGGTGATGTTGCCGAAATAAAGGCCATTAAAGAAGTCTTCGGAGATGCGGCTTATAAACTGAGTATAAGTTCTACGAAGTCTATGACAGGACATCTCCTTGGAGGAGCAGGAGCAATAGAGGCAATGTTTTCTGTATTGGCTGTGTATGATGATGTGGTGCCTCCAACAATAAATCATGAAGAGGGTGATGAGGATGAGAATATTGACTACAACCTCGATTTCACTTTCAACAAGGCAAAGAAACGGCCTGTGCGTGCTGCGGCAAGTAATACGTTTGGTTTTGGTGGGCATAATGCTTGTGTCATATTCAAGAAATATGAATAATTTGATAGATAAATTAAGGCTCCCTTTCCGCAATGACAGGGAGCTTTTTTCATCTTTATATCGCATCTTGGGTTTCTATCCCAAAAAGATAGATTATTATAAGATGGCATTGATGCATCGTAGTCTGGCTGCAAGGAATGAGAAAGGACGACTGATAAACAATGAACGTTTGGAATTTCTTGGTGATGCTATACTGGATGCGGTTGTGGGTGACATAGTCTTTCGCCATTTTCCTAAAAAGAGAGAGGGATTCTTGACTAATGCGCGCAGCAAAGTGGTGAAACGCTCTAGTTTGGGAAGGTTGGCAAAGGAAATTGGTCTAGACAGTCTGATAAGGAGCAGCAACAAGCATATCAGTCATAACAGTTACATGGAAGGTAATGCTTTTGAAGCCTTGATAGGTGCTGTCTATCTGGATAGAGGATATTCATATTGCATGAAGTTTATGAAAAAACGTATCTGTTCCGATACGCTGAACATAGACAAGGTGGCTTATAAAGAGGAGAATTTCAAAAGTCGTCTATTGGAATGGGCACAGAAGCATCATGTAGAACTGGATTTCGTGCTCATCAATGAAGGAAGGGAGGACAAATGTAATCTGTTCTTTGAATATCAGGTTGAGATAGCTGGCATAAAGGCTGGCAAGGGACGTGGATATTCAAAAAAAGAAGGACAGCAAAATGCTTCTAAGGAGACATTAAATATGTTGAAACAAGACCGTTCTTTTACGGATAAAATATTAGAAACGAAAAAAGAAGATGAGTGTAACGCAGATTGCTAGGATATTGTTCTCTCCGAGGATGAAGGCTTTGGAAAAACATCTGGCTGGAGGTGCAGAACTGCAGAGAAAGGTACTAAGAACTCTTGTTTCTACAGCAGCTGATACAGAATATGGTAGAAATCATGGTTTTTCAGACATAAAAACCTATGATGACTTTGTTAAGAAAGTACCGATAAATTCGTATGAAGAGGTAAAGAATGATATTGACCGGATGCGTCATGGCGAAAAAGATATTTTGTGGCCAGGGCGTATTGATTGGTATGCTAAGTCATCTGGAACAACCAACGACAAGAGTAAGTTTATCCCTGTTAGCAAACGTGGTCTGCAACATCTGCATTATGCTGGTGGAACTGATGCTGTAGTGATGTATCTGCAGAATAATCCAGACAGTCGTCTCTTTGATGGCAAAAGCCTTATCTTGGGTGGCAGTCATTCACCAAACAACAATCTCAAACACTCACTCGTAGGAGATTTAAGTTCTATACTCATTGAGAATATTAATCCAGTAGTAAATCTCTTCCGAGTACCAAAAAAGGAAACTGCTTTATTGGCTGATTTTGAGATAAAGCGCGATAGAATAGCACGTGAGACTCTAAATCAGAATGTGACAAATATCAGTGGTGTTCCGTCTTGGATGCTCAGTGTGCTTACAAGGATTATGGAACTGACGGGTAAGACGCATCTCGAAGATGTGTGGCCGAATCTGGAGTGTTTCTTCCACGGAGGTGTGGCGTTTACACCATATAGAGAACAGTACAAACAACTGATAACATCACCGAAGATGCACTATATGGAGACGTATAATGCCAGTGAGGGATTCTTTGGACTGCAGAATGATCCAGAAGATTCTTCAATGTTGCTTATGTTGGATTATGACTGTTTTTACGAGTTTATTCCTTTAGATGAATTGGATAAAGAGAACCCAGTTTGTGTTCCTATATGGGATGTGGAACTGAACAAGAACTATGCAATGGTCATATCTACCAGTTGTGGCTTGTGGCGATACATGATAGGTGATACTGTTGTGTTTACTTCGATAAATCCATATAAATTTTATATTTCTGGTCGAACAAAATATTTTATCAATGCTTTTGGTGAGGAGTTAATACAGGATAATGCAGAGAAGGGCTTGGAATACGCATGTGCCGAGAATAATGCTGAAGTGCTGGAATATACGGTAGCCCCTGTTTTCATGGATGGAAATGCCAAATGCCGTCATCAATGGGTTATAGAATTTGCAAAAACTCCTGATGATATTGATAAATTTGCTGATGTGTTAGATAAAAAACTGCAGGAGATAAACTCCGACTATGAGGCAAAACGATACAAGAACATTACGTTGCAACCATTGGAAATAATTGTCGCACGTTCAGGATTATTTAATGACTGGCTGAAGAGTAAAGGAAAGTTAGGTGGTCAGCATAAGGTCCCGCGTCTGTCAAATAATCGTGATAATATAGATGACATTCTCAGTATGATGTAATAACTAAAAAGTCATTGACTGTTAAAATAAGATGAAGAAGAAAGACAAAATATTGTTTCTGGTCATTTCGACTTTTATGGTTGGTTTGATGTCATGCGCCAATATGGGCAGTCCTGAAGGCGGATTGTATGATGAAACACCTCCGAGGGTACTATCGACACACCCGATGGATAAGAGCACTAACGTAAATACAAAAAATATTGCAATACATTTTGATGAATATATCAACATAGAAAATGCTACGGAAAAGGTTGTCGTTTCTCCTCCACAGGCAGAGATGCCAGAGATAAAAACCCGCAGTAAGGATATTGTTGTAATACTGAAAGATTCGTTGAAAAAGAATACAACATATACTGTGGATTTTTCCGATGCAATCGTTGACTTTCATGAGAATAATCCAATGGGGAACTATACATATAGTTTTTCAACAGGTTCAGAGATAGATACTTTTGAAGTGTCCGGACAAGTACTTAATGCCGCCAATCTGGAACCAATTAAAGGCATATTAGTCGGTTTGTACCGTGATTTGAGTGATACTGCCTTTGTGACAAAACCTATGGACAGGGTGTCGCGTACAGATAGTAGGGGGCATTTTGTAATAAAAGGTGTCGGACAAGGTAAATATAGAGTTTACGCATTGCAAGATATGGATGGCGATTACAGATATTCACAGAAAAGTGAAATGTTGGCTTTCTCTCACGATACTATTACGGCTTCCACTATGCAGGCAATACGACAGGATACTCTGTGGCGCGATTCATTACATATAGATTCTATAAAGTTAGTGCCATATACACGGTTTATGCCAGATAACTTAGTATTGCTGGCTTTCAACGAGACGATGACGGACAGACATCTGATAAAGTCAGAACGTATGTCAGAAAATAAGTTTGCTCTGTATTTCAGTTTCGGTCATGAACAGTTGCCTGTAATTAAAGGATTGAACTTTGATGCAGATGACAAATTATTAGCAGAAGCATCTGAAAAGAAAGATACGATTATTTATTGGATAAAGGATTCGTTACTGATAAATAGGGACACCTTATTGGTAGAAGCACAGTATTTTGAAACAGATACAACTGGGGTGTTGGTGAATAAAATAGATACTTTGGAATTGATACCGAAGTTGTCTTTTGAGAAACGACAGAAATTGTTTGAAGAAGAATATAAAGAGTGGGAGAAACAGCAGAATAAAAATAGGAAGAAAGGACTTCCATATGACTCAATAATGCCTCCAAAGCCATTGGCAATAAAATATCAAACGAATAATACAATTGCTCCAGATGGCATTTATACCATAGATGTACCTACACCGTTGAAAGAATGTAATGCTGATATGATACATCTATATGTACAAGTGGATTCCATGTGGTATTCCTCTCCTTTTGAGATACGACGTGAAAATGAGTTTGGGCATCAGTATAATATCATCGCAGAATGGAGAGAAGGTTGTACCTATTCGCTTGAGATAGACTCTATGGCATTTGTGGATATATATGGGTTGAAGTCAAGTCCATTCAAGACAGGAATCAGAATAGGCAAGTCTGACGAATATAGTTCATTGATAATATCTGTCTATGGCGGTGGAGATAAGGATATGTATGTGATGCTTATAGATAAATCAGAAAAGGAACTGAAGATTTCAAAAGTGCAAGACGGTCATGCGGAGTTCTATTATCTCAAACCGGGGAACTGCTATCTTAAATTATTTGTTGATGATAATGGCAATGGAGTTTGGGATACTGGTGAGTATGCGCTTGATAAGCAGGCTGAAAAAGTGTATTACTATAATAAGGAAGTAGAATGTAAGGAAAAATGGGATGTTTCCATTGACTGGAACCTTAATGCACTGTCAACAGAAAGACAAAAACCGTCTGTTCTTATACAGCAGAAAGGCGATAAGGAAAAGACAATCCGCTACCGTAATTATGACTATATGCAGCAGCATAAACGCCAGTATGCTAAACAACTAAATACATATAAAAACTTTGTACGTTAGGACGTGAAGAGTATAGTTGTTATTTTTTTATTTCTTTTTTCACCAGAAGTTTCTGCACAATGCACTATAGAGAATACAGCCTTTTCTGATGGTGAATCGCTGACATACGATTTGTATTATAATTGGAAATTTATATGGGTGCGTGCAGGATTGGCATATTTTAATACTGTCAGGATTACTTACAAGGGAGAGTCTGCATATAAAACATCCTTAGTCACAAAAGGGACGAATAGGCTTGACGACTTCTTTGTTCTCCGTGATACTCTTCTTGCCTATTACAGTACTGACATACTCCCTTATTATTTTCGTAAGGGAGCGCGTGAAGGTAAACGTTATACTGTTGACGAAGTGTTTTTCTATTATGATCAAATCAAACCCTTTCTAAAACAACACTATATAGATAGAAATAGTGAACACCATTGGAATGAAAAAGCCATTGGTGACCAGTGTGTATATGACATGATAGGATACCTACAACGCGCTCGCAACTTTGATCCGTCCGATTGGCAGAAAGGCCATACAGTCCCTTTCCTTATGGCTGACGGTGATGATATAAAGCAATGCAAACTATTGTTTAGGGGTAAGGGAAAGTATAAGATGGATAATACTGGCGAGCAGTTCCAGTGTCTTGTGTTGTCTTTTCTTGAAAAAGAGGATAATAAATATAAGGAGATTGTTCGTTTTTATGTCACAGATGACAACAATCACATTCCTGTCCGTCTTGACTTATATCTTAACTTTGGGTCCGCAAAGGCTTTTTTGAAAAGTTATAAAGGTGTACGAAACCCTATTACCTCACGAAAATGAAATTCAATATTCTATATATGGCTTAAGACGTTCAATGTCTTTTTGTGAAAAGAATTTAGAGAACCGTAACTCATCAAGGCTTTTCAATGGTCCATTAAGACGATGATAATCTATAATTTCTTTTGCTTGATAATAATTGATGTAAGGATGGCGTTTCATCTGTGATAATGTTGCCTTGTTTACATTTATCTTAACTATCTGTTCTGATGGGGTGAAAAAAGATACAGCCTCTTCAGGAAAGTCTTCTATTTCAAGTAATTGAGATGCGTTGACATATCCTCCCAAACGTTCACCATAACGTTTTATCTGTCTTGCGAAATATGGACCGATGCCTGGTACTCTTTGAAAGTCAGTTGTATCACCACCTAATGATATGGTCTCACCATGTTTTATCTTTATGTGATAAGTATTTGTTGTATTGTTTGGCGATGTGGTGTTGACATCTGTTGTCTTTATTCTTTCATGACTAAGCATTTCTTTGTTATTCCCTACGAAGTCTGCTGCTGGCTTATAATCATCGGATATTCTAATATAGGGTTTCAACCGCAGCCAATCTTTTTTTGTTAGGCCATATAGACGTGCAAAGTCTTCCTGACATCTATATACCCCACCGGCAGCCCGATATTTGTATATGTTTCGTACTTGCCATGGCTGTAGCCCCAACCTAAGAAGGTGAGTACTGTCTGCCGTATTGGGGTCAAAATAAAAAACCTCTACTTTTCGCCCTTCTATATTGTAATACTTAACGTGCTTCGCTTTATTAATATGATGATATTGACTGTTGTTTTCGAGGTATTGACTTTGGCTGTTGTTTGATGAATGCATTTTTTTTCCTCCATAGTGAAAGAAAAAAAGAAATCCAATAATCAGGACAATCAATGTTGCGATTATTACCTTGTCTTTAGTCTTGTAGTATCGAAAATTGTTGACATTCATCTGCAGTATTTTGAAAAGTTTTGTGACTTGTCGAAATGTTTCATTACCTTTGTATGTAATTTTTTATACGATTAAGATGATGAAATATATAATAAAGAGGTACCCTCTGTCGTGTATGTGTATATGCATTGTTTGGGTGTTGTCATTGGTTCCTGTGTTCCCAGAAACTCCTTTGGATAATATCAGTTTTATTGACAAATGGACACACCTGGCAATGTATGGAGGCACGTCCGCCATAATATGGTGGGAATATCTCAGGCATCATATGAAGTCTGCTCATCATCCGACCACAAAAATGGTATACAAACGTATCATATTATATGCCGTCATTGCTCCTATTGTAATGGGGGGCGTGTTAGAACTCTTGCAGAGATATTGTACTGGCGGTCGTAGAAGTGGCGAATGGCTCGACTTTATTGCTGATAGTGTTGGAGTACTGTTGGTCTTCCCTTTCGCTATGTTTCTTGCAAAAAAGATTGCTTCCAAACACTAAATGGACATCTCCGCAGACTACCGTTATAGAACCGTCTGTCCCCAGTAACCTCACGTCCGATGAAATCTGGTATGTCAAATTCCTCGTCTTCCGATGATAATTCAACCTCAGCCATTATGAGACCTGCATTGTCTCCGTAGAATTCATCAACCTCAAAGATATGTTTGCCGGATTTTATAAGGTATCGTGTTTTTTCTATTATACCCGGCTCACATAATTTCATTAAATCTCTTGCTTCATCCAGAGGTATTTCCTTTTCCCATTCATAACGTGAAAGCCCCCCATTGTCTGAAGGGCCTTTGATAGTTATGAATCCCTTATCATCACGGATACGAATCCTGACGGTTTTTCCACCACCACTGAAGATATATCCCTGTAGAATGTGGAAGTTTTGGTAAGATTGGCTTTTAAAATCTCCCTGTACGAGAAATTTCCGTTCTATCTCAAATGCCATCAGCTCATGACTACCATTGTATATCCCATGAAGATAAGTGCTAACACGATAAGTGCCACGAAGATGTAAAGAACGACATTACGTCCATGTTTCTCTGTTTTTGTCACTACTTTCTCGCTGTGTCCTTTGATTTTTGCTCTGTTACTCATAATCATTGATTTTATAGGTTTTGTTAAATATTTATGGTAATTTTTTTACTTATCAAGAAATGTTTTTATTGCTCATTTTCTGGGAACTCCATGAGATATGCTTTTATAAAACCATCTATCTTCCCGTTCATAACACTGTCAACATCACTGGTTTGGTAGTTGGTGCGATGGTCTTTGACACGCTTGTCGTCAAAGACATAACTCCTTATTTGACTTCCCCATTCAATCTTCTTTTTTCTTGCTTCTATTTTTGCTCTTGCTTCTTGACGTTTCTTCATTTCTCTATCATAGAGCTGTGATTTCAGCAATCGCATAGCATTATTCCTGTTCTCCAGTTGTTTACGGCTTTCCGTATTTTCGATAAGAATTTCTTCCTCTTCACCAGTGTCTGGATCGACATACTGATAACGGAGTCGCACACCCGTCTCGACCTTATTCACATTCTGTCCGCCGGCACCACCGCTACGGAATAAATCCCAACTGATTTTTGATGGATCGACATAGACTTCTATTGTATCATCTACAAGTGGCGTAACGAAAACACTGGCAAAACTGGTCATACGTTTTCCCTGTGCATTGAATGGTGAGACACGTACAAGTCTGTGTACGCCATTCTCGCTCTTGAGATATCCATAGGCATATTCACCTTCTATTTCCATTGTGGTGGTCTTGATTCCTGCCTCGTCGCCATCTTGAAGATTACTGATAGTACATTTGTAGCCGTTAGCTTCTGCCCATCTCATATACATACGCATGAGCATGGATGCCCAGTCTTGTGATTCTGTACCACCGGCACCGCTGTTTATCTTCAATACACAATCCATAGGATCTTCTTCCTGACGGAGCATGTTTTTCAGTTCTAATTCTTCAATAGCTTCAACAGCTTTACGGTAGTCTTCATCAACCTCTTGTTCTGACACCATCTCGTCTTTGTAGAAGTCGAAAGCCAACTGCAGTTCGTCAGACAAGATTTTCACTTTGTTGTATCCGTCAATCCATTTTTTAATGGAACGTACTTTTTTCATCTGTTCCTCTGCGGCAGATGCATCGTCCCAGAAATGTGGATCTTGCGTACGAAGATTCTCCTCTTCATATTGCATCTTTTTTGCTTCGATGTTTAGATATTTTTTCAGAGCATCTGTACGTTCTTGTATGTCTTTCAGTTGGTCACTGGTTATCATATCGTATGTTTGTGTATGTTTGATGTTATGTTAAATATTTATCTTACCCATGCTTCAGGATTGAGTTTTGTTATACCTTTCCTTAGTTGGAACTGTAGTATGTGGTCTGCACCGACAGTGCCAAGTATTTGTTTGGCAGACACTTTCTGGTCACGACTTACATTTACGGATGATAGATTGCAATAGACGGAGATGTATCCTCCGTGTCTTACCATGACAACAATAGAGCCTTCAAAACGGAATATTGCACTTATGACACCATCAAAGACCGCTCTTGCCTTTGCGCCAGCCTGCCCTTGAATGTTGATGCCTTTATTGTCGAGAGTGACATTTTTCAATCCGGCAACATTATACTGTCCAAAATGACTGATAATTCGATAAGGACCGGTTATAGGCATTGGCAATCTGCCTTTGTTGTGCTCGAAGTTTCCTGTAATTTTATAGTCGGGATCTTCATATTTGAAAGGAGTTGTTATTTCCGCATCCTTATATTTATTCGTACTTTCTGTATTTTTTCTTGTTGAAGGTTCAGGTGCATTCTTTGCTAGTTCTGCAGCACGTTTTCTGGCATCCTCTTCTGCTTTTTGGCGCGCCTTTCGCGCTTCCTCTTCCGCTTTCTTGCGTGCCTTCTCAATCTCGGCTGCGATGAGTTGTTCTATCTTTCTGTTTAGTTGAGCACTCTTTCTACGTTGTTCTGCTAAGGCATTTTTAATTTCTTTTTGCTGTGCTTGAAGAGATTTTACCACCCCTTGTTGGTCATTTTTGCGTCCTATCAGTACAGTCTTTTCTTTCTCATTCTGTTGAAGAAGGACTTCTCTTTCAGATTTGGTGTGCACTAATATCGTTTTCTTTTTTGTCACCTCAAGATGTTTCTCTTTTATCTCTTCTCCCTTAATTCTTTGGTAGGCGGAGTATTCTTTTAGATACCGAATACGCCTATACATTTCCTTAAAACTATTGGCTGAAAAGATAAATTGAAGGTCATTCCTGTTACCTTTTAATTTTTGCATCTTTTTCAAGGATTGTGCATAGTGTTCTTTCCTTTCTTTGAGTTGCTTCAGCAGTTGTCTTATGTCATTGTTTAGTATTCCAATATGTGATGTTAGCGTATCAATGTCTTTCTGCATTTTTACGATATGCTTCTCCCTGTCGGCGATTTCGCCATTCAGGATGACAAGTTTTTTAAGGCGTTTGTTTACGTCTGCCTGATTACTGCGTAAACGGCTTTCTTTTTCAGCAATTTCTTTTTGTATTTTTGCTTTTTCGTTTTTGAGGTCACTTATCTCTGCAGTTTCAATATTTGATTGAAACGCATTTTTTTTCGTTGCTTTTTTCCTATTTGTTGTTTTTTTCTTTGTGGAAGTTCTCTTTTTTGAATATGTTGTCTTGGCTCGAGACGATCGTTTGCGTTGTGCCGTAGCATCGTAAGGTATATTTGCGAGAAGTGCTATAAGTGGTAAATATATGAATATGATTTTCTTCAACATGTTTCAAATCTTTTAAAGTGAACGGATTAATTGAATGAGTTTTTCAAGAGAGATACGTTCATATTTTTTAGATAGGGTAGTCCTGCTCTCCCAGTTGTTGTCATCATTGATGTGTCCAAGTTGCATTTCTGCATCTATGTTCACGCGTGGCGTTTTTATCTGTATCATATTCTTTGACGGAAATGATACTCCATTGACATTTGTGAAATCGGCATACTGCCAATGGATGTGTGATTTTAGTGTATTTTCATCAGCATATTGTATGCTCGCACGAGTTATGTTGTTGTCTTCTGTCGTCCATGTCAATGTCGCTGCAGCCATCTCAGTAGTCTGTGGCTTGGCATTGTCATTGAGTGTTATTGTCCGTCTTGTATCTTCTGCCATTATGGAGAAGTCGTTGATGTTTTGTTCTGTAATGTGATTGATTCCCGGGCGGAATAGTTCGTTCCAGAATATTGACTGGAGAGAGTAGAAACTCAATCCATTCTTCTGGATAAATTCTATATTGTTGTATTGTTCTTTGACATAGGCCTTGTTGAGACGGTCTATAATCATAAAATAGTCAGGGGTAATTTCAATACGCACAGCCTCTATGAACCCCATGGCTATGAGTTGTATTTGGATACATTCATCACGCCGCATTTTAAGACTGCCGGAAAGAGATACCTCGGAATCATTTCTGTGTGCTGTGAATTTGATTTTTGCAACAATGTTTTTTTGCGTGTGTGTAGTACAGACAAACTTTTTCAAGAGTTCGGAATTATTGTCTTGCTGATTCCTGTGTGTGCTTATGTCTGTTCCCGTTACAGCATTTTTAGTGGTGTGGCATGACATAAGTGCCATTGCCAACACGATGCATATAGATATGTGATAAATCTTGCTCATTTTTTTATGTATGTACGTTTTTTTATCTTGCGTGCTATGAGTTTTGAATATTGCATTTGCAATGCTTTTTCCCAAAATTCAACCGCTTTTATTATATCTCCATTCTTCGCATAAATATCCCCGGCGTGGTCATATAGCGTTGCGTCGTTATCTGTAGAATCTACAGCGGCCAATGTTTTGTCAATATATTTTTTTGCATCTTCATATCTGCCCTGCTGAAACAATATCCACGCATACGTATCTAAATATGTAGGATTGTTTGGCTCTTTTATGATTGTTTTGAAACTCATCTGTTCTGCTTTGTCCAACTCCCTGTTCTTTACGCTGAGATAATAAGCGTAATTGTTCAAACATCCGATGTTGTCTGGTTTCCATTGTAGGCAAGAGTCGTATGCTGCAAAGGCCTTATCTGTCATGCCCTTTTGTTCATAAGTGTCACCGAGAAAAGCGTAGAAGTCGGAAACGATTTCTGGGTTACTTTCTTCATTGATCGTGCTGATACCCTGTTGCAGGATTTTTATTACTTCATCTTGTTTCTTCAATTGAAAGTTTGCCATTCCCTGATAATAGTAAAACGCCAGCTCGTCAGGATTGTATTGTCGGGCAGGAATACATAGGTCTATTATCTTTTGGAAATCCTTGTTTTCCCATGCATATTCTATCAATTTGACACGTATCGATGCATCGCTCGGCTCTTTTTCAAGGATTTCAGTAAGTATTGGAGCTATGGTGTCATGTGGAATGTTTATGCTTTCAAGATACAAGGCATACATGGTTTTCACGGTTTGGTCTTCTTGCGGATATTGTAATATTGACTGGAAGAATTTGATTATCTCTGTACTGTCTTTTTCTTCTCTTGCGAAATCCTCCACCGCCATACGGACAAGATATACCCGAGTTTCAGAAGTGATGTTTTTGTTTAACAGCATTTGCTCGAGCAGGCTTTGTTTGTTTACAGAGTCATTGTTGGTTGCATAATACTGGTACAAGGACATCTGCCCGGTAATGTTGTCGGGTTCTTGTTGCAATACATCGTGATATATCTTCAGCGCTCTGTCTTCCTGCTCATGTGTCATGTAGAAGTCCCCCATTATGACTTTATAGTTGAGGTCATAGGGATATTTTTCCGATAGGGTGTTAAGTTCTGCCAATGCCTTGTCGTCTTGTTTCTGTGCTATGAACAGGTGATATTTCATCATGGAACGGCTTTCTGTCTTGCCTTCCAGAATTTCCAACTTGTCCAATGCCCATATTGCCTTGTCATATTTTTCAGTTCTGCGGGCCAATTCTGTTATAATCTCAAGAATATCCCCGCGTTCATGGTCCTGTTCATATATCTGCTCATATATGGCAATAGCTTTGTCATATTCCTGATTCTGTAAGGCATGGTTAGCCAACAACCCCTTGTAATAGGCATTGTCAGGAGCAAATCTCGATGCTTTTTCTATATACGACCTGCTTGACGGTGTGTCTTTCAGGTTATAGTAATATCTGGACAGCATATAATTGACTTCCGCAGACGTAGAGTCAATGGCTTCACATTCTTTCAGTAAGTCGAAAGCACCTGTATAGTTCCCTTTCTCCTGTTGTCTTACTGACTCAAGGAAAAGGTATTGGAATCTTTCTCTCTTGTCTTCGTCCGCAGCATGGACGATGTAAGGGATGTTAGATGCCAGTATGACCAAAACCGCCAGAACCTCTTTCAGTCTCATCCAGTGTATCTACTTTTTCGAATTTAATATGTTCGTAACGTGCTATCACCATTTGTGCTATACGTTCCCCGTCTTCTACGATAAAATCCTCATTGCTGAGATTTACCAATATGATTCCAATCTCTCCTCTATAATCAGCGTCAATGGTGCCCGGAGCGTTGACAATGGAAATGCCTTTTTTTATTGCCAATCCACTGCGAGGTCGTATCTGTGCTTCATATCCTTCTGGTAAAGCGATATACAACCCTGTCGGTATCAATGCTCTCTGTAATGGTTTCAACAATATTGGCGCATCTATATTTGCACGTAAGTCCATGCCCGCACTCAATGGTGTGGCATATTCGGGAAGACTATGCTTACTTTTGTTTATTATGGGAATTTTAATCATAAAAAAACTTCTTGTATATCTGCAAATGCAAATATACAAAAAGTTTCTAAGATTCAGTGTGTTATTAAGTTTTTTTACAACTTAGGACCGGCATTTACCAATGCCTTTCCGTCTGCGTTGTATTCATATTTCTTGAAGTTCTTTATGAAGCGGGATGCCAAATCTTTTGCTTTTTCTTCCCATTGTGCGGCATTAGGATACGTGTCGCGTGGGTCAAGGATTGCAGAATCGACGCCCGGCAACTGTGTAGGGACCTCAAAATCGAAATAAGGAATCTTCTTTGTAGGTGCTTCATTGATGCTGCCATTAAGTATTGCATCAATAATGCCACGTGTGTCCTTGATAGAAATTCTCTTTCCAGTACCGTTCCATCCTGTGTTCACGAGGTATGCCTTTGCTCCGGATATCTCCATCTTGCGGACAAGTTCGTGAGCATATTTTGTAGGATGCAACTCGAGGAATGCCTGTCCGAAACATGCTGAGAATGTCGGTGTTGGCTCAGTGATGCCACGTTCTGTACCTGCCAGTTTTGCCGTAAATCCAGAGAGGAAATAATACTTGCATTGTTCTGGTGTCAGGATGCTTACAGGCGGCAACACTCCAAAGGCATCAGCAGAAAGGAAGATAACCTGTTTTGCCGCAGGTCCGTGAGAGATAGGTTTCACTATCTTGTCTATGAAGTCAATAGGATATGAAACGCGGGTATTCTCTGTCTTGCTCTTGTCATTGAAATCTATCTTGCCGTTTTCATCAACAGTGACGTTTTCGAGGAGTGCATTTCGTTTGATGGCATTGTAGATGTCTGGCTCAGCCTCTTTGTCAAGGTTGATAACCTTTGCGTAACATCCTCCTTCGAAGTTGAAGACACCGTTGTCATCCCATCCATGTTCGTCGTCACCGATGAGCAGACGCTTAGGGTCTGTGGAAAGTGTAGTCTTGCCTGTGCCGGAGAGTCCGAAGAAAAGTGCTGTGTTCTCGCCATTGAGGTCGGTGTTGGCAGAACAGTGGCATGCGGCAATACCTTTGAGAGGCAGGAAATAGTTCATCATTGAGAACATTCCTTTCTTCATCTCGCCACCATACCATGTGTTGAGAATTACTTGTTCCTTGCTTGTTACGTTGAACACTATTGCTGTTTCTGAATTAAGACCGAGTTCTTTGTAGTTCTCTACTTTTGCCTTTGAAGCTGTATAAACGATGAAATCAGGTTCCTGTTCTTCTTCCTCCTTGTCAATAGGGCGGATAAACATATTCTTAACGAAATGTGCTTGCCATGCCACCTCCATGATAAAGCGCACCTTCATGCGTGTGTCTTTGTTGGCACCGCAGAAACCGTCAACGACATACAGTTTTTTGTTAGAGAGTTCTTTTACTGCCAACTCCTTGAGTGCTTTCCAGCTTTCTTCGCTGCATTTCTTGTTGTCGTTAGGGTATTCTGGGGTTGTCCACCAGACTGTATCTTTTGAGTTTTCATCATAGACGATAAACTTGTCTTTTGGAGAACGGCCTGTATAGATTCCCGTCATTACATTAACAGCACCGAGTTCCGTCTGTTGTCCTTTATCGAAACCAGTAAGCTCTGGTTTCGTTTCTTCATCAAACAGTGTTTCCCAAGATGGATTGTACACAATCTCCTTAACACCATTGATGCCATACTTTGTTAAATCAATATTTGCCATATCTTTATATTTATATAACTATAACCTGTTTATCCTGATTGGAATTGCAAATTTACTAATTTTTTTATTGGAAACACTATTGATTTGGGTTTTTTATATTATTTTTGCATAAAAATCCCATGAAGATAATCAATTTTAGTGAAAGAAACACGGTGTTGAATCAGTTTTTATCAGAAATACGTGACAAAAACATTCAACAGGAAAGACTTCGTTTTCGTAAAAATATCGGCCGTATAGGCTCTCTGATGGCTTACGAGATAAGTAAGACGTTGGATTATGAGGATAAGGAAGTGTGGTCTTGTCTTGGCAAGGCGACCTGTCGTGTTCCTTCGGATACTATTGTTCTCTGCACCATTCTTCGTGCAGGGTTACCTTTCCATCAAGGGTTCCTTGACATCTTCGACAATGCTGAAAATGCATTTGTCTCGGCTTATCGGGAATATGTTGATGAGAAAAATTTTGTTGTTCATACGGAATATATAGCATCTCCATCTATTGATGGAAAGACACTTGTCATCGTTGACCCTATGTTGGCAACAGGCAAGAGTCTGGACCTTGCTGTGCAGGCAATGCTTGCCAAGGGACATCCAAAACGTATCATCGTTGCCGCTGTGATTGCTGCAAGGCCGGCATTCAAGTTCCTTGAAGATGTTTTGCCGAAAGAGACAGAAGTGTATTGTGCTGCCATTGATGAAGAACTGAATGAACATTCTTACATAGTACCGGGACTTGGTGATGCCGGTGACCTTCTCTACGGAGAAAAAGCATGATGACATTTCTACAACAGGACATACAGTATCTTCCCGGTGTCGGACCACAGAGGAAACGGTTGCTGAATAATGAACTCAACATATTCAAAAATGATGACCTGTTGCAGTATTACCCATATAAGTATGTTGACCGCACTCATCTGTATGCCATAAAAGACCTTACACCCACAATGGCATACGTGCAGGTGAAAGGAAAAATCCTCTCTTATGAAACCTTTCAGATGGGACCGCGCAAACAGCGTTTGGTGGCCCATTTCACCGATGGACATGGCGTCATGGACTTGGTGTGGTTTCAGGGAGTTAAATATGTAACACGGCAATATCATGTCGGAGAGGAGTATGTTGTATTCGGCAAGCCTACAGTCTTTCAGGGAAGAATCAATATATCCCATCCGGAAATGGAAAAGGTTGCAGATGTGCAGTTTGACAATCTGAAATTACAACCTGCTTACATCACTACAGAAAAAATGAAAACCACCGGGCTTACATCCCGTCAGATGGGTAAGGTAATAAGTTCGATGTTGGAAAAAATGCCGAATTTATCGGAGACTCTTCCTCCTTTTATCGTTGACCGTTTGCATCTTATGGACAGAGATACGGCAATGCGTGCAATCCATTTCCCGAAGACACAACATCAACTGGCGAATGCGATACAAAGGATGAAGTTTGAAGAACTATTTTACATCCAACTCAACATTCTGCGTTATGCCAGCGACCAACGGAGAAAATACCGTGGGTACATCTTTTCAAAGGTTGGAGATGTGTTTAATACCTTTTATAATAAATATCTTCCGTTTGAACTTACAGGAGCGCAGAAACGTGTCATCCGTGAGATAAGAAAGGACTGTGGCAGCGGTCGTCAGATGAATCGTCTTTTGCAGGGCGATGTGGGGTCGGGAAAGACTCTTGTTGCTCTCATGTCCATGCTGATAGCAATCGACAATGGTTATCAGGCTTGTATCATGGCTCCAACGGAGATTCTTGCAGAACAACATCTCGCAACCATACGCGAGTTCCTGAAAGATATGCCGATAAATGTGCAGCTGCTTACTGGCATTGTCAAGGGAAAGAAAAGAGAAAAGATTTTATCCGAACTACTCGATGGAACAATAAACATTCTTGTAGGCACTCATGCCATAACGGAGGACAATGTACAGTTCAAAAATCTTGGTTTTGCTGTTGTTGATGAGCAACATCGTTTCGGTGTGGCACAACGGGCAAAACTATGGCAGAAAAACGCGAATCCACCGCATGTTCTTGTCATGACGGCAACACCCATTCCGCGTACTCTGGCAATGACGGTATATGGCGACCTTGACGTGAGCATCATAGACGAACTGCCACCGGGGCGCAAGCCTATACATACCGTTCATAAACAGGAGAGTCAGACGGTGAGCCTTTATGATGGTATCCGCCAGCAGGTCAATGAAGGCAGACAGGTATATATCGTCTTTCCTCTCATTGAAGAAAGCGAGAAGATAGACCTTAAAAATCTGGAAGACGGATATGAACATCTGCAACATGTATTCCCTGAATTTCGTTTGAGTAAGGTGCATGGCAAGATGAAGCCTGCAGACAAGGAGATAGAGATGCAGCGGTTTGTCAGTGGAGAAACACAAATACTTGTAGCAACAACAGTCATCGAAGTAGGCGTCAACGTTCCTAATGCTTCCGTCATGGTAATCATAAACGCAGAACGGTTTGGGCTGTCCCAACTGCATCAGTTGCGTGGACGTGTAGGTCGTGGGGCTGACCAGAGTTATTGTATTCTTGTCACTAAGGACTCAACGGCAAAGACGAGCGATGTGCGCAAACGTATAGATATAATGTGTGAGACCAATGACGGTTTCGCCATTGCTGAGGCAGACCTTAAACTGCGTGGACCGGGCGATTTGGAAGGAACACAGCAGAGCGGTATGGCATTCGACCTCAAATTGGCAGATATTGCCCATGACGGCATCATCGTGCAGATGGCACGTGATGAGGCACAGGCGATAATAGATGCCGACCTTGACTGCACGAATCCCGATTATTCCCTCGTCTGGCGTCGTCTTGCAGAATTGAAAAAAGACAACATCAACTGGGGAGCAATATCATAGCCCCCCTTGTTGTTTTTATTTTTCAGATATTTTTTACCGTTTTGATGTAGACACTTTAGGTTTATATCGAAACTTTGAATACATCATTGCCGACCTTCACGATGTAAACACCTTTCTGCGGAAGTGATACTATCGTGGATGCACCATTTGTTTTCGTGCTTTCCACCATATTTCCGTTAAGACCATACACCGACACAGCCTTGCCAGCCTTTGCACCGTTTATCACTATTGCACCACTCGTTGCCAGTATGCGGACATCATCGTTACCCTCTACTGCATCTATTGCAGAAGACACCTTTTTATATACTACACTCAACGCAGAATTTCCAGCAATGGCAGGAGTAGAGAAAATGCTGTCCTGCAACTGGCTCGTCACATCCACTCCGTTGAATGTCACGCTGTTTATCTCCCATTCTTCGTAAGGTTTGAATTTGTACGAATAAGTCATGCCAATATCCACTTTCTGCATTATCTCGCCACCTTCCAAACCGTTTATCGTAATGTAGTATGAAACGTCTTCCGGCTCATCATATTCCACTATGTTTGTAAATTCTGACCATACAGGTGCAACCCAATACAATGTTTCCGTTCCTTTAGGAACATAAAGAGTACATTTGCTTTTGTCAATATTATTAAATGTTGTCAAAGGTACAGATAAAGGTCTTTTCCAATGTACTTTTATTGATGATAAATTTGTACAACTATTGAATGCGTTCTCTCCTACACTATTAATCGTTTTCGGAAATTCTATTGATTTTAACGTCGTACATTTATACAATAAATTTTCACCAATACTTACCACTTCCGACGGGAATACCATGTGTTGTTCAAGTTCAACCCCTTTATTCTTATACGTAAATGTTTTATCTTGTAACGCTGAAATTGTTGCAAACACATTTGCGTTGCTCCAATCTTCAATATTAACTATTACGGATTCTAAACTAGTACAATTTGCAAATGCATACGATTTCACATACATAACCGTATTTGGTGATTCTATGGATTTCATATTTTTGCAATCTCTGAAGGCACCACTATATTGTCCACTGTTAATCCATTTTGTACCATTTTTTATTGCATATGTGGACAATGTTTTATCTACAGCTTTAATTAAATACCAATCAGCATAACGAATTTTGTTTTCTACAGGAAGAGATGTACAATCCTCGAATGCATTATCTCCGATACTCGTCACGGAATTTGGAATCGTCACTGATGTCAAGCCACTACAACTAGCGAATGCATGATCTCCAATACTCGTCACGGAATTACCAATTGTTACCGATTTCAATATATCACAATTAGCAAATGATCTCACTCCAATACTCGTTACGGAATTTGGAATCTCTATTGATGTCAAACTTGTACAACTTTGATATGCATAATCTCCAATACTCGTCACAGAATTTGGAATCTCTATTGATGTCAAACCAGTACAACCATTGAATGCATAACTCCCAATACTCGTCACGGAATTTGGAATCCTTATTGATGTCAAGCTACTACAACCAGCGAATGCATAATTTCCAATACGCGTCACCGAATAAGTAGTAATATTATTTCCATAAGAATAATTAGCTTTTTCGGGGATATTTATCCCACTTAAATTATTGTATGAATGGCCAAATGCTATTACTTCACAAGTTAAATCGTCAGCAGAAACGATGTTATAATAAATATTCACACCATCAGCATTTCTCACATTAAAATCGTAAGCACTCGCCCCAATGCTCATTATCATGAATGAGCAAAACAAAAACATAAAATTAATCTTTCTCATAGTTGTTCTATTTAATTGTTAGACATAATAAATCATTTCATTTTACACCAAGCGTCAACAATTAAACAGATATAAGAAAGCGTGAAACATTCTCATTACTTTTGAGGTCGTAGGAAACCTAATACACCAACAAGAAATGCTCACGCAAAACGTAAACATTTGCATTGTATTCTTCGGTGTATAGTTTGAAATTTCCTACGTTTCAAAAGTTCCGAATAACAGCAAACGCTATTTTACCAATAAATTTTTGATTCCATCCTCACTTAGAGAATATCATCGTCTGCAAAAGTACAAATTATTTCTAAAAACAAAAAAAACTCTCTGAAAAAACAATTTTCAAAACTGTGATTCTGTACTGA
>JAKSJA010000018.1 GCA_024398495.1 Bacteroidaceae bacterium | reverse complement strand
GTTTGTCACTTCTTTTTGACGCGTACAAACAATCTTTGTGACGAGTACAACCAAACTATGTGACGCGTACATCCGACATAAAGGCAAGTCACATCTACGGCTCACAGAATTTGATTCTAACATGCCCATATGGTAGGTCTGCCCGACAACAATGGAGATTCTACACGACAAGTCAGACAGGTCTTGACAATAGGTCAGGTAGGTCTTAACGACACGTCAGGTGATGCACATCCTCACATCAGGTGTCGCATATCATCATGTCAGGTTGTACACATCGCCACGTCAGGTAATGCACATTCCCACGTCATGTGACACACGCCCCCATGTCAGATGGGTAGCATGGTGCAGTCTTGTGTTTTGTAAAATGAGGTGTGGTGAGTTGTATAATATGTTTTCAACGAAATTCTCATTATTCTCTTATTAAAATGTGAAAACACAAAGTTTTTCAAATAATAGGTAGAAAAAATACATATTTTTATCATTTTCACTTGCTTTTTGTAAAAATATCGCTATATTTGCGGAAGGAAGATATATAGCATTGCAAAAAATTGAATGAAAATACACGTATATAGATTGTCGTTTGTTTCATGGCTCATTTATGCCTGTTGCATAGTTTGGATAGGTGCATATTGCCATGATATTTATACTTGTTCTGTTGATGTGGCGATGACAACAGAGACAATAATCATTTGCATATTGACTTTATTTCATTTAATTGAGAATATTCTACACAAAAAACAAATACTTAAAACAGATCTTTTATATTTTCTGTCTTTATTGTCTTTTGCATTGTTTGCTATTTGGAAAAGGCTGGTTGAATGATATAGTTATGAAGAAGAAATTGATATTGTCTGTTGGAGTGACATTTGTAATTATGGCATGTTCTACTTTATTTTGTAGAGAAATCTTTTGGGTGAATGCTCCGATAATGCTTATTACAGGGTTGGCATTGATTTACATTCTGAATGCTTATGATATAAAAGTACACAAAAGTAGATTGATGCGTTTCTTCATAAGCCTTTTGTTGCTTGTTCAGATTGAATATTTTGCCCTTGTGATATCAACTATATTTCCATTGTCACAGTGGTGCAAGTTTTTTTCATTGGATATATTCGTGGTGATTCTTGTATTCATGCTAATTTATGTTTTACACAGGAGATACCTTGTTAGAAAAAACAATGCTGTACTTGATTTCAAAAAAGAAAGAAAAAATTTACTTATTATGCTGATTTTTTCAATATTAGGTTTAACATTACCACATTTTACAAGAACGTATGGTTTGCTTGATTGGTTATGAAACTTATGACGAATGACGAAGAAGTGCTGTAAGTTATTGTGTGTTGGAGTGGTTTTAATTTCGAGGGTAATAGGTAGGAAGAAATAGATTTGTAAAGAACGGCAGTCAATGGTGTAGGTCTGGCAATTATGGTAGCTGATCTTAAGAATTGTGATGATGGCTTATAAATAACAACTAATATGAATTGGGATTTATTCTTTCACATTTCGGCATGCTTTATAGGTGTTGCTTTATTTATTTTTATTGCATATATAACAATAAAGTCTATAATAAATAATATAAAACTAAAAAACTATTGGGGGCTTATCATTGTGATTATAATGTCTGTATATATATATCCCCAGATATGGCCTATTAATGCAATATATGAAATCAAAGACTGGGTATTGACTTTGATTTAATAACAACTATAGCCTATAACCTGTAGCATCTCCACTGTATTCCAGCGGAGTGGAGATTTTAAATACAATGATCGTGCACTTCAAGATTTTGATAAATGTATGAAATACTAAAATTATGAAAACACTAACTAAACTTGACACTTTGTTATTGTTTCTGGGGTTATTGATATTTTCGTTTCCAATAAATCATGCGAATTATGACATGATATGGTATGATTGTTGCCATATCCGGTTGAGTTATTTTTTGCTGGGGATAATGGGGCTGATATATTTATGTCGAGTTATCTACCTAATGAAACATGCAGAAGGTACTAAAAATGGCACTATTACATTAGATATAATTTTGCTTATTCTTTGCGTTGTGAAAATAATCATATTATTGTAACAATAATTTATCGTTATGGATGTATTTTTGAGTTCTGTAGTAATTGTTTTGAGATGTGCTATACTTGTATTAGGTGTGTATGGCATATGTGTATATGTACGTCATATTCGAACAGATATACGTAATAAGCAATGGAAATCACTTTTATATGATGTCGCAATCTTATTGCTTGTAATGTTATTATGTTACGAGTGGATGGAGATTGATACTCTGTCAGAGGACATTGACAAATATATGAGTTTATTTACATAAATATGGTGCATCTCCACTCCTTTGGTACAAGGGAGTGGAGATTTGAATGATATAGTTATGAAGAAGAAATTAATACTGTGTGTTGGAGTGGTTTTAGTTTTTCTGTTTTGGGGATGTTCAAAGCAGGAAAAGCCGAAATTTGACCGCCACTGGAAATTTATCTTTTTAGAGAAAAAAAAGATATTCCCAGACATTACAGGACTGAAGACACTTAACGCAACGTTCAAATACTATAATGATACTGGCGAGCCTCAGGCTATAGATGAGGTCAAGACAACATGTGGCTGTACTACCTTTTCTTATCCTCATAAGGTAATAAAAGCTGGTGAACGAGGCGAGATGAAGATGACGGTAAAGGTAGATAAAGATGATGGATTTGTAACCCAGTCTGCAAGTGTGTGTTTTCGCAATCAGCCGCCTGTACTATTGAGGGTAATAGGTAGGAAGAAATAGATTTGTAAAGAACGGCAGTCGGGAATGTCTGTCGTTTTTGTTGTTGTTCAGAACGCGCTAACGATGATGATGCACAATGACTGTGTGGCAGAGGAGAAAGTGACAAGGTGACATTTATAAGTCTATACGGAAGTCTTTTTCCACGTAGTTGAAAACGCTCTGGCATACTGCCTGTGAGAAGTGCTGAGCCGTGGCGACAAGGGGTGCGAAGTTCCTTCGACTTTGCTCAGGAGAACTCCATGTTGCAGGTTTCATGCTGACCTTGGCGTTGGCAATGGCGAAGATGAAGCCTGCGTTGAAGTTATCCCCTGCCCCAATGGTGCTGACGACTTGCGATAAGGCTGTCACAGGATAATCGTAACGGGTATGAGGGGTAAAAACGGTGATGGTGTTGCTACCGTCTGTGATGATGAGATATGGACAGTATGGCGACACATACTCGCGGTATATGCGTTCCTTGTCGCGTGTGTCATAGAGGATATCGAAATCATCCAACGACCCTCGCACTATGGTAGCAAGAGAGTAGTTTTCCGTTATGTTCGGCATGACGGCATCAAGTTGTGCAAGGTGAGGACGTCGGAAGTTGATGTCATAATAAATCATTGCTCCGGCGGCATGTGCCTGTTGCAGTATGTGCCGTGTGCGTGTGCGCAGAACGGGGTTGATGGCAAAGAAACTGCCAAAGAGGAGTATGTCGGAAGCTGTGATGGATGGGCAGTTGTCGGAGATGTCGGCATTTTCATGGTCTTTGTAGAAGGTGTAGTGTGCATCGCTGTTCTCGTCAAGGAAGGCGAGAGAGAGGTGCGTTTTGGTTCCTTTGTTTACGGTGACATATTCTGACGACACTCCACTATCGTGGAGGAAGTCGAGAATCATCTGCCCCACATGGTCGTCACCGGTCTCGGAGATGAAACAGACGTCTGGCTTCTGTTGCAACAGGTGGCTGGTACGTCCGAGTGAGATGATGGCGTTGAAGGTGCTACCTCCGGGCACTGCCCGCAGCGGTTGATTATCTTTGAAGATAATGTCGTAAACGGTTTCTCCGAGTCCAATTATTTTCATTTTTTACGGTTGTGAGGTTGTGAGGTTATGCGGTTTTACGGTTGTGAGGTTTTACGGTTGTGAGGTTTTACGGTTTAGTCTCCTAATTCGGGTCGCAGGTGAGTTCGACTCCTAACTTTTTGAAGATTTTTCTATCCACCTCGCTGAGCATTACCGTGCTGTGTACCTGACAGCCTTCAAACTGTGGCAGGACGGCAAGTGCCTTGCGACAGTTGTCGTCGGTAAGACTGAGCATAGAGAGTGCCACCAGCACTTCATCAGTATGCAGTCGTGGATTATGACCGTGCAGGAGTCCCACCTTGGTATTCTGTATAGGCTCTATCATATTCTGTGGGATGAGTTTTATCTCATGCGGTATGCCTGCAATGTATTTCGTGGCGTTGAGGATGAGTGCTGCACTCGGCCCTAACAATGATGAGGTCTCGGAGGTGATGACAGTGCCATCTTCCAGTTCTATGGCTGCGCATGGCACATTACTGCTGCGCTGACGTTCATGTGCTGCCACAACAGGCTTGCGGTCGGTCTTTTGAATGTTCATCTGCTTCATCAGCAGGGCTATCTCGTTGACTTCATGCTCCGTAGATTTATTTTCAGCAAGATTGCAGAGTGATGTATAATAACGGCGTATTATCTCTGCCTTCGATGCCTCACAGCACACTTCATCATCGGAGATGCAGAAGCCCACCATATTGACTCCCATATCAGTAGGCGACTTATAAGGATTGGTGCCGTAGATACCCTCAAAGACTGCATTGAGGACGGGAAATATCTCTATGTCACGATTATAGTTTATTGCCATCTTGCCGTATGCTTCAAGATGGAAATGGTCTATCATGTTTACATCGTTCAAATCTACCGTTGCTGCCTCGTATGCTACATTGAGAGGGTGTTTAAGTGGCAGATTCCAGATAGGGAACGTCTCGAACTTTGCATAACCTGCCTTTATGCCACGCTGGTTTTCTTGATACAGCTGACTGAGACATACTGCCATCTTGCCGCTACCGGGACCCGGTGCGGTGACGATGACGAGAGGACGCGT
The DNA here is from genome assembly GCA_024398495.1 of Bacteroidaceae bacterium. Taxonomy (GTDB): domain Bacteria; phylum Bacteroidota; class Bacteroidia; order Bacteroidales; family Bacteroidaceae; genus Prevotella. The sequence continues at coordinate 28,943 of JAKSJA010000018.1, read as the reverse complement.
TGTCTTTACATAGTCGTTCTTGCCAAAACCTTCATCGGAATCTATGAGTGCCACATTTTCGGGATAGCCTTCTATGGTATGATGATAATATACCGTTATCCCCTGACGTTCAAGGAATGAACGGTAACGGTCGGCAGACTGTTGTCCGCTGTAGTGTGTTATCACTACTGACGACACGTAGAAGCCACGGTTTATGAACTCGTTACGCAGACGCAACAGGTCGGCGTCATAGGTGATACCAAGGTCTTCGCGTATCTTGTTCTTCTGTATGTCAACGGCACTGATGACAATTATTATCTCGGCATCGTCTTTCAGCTGTCCGAGCATCTTCAGTTTGCTGTCGGGTTTGAAGCCGGGCAGTACGCGACTGGCATGATGGTCGTCGAACAACTTGCCACCAAACTCCAAATAGAGTTTGTCGCCGAACTGTGCTATACGCTCCTTGATATGCTGCGACTGGATGCGCAGATATTTCTCATTGTCAAATCCTGTCTTCATCTTTTATTCCTTCCAAAATAATACTGTCCTTTTTTCTTCGTTGTCCAATAGTTTATGGCATGAACGGGACAATGATGATAACATGCCATACAGTTGGTACAGGTACCATCCTTATGCCACTCCGGTGTGTCTGACATCGTTATATTATGTACGGGGCACACCTTGGCACACATACCACAATGGGTACAGCGCGAGGCATCTACCTTAAACGGTTTATCCGTGATGAATATATGGTTGAAAGGTATGCCCAAGACGTAAGTAAGAAGATACGGCAGAAAGCCTTTGGTGGTCTTCTCCACATGGTGGCGATTCAGAATGTCGTCTGCAAACTCTTTCAAGTCTTCCGTTGCCCTGTCTATCTTTCTCCGTTCTCTTTCCGGTTTATCTGTATAGAACCCCGGCATACAAACATAACTCTCCGGCATGAGCAGAGAAAAGGCTGCATCAAGACGGATGTTGACTTTCTTCAGGTCATGACGCAGTACGCGCACAGCTTCGCCGATACTGTCACCGGCGGTGATAAGGCAGTAACAATAGTCTATCTTCGTACCGTCAAGATGTTTGATGAAGTCGCGTACAATCTTCGGCGGCATCCATCCGTTGACGGGAAAGACAATGCCGAGAGTCCTATCGTCTTTTTCTGTGGTTGTCTGAGACTTTACGTCAGGTATGAAGGCGAGATGCTCGTGCAGAGAATCGGCAAGAGTCTGTGCCGCCCACCGAGAATTGCCTGTTCCTGAAAAATAGTATATCATTACTCATCACGATTTAACCGTGCAAAATTACGAAAAAATTCAACTATTATGCAACTTTTTACTAACTTTGACCTCCAGTCGAAATTAGTCGGCATTAAAGTTATGATGAAACACAACTACCAAAAGGAATTAGAAAAGACATTGACACAGATACAGAGGTCGGGAGAAGTGCCACAACTCTTCCTGCATTGCTGTTGCGCCCCATGCAGCAGTTATGTGCTTGAGTATCTGTCCGACTACTTTCACATAACGGTGTTCTACTACAATCCAAACATTACTGACAGAGAAGAATACGGCAAACGTGTTGCCGAGGTAAAGAGACTCATTGCCGAGATGCCTGCAAGACACCCCATAGAATTTGTTGAAGGGGAGTACGAGCCTAAGGCGTTTGCTGCTGTTGCAAAAGGACTGGAGAGGGAGCCAGAAGGCGGTGCGAGATGCGAAAAGTGTTTCCGTCTGCGACTGGCAAAGACGGCAGAGAAAGCAAGAGCGACAATACAAGGAAAAGTATTTATCTCCACAACCCTCACCATAAGTCCGCTGAAAGATGCAGAACTACTGAACAGCATTGGCGAGGAGATAGTGAAACAGTTCGATGAAATGGCGTTTCTCAACAGCGACTTCAAGAAAAACGAAGGTTACAAACGCTCCATCGAATTGTCACGAAAATACAACCTCTACCGACAAAACTATTGTGGCTGTGAGTTTTCAAGAAAGGGAAGCCTCTCCTAAATCCTCAGCCTCCTCTAAATCTCCCCCTGAAGGGAGAGACTTTTTAACTCCCCTCCCTTTAGGGAGGGGCTGGGGGTAGGCTACCATTAAACCCCTCAGTCATTACTTTTCTTCTGCCCAACGAGGTCATCGTTGGTTATAGTCTTCTGTGCTTTCTTCACACGCGACTTGAGAGAACCGAAACGATAGGATATGCTACCACTTATCCAACGTGCAGTACGCTCATTGACATATTTGCTGGTAAAATCGCCCTGTGTCATGTAGTTCTTGTATGTCTGCGTCTGTGTGAACGGATTGCTGACACCCAAGCGCACCGTCAGACGGTCTTCCTTGAGAAAAGAACGCTGCATGCTTATCCCATGCCAGAAAACAGGGTCGCCATGGCTATACACATCATTGACAGGGCTCTGCCAAAGTCCTGCATGGGCATTCAGTTTGACTTTCCATAACAATTCCTGCGTGAGATACATATTGCCTGACCAGTTCCAGCGACTTTGACTCAAAGCCAACTCATCATTCTCTACCTTCGTCCATCCACCAGAGAAGTTTATGGTAAGGTTTGTCTTCGCTGACGGTTGCCAGCGCATAAAGACAGAGGCTGCATAATTGTTATATTTCTGTATGTTGCCGTATGTGGAATAGATTTTACCATCCAAATCCTTTCTGATGAGACCTATGCCATCACTATTGAATGATGACGAAAGGTTGAAACTACCCATAAACTTAGGATTCAGGTATGTATAGGAAAGCGTGAGTTTGTTAGGACGTGAACTGTCGAGGTAGGGATTTCCCTCCTTTATCTGCGTCATATCTTCCACACGGAAAGGATTCAGATAGTCAATACCCGGTCGCTCAACGCGTGAGGAATAGTTGAAGTTCAGCGTGTTGGCATCGTTCATCCTATACGTAACACTGGCAAATGGTACAAAGTCGCTGAGGTTTCGCGAATAGTCATCGGCACTACCGTCATAAAACTCTGCCTTGAGATAGGAATATTCATATCGCAAACCAGCAGATGCACTCCATTTAGGACTTACGAAACGGTATTCCGCATACGCTGCCGCTACGTTGGTGATATGGCTGAAATCGTTGGTAGAAAACACCACGTCATCGTGTTCCTGCTTTCCATCGGAGGAGTTGTTTCTGTTGATATATTTTGCTCCGAAGTTCAATTTATGGTTGAGCGTTATAGGACGTTCCCAGTCAATTTGCAAGGTATGCTCGACAAAACGACCGTCATTATCGCGGAAATATCTGTCGTAATCATAATATGGTGGCCGCTTTATCCAGTCGGAATAGTTTTCACCTATCTGGGAGTGCGTGTTTGAGGTAGAGAGCAGATAGGATGCTGTCAGTATCTCTCCATGACGATGAGTGAGATGCTGAAAGTCAATCTTTCCGTCAAAGTTGTAATACGACTGACGGCTGTCGTCATAATTCTCATGAAAGGCATACAGCACATCACTGCCATTCATCATAGCCACATCGCCATGACCGTCTATGTTGACATTATTCAGAAAACCATTCAACGACATGGTGATGAGATTGAGAGAGTCTATGTCGTAGGAACCTTCAAGGCCTATTATCTGAGCATTACCACTAAACTCCTGACGAAACTGGTTCTTGTAGTCGTTGCCACTATTCAGATAATGCACCTCCGTTGACTGGTCGCTCTCGCTATGAGGTGCCATGAGTCCTACGAAGGTATAGTTTGCTGAAATATCCAGTTTACCACGTTTACCCGCAAGGTATATATTTGCCACAGGGTCGCTCTGGTCTGTAGTCTGCAGTTCCACCTGCCCCATGATGCCGTCAAGACTGGTGTTTTTCTTGAACACTATGTCAATGATTCCGTCAACACCTTCCGCATCATATTTCGCACCCGGAGTCCTGATGACATCAACATGGTCGATAAGTGATGCAGGTATGGCATCAAGAATCTGCTTTGCATTCTTCGTCAGCGAGTTGTTTGGTTTGCCGTCCTTATAGATACGAATGTTACCCTTGCCTTCTATCTGTATGTTACCGTCTTGGTCAACGGTGACAAAAGGTACTTTCTTCAACATATCCTTCAAGGTGTTCGTCTTTGCCTCGTCGTCGCTTTTCATGTCGTAGATAATCCTGTCGTCCTTCTGCTTCACGACTGGTTTCTGAGCTGTCACCACCACTTCTCCGAGATGTTTGTCCTGCAAGGTATCTGTCTTTTCATCCGCCATTGACGGCATGCTGCCGGCGGCCATAGTTACGAGAAACAATCCTAATACTTTTTTCATGTAAACATTCTATTTTATTTCATCTGTCGCAAATCTTTGCCGACTCACTACACGTTAGACGAAGAAAATGCAGAAAAAGTTGCGTGCATATACCATTGTTTGTATCTAAATATGTTATCTTCGCAACACACATTTTTTTATTTTTGTAGTTATCTCCGCAAAACTGCGTCAAAGATACAGAAAACTTTAAACAAAACCACCAAATGGAAACAAACGAACTGGATTTTACACGAATCGTCAGAGAGTACAAAGGTACTATCTACACCGTTTGTTATATGTTTTCTAAGGACGAAGATGAGGTCAACGACCTGTTTCAGGAAGTGCTGATAAACCTGTGGAAAGGTATCGGGAAGTTCCGCAACGAATGTAGCATGAACACGTTCATCTACCGCGTGAGCCTCAACACCTGCATCTCCGTGGACAGAAAAAACAAACGTACCAGACAAAAGGAAAGACTATCCATGAATGCCAATCTTTTCAGCGACGAAGACAACGACGCAAAACAGATCAGGCAACTCTACGATCGCATTCATCGACTGGGTCCTGTGGACAGGGCAATAGTATTGCTGTGGCTGGACAATGTCAGTTATGAAGAGATAGGACAGATTATCGGTATTTCCACGAAAAACGTATCTGTCAAACTCGTCAGGATTAAAGAACAATTAAAACAAATGTAATCATGGAAACGAACATTCATACAGAAGAACATCAGATAGAGGAGATGCGTCAGCAGATTGCATTGCTGAAAGCAAAACTGGAAAATGAAACCATCATCACCGACAAGATGATACGCAGTACCATAAAACAAAAGATGGAGAAGATAAACGGCAATACGATATTCTCATACATTGCCTGCCTGTTCGTCATAACCTTCGGCAGTGCCGTATTCTATGAAATATCACATTCTTACCTGTTCATCATTGTGACCATCGTGTATATGCTCACATGTGCCATCGCCACATTCCTCATCCATAGAAATGTGAGAAAAGACGATGTCAACGGCGACCTCTTCACCGTAGCGCAGAAGATGAAAAAGGTAAAAAAGCAGTATCACGACTGGATATATTTTGCCCTGCCAACGGTAATACTGTGGTTTGGATGGCTGTGCTGGCTCATCTACCAGAGGAACCCTGAATCAACAGATTATTATATGATAATCGGATTGGTTGTCGGTGGCGTTGCTGGCGGTTTCATCGGCAGAAAGATGAACAAACGTGTCATCAACACCTGCGATGAGATAATAAATCAGATAGAAGAATAAGTGAACAGAACGATGGCGACGACAGCCAACAGCAGTCCCACATACTGCCAAGGTTTGATGCGTTCCTTGAAAAACAGTACGCCTATCAGCGTTGCCATCATCACTATTCCTGCATTATATACTGGATAGAATACTCCTGTGGACATCTCACCCAACGCACGCAGCACACTGGAAGCACAACCGAGATTGACAAGTCCCAACAGAAATCCCCACCCTACACTCTTCCAACTGATACGGTTGCGGTGAAGACTGCCTTTCATCAGGCAGATGACAAGAGCCAGCAATGAAGACATGAGGAACATCATGCATGTCAATGATGACAGATGGATTTCCAAATCATTATCTGCAAACGTCTTCTCTATGCTGTCCTGAATGAGTTTGAACGAAAAGTCGGAAACTCCGTATATAATGAAGACACCTGCCAGTGCGATGGCAGCACTCGTCTTTGTCATCACACCTTGCGAATCAGAGTTCTGTTGTTTTCCGTTGTCGCCGACAGGCATCACAATCAATGTCATGGCAATGATGATGAGGGCAGTCGGTATCCATGCCGGCTGTGGTTGGTTGAGAATCAGCCAACTGAGCAGTACAGGCACCACGAGAGATGCACGTGCCGACACTGTCGTAAGGGCTACTCCGCTGCGCAATGTTGCCCAGTTCATCATGCTGAAACCTGCCACGAACACAGCACCCTGTATCAATGCCAAGACAATAGACACAGGAGGCAGAAGACAACTCTCCACAGGAGCAGAGGTTACTGTGATGTTTACTGCTACGGACACAACACTTATCAACGCCGCGGTGATATAATTGAACAAGATGACCGGCATAACCTCAACACCTCTCTGCTGACAAATCTTGAATATCACAGCAAAAAGAGAAGTACACAATATCGCTACAAAAAGAAAAATGATTCCCATATATCTTTAAACTATAAACTTATCACATTGATTATCCTTCCACATTTTCGGCCCTCATGGCGTGCAGAAAAAAACAGGTCGTTGCGTTGATACGTATCAATTCCCGCCACTTGGATATTTTCGGCTTTCACGCCCATCTCCTCCAACAGCCACGCATTTGCCTTCCACAAGTCTATATACGACTTTTCCGGCACGCCCTCCTTCGGTCTGTTTATGTCGGCAACAGGGAAGCCCGCATCACGAAATGCCTCCACGACCTCCTGCCCCACCTCAAAACTGTCGGGACCTATTGATGGACCTATCACCGCCAATAGGTGAGATGGTGTGGTTGAGAATTTCTCACACATTATCCTCATCGTCTTCTGCGAAATACGTTTCACGGTACCTCTCCATCCACTATGCACGGCAGCCACCACCCTTTGCACAGGGTCGTAGAGCAACACCGGCACACAGTCGGCAGTACGCACGGCGATGGGATAGTCGTCCAATGCTGTTATCAGTGCGTCCACCCCCTGCAAGTCATCACGTGTCAGGGTACGTGACTCCACCACTGCCACCTCATCACCATGTACCTGATGCGGTTGCAGCACAGGATAAGGCAATTCAGCATTCCTCATTGTCGAAAAGGCAGTCACCCCGTCAGCAACATTGTATTGAAGTAAATCTGTATTTTTCATTTCTTACGACTGCAAAAATAGTAAAAAAATATAAAAATCACTATCTTTGCAGTGCAAATAGCCAAAAGTATGAAACTGAACACCATCTATGTCGTTGCTGTCGTCCTCAACCTACTGTTCGTCATCATTGAGGTCGTCATAGGACTGTATGGCAACTCCATGGGACTGATCTCTGATGCAGGACACAACCTCGGTGATGTATTCAGCCTACTTCTCGCCATGATAGCACTGAAACTGACCGCGGCAAACAATTCAAAAAGACGTTTCACCTACGGTTATCGCAAAGGTTCAATACTGATTTCGTTGCTCAATGCCATCATACTGTTGGTAGCCGTCGGCATCATCATCATAGAAAGTATCGAGAAGATTCCGCATCCCGAAAGCGTTAACTCATCATTCGTCATCTGGACAGCCGCCGCAGGCATCGTCATCAACGGAGCCACAGCACTCGTGCTTGCAAAACAGCATAAACACGACATCAACACGCGTGGCGCATTTCTGCACATGCTCGCCGACACCCTTGTATCTGCCGGTGTCGTCATCTCAGGAATCATCATCAACTACACAGGATGGTACATCATAGACCCCCTCACGGGAATCATCATCGCCGTCATCGTACTCATCTCCACATGGGGACTCCTTTCAGAGAGCCTGCGCATGTCCGTAGATGCAGTACCGGAGAGCATTGACACCGATTCCATCGTGCAGAAGATGCAGGCTGTTGACGGTGTCGGCAACGTACACCACATACACATCTGGGGCATAAGTACCAACGAGGTGGCACTGACGGCACACGTCGTCATCAACGACATCACGTCTTATCACGACATCATCCACAACATAAAGGAAATGCTCTGTCAGGAAGGCATACACCACAGCACCCTCGAGATAGAGACAGAAGACTACGAATGTGACAGTAAGGTATGTGGTTGATTCTTGCACTCATATCCGCCGTTTTACTCGGTTTCTACGATGTATTCAAGAAGATATCGCTGAAGACGAATGCCGTCATCCCCGTACTCTGTCTGAACACACTCTTCTCATCTCTCCTGCTACTACCATTCTTCTTCCTGTCAAATGAAGGAGTCATCCCCCCACACTCCATACTGTACACCAATCCGTTCATACTGCAGGAACAAGTGTATTACATCCTTAAGGCCGTCATCGTCATGTCGTCATGGATATGCGGTTATCTTGGCATCAAACACCTCCCCATAACTATCGTAGGACCAATCAACGCCACACGCCCAGTAATGGTTCTCATCGGAGCCTTGACACTACTTGGTGAGCATCTAAACCTCTGGCAATGGGTTGGTATTACTATTGCCGTAATATCATTCGTACTGCTCAGCCAAAGCGGAAAGAAAGAAGGTATCGACTTCAGACGCAACAAGTGGATAATATGCGTCATCCTCGCCAATGTCTTCGGAGCCATCGCCGGTCTCTACGACCGCTGGCTGTTATCCCCGCAAGGCATGGACTGCGACCAAGTATCCGTACAACTGTGGAACAACATTTGGCAATGGGTAATGCTCAGCGTCATATACCTTATACAACGCTACCGCAACCGCAGATACACGCGTCGGCCTCTCGACTGGAAATGGAGCATCCTGATGATTTCCATCTGTCTGACCGTAGCCGACTTCGCATATTTCTGGTCGTTAAGTCATGCAGAGGCGATGATAAGCATCGTCAGCATGATACGCCGCAGCAGCGTTGTCGTATCGTTCATCTTCGGAGCGATGATCTTCCAAGAGAAAAACCTCAAATCCAAAATCTTCGACCTACTCCTCGTATTACTGTCAATGCTGTTCCTATTCTTCGGAAGCAAATAGGAAAATGGTACTAAAATACTTCCAACACTTTCAATAGAGGCTGATTACTTTTTATTTCTTGGGAGCCAATATCCACAGAATGATATAAGCCCAAAATCCAATTCCACATCCAAAGAGGAGAACAAGAAAAGCGATGCGGACCAAAAGAGGATCAATATCAAAATACTCAGCCAGTCCACCACACACACCACCGAGTTTCTTGTCGGTAGAAGAAAGATAAAATTTACGACTCATAGTTTATATGTATTTTTTATTGATTAAATTCCATTTTTCGCAAACTCAAACAGGTTCACTACATAATAGACCACAAAAATAACAAAAAAGTTGCACACGGAAAAGTTTGATTTCAAAAACGAAAAAAATAAAATTTTTTCGTATCTTTGCAAACGGACGAATTTTAAGTTTAACAGTCACAAGGTATGAAAAAGTTTTTTAAGTACGTTTTTGCCACAGTGGTCGGCATTTTTGTTTTCGGTATCATCCTGTTTCTTTTCGGGCTGTTTACCATAGTTTCTTCGGTTCTGTCCGGTGAGGACAACCCTATCAAGGACAACTCCGTTCTCGTCATCGACCTTAACGGAACTCTGGATGAACGTGTGGAGGAGAATCCTTTTGCTGAGTTTATGGGTGGCACAGTGCTGTCGCAGACGGGTCTTGACGATATGCTGAACGCCATAGAGAAGGCTAAGAAGAATGATGACATAAAAGGTATCTTCATACAGGCTGGGATATTCTCGCCCGACTCGTGGGCTTCTGCACAGGCTGTGCGCAAGGCTCTCACGGATTTCAGGAAGTGTGGCAAATGGATTGTTTCATACGGCGATACTTATTCACAGCCAGCATACTACATTGCTTCATGTGCTGACGAGATTCTGCTGAATCCTAATGGAGAAATTGACTGGCATGGCATTGGTGGCAACCCGATGTTCATCAAGGACCTGCTGGCTAAGGTGGGCATCAAGATGCAGTTGGCAAAGGTGGGTACGTACAAGAGTGCTCCGGAGATGTTCGTTGCGGACAAGATGAGCGACGCCAACCGCGAGCAGACAATGGCTTACATGACAAGTATATGGAACAACATACTGAAAGACGTGAGCAAGAGCCGTAACATCGTGGTGGATTCCCTGAACGTATATGCTGACGGATATACTCTGTTTGACGACCAGAAGACTCTCGTGAAGCGTCATCTCGTGGACAGGTTGGCTTATGCTGACGAGGCAAAGGCGGACATCATGAAGCGTCTCGGCATTAAGGGTGGCAACAAGATTCTGGGTGTGCTTGGCGGTGACGAGATAAACCAAGTGACGGTGAGCGACCTCAAAACTGTGGATGATGACGACAGTGGCGAGGAGATTGCTGTCTATTATGCTTTCGGTGACATCGTGCAGACTTCTGAGCAGGGGATGCTCGGCGGTGGCAGTCATCAGATAGTGGCACAGGATGTTTGCAAAGACCTTGAACGTCTGGCTGCCGATGAAAATGTGAAGGCTGTGGTGCTGCGCATCAACTCTGGCGGTGGCTCTGCATACGCATCAGAGCAGTTGTGGAGGTCGATAGAGTTACTGAAGAAACAGAAACCGGTTGTGGTGTCCATGGGTGGCATGGCTGCCAGCGGCGGTTATTATATGAGTTGCAACTCTAACTGGATAGTGGCTGAGCCTACGACAGTGACGGGAAGCATCGGCATCTTCGGCATGTTCCCTGACTTCAGCGAACTATATACGCAGAAACTGGGTATCAAGTTCGATGAGGTGAAGACAAACAAGAATGCAACCTTCGGCAACACGACTGTACGCCCTATCAACGACGAAGAGATGGCAATGCTGGAGAGATACGTACAGCGTGGCTACCAGTTGTTCATAAAGCGTGTCGGCGACGGTCGCCACATGACGACCGCACAGGTGGATGCCATCGGTCAGGGGCATGTATATACTGCTGAGGATGCACTGAAGATAAAACTCGTGGATGAGTTGGGCGGTCTTGACGCAGCAATAAGCAAGGCTGCGAAACTGGCAAAGGTAAAGAAATACCACCGTGTGGCATATCCTGAGCCTACCGACTGGCTTACACAACTGTTGGAGAGTACTACAGGGAAGGGCAATGGTGTGCTGGATTCAAAGATACGCAGCGAGTTCGGCGAACTGTATGAGCCTATCATGTTTGTCAAGACGATAAAGAACCAAGACCGTATGCAAGCACGCATACCGTTCATAATGGAAGTAAAATAGAAAACGACTAAATGAACTATAAAACAACTGCGCTGTTGCCGCTGGGGTGGCTGTACGGAATGGTGGTCACCCTGCGGAACAAGTTCTTCGATATGGGGATATTGAAGAGCCGCAGTTTCAGCATACCTGTCATCGGAGTCGGCAACATCACCGTTGGGGGAACGGGAAAGACACCTCATATAGAATACCTCATCCGTCTGCTGCAAACAAAGCATAGCGTTGCGGTGCTGAGCAGAGGCTACAAGAGAAAGACAAAGGGCTTCGTACTTGCTGACGACAACACGACTATGGAGGACATCGGAGACGAGCCTTATCAGATGCACAGGAAGTTTCCAGACATAAGTGTAGCCGTTGATGAGAAACGCTGTGACGGGGTGGCAAGGCTGTCTGCCGAAGAGAAGTCAGATGTGATACTCCTTGATGACAGTTACCAACACAGATATATCAAGCCGGGACTGAACATCCTGCTCATCGACAGCAACAGGATGATAAATGACGACTGCATGCTGCCGGCTGGAAGACTGCGTGAGCCGTCAAAGAACATTGACAGGGCTGACATGATAATAGTGACGAAATGTCCGAAGGAAATGCGTCCTATCGACTACCGCGTGCTGGAAAAGAATGCCGGGGTACTGCCTTTCCAGCAACTGTTCTTCACCACATTGGAATATGGGGAGTTGAGAGCGATGAAAGGACATGCCGACACCCCTACCCCAATGCTCAGTGACACCAACGTACTGCTGCTGACAGGGATAGCATCGCCACGGCAGATGATGGAAGACGTAAAACCAATGTGCAGGACCTGCACTCCGATGATATTCGGTGACCATCATGCTTTCACAAAGGAGGACATCAGGAAGATAAGCGACAGATTCAACACCATGCCGGAGCCACGCATCATCGTCACGACAGAAAAAGACGAGACAAGACTGCTGCAGGCTGACGGTATGACGGAAGACATACAAAAAGTAACATTCGTCTTGCCTATACAAGTGAGATTTCTTGGCGACAAGGAAAAAACATTCAATAAAATAATTACAGACTATGTTAGAAAAGATTCAAGAAACAGCTAAGTGGCTGAAAGAAAGGATGACCACAAGTCCAGAGACTGCCATCATCCTCGGTACAGGATTAGGACAGTTGGCAACGGAGATAGCGGATACGTACTCCATTGACTATCACGACATTCCCAACTTCCCCGTATCAACAGTAGAAGGACATTCAGGAAAACTGATTTTCGGCAAACTGGGAGGCAAGGACATTATGGCCATGCAAGGACGTTTCCATTACTATGAAGGGTACAATATGAAGGAGGTTACATTTCCTATCCGCGTGATGTACGAACTGGGAATAAAGACACTCTTCGTATCAAATGCCGCAGGAAGCATGAACCCTAATTTCAGAGTCGGCGACCTGATGATAATCAAAGACCACATAAACATGTTTCCAGAGCATCCTCTGCGCGGACAGAACATACCGACAGGTCCACGTTTCCCTGACATGCACGACACCTACGACAAGGCGTTGATAGCAGAGGCGAAGGCAATAGCAAAGGAGAAGAACATCCGCATAATGGAAGGTGTGTATATGGGTGTGCAGGGTCCGACCTTTGAGACACCGGCAGAATATACCATGTACTGGCACATGGGGGCTGACTGCATAGGAATGTCCACAGTACCGGAGATAATAGTGGCTCATCATTGTGGAATACGCGTATTCGGAATAAGTATCGTCACAGACCTTGGCGTGGAAGGACAGGCTACCGAAGTCAGTCACGAAGAGGTACAGATTGCCGCCAACAACGCACAGCCTCTGATGACGGAGATAATGCGTGAAATGATTAAACGCTCATAAACAGATGACAGAGATAGCGCAACTGGGTGAGTTCGGGCTGATAAATCATCTCACCTCTGAACTGAAAAACAGAAACAAAGAAACGGTATGCGGTGTCGGTGACGACTGCGCCGTACTCAGATATGGTAACAAGCATATCCTCGTCACCACAGACATACTCATGGAGGGGGTACATTTCGACCTTACCTACATGCCACTGAAACACCTCGGCTACAAGTCTGCCATGGTGAACATCAGTGACATCTTTGCCATGGGTGGAATACCAAAGCAGATTACCGTCAGCATCGCACTCTCGAAACGGTTTTCCGTAGAAGACATGGAGCAGTTCTATGAAGGACTGCAGTTAGCATGTGAGAAATGGGGTGTTGACATTGTAGGCGGTGACACCACATCATCATTGACAGGGTTGGCAATAAGCATTACCGCCATCGGCATTCCTGACACAGATGCAGAGGGAAAGGACCGTATTGTGATGCGCAGCGGTGCCAAGCCGACAGACCTTATATGCGTAAGCGGCGACCTCGGTGCTGCTTATATGGGACTGCAACTGCTGGAAAGGGAAAAGGCGGTGTTCTATCAGCAACTGAAAGAAAACAAAGGCAAGGAGAATCCGTCTTTCGGAGAGAACATACAGGAAGTGTTCACGGGCAAAGAATATATAATAGAACGGCAGTTGAAGCCAGAGGCCCGTGGGGATGTGATAAAGAAACTGAAAGAACAGAACATACACCCAACGGCAATGATGGACATCAGCGACGGGCTGAGCAGCGAACTTCTGCATATCTGCAAGCAGAGCCATTGCGGTTGCCGTGTCTATGAAAAGGAGATTCCTATCGACTACCAGACTGCTGTGATGGCAGAGGAGATGAATCTGAACGTGACGACATGCGCCCTGAACGGTGGCGATGACTACGAACTGCTCTTTACTGTACCTATCGGTGACAAAGAGAAGATAGACGGTATGGAAGGCGTCAAGATGATAGGATATGTGACGGAAGAAAAATTCGGTGCGCAACTGGTGACGCGTGACGGAAGCGAATTTGAAATAAAAGCACAGGGATGGAATCCGCTGAAAGAAAAATAAAAACATATCTGATAAAAGAACAAAACAAATAAATTAAAAAGAGATGAAAAGATTATTTATCGTATTGAGCCTTGCGTTTACATTTACGACAAGCTTTGCACAGAATGAAGAGATGACTAACGCAATGGTACTGCAACTGTTGAATGAAGGCTTTTCAAGTGAAGAAATCATCGGCGCCATTGAAACAAGTTCCACACGTACCATTACTTACAGTATTGACTTTATGCGTCAGTTGAAGGCTGCCGGCGCAGATACCAGACTGACGGCCTATATCCAGAAGATAGCAAAGACCGACTATGGTCTTGAAGGCGTATTCTGGTGGAATACTGGCAGCAAGCCAAAGAAGATCCTCCGTTCAAACTTCGAAATGGAAGAAAAAGGATTTAACCTCGGGACTGCCGCTGCCGGTGTTGCCGGTGCTGTGCTGATAGGTAGTGCTGTAAGCGGTAATATCTCAAGGGGCGTTACCGCAGCCGCAACAGGTGGTGCCATATTACTTGCATCAACAGGAAAAGACATCAACAAACTCTGCATCATGGGAACGACATCAAAGAATGTTGTAAGTTCTCGTCAGCCGGTGTTCCGTTTCTATCTTCCGAAACATGACGGTGCAAGTTTCGCAAAAGATGGAGGTAACTGGTACACAATGATAATGAATGAAGTACAGAGTCCTAACGAATTTCAGGTTGTGAAGATGAAACAGAAGAAAAACCGCCGTCTGTTTACTGATGATGCATCATATAGTGTCGCTGGTTTTACAGGAAAGAACAACAAGAACCGTGTAGTAGAGGAATTTGAAGTGAACGAAATAAACAACAATACTTTCGAGATAACATTTCCACAACCTCTTGAGCCGGGTGAATATGTATTCTTCTGGAAGAACGGTCTGAGCAGCGAGACATTCAAACAACATGTCTTCGGATTTGACTTCTCAATACAATAACTTTTTTTTATTAATACAATAACTTTTTTATTACCTTTGCATGCCATAGAGGTATAGACACAGATGAATTTAGGAGAACTCCATACTGGGGATAAGGGTATTATCATAAAGGTAAAGGGACACGGTGGATTCCGCAAGCGTATCATCGAAATGGGATTCATCAAAGGGCAGCAGGTAGAAGTCCTGCAAAATGCACCTTTTCATGACCCCGTGAAATATAAAATAATGGGGTATGAAGTGTCTCTCCGCCATGATGAAGCACAACAGATTGAAGTTATCAAAGAAACACCAAAAAACAAGAAATCATCTGCTGCCAAAGAACACACCACTGCAAATGAACAACATACCGATATTGGCAATGTCATCAATGTTGCTTTGGTTGGCAATCCCAACTGTGGAAAGACATCGCTGTTCAACTTTGCTTCAGGAGCACATGAACGTGTCGGCAACTATAGCGGTGTCACCGTAGATGCAAAGGTCGGAAAGTGTGAATATAACGGTTATCAGTTCAACCTCGTTGATTTACCCGGGACATACTCCCTGTCAGCATATTCCCCAGAAGAACTGTATGTACGAAAGGAGATTGTTGACAATGCCCCGGACATAATCATCAATGTCATTGACACGAGCAATCTTGAGCGCAATCTTTATCTCACCACACAACTCATAGACATGCACTTGCGCATTGTCTGTGCCCTCAACATGTATGACGAGGCAGAGAAGCGTGGCGACAACATAGACTGTGACAGGATAAGTGAACTGTTCGGTGTGCCTATGATACCAACCGTTTTCACTACCGGACGTGGCGTAAAGGCTCTGTTGCAGAAATGTATAGACCTGTATGAAGGCAAGGAAAATGAAGAGCCGAACTTCAGACACATACACATCAACCACGGGCATGAAATTGAAAACGGTATTACCGAGTTGCAGAAAAGCCTGAAGACAGACAACAGCCTCAGCAACAAATACTCTACACGCTATCTTGCCATCAAACTACTCGAAGGAGATAAAGATATTGAAAATATCATTTCACGCCAACCGTACGGAGAAGATATGCTACAACAGAAAGAGAAGGTTGCCGCACGTGTGAGAGAAGAAACAAAACAGGACAGTGAAACTGCTATCATGGATGCGAAATACGGTTTCATCCATGGTGCATTGCAGGAAGCAGACTATAAGACGGGAGAAAAAGAAGATACTTATCAATTTACTCACATTCTTGACAAAATACTAACACACAAGTATTTCGGTTTCCCTATCTTTCTCGCAATCCTCTATCTTATGTTCAAGGTGACCTTTGACCTTGGGCAATATCCTATGGATTGGATAGAATCTCTTGTACAATGGTTCGGGAAAATAGTAGGAAATTATATGCCGGCAGGTATCCTCAAAGACTGTATTGTAGATGGAATAATAGCAGGTGTTGGTGGGGTTATAATCTTCCTGCCAAACATTCTGATATTATACTTTTTCATCTCCTATATGGAAGACAGTGGCTACATGTCGCGTGCTGCCTTCATCATGGACAAACTGATGCACAAGATTGGTTTGCATGGCAAGTCGTTCATACCGATGATAATGGGATTTGGTTGCAATGTGCCGGCGATAATGTCAACGAGGATCATAGAAAGCAGACATTCACGAATGATAACGATGCTGATAACACCGTTCATGAGTTGTTCGGCACGGCTGCCGATATACATCATGCTGATAGGTACGTTCTTTGCGGTGAAATATCAAAGTCTCATCCTCTTTGCCATTTATCTCATCGGAATCATTGTGGCATGTGTCATGAGCAAGATATTCAGCCGTTTCCTCTTCAAAGGCGAAGACATACCATTTGTAATGGAACTTCCGCCCTACCGTTTTCCTACATGGAAAGCAATAGGACGACACACTTGGGAAAAAGGGAAACAATATCTCAAGAAGATGGGAACGATAATCATGGTTGCCAGTATCGCTGTATGGTGTCTTTCATATTTCCCGCATAATGCAGAACTGAACAGACAGGAACAACAGGAACAGAGTTACATAGGACAGATAGGAAAAGCTATCGCCCCTGTGTTCACGCCGCAGGGTTTCGACTGGAAACTTGATGTCGGCATTGTTGCCGGAGTCGGTGCAAAAGAAATTGTTGCATCCACGATGGGAGTTCTCTACAACGGAGAGAACTATTCTGATGATGAGAATATGGGTGAGGGCGAAAACAACTTCAAAGTGATGAAACAACTGATGATGCAGGATGGCATAACACCATTGATAGCATTCTCATTCATCATATTCGTATTGCTGTACTTCCCTTGCTTCGCCGTGATAATAGCAATAAAGAATGAGAGTGGATGGCAATGGGCATTGTTTGCCGCTGTATATACAACGGCGATAGCATGGATTGTATCTGCACTGATAACACAGATTGGATTACTTTTTGCCTGACTCTAATGCTTACATTTTCAAGATTAACTGATAACTTAGAATGAAAAAGACATTACTTTCAATACTTTTCCTTTGCTTGACATTGATGACAGGCAACATATTCGCTCAAGACACAAAGGGAAAAGAAGACAAAAAGATTGTACTAACTATCAGCGGCGAATTTGATGCAGCAATCAAAAACTATTCCAATGATAGATTTGCCACACCAAAAGGACCGGAAACAGAACACTCTGCCACCGCACGCATACCAAGTTTTGATGTAAATATGCAATATCAATTTGCACCAAAATGGAAGGCAACGGCTGACGTTGAATTTATAAGTGAAAGCAATATTCAGGTGGATGAGATATCTTTGACAAGAGAGTTCACACCTACATTCAATATCAAAGCAGGTATGTTCATTCTACCAATAGGCCACTGTAACAATGGCTATACGTACTTAGATTATTTTACTGCCGGTGACCCGGAAGGTGAATATGCTCTCATTCCTTGTCCATTCATTGAGACAGGAGTTTCGTTACTTGGAAAATTAAAATGCGGTCTCAGTTACCAAGCAAGTTTCACAACAGCATTGACACCATTAAAATACTCTGCACAATACTGGACACAATATGCCACACAAGGTTTCTTCAAAGATGATTCATTCTTCTCGTCACCAGCAATATCATTGAATTTAGGATATGATGGCATAAGAAACATGAGATTCGGCGCAGGAATCTATTACTGCACCAACACAGCAAGGAACATGTCGCTTTACAGTGGTTATAAGGAGTATTGTCTTAAAAACTTCAACAAGACTCAATCAGTACCTGTAACAATCTTGTTTGCTGACGGACAGTATCAAAATGATTATTTCACTGCACGTGCAAGTTATATGCAGGGATTCATGGGCGGAACATATCAACTCACGTCATATTACAGAAGTCTGCTGAATAATATCGACAGAGAGTTTAACGGAGAAGAACTGGAATATGTCAAAGGAGCAATAGGCAAACAGGTCATCAGTTATATGGGTGAAGTTGGGGTAAATATCAAAAACTGTTTTTACAAAGAAAGCAAAGGACCAGAACTGATACCATTTGTGCACTATGAATGCTATGATTCAGAAGAGAAGGTTGCATCCGAGCTATGCGAGCTGCGCAATCCGTGCAGTAAGGTAAGCCTATGGAGTTTCGGCATCAACTGGAAAGCTATTGAAAATATCGCAGTAAAGAGCAGCTACATCACACGTCGGATAGGCAGAGGTAGCGATACTATGAACAACGCCAACGAGTTCGCACTTGCACTCGCCTACTCTTTCGATTTCTAATGATATATGTTAACATAAATAAAAATAACAATTATGATTGGTACACCAGAAATTATCCTTATCATCATCGTTATCCTATTATTGTTCGGTGGTAAGAAAATACCAGAACTCATGCGTGGTCTTGGGAAAGGAGTTAAGAGTTTCAAAGACGGCATGAAAGGACTTGACGAATCAGAGAAAAAAGAAGATGATACAGAGAAGAAATAAATGAATACTGACCAGACATTCTGGGGGCATTTAGACGTGTTGAGAGGATGTATTTTAAGAATCCTTGTAGCAGTTATAATAGGCAGCATCGCCGCTTTCTGTATGAAAGACTGGCTGTTCGGTCTTATATTCGCTCCATGCAATGGGGATTTCATCATCTATAAACTGATAAACGCTGACGATTTTCATCTGCATCTCATCAATACAGGACTGACTGAACAGATGATGATACATTTGAAAATGGCATTATGCATTGGTATCATTGCCGTTTCTCCTTATATCATTGTCGTACTATATGGATTCATCTCTCCAGCATTGTACGACAACGAAAAACGGCGTACGATACGTGTCGTACTGTCTGCTTATATCATGTTCCTTGTAGGGGTAACAATAAACTACCTCATCATATTTCCGTTGACAGTACGGTTTCTCGGAACATATCAGATTAGCAACAGTATTGATAACATGCTGACAATCAGTTCATATATAGACACATTACTGATGATGACACTTCTATTCGGAATAATCTTCGAAATTCCTGTATTATCGTGGATTCTCGCACGACTAAGGCTATTGAAAGCAGACTGGATGACACACTACCGTAGGCATGCAATCATTGCAATACTGATAATTGCTGCAATAATAACGCCTACTGCAGACGTCTTGACATTACTAATCGTATCGTTACCCATATGGCTACTTTACGAAGCAAGCATTTTCATCGTATTAAAAACATCTAAACATAATGTTACGAAAAATTAGGATCATACTGGCAACAGTGATTTTTGCACTTATCACCTTGTTGTTTCTTGACTTTACGGGTACGTTGCATACATATCTCGGATGGTTATCCAAAATACAGTTCTTACCAGCAGTATTGGCATTAAACATTGTAGTCATTGCCGTACTTGTAGTGCTCACATTCCTCTTCGGCCGCATCTATTGCTCTGTAATATGCCCTTTAGGTATTATGCAGGACTTTATTTCACATTGCAACAAGAAGAAAAATCATCAATCTTATTCACGACCACTCACATGGCTGAGATATTTAATGCTTGCAATGCTTATCCTTTCCATCATCTTAGGTATTGGTTCATTGGCAACGTTACTTGCCCCCTACAGCACCTTTGGGCGTATTGTACAAAACATATTCCAACCGATATATATCTATATTAATAACATCCTTGCCATATTTGCGGAAAGGTTAGACAGTTACACTTTCTATCATCGTGACGTCTGGATTCGTTCCATGCCTACATTCGTAATCGCTGTCATCAGTTTCATCGTCATAATAATCATTGCATGGCGAAATGGAAGAACTGTCTGCAACACTATTTGTCCTGTCGGTACTGTCTTAGGATTTATATCCCGCCATTCATGTATGAAAGTAAAGATTGATACAGATCTATGTAACAACTGTCATAAATGCGAACGCAACTGTAAGGCTTCATGCATCAACAGTAAAGAACACAAAATAGATTATTCACGTTGCGTGGTGTGTGGTAACTGTCTGAAAGAATGTTCTTCAAATGCCATCACGTTCTCTTGGATTAAAAAAGACAAAACACGTCAATCAGAGAAAGATAATACAGGCAGACGTGAATTTCTCGTAGGTGCTGGTCTTGCATTAACCACAGCAGCACTCGCACAGGAGAGAAAGAAGGTAGATGGTGGACTTGCTGTCATCGAAGACAAAGTTGAACCAAAACGCAATACACCTATCGTACCACCCGGTGCTGCATCTGCACACAATTTACAACAACATTGTACTGGTTGCCAGTTATGTATAAGCAAATGTCCTAATGACGTACTGCGTCCAAGTACTGATTTACTGCATATTATGCAGCCTACAATGAATTACGAGCGTGGCTATTGCCGACCAGAATGTAATATTTGTTCCAACGTATGTCCTACAGGAGCTATCAAACCTATTACGCTGGCAGAAAAATCATCAACACAGATTGGGCATGCAGTTTGGGTAAAAAAGAACTGCATACCTTTGACTGATGGGCAAGAATGTGGAAACTGTGCACGTCACTGTCCTGTCGGTGCAATACAGATGATTTATCCGAATGGAGACGAATCAAAACCGCAGATTCCAGCTATCAATGAAACAAAGTGTATAGGATGTGGTGCATGCGAATATCTCTGCCCTGCACGTCCTTTCTCTGCAATATATGTAGAAGGACATGAAACACATAAATTAAATTAACCATCAAAGAAAAATCTTCCTATGAAAGATCTAAATCGACGAGATTTTCTCAAGATATTCGGTAGTGCAACAATTGCATCATCGGCAGTACTCACGGCTTGTACGAACAATAACATGCACCAAACAACTGCAACCCAACAAGAGCCACCAAAGGACAAGATGACAATGCGCACTAACCATTTCTCTGGCGATAAGGTATCCATCCTCGGTTATGGTATGATGCGTTTGCCAGTATTACAAAAAAATGAAGACAGCGACCCTGATGTCATCGATCAGGAAATGGTCAATAAAGAGATAGACTACGCCATAGAGCATGGTGTCAACTATTATGACACCAGTCCTGTATACTGTCAGGGGATGTCAGAGGCCGCCACAGGTATAGCCCTAAAAAGGCATCAACGTGATAAATTCTTCGTTGCAACAAAACTCAGCAACTTTTCACCTGATACATGGAGTCGCAAGGCATCACAGGATATGTTTCACGATTCCATGAAATATCTGCAGGTTGATTACATTGATTACCTTTTGCTACATTCCATTGGTGGCACGGAACGTACCAATGATGGTAAAGAACTGGATGCTTTTGAAACATTCAATGTCCGTTATATGGATAACGGCATTCTTGACTGGCTTGTAGAACAAAAGAAAAATGGGAAGATTCGTAATCTCGGTTTCTCTTACCATGGAGATGTGCAAGTCTTTGATATGCTTCTTAAATGGCATGATGAAGGACGTTATCGTTGGGATTTTGTACAAATAGAGATGAACTACCTTGACTGGAACTATGCCAATGAAATCAATGATCGCAATACAGATGCTGTCTATCTCTATCAGGAACTACAGAAACGACAGATACCTGTCATCATAATGGAACCACTCCTTGGAGGACGACTGGCAAACGTACCAGACCCTATCATTGCCAAAATGAAAACACGTCGTCCTGAAAACAGCGTTGCATCATGGGCATTTCGTTTTGCCGGTACACCTGAAGACGTTTTATGCGTATTGTCTGGTATGACCTATATGGAGCATCTGCGTGAAAACCTATGTACATACTCTCCATTGATACCTATCACAAAAGAAGAAAATATATTTCTCATGGATATTGCCAAGGATATCTATGATCTAAAAAATATACCTTGTACAGGATGTGAATACTGCATGCCTTGTCCTTATGGAATAGACATTCCTACGATATTTGCACACTATAACAAGATGATAAAAGACGGAACGATGCCTCATAATCGTGAGTCAGAAGAGTTTACCAAACAACGTAGAGCTTTTCTTGTTGGTTATGACCGCAGTGTTCCACGTCTGCGACAGGCAGACCATTGCATAGGTTGCCGTCAATGCACAAATCATTGCCCACAACACATCAACATTCCAAAAGAAATGCAGAAAATTGACAATATGATCGAAGACCTTAAACAGAATGGATAAAAATCTACTTGTTTACAGAACCACAATGAGGACAAACACCCTTGTGTCTGAGATCTGCACCACAGTGTCCACACTGGTAGTATGAACGGAATTTTGTAAAATAACGCCACAAGGCAAAGATTATATATACAGCTAATAAGAGATAACCTATATAGTATAGAGTAAGTATCGAGAACACAATATAGTTTAGAGCACACATTGCCAGGAGTCCACAGATATACAATACGGCTTCACCGATAGGGAGTTGTCGTCGCACATCGTCAATGACAGCAATTGCAACAACAACCAGTAGCCATACCATGATAAGGAAAAGAGAAAGTATCATAGGACAGATAAACGGATTAAGTGTCGGATGATAATAATATTCTTGCCATAAGTCAGGATAAAATTTTTGAATGGAAGCATATACCGCAGCCGACAATGCAACCAAAAGGGCGAGGAATGTTGGATAAAATGAGTCTATGTCATTGAAATGGACAAGCCGCGCATTATTTCGCATAAGATGCCGTATGACATATATGCTTATTATGACAATGATGATGACAAAAAACACCAACAAATGAGTATTAGAGAAAAGGTCTATAAATTGAGAAATAGGATCATCAGGTATAGTACCTTTATGCAAATCGCTTTCATGCAGCCATCCTATAGCAAAATTATCATCAGCCACCTTTACCCATAACGAATCAATACTGTCTGTAGGAAGAGTCTTAAAGTCAGCAACGACAATCGGACTGTTCTTATACAATGAAAACGTGTCTAACGTCAGACCTTCAAGATATTCTTCTGGCTCTTGTTGAATGAGCTGAAGGGAATCACTTTTGATAATGAAATTATAGTTTATACCATAATGATGCTTACCAATGAATGTAATGGAGTCGCGCTGTGTATCTGTCAACGTAGAATCCGAAAGCATCAGTTTCCAATCTGTACGATTGTAACATCCAGTAAAGAGTAATGTCATGACACACATTACGCATATCATCAACAACGGAAACAGTGATTTTATATGTATTCTTATAGACGACATCTTGTTCATTATTCTACAAAAACATTCATTCGACAGTTATTACAGTCAAATTCCAACTTAAATATCCTTTTGTCTGGTAATGACAAATATAGATTTTCTGCATCAAGGCGTTTTCTGCTTACAGATGTTTTTTGTTTTCGACATTGTCCCAACGACCATAGGACACAGTGTCTGCACTGCATAATCAACTTCTTACCATGTGGTTGTCTTATCTCAAAGGAAGAGTATGGAGCAACATAATATTTTGCAGACAAAGCATTGCTTACATTCGCAAGATAATCATACGACATTTGTTTCGGATGCACAAACTTTTGTATTTCAAAAGTTTTCACCGATGCAACATTTTTCATCGTCGACATCGGGATTTCCATCATCTGATCACATACGCGTCTGCGTAAATCTGAAAGCATAGCAGATGGCACGAACCATTCTGCATTCATACGTATTTCCACATCCTCACTATAAAAGATCGTATTACCGAGTTTTAGCAACTGACGTTTTATGTTTTCGTGTTGGGGCAGACGTGCCAAATCTTTCTTTAATTCCATCGTCTTCGATGCTGTGCGTCCTGTTTCATCCGTCATGGAAAGTCTAAAACCCTTATCTGTTTCTTCAAAACACATAGTAACAGCAATCTTTCTCTTCGTCTGCGCCGATGCAAGAATCTTCTGAAAGTTTTCGTCATTGTTACGGAACAGTTGTGCACCCACAAACAAACCTTCTGGCATACTATGTGGAAAGAGTCTGTTCCCCTCTACCCTATTTACGCGGAAACCTTCAAGGATACCATGAGCATTGACAAAACACAAGCCGTCACCATTGGAAAATGAGGATACTCCCGACACAATAAAATATCGTCCACAAATGTTTTTCACATTTCCCACATATTCTCCCTTTGCCTTTGGTGTATCAAAATCTGCGATCTGCTCCCCACGTCCGTCAAGGAAATAGGATGTGAAACCTCTGTTGAATGTCTTGTTAAGGTCTGGAGTAAAATCATACTCACATTTTCCGTATGATACACGCGTATAATCATCTGGGAATCTTGATATGAGTGATGTCAACTGTTGTGAATATGCTGCTGTAACGTTCTTCACATAATTGGCATCTTTCAGTCTTCCTTCTATTTTGAAGGATACCACGCCTGCCTTGGCAAGGTCATACAACCTGTCAAGACGATTCATGTCCTTCAGAGACAGAAAGTATTTGTCAGCGAGCAATATGTTTCCATTTCCATCTTCGAGATTGAATTTCAATCGACAGAATTGCGCACAGTTTCCTCTGTTTGCACTACGGTTGAAGCAATACTGCGAAGCATAGCATTGGCCGGAATAAGATACACATAAGGCCCCATGAACGAAGACCTCCAATTCCATATCCGGTACCGCTTCATGTATCTCGGCAATCTCCGCCAATGACAATTCGCGAGCGAGAACGACACGCTTGAACCCAAGTTCATACAACCACAGTACTTTTTCAACCGAGCGTATATCCATCTGTGTTGATGCATGAAGCGGAGGACAAGGGATGTCCTTTGCCATGTCAAGGATTGCGAAATCTTGTACTATAAGTGCATCCACACCAATGTCATACAGGCCCCTGATTAGTTCCCGCGTACTCTCCAGTTCTTCATCATATATGATGGTATTGACAGTAACATAAACCTTGCAACCATATTGATGTGCATGGTGTACCAGTTTTTCAATATCTGCAAGCGAGTTACCTGCCGCTGCACGTGCAGAAAATTTCTCCGCACCTATATATACGGCATCAGCACCATTGTCAATTGCAGCAATGCCACATTCCAAATCTTTCGCAGGCGACAGCAACTCCAGTTTTCTCATTGTTTCAATTTTTCCAAATCAGACGACATCTGTTCCCAGACTTCCATCTCTCTATCCATAGACTGCTTTATCTCGGCATATTCTGTACAAAGGTCTATGTGGGCAGCTCCTTCTGGAGTAGATAGAATAATATCAAGTTCCTTCAATCTCTTCTCTCCTTTTTCTATCCTTCCTTCGCTTTCCTTGATACGTTTTTCCAACTGAGTTATCTTCTTGTTTCTCTCCTTTCGTTCTCTCCAGTCATCTTTGTTTGCCTTTATGACAGGTTGTTCTGCTTCTTTCTGTTTTGGAGAGAGGGATAACTGGTCAAGACTTTCAATGTTCTTTGCCCTGAGAAAATCATATATTCCTCCAAGATGTTCCACAACCTTTCCTCCACCAAACTCATACACCTTTTCTACAAGTCCGTCAAGAAATTCCCTATCATGGGAGACTACAATCACAGTTCCGTCAAAAGCCTTTATTGCTTCTT
Source organism: Bacteroidaceae bacterium (assembly GCA_024398495.1). Taxonomy (GTDB): domain Bacteria; phylum Bacteroidota; class Bacteroidia; order Bacteroidales; family Bacteroidaceae; genus Prevotella. The sequence continues at coordinate 2,936 of JAKSJA010000018.1, read as the reverse complement.
TCAGTACATCTTTAGAATCCATGTCCAGATGATTTGTTGGCTCATCAAGGATCAGGAAGTTTACAGGTTCCAGCAAGAGTTTTATCATTGCCAGACGCGACCGTTCGCCGCCACTCAGCACCTTAACCTTCTTTTCTGATTCACGTCCACCGAACATGAATGCACCAAGGATATCCTTTATGCGTGTACGAATGTCTCCCTTTGCCACATTGTCTATTGTTTGGAAGACGGTCAGCGAATCATCTAATAACTGTGCCTGGTTCTGTGCAAAATATCCTATCTGCACATTATGTCCCACCTTTAGTTCGCCATCAAAAGGAATCTGATTCATGATACACTTTACAAGTGTTGTCTTTCCCTCACCGTTCTTACCGACAAATGCCACTTTTTCTCCACGTTTTATTGTCATGGTTACATCTTTGAATACAAGATGTGAACGCTGTCCTGTAGTATCTGCTGTAACAGGAAAAGACTTGACAACATTTTCACATATCAACGGAAAGTCACCACTTCTCTGTGCTGGTGGGAACTTTAGATTCAGATGTCTGGTATCCACTTCATCTACCTCGATAGGGACTATTTTTTCCAACTGTTTGACACGTTGCTGCACCTGCTGTGCCTTCGTTGCCTGATAGCGGAATCTATCAATGAACTGCTGTATGTCTGCAATCTCCTTCTGTTGATTGCGATAGGCACGCAACTGAGCCTCACGGCGTTCTTCACGCAGCACAAGGTACTTGTCATATTTTACCCTATAGTCAACAATTTTACCGCAAGTTATCTCAAATGTACGGTTTGTTACCTTATTGATAAAGGCACGGTCATGTGATACCAATACCACCGCTCTGCTATTCTTGACGAGAAAGTTCTCAAGCCACTGAATACTCTCTATGTCCAGGTGGTTAGTAGGTTCATCCAGCAACAATACGTCAGGTTTCATCAGCAACAACTTAGCCAATTCAATACGCATGCGCCAGCCACCGGAAAACTCTGCTGTAGGACGGTCAAGATCTGTACGGTCAAAACCCATACCGACAAGTGTCTTCTCTATCTCTCCATCCCACCGTTCAGGAGCGATGAACGACTCCATGGCAAAAAAAGCCTTCTTTGCTTCGTCACGGACAGTAGTCTCATCCTGAAGTTTCATCACCTGAGGAAGATATCCCACAGTCTCACCGCCAGTGATGTTAACGGCACCGGTAGTAGGTTCCTGTACACCGGAAAGAATCTTCAGCAAAGTAGATTTTCCGACACCATTCTTGCCAACAAGAGCAATCTTGTCTTTCGAATTGACGACAAAATTAGCACCCGAAAACAATGGTCGTGTACCGAATTCTATTGATAGGTTTTCAACTGCAATCACAGGTCTTCAGTAAAAGATGAGTTCGTATATAGTTACAAAACAGGAGTTGCAGAAAAGGTACTGCAACTCCTTGCTTCTATTGCTCAATTATCTGTTAAGCTTTCTTTGCCTTATCGCAGATAGCCTTGAAAGCCTCAGGATTATTAATAGCAAGGTCTGCAAGCACCTTACGGTTCATTTCGATACCAGCCTTCTTAAGGTTACCCATAAGTGCAGAATAGCTCAAACCTTCCAGACGTGCAGCAGCATTGATACGCTGAATCCACAAAGCACGGAAACTGCGTTTCTTGTTTTTACGGTCACGGAAAGCATAGGTAAGACCTTTCTCCCATGTATTCTTTGCTACTGTCCAGACATTCTTTCTCGCTCCATAATAACCGCGAGTAAGTTTCAATATTCTTTTTCTCTTTGCTCTTGAAGCAACGTGATTTACTGATCTTGGCATAATTCTTTACGTTTTAAATTGTTAGACATTACTTAACGCAGATTGAGCAAGTCGCGGACCTGCTTCATGTTTGATGGGTCAACGATAGCCGTATGCACCAGATTACGTTTTTGCTTCTTTGTTTTCTTAGTCAGAATGTGACTATGGTAGGCATGACGTCTTTTAATCTTGCCTGTCCCAGTAAAGCGAAATCTCTTCTTCGCTGCTGAATTTGTTTTAACTTTTGGCATTGTTTATAAATTTTAATTATTAATATTTATTTTGTATGGCAACGCATATACCCGGCGTTACGCATAACATTTCATTTCCTATTCATCCGTACCTGCCGCCTTCAATTTTTCCAAGTCCTCAGGACTTATCTTAGCATTAGCAAACACATTGTTCACAGGTATCTCAGTTTTTTCTTCCTGTCTTTCAGGTGCAGCATGCTGTTTTTGCTGTTGAGGTTGCTGTGGCTTTTTGCTCTGCCCTGGCTTTTTCGGTGAGAGATACAGAAACATCTTCTTACCTTCCAAAGATGGTAATGACTCTACCTTTGCATATTCTTCCAAGTCATTGGCAAAGCGTAACAACAACACCTCACCCTGCTCCTTGAAAAGAATTGAACGACCACGGAAGAAGACATAAGCACGAACCTTGTTTCCTGCTTTCAGGAACTCAATAGCATGCTTCATCTTGAAATTATAATCGTGGTCATCAGTCTGAGGACCAAATCTTATTTCCTTTACTTCCACCTTTACCTGCTTAGCCTTCATCTCCTTCTGTTTCTTTTTCTGCTGATAAAGAAATTTAGAATAGTCTATCAGACGACATACAGGAGGTTGAGCATTAGGAGAAATCTCAACAAGATCCACATCCTGTCTTCTTGCCAAGTCAAGTGCTTTATACGTAGGCATCACTTCCGCGCCACCTTCTGTGACCACGCGGACCTCACTTGAACGTATAGCTTCATTGATTCTATACTGGTTTTTCAAATCATCTTTTTTGCCCATCAGCACTTGTTATTTATTATTGCACTATAAATGCGGTGCGAAGGTACAACATTTTCCAGTAACAGCAAAATTTTTCAAGATAAAAAACTTGGAGAGCAAATCCATCGTTCTGGTTTCGCTCTCCAAGTATCCTAAA
>JAKSJA010000017.1 GCA_024398495.1 Bacteroidaceae bacterium | reverse complement strand
ACATTTGGCTGTGGCGACTCAACATCTGTCTGGATATAGCCATAGCCGCGTTCCGCAAGCCATTGTAGCCTTTCTTGACGGTAACGACTTTGAGGACTGCATCCGCAACGCAATAAGCATAGGCGGTGACAGCGATACCATCGGCTGCATCACTGGCAGCATAGCAGAAGCATTCTATGGTGTTCCGCAGGCGATGCGTGACGAGGCAATGCAATATATCCCCGATGAATTCAAGGAAATAATACATACCTTTGAAAATATGTATAATCCTGAATAAGCAAAAAATCTGCTTATTTCATAAAGCAGAAATAGACTGCTGCGATGAGGAGTGCGAAGCTGACAAAGTGATTCCAATGCAGTTGTTCTCCCTGGAACATCATGGCGGCAATGACGGTAAACACTATCAACGATATACACTCTTGCAACACCTTTAACTGCACAAGGGTGAAAGGCCCTCCGTTGGAGGCATAGCCAATCCTGTTTGCCGGTACCTGACAGCAGTATTCAAAGAATGCTATCGCCCATGAGAAGGCGATGACTCCTATCAGTGGCCAGTTGCTGGATGTTCCTGTCTGCTGCAGTTTGAGATGTCCGTACCATGCTAATGTCATGAATACATTGCTGAGTATCAAAAGGAGAATTGTATATATTCCGTTCATAGAGTACTCTATTTTATTATTGCAATCTTGCATACCACACCTTCATCGCCATCAGCGGTGGCTGCCAGTACGCTATATACGCCACTTGCGACACGTCTGCCTTTCCTGTCGTTGCCGTCCCAGATGAATGTACCTCCGTTGCTTATGCCTTCTGCGATGACGTAGCCTGTCGGCGTAACGATTTTTATCTGTGCATTTTTCGTGAGTCCTGTAACGGTGATGACTCCTGTGTAGTTAGGTGTCACAGGATTAGGATATGCCCATACGTTGTCTTCGTCCAGTTCTTCCTGCGGTGTCGTTGCGTCACCCATAAAGGAACACAGTCCTTTGTCTGTACCGAAGAATACTTCTCCTGTTGTGTTGTTTATGGCGATGGATTCGATGTTATTTGACAGGAGAGGACTGTTGTCGGACTTGAAATGAAACAGTTGTTCGTAGTTGTCTTCGCTGATGAGATAGACGCCGTTTGTCTCACTTGCAAACCATTTGCGTCCTGCTCCGTCAATGGCGATGCCCGTGATGCTGACACCGTTGAGCAGATAGTCGGCAAGTCCGCTGCCATCGCCACGCGGTACTTTTATCTGCTGAAAGACAGGGTTAGGATTGGCAAATTCTGACGGTTCAAACATCAGAGGACCTTTGTCTGTACCTATCCACATATTGCCATCTTTATCTTCGGTGATGCACTTGACGTAATTCGGCAGTACATTCGTTCCGTCCTCATTGATGAATGACTTATAGGAATACAGTTTGTCTTCTGACGGTATGTAGCAGTACAATGACGGTACGTTCCAATGGTCGTTGCAGAACCACAGATAATGTCTGCTGTCGAACATCATCGACACTACATTCTGCAGTGCCATGCTATTGCTATATACCAGCGCCTGGTTGAAATGGTTTTTCCATGATACGTTTTCATTATCTCTCTGCATCTCAAGGAGGTTTACTTTCGGTGCCATGCTGTTGAAACACCAGAGGCTTCCCTTGTCGTCATATTTCAATGCCTTCACGATGACGTATGTCTTGTCTGTAGGCTTTACTGGGGCTGCTGTCTGCAACATGCTGCCGTCGTCATTGGAATATGCTCTTATGAACTTGCCGTCCAAGAATTCGTACATTCCCGTTCTTCCGCCAACGATGACTCTGTGAGGATTTGTAGGGTCTATGTCAAGGGCGTGTATGTCGGCACATGCGTAACCGGTGACAGACTCCAAATCTTCCTGGAAGAATGTCCATTGTCCACGGCTGTCCATGACCTGTATTGTTCCCGGGCGGAAAAAATCTATTGCGGGATAATAACCTCCTCCGCAGGAATACAATTTATTGTCATATATCTTGATGAAACCGAAGTTATTGTACTTCGGTGCATCCAACTTGAGTTGTGATACTACGGGGTACCATTTATTCCAATCGTCTTTATTATCATCGAAGATAGATGGGTCGTAGGAAGATGTCAGTTGCCAGTTACTTTTGTCAAGAAGGTTGGACGTCAGCATTGCTGACAATACGGAACCGTCAAACAACATGGCGAAGATAACTCCATTGCTGACTGCCACTTTGCTGACTTTTTGTCCAAGATTATACGTCTCTGATATCTCTGCGGACTTAACATCGAGTTTTATAATCCCGAAATTCGCAGAGAGATAAGCATAGTGGCTATAGTTATGTATATGGTTTATCGTCTTATCGTCTGTGGTGGATTTGGTATAGACATCTGCAACATTCGTCACGTCTTCATCTTCCGTTATGAGGTCTATGTTGGAATTGTCATAGACGACGGTGAGGCGTTTTGCAGACTTGTTCCATGAGATGTGTGATATCTTTACGTCACTGAGGTTTTTCACCTTGTTGTATTCCGTAATGCTCATGTCCACAGTATTGTAGGAGTACAAGTCGTTGGAGGCGAGGACGAATACCTGAGTGCTTCCTGCGGAGATATCCATTATCTCTCCGTAAGCCATATACGTCTTCCATGTGCCAACGGAGGCACGTACCACGACTGCTGTCACGATGAGTATCGAAAAAAAGATAAACCGTTTCATAACACTATGCTTTTGTTTTGCTGTTCAGATAGTCTGCCAACTTTTGTATTGCCCTTGCTCTGTGGCTTATCTCGTTTTTGATGTTTACACCCAGTTCAGCAAAGGTGCGTTTGTCGTATTCTTCCGGTGCGAAGATTGGGTCGTATCCGAATCCGCCTACACCTTGACGCTCTTTTGTTATCTCACCGCGTACTATGCCATCAAACTGTTTCACCTCACCGCCCTGGACAAGGGTGATACATGTACGGAACTGTGCGTGACGGTCGTCTTTGTCTGCCAATTCGCTGAGCAGTTTGTCTATGTTTGCTTCTGGATCACGTCCCTTACCGGAATAGCGGGCAGTATGCACACCCGGTGCACCACCCAGAGCATCTACCTCAAGACCTGTATCATCAGCAAAACAGTCGAGATGATAATGTTCATAGACATACTGTGCTTTCTGCAGTGAGTTTCCTTCCAATGTCTCTGCTGTCTCTGGGATGTCCTCATGACAATGTATGTCTTTCAATGAAAGGATGTCAATATGGTCGCCGAGGATGTCTCTGACCTCTTCCAGTTTGTTCGTATTATGCGTTGCAAAAACCAACTTTGGACGATCTATCTTAGGTATCTTGACTTTTATCTTGTCAAAGCCTTCTCCATAGACACCTATGACGCTTGATTGCGATACAAATGCGTTGGGATCGATTATTTTTATCAATCGGAAGATGTTTGGGCTCTCTCTTTTCTTTGCCAGAGTGACGATGACCTTCATGTCTTTTCCCGTGTACCATCCGTGACCATCAAGGATGGTGACACCACGCCTCGTCTTGGTATTTATCGCCTCAGCGATATCCTTGTATCGTTTTGAGAATATCAAGAACTGTACCGATTCGCGCATGGCATTCATGGCATAGTCGAGAATCAATGCTTCAAGTATGACAACACACAAGCCGAAGATGAGTTTCTTCGGGTCATGGAAGATGAAAAGCGTACTGCTGATGATACAGAAGTCGATAATGATGAACACCCTGCCAATGGAGATGTCCCTATATTTGTTTATGGCAGCAGCGACTATATCCATACCTCCCGTGCTACCATTGTTGAGGAAGACTATTGCCAGTGCATATCCATTGAATAGACAGGCGATGATGATGGACATAAATTCCTGATGTTCTCCAAGAATCAGCGGGAACGTACCGTCCGGTTTCATATACAACTCCTGAGCCAGAGCCAGGAGTAATGAAAGTACGAAGATGGAATATATGGTGCGTATGACAAACTTACGCCCCAGCCACCGTAATGCCAATACGAGCAGGACGACATTGATGATGAAGTACGGATACTGCATTGGTATTCGCGTAGCATAGAATATGATAGAGGCAATACCTGTCACGCCACCGCTTACAATCTCGTAAGGGAGTAGGAATATGGTGTACGATACAGCAAAAATCGCCAGTCCAAATGTCATGAACAGATATTCCTTTATCTCGCCCAAAAACAGTTTCCTGTTTATTTTAATGTCAAGAATTTTATCCAGTGCCATAATCGCAGATTATTTGTCTTTTTACTTTTTCAAAACTATGTTTACAATCTTCTTTGGAACGATGATGATTTTCAGAATCTCCATTCCATCGATATATTTCTGAGTCTGTTCGTCTGCCAGTACTGCCTTCTGGATGGAGTCGTTGTCGGCGTCTGCAGGGAACTGTTTCTGGAAACGTGCCTTGCCGTTGAAACTGATTGTCAACTGCATATCGTTTTCTACAAGATATTTCTCGTCATATTTCGGCCAAGGAGCATCACATACACTTGTTGCATTGCCTAATGTATGCCACAGTTCTTCCGCAATATGCGGTGCAAAAGGAGCAATACATATTACTATACTCTCAAGCAAATCTCTGTTCTTGCATTTCAACTGCGTAAGTTCATTGACGCAAATCATAAATGCGCTGACGCAAGTATTGTATGAGAAATTCTCTATGTCTTCGGTAATCTTTTTTATCAGTCGATGCAGACTCTTCAACTGTTCCTGTGTCGGTTGTTCCTCATTCGGTATGTAGTTGCCTTCACGGTCGTAGAACAGTCCCCAGAACTTCTTCAAAAACCTATGACATCCGTCAATACCATTCGTGTTCCACGGTTTGCTCTGCTCTACAGGACCAAGAAACATCTCGTACAGACGCAGAGTATCAGCACCGTATTTTTCCACTATCATATCCGGATTGACAACATTGAACATACTCTTGCTCATCTTCTCTATTGCCCATCCACAGACATATTTTCCATCTTCGAGGATAAACTCTGCATCAGCATATTCCGGACGCCATGCCTTGAAAGCTTCAACATCCAATACGTCACCGTCAACAATGTTCACATCAACATGGATAGGCGTTGTGGCATGTTCGTCTTTCAATCCATACGACACAAACGTATTTGTGTTCTGTATGCGATATACGAAGTTGGAACGTCCCTGTATCATCCCTTGGTTGATGAGTTTATGGAATGGCTCATCATCACAACTGCATCCATAGTCATACAGAAACTTATTCCAGAAACGGCTGTATATGAGATGTCCGGTAGCATGTTCAATGCCACCTACATATAAATCCACTGAACGCCAGTACTCATCTGTTTCTTTACCGACAAGAGCGGTGTCATTATGTGCGTCCATATAACGGAGATAGTATGCAGAACTGCCGGCAAAGCCCGGCATGGTGAACAAATCGATAGGGAAGACGGTCTTATTGTCTATGAGTGCATTGTCAACAATCTGCCGTTTTTCCGTATCCCACGCCCATGTCTTTGCCCTTCCAAGCGGCGGTTCGCCATTTTCCGTAGGCTTATATTCTTCTATCTCCGGAAGTTCAACAGGCAGACATTCTTCTGGTATCATCTTTGGCATACCGTCAACATAATATACAGGGAATGGTTCTCCCCAATATCTCTGTCGTGAGAAGATGGCATCACGTAGACGGTAGTTGACCTTTACCCGTCCCAGACCTGTCTCCTCGATATATTCTTTCATTTTCTTGATGGCATCCTTGACCTGTAAACCATTGAGGAAACCACTGTTCATGACGATACCTTCTTTCGCATCGAAACTTTCTTCGCTCACGTCAGCTCCCTCAATGAGTGGGATTATAGGCAAATCAAAATGTTTCGCGAAAGCATAGTCGCGACTGTCATGAGCAGGTACAGCCATGATAGCTCCCGTACCATAACCGGACAATACATAATCGCTAACCCAAATTGGTATGGTCTTTCCTGTAACAGGGTTTATGGCATAACTGCCGGTAAACACACCACTTACCTTCTTGTTTGCGATACGGTCACGTTCTGTACGTTTTGCCGTTGCTTCCAGATATGCCCTTACCTCCGACTCGCGTTCTGCTGTCGTGACCATGGAAACATATTCACTCTCTGGTGCAAGAACCATGAAAGTGACACCAAACATCGTGTCAGCACGGGTGGTGAAAACAGTAAACTCCGTATCAGAATCTTTCACCTTAAACCGTACTTCCGCACCTTCGCTGCGTCCTATCCAGTTGCGCTGTGTTTCTTTGAGAGCTTCGCTCCATTCTATTTTGTCAAGTCCATCAAGAAGTCGTTGTGCATAGGCACTTACACGCAGGCACCACTGGCGCATCTTCTTCTGCACCACAGGATAACCACCTCTGACACTTACGCCATCTACAACCTCATCGTTGGCAAGGACAGTACCCAGTTCTGCGCACCAGTTTACCATTGTCTCACCGATATATGCGATGCGATAGTTCATCAAATCCTGCTCCTTTTCCTTGTCGCTCAAGGCATTCCATTCAGGATTCTGTTCAAGTTTGGAGATAAGTTTCTCTATCGGTTGTGCTTTCTGCAGTTCTTCATCGTAATAACTGTTGAACATCTTTTGGAATGCCCACTGTGTCCAATGATAATAGCCTGGGTCGCATGTGCGTATCTCTCTGTCCCAGTCGAAAGAGAAACCAATCTTATCCAGTTGTTCACGATAGCGTGCGATGTTGTCATTGGTTGTCTTTTCAGGATGTTGCCCCGTCTGTATTGCATACTGTTCAGCTGGCAAGCCATAAGCGTCATATCCCATAGGATTGAGTACATTGAAACCACGCAGACGTTTATAGCGAGCATATATGTCAGAGGCAATATAGCCAAGAGGGTGTCCTACATGCAAGCCTGCTCCGGATGGATAAGGAAACATGTTCAGAACATAAAATTTCTGTTTATTCGCATCCTCTACAACTTTGTAGGTTTTGTTTTCAACCCAATACCTCTGCCATTTACTCTCAATATCATTGAAATTGTATTCCATAAATGAAGTCACTATTTTTGATTTTTGTGCAAAATTAGTGCAAATCGAAGACAGAAACAAAAAAAATAATAAGATTATTTTTAGAGTTTGAAGTTTGAAAACATTCCTCCCCAAGGATAACTTCCCGGTTTCAGGACAACAATGACATTGTCATGCTTTAATGCTACGACACCCGCTGCAATCTGTTCTATTAACTGTAATTTGTCCCAATTCATCGCTGTTAATATGGCAAATGCAGTAGCCCCTCCTTCTATTACCAACAGAGAATCAGCGTCAGAAACATCTGTCTCTGTTGTATGAATGATTTCTATTGATGTCAAGGATTTTTCTGATGGAATGATGCCAAATCTTTCACATACAGTTTTTGCCATGATAGTCTTGCACCATACAGGATTGCTTCGTTTCTGCGGAATGGTCATACAGATATTGCCTTTCTTCAACCAATCCGTCCTATCGGCACCGTCGAAGACATCATCAGGCATCGGACACGTCTGTATGTTGTATTGACTGAAGAAAGATAATGTTGACAAATCCTGACTCAACGTGCTTCCCTGAACAATGGTTATTGAAGAAAATCCGTCAAATGACAGTTGGCCTTTTGCGGTTATAGGGTTTTGCGGTTGTACGGTTATGCGGTTTTGCGGTTGTACGGTTATGCGGTTATGCGGTTGTACGGTTGTACGGTTATGCGGTTTTGCGGTTGTACGGTTTTGCGGTTGTACGGTTATGCGGTTTTGCGGTTTTGCGGTTGTACGGTTTTGCGGTTTTACGGTTATGCGGTTTTGCGGTTGTACGGTTATAGGGTAGTCCGTTGACCGTTGACTTCTAATCGCAGCAAAGAGGTCGGCAGCACCAGCGACAAGTGTATCTCTCTCAACCTTACCCACCTGTAGTTCAATATCTTCCTTTGATTTTGCCTCAGCAATGTTTATTCCCATTTTCATCCTGTCATTCAAAGAAAGATAAGACGCACCTTTCAGCACTTCTTGTACTTCCGATGAAACAGCAGGAAATTCCGGATCATAACTGAATGATGTATTATGCAAAGGGACATCGTTAACATAGTACATTCCGTCTTTTATCACCCTTCCTTTTGATGGGTTTTGCGGAAGCAGAAGACATCTTTCGTATCCCAACTCCCGCATTATCGTTTGCAGTTCTGCTACAATATGACCACGTATGGCAGAATCCGTCTTTTTGAATATGATATGTTCCTTTGTGAGAGCATAATGTCTGATTACACGTACCGTCTCTTCTTGAGCTTCTGTCTCCGACAATGACCGCGTATTGGTAGCGATGACAACGGTACCCGCAGGTGCCATGCCTGCTATTTCAGCCGCTCCCGTAAGGTCGTCAGCGATAACTGTCATGCCTTTGCCTTCAGTCGTGAACATGCCATCTTTGTTGCATAATCTATTGAAAGCAGCATGGCAGAAGGTGATGCAACACCTTTTCCTGCAACGTCAAAGGCCGTACCATGGTCAACGCTGACGCGGATGATAGGAAGTCCAAGAGTGATGTTTACTCCCTCTGCACTCTCCATCTTCCCTGTTGTCTTATCCCATTGGAAACCACATACCTTGAATGGGATATGTCCCTGGTCGTGATACATTGCTACACAACCATCAAACTGTCCACAACGAGCTTTGGCAAACAAAGAATCAGGTGGCACAGGACCTGTCACGTTGAAACCACGTGACTTCAGTTCTTCCACTGCAGGAATAATCTCTTTTTCCTCCTCATCTCCAAACAACCCTCCATCGCTGGCATGAGGGTTAAGACCTGCGATACCTATTCGCGGTACTTCGATACCAAACTGCAGACAGGCATCATTGATAAGTTCCGTCACCTCTATGATGCGTTCCTTTTTCACTCTATCGCATGCTACTCTCAATGGGACATGAGTAGATACATGAATAACTCTCAGAAATTCATCAGCCAAGAGCATGGCATATTTCTTCGTATTGGTGAAATTGGCATAAATCTCTGTATGTCCATCGAAATGATGACCTGCAAGATTCAACGCCTCCTTGTTCAGCGGAGCAGTAACAGTACCATCCACCTCGTTTGCCATTGCCAGTTCTATTGCCTTTGTGACAAACAAAAAAGCAGCATGACCGCATTGTTCCTGTACCTCTCCCAGTCGGAATGTCGTCATATCCACACAATCCAAGTCATAGACATCGATAGTGCCATATTCAAACTTTGCGTCTGCGACATTCTTTATAGGGTGTATATTAAGCGATGAATCCAGCTGTTTTGCTGCCTGTTGCATTACTTTTGCATCGCCAGTCACCAACGGAAGACACTTGTCATAAACAGCCTTTTCACTCAGTGCCTTTACTATGATTTCAGGACCTATCCCTGCGGGATCGCCCATGGTAATAGCCAACTTTGGTTTCAACATATTTTTCTTTTTGCGGTTTTACGGTTTTGCGGTTTTACGGTTTTACGGTTTTGGGGTTATACGGTTGTACGGTTTATTAGTACAACGCATTATATATGTCACGGCAATCTTGTTCCGTCACTTCACGAGGGTTGTTCTTCAACAACCGCTGACAATCCATAGCAGCCTTTGCCATCCCGTCAACAGCCGTCTGTGGGATGCCTATCTCTGCCAATGTCTGAGGTATTCCGCAATCCTTTGACAGTTGTTCAATAAACCTTACGCCTCTTTCTGCTGTTCCCATATCGTCCTTACCCTGTTCACAACCGCAGGCAATGGCTATCTCTGCATATTTCTTTGTGTTTGCAGGGATGTTGAAACGCATCACAGTCGGCAACAGTACAGCATTTGATAATCCATGACTTTTATGGAACTCTCCGCCAATAGGATAGGAGAGAGCGTGTACTGCCGCTGTGTTCACAGGTCCAAGGCAAAGACCACCGTACATACTGCCCAATGACATTGCTTCGCGAGCCTCCACATCTTTACCATCCCTGACAGCACGCAGCAGATTGGCGGCAATGAGTTTTATACCCATCATGGCATACATATCCACTAACGGATGAGCAAACTTATTTGTGTAAGCCTCTATACAATGTGTCAAGGCATCCATACCCGTCTCAGCAGTAACCTTGGCAGGTACTGTCCATGTAAATTCAGGGTCTATATATGCAGCGTTTGCCATCAAATGTTCGCTGACAATACCTTTTTTCTGATTATCTCTTTCATCAAGCAGAATGGCATTTGGTGACACCTCACTACCAGTACCTGACGTAGTAGGAACACATGCAAACCACACACCGCGTCTTGCAACGAAACCGATACCGAAAAGGTCTTCAACTTTCTGTTCGCTGTCAAGGAGTGTTGCAACTAATTTTGCGAGGTCAAGAACACTGCCTCCGCCGATACCAACAACACTGTCAGCACCGAAAGCCTTTGCTTTTGCCAATACCTCTTTGAAATCAGTCACGGAAGGTTCTGCATTGATATTATCATATATGTTTATAGCGATTCCATCGAGAGACTTTATGGATTTTTCCACCATAGGTCTCAATATGGGAGCCGTAAGTATAAACAATTTCTTATGTCCCATTGCAAGATAATCCTTGCAGAACTGCTGCATGCAACCAGTGCCGAAGACTATCTTCTGCGGTTGCATCAATGTGATTCCTTTCATTCCTTTGCTTTTTTGTTTGCTTCAATAAATCCATACACCGTGAGATTCTTGTCAGCAAGCGGTTCTTTGAAGAACAAGCTGGCAATATATCCTACGACAATAACCACGATATGTGAATACACTCCTAACATCATCTTGTGATGAGTGAAATTCCATTCGCCCAAGTTTAATATCGGCTCACTGTCACCTGCGGCAGCACCGGTAAGCAATGCATATATCGTAAACAGCAATGTTGCTGCCAGACCAATGTAAAGACCCTTCCAGTTTGCCCTGCGGGTAAAGATGCCGAGAACGAGGATGCCCACGATACCTGCAGAGATGATTGCATAAAGCACGAATAATGAATCAAGAATACTCTCATTGCCCATTTCATTGAACCACAATGCAAGCAATATACAAGCTGCACCTGTTACAAGCACAGCAATACGTCCAACATATAGTTTCTGCTTATCTGTAGCATGTTTTTTTATCTTTGCATAATAGTCTTCCACGAAGATAGCAGAGATACAGTTCACGTCTGCGTCAACGGTAGAGATGGCACCAGCCACAAGAGCCGCGACGATAAGTCCCGCAAGTCCTACAGGCATCTCTGTTGCGATGAAGTGTGGGAATACCTTGTCAGCCATCGTACCCTCAGGAAGAAGTCCCGGATTTGTCTGGTAATATACGAACAGACATGTGCCTACGAACATGAACAGTGCCCATGTAGGAACACTCATTGCCACACCAAGATATGTTGCCTTCTTTGCACTTTTCTCATCTTTGGCAACAAGATACCTCTGTACCATACTCTGGTCTGTACCATATTTCTGCAGAGCATAAAACATTCCATTGAACACCAGTACCCAGAATGTCTTTTGCTGGAAATCCCAGTCATAAGGTCCTACATCTATCTTGTTAAACTCTCCAGCCACCTTGAACACCGTACCTGCACCGCCGTCAATGAGGAAGAAAAGAATGCCTACTGCCAACACACCACCGAGGATGAGGAGGAAGCCCTGCACGACGTCCATCCACACAATTGCCTCCATTCCACCGAGAAATGTAAGCAATATGACTACAATACCAATCACTATGATGATGAGTGTTATATCCACCCCGAGGAATGTCGTTGCCGCCAACCCCATAAGATACAGCACAGCACCCATCTTTGTAAAATGTTCAAGTAGGAAAGCTATAGAACTCCAGTAACGTGCCACCTTGCCAAAACGATGGTCAAAATATTCGTATGTACTCAGTTTTATCACTCGGCGGAAAAGTGGTACGATGAACCACACCATACCAAGTAATACGATTGGCACCATAAGCCCTTGCACCAGATTTATCCAGTTACCCTTATACGCATTTCCCGGATAGGCAAGGAAAGTCACACTACTGATTATCGTCGCAAACATAGACATTCCCACTGCCCAGGCAGGGATATGTCCACCAGCTTTATAATAGTCACTCGTTGATTTCTGACGACGTGCGAAATATACACCTACACCTATCGCAGCCACCACGGAGATGATGACGATAAGCATGTCAATCCAATGCAATGTCGGTTCCATAATATTAAAATTTCACTTTGTTAAATCTTTGCGTTCAGCACCTGTTTCTGTATTCTATCCACAATTTCAGGAGCAAGTTCTGTCAGAGGAGGCCACATATATGTGTCGCACAGACCTTTCATCTTGCATATAACCTTCAATCCGGCAAGACTCTCACCAAGAGTAAGCCCTTCCGTATTTATCTTGCCTATCTCTATTGTCCATTGCTGCAGTCTTTCTGCTTTTTCCTCGTCACCATTGATACCTGCCTCGAAAAGGTCTTGGTATGCTTTAGGGATGAAGTTGCCAACAGACGGCACGATACCGTCAGCACCATTCTTCAGAGCCACAGCTGAGTTTGCCGCACAACCGCAGAAATAGCAGAAGTCCTCTCTGTCTTTGAACATCTTCAGGCACTCCTCGATACGAGGAATGTTATTTTCAGAGTCTTTCATACCGACAATGTTTGGATGATGAGAAAGTCTCTCCACAATGTCAAGAGGAATACTCATGTGCGTGGTTATCGTTATGTTGTAAAGCATTAGAGGCACAGTAAGTACATCTGCCAACTCTTTATAATATATATACATCTGCTCAGGTGTCAAAGCATAGTAGTTCGGTAGGGTAGCAGCAATCACGTCAGCACCGGCAGCGATGAATTTCTTTGCAGCAGCATGAGAATCGCTGACACAACATCCGCCAAGTCCTACATAGACAGTAACTCTGCCAGCAGCAGCCTTCTTCGCAGCAGTAATCATCTTTGCACCTTCCTCCACAGGCACCGAGTTACCCTCACCGGTAGTGCCCAATAGCAGCGGTGCAACACCATACTTTGCAAGATTATTCACTAGACGTTCCACGCTTTCCACATCGGCCTTTCCGTCAGCAGTCATCGGCGACACAAGGGGAACTACCACACCTCCAAATTGTTTTTTAAGTTTCATGTAAGTTGTTTTATAATTGGTTCGTAATGAAAAGTTGCCATTCTATTTCGCAAAGTTAGTGCAAACCAAGAACAAAAACAAAAATAATGTAATTATTTTAGATTTTAATTGTTGGAAAACATAGAACTTGTTGTAATGTTTTCAAACAAGGAAAATCGTTAAAACGCAGTTTTTGTTTTTGTCTTGGTGTAGCCTAAGTTCGACGAAGTCAAAGTTAGTATAAACAAAAAAGTCGGACAAAATGTCCGACTTTTTGTTGTCCTAAGCGGATTCGAACCACTACAAACAGAACCAAAACCTGTTGTGCTACCATTACACCATAGGACAGGAAAGCGACTGCAAAGATAGTAATTATTTACGATTTACGATTTGCAATCGGATATTTTTTTATTTTACTGTTATAAGATAATAGTTTTTCTTGCCACGCTGGACGAGAAGATATTTGCCGTTGATGAGGTCGTCGGCTGTCACAGTACGGTCAAAAGCCGTCAGTTTCTCTTTATTCAACGAGACGCCTCCGCCTTGTACAAGTTTTCTCATCTCACCCTTACTTGGGAAGATGTCCGTATCCTGTGTAAACAGTTCTACTGCCGGCTGATTGAGTTGGCTTTTCGTTATCTCATACATCGGTACTCCTTCAAAGACGCTGAGGAATGTAGCGTCATCAAGTTTCTGCAGGCTTTCTTTCGTTCCCTTACCGAAGAGTATGCCAGAAGCCTCAACGGCTGTTTCATAGTCTTCCTGTGAATGAACGAGGACTGTCACCTCCTGTGCAAGACGTTTCTGAAGAATACGATACCCCGGATCTTTGCGGTGCTCCTCGATGAGTGAGTCGATAGTTTCCTTATCCAGAGATGTAAATATCTTTATGTATTTTTCTGCATCGTCATCGCTGACATTGAGCCAGAACTGGTAGAACTTATACGGTGTAGTACGTTTAGGGTCAAGCCATATATTTCCGCTTTCTGTCTTGCCGAACTTCTTTCCGTCTGCCTTGGTGATGAGAGGGCAGGTGAGCGCATAGGCTTCTGTCTCGTTACCGAGAGTACGGCGGATGAGTTCTGTACCTGTCGTCATGTTGCCCCACTGGTCATTACCACCGAGCTGCAGTTTGCAACCTTTTGCCTGATAGAGATGCAGGAAGTCGTAGCCTTGAAGCAACTGATATGTAAACTCAGTGAAAGAAAGTCCATCGCGTGCAGTACCGTTAAGACGTTGCTGAACACTGTCTTTCGCCATCATATAATTGACGGTGATATGCTTGCCCACTGTGCGGGCGAAGTCGAGGAATGAAAAGTCTTTCATCCAGTCGTAGTTGTTTACCATCTCAGCAGCGTTGTTTTCCTTGCTTTCAAAGTCGAGGAATTTTGCTACCTGTGCTTTTATGCATTCCTGATTGTGATATAGGGTGTCGGCATCAAGAAGGTTGCGTTCCTGTGACTTTCCTGATGGGTCGCCAATCATACCTGTTGCCCCACCAACGAGGATGATAGGTTTATGACCGCATCTCTGCAGATGGCGGAGCATCATGATACCACACAGATGTCCGATATGCAATGAATCGGCTGTTGGGTCAGTACCGAGATATGCTGTTACCATCTCTTTCTGTAACAATTCTTCTGTACCTGGCATTATCTGTGCCAACATCCCACGCCATTTCAGTTCTTCAATAAAGTTTTTCATTTTTATATTTTTTCTTTTTATTATTTATCTTCATTACTTCCCTCCCTTATTGTTTAGGGATTAGGGATAGGCTTTTCTTTATGGTACGGGGTCGTAACCGGAGCCTCCCCATGGGTTACAGCGTAATATGCGCCATATTGCCAATAGTGTACCTTTCAACGGTCCATGTTTTCTCAATGCTTCCAAAGCATATTCTGAACATGTTGGAGTGAATCGGCATGAAGGCGGAAGCAATGGCGAGATACATCTTCTGTAGAAATGTATCGGCAGACAAAGTATCCAGACGATGGCACCCTTAATTGTCTGCATTGTTAATCCGTTTCAATATCATTCTCACTCTATACTCCGTCTCCGCACTCGAGAGCATATCATCAGAAAGCCAGACGAAAGCCATGATGACACTCTTGTCAAGCAACCCTTTGTTACGTCTGTATGCTTCCCGAATATGACGCTTTATTCTGTTTCGGTCAACAGCATGTTTGAAACAATGTTTCGGTACTGTCACCAATATCTGCGTTCCGTCATTGGAAGGTATGTATGATACTCTCAGAGGATATACAGAAAAGGAACGGGAACAATCCCTACAAAAAACCTTCTCTATAAGCCGAAAAGAACTGAGACGTTCTTCCTTTTTAAGAGTAGCACCTGCCATGAGAGATTTTATTTTGTCTGTTCTTTTTCAAGGTATTTCTGCAACGCCGCCGTCATTGACGGATATTCAGATGAAGGTGCCTTGACAACAAGGTTGAGTCCTGCATCTTCCGCTGTCTTTGCTGTTGCAGGTCCAAATGTGGCAATCTTAATTTTCTTCTCGGCGATGTCGGGGAAATCACTGATAAGGGTGTTGACACCGGTAGGAGAGAATAATACCACCATATCATAATCAAAGACTTCGCCTTTTGAGAAATTATTGCTTACTGTACGGTACATGACACACTCCTTATGGTGCAGCCCTTCCGCATCAAAGGTCTTGTTTATATCATCTGAATGCACATCGCTGACAGGGATAAGATATTTCTCTGTCTTATGTTTTACCATAAGAGGAATGAGGTCAATGAGTTTTCCCGTAGTGCCGAAGAAAATCTTGCGTTTTCTATACTGCACGTATTTTTGAATATACAATGATATTGTTTCCGTCACACAAAAGTATTTCATTGACTCCGGGATGTTAATTCTGGAAGCCTTTGCCATCTTGAAATAATTATCAATGGAATGACGGGAGGTAAACACCACTGCGGTATAGTCAAGCAGATTGATACGCTGTGCCCTGAACTCAGTTTCAGTAATACCGACCACTTTAATAAATGGTCTGAATACTATTTCAACTTTATTTTGCTCTGCCAAGGCATAATAAGGCGATTTCTCACTTGCAGGTTTAGGCTGCGATACCAATATTTTCCTAATCATCTGCGTCTACTGTAAACCAATAATATCAATTACACCTCTCATATCTATGAAACCCAGCAAGATTCCCAGCAAAGTCAGAAGGGGTGCTATTTCAAGCGCGCAAAGGTACAAAATATTTTGGAAAAAACCACCGATGTTACGGAAAAATATGTCATAGGACTTATAGAAAAGAGATAATTTCGTCCATATCAAGACAACTGCAATCAATATCAATATAACCTTGTCTGGCATGTCCACATATACTTTCAATACTGTAAGAAAGAAAATGAACACACCTTGTATAGACACATTGAACAATATCACGTGATTCCAGTTATAGTGTTGTTTCTTGTTGAAAAAAAGTTTATTCGTCAACAGGTACAGAAATCTCTTCAATAAGAAGTATATTGCGAACAGACACAGACAAAAGAGAAAACTGAAACTGTTACAAAGTAAATAGGCAAGCAGTGGATATATGATGACAGTCTGCACATTCATCAAAATCTGATACCTTATTATATATGGGCTTTCAAAAAATGAAGAATAGTCCCTTCGGATGAACATACATGAAAACTCTCGCAAGAGATATTTCCATATCTCTGCCAAAGAAACGGCGCATAAAATAAAACAGATGACAATAAGGATTGTCACCATATTGTCATCTTGTACATTATACGCTATCGGCAGAGGTTCAAACATTGAATTCTTTCTTTATCGTATCAACGAGATCGAGTTTCTCCCATGTAAACAGTTCTACATCAATGGTCTTTGTCTCATGGTACATACTTGTAAATGTCTTTTTCTTTATTTCGCATGTTCGTCCCATGTGTCCATAGGCAGCAGTCTCGAGGTACATCGGCTGACGCAGTTTTAACCTGCGTTCTATGGCCTTTGGACGGAAATCGTAGAGATTTTTTATCTTCTCCGCAATCTCTCCGTCAGTAATCTTTACATGACTTTTGCCAAAGGTATTGACATATACGCTTACTGGTTCTGCTACTCCTATCGCATAGGATAACTGTACCAAAATTTCATCTGAGACACCTGCTGCAACAAGGTTTTTGGCAACATGGCGTGCTGCGTATGCGGCACTTCTGTCAACCTTTGATGGGTCCTTACCGGAGAAACATCCACCACCATGAGCACCCTTGCCACCATAAGTGTCAACAATTATTTTGCGACCAGTAAGTCCTGTGTCTCCATGAGGACCACCAATGACAAACTTACCTGTAGGATTAACAAAATATTTGATTTCATCGTTGAACAATGCAAGCACTTTGTCGCTCTTTATCTGTGCTTTGACTCGTGGGATGAGAATTGTCAGCACATCTTCACGTATCTTGGCCAGCATCCTGTCTGCATCTGCGTCAAATTCATCGTGTTGTGTTGATACAACGATGGTATCTATACGCTGAGGGATACCCTCATCGCTGTATTCTACAGTAACCTGCGACTTTGCATCAGGACGCAGGTATGTCATCTGTCTGCCCTCCCTGCGTATGGCAGCAAGTTCTGTCATCAGTTTATGAGCAAGATAGAGGGTCACCGGCATAAAACTCTCAGTTTCGTTGGTGGCATAACCGAACATCATGCCCTGATCACCAGCACCCTGATTGTCTTCTTCTGCCCTGTTTACCCCCTGAGCAATATCGCTGCTCTGTTCGTGGATGGCAGAAAGAATACCGCATGAATTGCTTTCAAACTGATATTCTGATTTTGTATAACCTATCTTCTGTATTGTCTTGCGGGCTATTGTCTGCAAGTCAATATATTCTGATGAGCTCACCTCTCCCATTATCACCACCTGACCGGTGGTGACAATGGTTTCGATGGCACAGTGTGCTTTATCATCGTAGGCAAGGAACTGATCAAGTATGGCGTCAGAAATCTGATCCGCCATCTTGTCAGGATGCCCCTCTGAAACTGATTCTGATGAAAATAGATATGACATTACAACTCCGGTGTCATTACAACTTCAACACGCGTCTTACCTGCAAGCATTACATTCTTTACATAATCTGCTATGCTTTCAGGAGTAAGACCATTGACAATGTTTCTGAATTCAGTATCACCGTCAATGCCATAAATAACCTCATCATAGAGAATACTTGACCAATGAGAATTAGTCTTCTGATTATCTTCAAGATTCTTTATCATGTACTCTTTGACCTTTGTGAGCATGTCAGCATCTACATTCTTGCCGAGTGCCTCTGCTTCCTGACGCATGATGAGGAGGACACTGTCTTTCTTTTCATACTTGAACGGACAGATACCTACAAGCTGAGTCATATTTTTCAGACCCTGCTTTGAAGAACGGCCGATAGCACCTGCTGAATATGCTGCACTGGCTTCTTCTCTGATCTTCTTCAGATATATCATATCCAGGATCTGACCGGCAACAGATGCCTTGATCTGTGTTTCCAGAGTAACAGGAGCATCTTCGTTTATCCAGAACATGTAGCAGTTTGCTGTAGGAGTTTCCATCTTTCTTGTGAAGTGATTTACAGCATCGCCCTTGACAACAGTTGAGATCTCCTTCCAGTTAGAAGTAGCTTTCTTCTTTGATGGGAGAGAAGCAATATACTTTGCTATGAGTGGACGTATCGTCTCCTCGTCATAGTTACCTGTGATGACGAAAGTAAAGTTTGCTGCATTAGCAAATCTCTGCTTCTGAATCTCAAGACATCTGTCATAATTCAATGCCTGCAGATCTTCAACCTTCATCGTAGCAAAACGTGGGTTATGAGCATAGAGAGTTGACTGTAGTGAATCTGCGAATACAACCTGTGGGTTCAATGCCTGATTCTTCAAAGCAACCTCCATAGTCTTTACAAGGTTGTCGAATGCCTTCTGGTCTTTCTTCACGTTAGTGAAATTCAGATACATCAACTGCATCATAGTTTCCAAATCCTTCGGAGTAGATGAACATTCGATGGCGTCAGAAGTGTGTGACATTGAAACACTTGCTGAAACCTGCTTTCCGGCAAGTGCCTTCTGCAGTTCCTGACTGTCGAAATTACCCACACCACTAACACCGAGAATCTGATTGTAAAGCTTGCTATTGCTGAAGTCTGGAGCGTCAAGAGTTGCGCTGCCACCCTTTGCATAAGCCTCTACCAATACTTGGTCAGCCTTGTAATCTGTCTTCTTCATATATACAGTAACACCATTTGACAGCAGCAGTTGCTTATAACCGAATTTATAGTCGTTTTCAGCCTTTATCTTACCAGCCTTAGGCAGTGATGTCATCAGTGGCTCATCCTTTACATTATCTACATAAGCAGTGAGATTTTCTGCGCGTATAGCCTGAATGGCACCAAGCAGGGTAACCTCAGTAGGATATACTGCACCTTCTTTTTCAGTATTGAAATTCAATATGACAAGGTTAGAATCCGTTTCACTTACAAGCTCTTTGATATAACTGTTTATCATCTCAAGCGGAAGCTGTGGAACAGCCATCTGTGCAAACTGATTGCGTACTTCCATGGCAGGAACAGCGTGATTTTCAAGATAGTTATCACGACATTCATCTCCCCATGTTTGATTGTTACGCTTGTCTTTATTAGTATATTCCTTTTCAATTCGTGACTGATACTCAGATTTTGCTCTTGCATATTCAGTTGCTGTAAAACCGAACTTTGCAGCTCTCAAAGCCTCACGATATACAGTTGCAAGTGCTTCTTCTGTTTTCCCTTCTTTTGGAAGGGCATACATTGTGAAAGCATCTTTTGTCTTTGAGAAGATGTACTGGCCATCATAAGCTCCTGCCTGAAGATAAGGACAGTCAGCATTCAAAGCAACCTCATCAAGACGAGCACCGAGCATATAGCCAACAACAAATTTTGCATAGTTTTCAATCAATGATGTCATCTTGTTGTTCATCGCTTCTGGTGTTGCATCATGTTTGAACATTGCTTGCACGATACTGTAGGACTGTTCTTTGTCCTTATCAACGATGATGATTGGTTCTGCATTGTCTGGTACGTTCTCATTTACAACCTGTGGGCAGTTTTCCGGCAATTTGATATTACCGAACATCTCCTTGATCTTGTTGACAGTGTAGTCAACGTCAACATCACCAATGACAATTACTGCCTGATTGTCAGGACGATACCATTTCTTGTAATAAGCGCGCAGTTCATCATATTTGAAATTGTCGATGACAGACATCAAACCGATAGGATAACGTTTACCATATTTGCTGCCTGCATATAATTTTTCAAGATTACGTTCCAGCATACGGCTTTGAGCATCTGTGCGCAGACGCCATTCTTCATGGATAACGCCACGCTCCTTGTCTATTTCCTCACCTTCAAGCAGAAGGCCACAAGCCCAGTCATGAATGATAAGCAGACAAGAGTCAAGAGCTGCTTGACGGGTAGAAGGAACATTACAGATTCTATATACAGTCTGGTCTATAGATGTATACGCATTAAGGTCACTGCCAAACTGAACACCAAGACTTTCGCAATAACGGATAACTCCATTACCAGGAAAGTTTTTCGTGCCATTGAAACACATATGCTCAAGGAAATGAGCAAGACCTCTCTGTGATTCTTCTTCCTGAATAGCACCTACTCTCTGAGCAATATAAAAGTTTACTCGTTTTTCAGGATAAGCATTCTTTCTTACGTAATAAGTAAGACCGTTATCCAATTTTCCCTTCTTGATATCAGGATCTAAAGGTAAGTCAGGAATCTGTGACATATCCTGAGCAACAGCTACGATGCACACGAGCATCATAGTAAACATCATAAATAATTTTTTCATAACAATCAAAAATTTTATCTAAAGTTTATAATTTCATTTATTTAGACATCATTTGTGGACAGATAACTACAAAATGTACCAACAAAATCCATTCAAATTGCAAAAGTACAGCAATTCAATGACAATGCCAAAGATTCCGAGATTTTTCTCGCCTGAGTACCAATTGGATGACACCAATTGGAGCGCAAGAAATTTCATTTATTTCGGATTCAAAAAGATAAATATTGGTATTCGCTAATTTTCGTACAAATTATAATATGCCACCCCAGACATCAAAAGACATATCAGCATGATATAGATACTTTTTGCTGCAAAGAAAGAACCAAGATCGACACTTGTCCCATGGAAATTCTGCAGATGTACTATTATATCTTTGCCGACGGTAAACATCAGCGCAATCATTATAACGACAACACATACCATGAAAAGCAATGAATCCCATTCGATACGGCGTGAAGGGATTCTTTCCATTACACGTTCCGTAAATCCATCATCCTCCTTGACAGGTTGTATATCCTTCAAAAAACGACTGACAAGCATGTCATCATTGCTGACACACTTCTTATTCTGATGCTTTTTATTTTCCATATCCATTCTTTTTCAAATATGTGGCCAACTTCTCTTTTCCTCTTTTTATGTGCGATTTCACCGTGTTTTCATTCATCTTGGTGATTCTTGCAACATCCTTTATCTTTTCCCCTTCTATCAAAGCAAGAGTCACACACAACCGTTCTGATAATGACAACATTTGCATGGCATTGTTAATATCAAAAAGCTTATCTGAATTGTCTCTATATACATGTTGTTCATGCTCATATTCATTGTCATAAGCTACGATGTCTGTATGGGTTGCTCTCGTATAATCATAAAACACATTATATGCAATTCTGAAGAGCCATGTCTTCATACTTGACATACCACGGAAAGTGTTCCATGACATATATGCTTTAATGAAGACCTCTTGTGCAAGGTCATCACTCAGCATATCGTCACCTTTCGTAAGGGTGAGCATCAGGCGTCTCACCGACGCTTGATGCTCTCTGACAACTTTTTCGAAACTAATCTTCCCGCCAAAAAACATTGCGCCCCTTATGTAATTATGAATTTAGATTATTTTCTGTATCCTCATCATTATGCTGCATTGGATTATTCTTCTTTTTTCTGCCAGTGAGATACTTACCGGCACCAATGCAGAATATCAACAGACCTATTGCAGCGCCGAATCTTCCCAAGATGATAAATAAGAAGATTCCAAGACCAACACCAAGACACATCTGTTTTATACCTTTGTCTTTCTGTTCATTATCATCTTCCTCTGGTACAGTATCCTTAACAAATTTCGATATTTCCTGATTGTTTGCTGCTCCAATGCGCATCATTTCAATACGCTGTTCTTCCTTCCTTCTTTTATACTTAAAGAAGAGATATATCAATACGATAAGACAGACAAACGGAGCAATGAAAATGCTGAAACACACAATCGCAATCACCAAAATATCTTCTCGTTCCACAATATCATGAATATCCACATTTAACTGTGGAGGTTCGGAATAAGCAGTGTCTTCCTCATCCTCTGCTATGGCAATGGTATCAATGGCATTAGCAATGGAATCCATTGATTTCATCGACATGGCTATGCTGTCATTAGCTTTTCCAATAGCCTTCTTGACAGATTTGTTTACCACCTTATCCACCTGCATGACAGCATGTTTTATGTTTTTCTCCAACACATCTTCTGCAAAGCAGTTGCCGAACCCCAAAAGAGCAACAAATAAAATGATTACTGATTTCTTCATATCTAAATTTTTATTTTGGTTATCGTTATTACCGTGTTCTGTGTATTAGACGTACTAAGTAGAAAAATAGTTGCAACATAGATGAAATTTCTCCAGAACCCCTAGAAAACCTAGAAACTCCAGAACCCCAAGAAATCCCAGAAAACTTAGAAAACCCTCTATCCCACTAATTCCGCTAAACTCTCGCCTGCACTTCGTCCATGACACGGAGGAAATTACGTCCCCATATCTTTTCAATATCTTCAAGAGAATATCTCCTTGCCAATAGATGACGAGTAAAGTTCAGCAACTCTGATGAATTGGCAAGACCCTTTATCCCACCATCGCCATCAAAATCAGTGCCGAGTCCCACATGGTCTATTCCCATTATCTTTATGGCATGTTCAAGATGTTCCAGCAAAGTCATTATCGTTGCCTCCCCATCTTTCTTCAGGAAACCATGATAGGCCGTTATCTGCATCACGCCACCAGCCTCAGCCAAGGCCTTCATCTGGTCATCAGTAAGATTGCGTGGATGGTCACAGAGTGCCCTGCATGAAGAATGACTGCATACAATAGGCGTTTCGCTCATCCGAAGGGCATCATAAAAACTCTTTTCACTTGCATGCGATATATCTACTATGATTCCCAGACGGTTCATCTCACGGATGACATCCTGTCCGAAACGACTTATACCATTATGCGTTGTTGCACCTTTTGCACTGTCACAGATATCATTGTCGCCATTATGGCAAAGAGTAATATAAACCACTCCTCTGTCCGCAAAATGTTTTATATTGTTAATGTCACCCTCCAGAGCCTTACCATTTTCTATTCCGAGCATGATGGATTTCTTTCCTTCTGCCTTATTGATATAGAGTTCTGTTGATGTACGTGCAATACCGATGAAATCACTGTTTTTCTTCTGTATGTCTTCTATCTTGTCAAAGATAGAGTCTGCATATTCTTTTCCATACTCTCCATTCTGTGGCAGATATGCCACCATTATCGTTGCATCCTGTCGTCCTTCATCCATCTTATGCAAGTCAACAAGAATCTTGGAATCACGGCTACCGAAATCTATCCCTTGAGGGAAGAACATCGGCGTATCACAATGGGAATCAAGGGTAAGAATATGTCTGTGTGTTTCTTTTGTTTGTTGGAAAAGGCTTGCCTGTTCCACAAACCATTTAAAAATAGGAGCACCGCTTTCAAGACATTCCGGATGCCATTGTACACCTATCATAGGTTTATGTTCCGTACTTTCGACAGCTTCAATCACTCCGTCAGATGATGTTCCGATTATCCGAAACTTGTCACCGACTTCCTTTACTGCCTGATGGTGGAATGAATTTACTTCAATCTTCTCCTTATTATATAATGAGTAAAGAATAGAGTCCTTCTTCAAATTCACACTATGGCTCGTCTTGTCGCGTTCTTGTTCCTGAGAATGTTGCAGGACACCCTCTATATGTCCAATATCCTGATGGATACTGCCACCAAGCACAGATACCATCATCTGAATGCCACGGCATATACCGAGTATCGGAATCTGTCTATGATAAGCCAACTGTATTGTCAATATCTCAGGAAGATCTCTTTCCTTGCTTATAGTATGAAGCAGAGGAGACGGTTCCTCTCCAAAATAACGAGGGTCCGCATCACCACCGCCACTCAGGATAAGTCCGTCAATCTTGTCAAGAGTGTTGATAATGACATCCTTATCATCAGAAGGAGGTATGATAATAGGGATGCCCCCTGCTCTGATGACAGATTTATAATATCCGACAGCCAGTTCGCATCCCTTATCTCCAAAGTTGCCCGTTATACCGATAACGGGACATCTTGCACTTTCGGGAAATGACTTGCAGATATCAGCAATCCTTTCCTTCCAGTTGTAATTATTCATTCTTTTTCTTTCTTCTCTTCCTTGCCTTTTCGTCGAACTCGATAGGCACTTCACGTATAAAGTCCTGCTCCAGAGAGATAAGTGTTTCCGTTGAAGCAACACCGTCTATCTGATAGATCCTTTCACGGAGTACATGCAGCAGATGCTCATTATCTCTTGCATAGAGTTTTACCAACATGGAATAAGGACCGGTAGTGAAATGACATTCCACTATTTCAGGAATCTTTTCAAGTTCTTTTGCAACGACTTCTTGAAAACTACCTTTTTCAAGCTGAATACCTATATACGTACAAGTCATGTATCCTACTGATTTCGGATTGATGATGAACATACTGCCAAGGATGACACCATTATCTATCATACGCTGTACGCGCTGATGAACAGCAGCCCTGGACACATTGCAAACTTCTGCAATATCCTTAAACGGTGTACGTGCACTCTTCGACAACTGTCGGAGAATATCTTTATCCAACTCGTCTATTTTCAAATTGTTATTTGTACTGTCGTGTTTCATTTTCCACTTTTTATTGAAACCAATTCCACTTCAAAAATCAATGTACTATACGGTGGGATATTATTACCTGCCCCACGTTCACCATAAGCAAGATTTTCAGGGATAAACAGTTGCCACTTGCTGCCTACAGGCATCATCGTCAAGGCTTCTGTCCACCCTTTTATCACTTGTGACGGTTTGAAATCTGTTGTCTGAGGATTACGGGTATAACTGGAATCAAATACCTTTCCATTCAACAGTTTTCCTTCATATTTTACAGTACACAGATCATCTTTGGTAGGGATTGCTCCCGTACCTTTTGTCAATATCTTATATTGCAAACCGGAAGGGAGCGATACCACCCCCTTCTGTTTTGCATTTTTTGCCAAGAATTCTTTTCCTTCAGCCTGTGCCCTTTCCTTTTCAGCTGTCTTTATTGCTGTTATCTTTGTCTGGAAATAGCGCATGGCACTGTCCTTGTTGATGATAGTGTTATCGTCAGCCACAGCAGCCTTAACACCGTCAAAAAACTTCGTTTCGTCATAGATATTATTCAAGTCTCCCTTTACTTGTGGTAATATGTTCATGCGAATCATATCCATCATCTGTGCTCCTACGAGCATTCCTGCAGAGTAACTCATTGAGTCCGTCTCTGTTTTCAGCGACTGAGCAGAAACTGAAGATACCGACAATATCGCGATACCAAGAACGAAAAAGAATCTCTTCATAATTTATCTTTAATCTTCTACTATTTCCTTCAATTCTACCTTGAAGATAAGTGTTGAGAATGGTTCAATCTGTCCAGCGTTGTTAGAACCGTAAGCCTTGTCCTGAGGGATATAGATTTCCCATATAGAACCGACAGGCATCAACTGAAGAGCTTCGCTGAAACCAGGGATTACCTGACCAACACCCATTGTAGTTGCTTCTTTGTCCCAGTTAGAGTCAAACACCTTACCATCAATGGTTTTGCCTTCATACATAACCTTAACTCTCTGTTCCTTAGTAGGCTTAACACCATCAGCAGCCTTAAGTACCTTGTACTGAACACCTGAAGGAAGAGTTACGACACCAGCCTTCTTACCATTATCTTTGAGGAACTTTTCACCAGCAACCTTATTCTTGCCAAAGTCCTTTTCCAGATAAGTAGCTCTAACCTCGTCCATCATAGTCTGAATCATCGGAGCCATAGAATCAACATTAAGTTTTGTCTCTTCTTTTTTCACCTTTGCAATGAATCCAGACATGAAGTCATTAGTATTGAGAACTTCTACAGAGTCCTTGCCAGCAAGCTGATGGTTGATACCCTTGAACATCTGATTGCTGATCTGGCTACCAATCTGCAAACCAGCGAAGTAAGCCTGCTGCTTCTTGCTGTCACCTGCATTTACTGCATCCTGGATACCTCTGATCACATCACCCATATAAGCAGAGTCAACACCAAGCTGTTCAATGAGATACTGTTCCAGTCCCTGAGTATTAGCCATACCCATTACATAACTCAATGTGTCAACCTTGTTCTTAAGGTCAGCACTTGGAGTACTGTTACCACATGATGAAAGAATCATCATTCCAACAGCCAAAATACCAAAAATCTTTTTCATAATAGTCAATTTATTATTTCGTTTATAATACTTTTATTAATACAACATCAAAAATCAATGCGGCATAAGGTGGAATCATACCTCCTGCACCCTGCGCACCATAACCTAAAGTATAAGGGATGAAGAAGCGGTATTTAGCACCTTCCTTCATCAGCTGCAGACCTTCTGTCCATCCTGCTATGACACCCTGAAGAGGGAATGTAGCAGTCTGGCCGCGTTGGATACTGGAATCAAACACCGTACCGTCAATGAGGAAGCCCTCATAATGACATTCCACTTTATCCGTAGCCTTAGGCTGTTTGCCTGTACCTTCCTTTATCACCTTGTACTGAAGACCGGAAGGCAATGTTATCACGCCCTCCTTCTTTGCATTTTCTTCCAGATATTTTTCGCCATCTTCCTTAGCCTTGGCACCTTTCTCATCCATAGCTGCCTTACGCTCTTGCTCCAGTTTCTGGAAAAAGTCGTTTGCAATCTTCTGAGCATCCTGATTGCTTATCTTCAACTGTCGCTGTTTCAGTACGTCATCAATAGCATCACTAAAATCTTTGACAGCAAGAGTGTCCTTAAGTCCCATGTCAAGCAACTGCTGACCGATTCCTATTCCCAATGAATAACTTAACTTGTCCATATTTTTTAATAATTCTTACCACTTATAGCCGTCAAAACAGACGGCTTTTATTTTTCGGAATGCAAAAGTAATGATTTATTTTTGAATTATTCAAATAATCCTCAAAAATTTCTACAGCAGTATCTACCATCCTCAGACAAGGTCTTTCTTTATAGTATTCTGCCGTCCTCTCTTCCGGTACTGGGTTATTGGCATTTGCGGCAGCATTTTTCAACAAATCTCCGCACCTTATACTTCCGTTCCTTGCCTTGAATTTTCCAGCAAAGTCCTGTACCAACTTGTAGTTTTCCTGCTTTGCCTTATTGTCACCAGCCTTTGTCTGTCCTTTTTCCAAGCCAGCCAACATGCAGGCACCACATAAAGCCCCGCATGTCTCACGCATACGGCCGATTCCACCGCCGAAAGATGCCGACAGCTTCAGAGCCAGTTCACGTGGAATATCATAGTCATCAGCAAACGCACAGAACACAGCCTGTGAACAGTTAAATCCCTGCAGAAACAAATCTCTTGCTTTTTTTCTATATTTACTCATCATCTATCATCTATTTTCTAGATTTTCTAGAGCTGCTAGAATTTCTAGCTTTTCTAGAGCCCCTTATTTCTCCCTTTTCCTTCTCATCTTCTCGGCGCAGGTGGCATCGGACGTGGTTTCGGCACAAACATCGGAGGACCATCATTAGCACCGTTTCTGTTGAATAGTCCACCAAGGTCTATACCCAGTTTGTTCTTTCCTATCTTGTAATACGGCATCACTATCGGTATCACCGCATGCTGACCGTTCCATGGGTTGAAAACATGGCGCGCCCCCACATCGATACCCCATTTGTGGTTGTTTGTTTCAAAAGACAGATACCCACCATACTGATATCCGGAAGGTGCCTTGTAGGTACTCCAGAAGCTGGGACTCTGATAATTTCCAAACACCGTTGCTGACACATTGTTATTTATTCTGTACATGGCACTGGCATCAAATGTAAAAGTATTCGCCATACCGCCATACTTCTGTAGTCCCGCATTACCCATAAACTCCCATCTGCCTATGTTCTCCACAGCCAGCACATTCGCCGTAGCCGTATAGCCCACCAATGGAGTGAAATAGATATTGTTGGCTCCCGTCACCCAGCCGCCATTCCATCTGCCCAATGCCGTCATCGGCTTCTGTCCTTCAAACCTATACGTCATCGCCATAGGTCTGACAGAATCCAGTGGCATCCTCTCCTTATTCTCAAAACTGCCGAAGTCCGTCTGTTCCAATCCATACGGAGAGACAGCATCGCCAACTGTTTCGTACGGTTTCACCGTGGAAATATTGCCAATGTGCAGGGTGTCCCCAACCTTGGTGACACTCTCTACCTGCGCCCACGCACCACCGCAGACAATAATCATCATAACAAAAAACAACAATCGTTTCAATATCATTTCAAATTTTTTGTCTACAGTCTACGGCTTTTTGCCGTTGTCCGTTGGCTGTTGACCGTTGACTTCTCTTACATACTCAATAGCCCTGTTGATGTATTCGAGGAAAGGCTGAGCAGAACGGAACAACTCCAGTGACCGTTCTATCACATCCTTGCTCCTCATGAACTTGTCGTCAGGACACCAGCACAAGCAGAACGTGCGCAACTTCAGATATTCCGCCCACGGCGAGTCAGCAGGAAACCCTGCCGGCACCTTCTTCAGAGCACTCTCCAAGTCTATACAGAACAACGGAGACACCTTTGTCTTCAATATCCTGTCCAGTTCACCATCATCAGCCACGATATCCTCACGCAACACCCTCAGCACCTCTGGCTGAAAACGGTAGTCACCCACAGCAAGCATGTGACTGTACGGATAACCATCACCGACGCCCTCTGCATTGACACCAGTGCCGATATGGAAATAATATCCAGCATACCCCGACTTTTTACCCTCAGGACAAATATATGCTCCCATGTGGACCTTGTAAGGACTCTTGTCAGTACTGAAACGCACATCACGGTAGATACGGTACGTGCAGTCTTTTATCGTCAGACCTTTTATGCGGGAGTCGAACTTCTCACAACCGTCAATGAGCTGTTGTGTAATCTTCTCAAACTCAGCCTTCGCCACAAGATACTGCTGCTTATGCTCATTAAACCACACACGGTTGTTGTTCACCCTCAGCTCATTCAAAAAGTCAACAATCTCCTTCATCACTCAAATTGTTTTCTTGCAAAATTATGAAATTTTCCATAAAATCAAAAAAAGGCTATGTCTAAAAAAATCAAGTCAAAGGACTAAGGTCAATGGAATCTTTCCCCAGCCTTTTCCTGAAGGAAAGGGAGAAAAAAGAAGCCTACTCCCAGCCCCTCCCTAAAGGGAAGGGAATCAAGAAGTCCTCCCCTTGAGGTGAGGATTTAGGAGAGGCTTCTTCTTCTGGGGAAAATACAGAGGGGGCTACTCTGCGAGGAACATATAAAAAAGAGTGGATGCAGTCAGTGCCACACCCACTCTTAACGTATGTATAACTTCGTGTACAAGCTGTTTGTTAGCCTATGTCGTCCTCATCATCAATGTAATATCCCGGATCTTCTGGATCTATTACTTCTTCGATTGTCCTTTCATCACTTCCTGATCCAGCAAAGAATTGTATCGGTCCGATGTTTGATACATCTATGTCTGGTATGATATATTGTTTTTTCATAATACTAATTTTTTCCAGTTCTTTTTCTTTTCCATCCCCTCCCTTTTGTGGGAGGGGGAGTGGATTTTTTTATTTCATAAGGATTTTTTTACCATTCATGATATAAACTTCACCCTTCTTAGGTGTAGTTACTCTCATACCCTGCAGGTTGTAAACAGCCGTTGACTGTTGACCGTTGACTGTTGACTGAGATTTTATCTCCTCAACTCCTGTCGGCTCTGAAGCAATCATCAGGCTCAAGGCAGAAGCTTTTATGTTTTTATTCAGATAAGCCTTGCCAGCACCTATTTTCACACCAGCTTTAACAGGATGTAACTTGCCATCACTCTTTGACAATGCCCAAACAAAATCTACATCAGCTTCTTTAACAGTATATGGTACTATCGTTCCAGACAATAGATTATTTGTACAGTCATCACATTCATCAGATGTAACAGGGACATCATAAGTACCACCAGTGCCTATTAAGAAGAATCCTGTACCAGCAGGTATCTTGTTTCTCTTGTTAAGAATCAGTTTGTCGCCCTCATCACTTGTTGCAATATACGCCTCAACATCCTTCCTGTCGGTGAAGTCCAAATCTACAGTCGAACAGAATGAACCATTACCAATAGGATTTACAGTAACAGAAACAGTCGCTCCCTCTGGCATTTCTGTAGTATAAGTTGTATTAGATGTAAATTTGTACAGATAGATAGAACTTTGACCACCATTCTTATAGAAACGAAACATGTTTCCTGTATTAGTTGCATTATAATGGAGAATAGCACCTGCTGCACCACCTCCTAATGCGATAGCTATATCACTCGCATTGTTAAAGGTAATTGTAATAGGATACACAGCCGCAGTCTCTTTTTTGTCGGTAGCAACCATACCATTCTCATTTTTTGTTTGATAGAAATACGGAGTGGTTGTTGAATGGCTCTTTATAACATAACCTCCAGACAAATCTTCATCATTTATAGCCTCAATAGTTACATAGTGTTCATCACCCCATGCAACTGTAACAGTTGATTTGTCTTCTGACAGAGCGCCTCCTGGTGCAACGGATGAATTAGCTGCCCCAACACCCGATGTTCCTCCTGCGAGGGAACCATCCATAAAGACATCGTTACTATATGCTATTAAATAATTGCCTCGCCAATCCTCTTGAGCTTTGGTAACTTTTTGATAAGCATCTTCACCTTCAGACTTCTTGAAGACAGCATATAGTGGTAAATTATCCTTTATCGGAGTCGAAACATCAAAGATCTCAGGTTTTGTATTGCCTGTTGTGTACGTTTCATCTGCCGTCCATCCTTCAAATGTCCAATCCTTCAATGCGGTTGGAGTCGGAGCGTTCTTGATGGATTCTTCTTCCAAGACACTTTCTGTAAAGATTCCCTTCCCGAAGACATTGTATGTTACTGTAAATGATGGTTTCGGCTCAAAATTAGCTCTAAAAGAAACATTCTCAAGACCGATTGTATAAGTGAAAGTTGTTGTATTAGATGTCCATTTACTATCATCTATATCTTTTTTATACTGCCAGTTCTTAAATTTATATCCGTCAGCTGGAGTTGGTTCAATTGTCAATGTAGTTCCTGTTGGGAGCGAATTTCCACTCGTCACTTCGGTTTCACCATTCTTTACTACAAGAGTTCCGTTTTCCGGTGTTTCGATGGTTACAGTATAGTCTTTTGCTTTCTTGTAAATACTCAAAGCATCGTGACTTGCATTTTCATAACAAGAGAAAATAAGACTTCCACTATTATCATAGAACTGCATCACTTTATGAGAATTTTCTCCCTGTGCAATTATATTCGCAGTACCATCTAATATGCTGATACTCCAAGAGCTGTTGTCTGAAAGTGTTTCTTCTGTATTCAAGTAGTTGTTTCCGCTGCTTGCTGCGTACAGATAACCACTGCCTGTATAGAAAGCAAAAGTGTTTTCTTTTTTTCCTGTTTTCAATGTCAATTCTTGAAGTCCATTAACTTCGGTTATCTTGTTATCATTTTTTACAATCTCCACAGATCCACGATTGTTTTGCTTTTGGTCTGTGCTCATTGCACGAGTATTGTCTTTTGTAACAATGATACATACATCACCGACAGACAACTGACTTGCATCTGTTACCAGATGATACACATTCGGTTCTCTAACAGTAATTGACAAATCACAAGCCTTGTTACCATATCCAATAGTGACCTTATCATTTGATGCCTTCAATGGAGTTTCCAGATTTGGCTCAAATGTGAAATCATCTTTTGTCTCGTCAGAATAAGTTACCTCTTCTGTACTTGTATCGCTATAAGTTGCAGTAATCACAAGTCCCGTTGGATCAAACTTTTCCCCAGCAAGATAAGCCTTTCTTGGCTCTGTCTTCACACTGATAGCATTAAGAGCTTTTACTGTTACCACACAATTATCGGTAAATCCACCATCTTCCGAAGTGGCTTTGATTGTCGCAGTTCCTGCTTTGAGAGTAGTAACTAAACCGTTTGCATCAACAGTAGCAACACTCTCGTCGTCTGAAGTCCATTTCACATTTTTATTCATGGCATCAGCAGGTGTGATTGTCACTTCTAATTTTTTTGTTTGTCCAGCAAGAACCGTCGTCGTGGCAGGATTAACGGAAATACCTGTAACATGAATAGTCACATTTGTACGGTAGTTGGAGTAAGTGTAACCGCCTTCCATAGTGAAGATTTCGACTTTTGAAATACGGACACCTGAGCCTGTTGCGGTACCTGAGTTTGATGTAATGCGAAGTTTCCCTGTTCCGCTGAGAGGAGTTCCATCAGTATAAGTGTTAGTTCCTGTTTCAGACTTACCAGAAACTGTTACTGATTTCCATGTGTTTGTTCCGTCACCAATAGTGAGAGAATTATATGAGTCACCACCGAAAGTACCACCATAGACGATAACCTTTAACAACTTGCTCAAGTCAAATTCTGCGGATTCAATATAACTTCCAGAATGGAACAAACGATAAGTACTTTTATCTGTTGTAGAACCTGAACAAGACCATGTGTCATACTTAAGAGTCTGAGTCTTTTCCTCGGCAGGTTCACCACCGCCTTTCTCTGCAAATACAGCATAGTAAGTGATGTCTGCTGTACCCATTGTCTCAGTTTCTGTATTGACAAAGTCTGGTGCGGTTTGTAGAGGCTCAGTGATAGGATATTTTACCCAACCCTTAAACACATACTTTTCTACTGTAGTACTTGGGTCTGCAGGGAAGGTTATTGTAGTCCCTTCCTCTGCGGTGACATTATCTTTCTCATCAATTGCACCATCTACAGAGAACTGTGCAGTATGAGATGGGTTGTTTACTGTAATTTCAATTGTTTTAGATGGTGTGTCACCTACACGGTAGTTAGGGTCTTCGTCAGCAATATTTACAGAAACTTTTATTGTGGCTTTACCCTTGCCAACAGCTGTAATCACACCGTCTGTAACTGTGGCAACATCTTTATTGTCACTCGTGTACGTATAAGAAGGTGTCCAGTCTTGTTGATCGTTTGTTACCGTAAGAGTTGTCGTTCCACCCTTTATGATAGTAGTTTGTTCCGCACTAACAGATGTGATGTTTACAAATGCACGAGTATCAGTACTCTTTTTAACAGTCAGCGTATAAGTGGCATCTGTTGCTGCTTGATACGTGTCATCCCCTACGAAAGAGGCTTTGATTGTTGTTTCGCCTGCAGCAATTAACTCAATATCCCCAGTGTTTGCATCAATGTTTGCTATATCAGGATTTGAACTGCTATATGTCACGCCTGACAAGTTTTCAGGAGTAGTAGTAAGGGTTGGATATTCATTTTGCTCACTGATAGTTGCCTCATAAGAGGAAGCACTCCATGCAAGAGAGGTTGCAATCTTGTTTACAGTGATTGTTTGGCTACACGTTTTACCACCATAAGTGATAGTAACTTGATTGTTTGCAGCTGTAAGAGCAGTAGTAAGGTCTGGACTAAAAGTGAAGTCATCTTTTGTTTCATCAGAATAAGCGATATCTTTAGTAGATTCGTCATCATACGTAGCTGTGATTACAAGAGCTGCGGGATTAAAGGTTTCACCGACATTATAAGTTGTCTTACTTGGAGCTGTCTTTACTGCGATAGATGTGAGTGTTTTGGGTTCTTCGTAAGTGATGACGATTTCACCAATATTAGTGCCACCATCTGCTTTTGTTATGTAGAAATAGGTATAATTTTTATCATTCGGAACATTCCATGTTGTGCCTGTTTCATTTGAAACTTCTTGCGCACTTCCAATTTGAGTTCCTGCAGTTGTGTAATTATCTCCAGTTAATGCCTCGTCTGCACCATAAATAGACCAACTTCTTGTTGTTCCGGAGACCTTGGTCATCTTTACAGACGTTATTCTTCCTGGAACTGCAGTTGTGTTATATACGTAAGTTGTTTTGTTAAATTGGATGTTATAACTTCCTTCCGAACCACCACGATATGCCCAACATTTTCCTGAAACATCATTAGCAGTCCAAGTATATTCCTTATAAGAACTTCCAAAATCTGCAATTTTATCTGCTGTAATTGTAATCTTTGGCAGAGCAGCCGTTATGGTTACGGCGACAATATCAGATGTTGCAGAACCTTGAGTGTTCGTAGCAACGCAATAATAATACTTAGTACCGATAGTTGCTGTACTCGGGGTATAAGAAGCATTGGTTGCACCAGAAATAAGAGATGCGCCAGAAGTGCTTTCTGTAGTATTAGAATACCATTGATAAGTTGGGGTAGGATTTCCCGATGCTGCAATAGTTAATGCTGTTGCAGTAGCATCTTTTTCGTAAGAAGCACCCTTTGGTTGGGTCGTGATAGAAGGAGCAACTGGCTCGACTGGAGTAGAACTTTGTTTCTTATACATTTGAACCGCTTCTTGTCCAGATGCATAACATGCAAAACGTTCTTGACCACTATTTTTATTATATTTAATAACGCGCGCATTAGTAGCAACATTTGTAATAGTAAAGTTACCATTTGACACTGTTACTGTCCATGAAGTCTTATTATCAAGTGTTGCATTGACATCAAGAGAATTGCCACTATTCCAATATAAATACTTATTGTCTCTTGTTTTAAAGGCTAATGATCCATCGCTATTACCTGCACAAACTGTCAATGGATAACTGCCGGCAGGAGATGTTTTATATGTTGTCGCAAGACCATACTTTGTTGATGTTGTGGAAATCTCTGTCATTTCTCTCTTAGCAGTTTCGTTGACTAAGATTACAACATCTCCGGCTTTAGGTACACTTGTTAATTTCTCCCACGTGTCTTCTCCCCACGCGAGGTTTGTGCTCAGAAGAGCGAGAATGAGCAAGGTTAGGTACCTTGCGAATAATGAATAAAGATAAGTTTTTTTCATAATGTTTTTAATTTTTATTTTTGTTGTTTATATATTTTGTTTAGTTGTTTCTTTTCTGTTTCTCGTTTTTTTTGTTTCTTCGACTAGCGAAGTGGCAGAGACGCAATCTGTGATTGCTACGCAGAGATTTTCCTCTATGGAGTAGTTGCAACTGATGGAATACCCAGAACTTGATGTGGAAAATTTCCACTTCAAGTCTGCAAACTCTTGATTATTAAGTTGAAAGATAGAATCTTTCGGAAACTTATCAGGATTATTTTTTACAGCCTTGTTAATGTCTCTTGTTTCTACCCCATAGAGCATGGCAACATCACAATCTAGTATCACCTGCTATTTGCGGATGACCAAAAGTTTATCCTTTACATTTTCGTATCTTACTACATCTGCCATACTAAATTTTTGTCAGCATCTATTTATTTGTTTAATTATGTTTATGAAAGATTGCAATTCAGCACATCTTATTATTTCTTTTTATCAATTATCAATTAACTATGTTCTTACATCTGCCTCGTGATTGTATTTTTGATAATCACCTAATATCTGTTCTATGTGTATCACTTCCGGGCAGGAATCCCACGTCACTCCTCCTCCCATAAGATACCATTGTGAGCGTTGGCTTACGGGAACTTTCTTCAATGACGGGAAAGCACTTATCGGCATCACGACACTTCTACCATCCACAAGGTTGACCTGCCACTTTCCACGCATCGGGAACAGTATTGACTTTATCTGCGGAGTCACGTTCCAATATCCTTCTTTTGCAAACATGTTATTTTATTATTTTAATTATTCTTATTGTTTTTCCTTCCTTAAAGTTCTTCCATTGAAACAACAATTTATCTCTATAAGTCTCTGCTAACATCAGTACTTGTTTTGCCTATGCATCTGTCAAGTCGCCTTGTGTTGCAATACTTACATTAGGTTCTAACCAAATCTTACAAAGATTTTGGGTATCCTTTTTGCCAACGTGAACGTGAGCACGATTCTCATTGTAATCCTTATTGTAAAAAAGGAACGTCCAAAACAATTTTGCTGTTATGTATAGAAGGACTTTAGGCATTTTCCCTTTGTTTATTATATTGTGTTAATCTATTTATTTCCTCTGTTCCAGTCGGCATTGATGAAGTTCATCGCTTTCATCAGCTTGTGGATAAATACGAATGGTCCTATCACTATCAATGAACCTAAGATACCCCAAAGCCAGAAGTCGGCAGCACTGAAAGAGTATTGCAGGTTGCGGTGACTCAACTCGTTTCCTATCCTGTTGCAGATGCGGTGCCACCATACAAGGGTTGCGATACCTAATGTCAGCCATGAGAGGATGAAGAAAATCCAACAGTAGTGCATGGTATGCTTGCCATCGTGAGGCGTTGCTGTCACGTTTATTTCTTCCGAGATGAGAGAATACACTACGATAGGGTATATTCCAAATGTAATGAGACTGAAAAGGATGAACTTAATAAGACCGCGTTTGGTTTTCATAATGTTTTAATTTTTGTTTGTTGTTTTATGTTATAATGTTTCAAAATTCAAGTTTTAATTATCGTCAGAGAGCTGACGGT
>JAKSJA010000016.1 GCA_024398495.1 Bacteroidaceae bacterium | reverse complement strand
GTGCTTTTAGCTGTCACTTGACGTGTTCTTAGCTGCCGAACATCTTAAATGCTCGTTGTCGAACATCTTAAATGCTCGTTGCCGAACATCTTAAATGCTCGCTGCCTAACATCTTAAATGTTCGTTGCCTAACATCTTAAATGTTCGTTGCCTAACATCTTAAATGTTCGAGACCTAACATCTTAGATGTTCGAGAGCTGACATCTTAGATGTTCGACAGCTACCCTTCGCTCAACCGACAGCTCTCGTTGGGATGAATAGCAGCTAAAAGCACGTCAGGTGACAGCTAAAAGCCCGTTGTGTAGGTTGCACCTTCACGTATAGTGTGCCACATCTTCACGTATCGTTACCCGCATCTTCACGTACGGTAGGCCACATCTTCACATATGGTGTACCGCATCTTCACGTATGGTGTGCCGCATCTTCAAGTTTTGTTGCTTGCACCTTGCAATATATTTACATTCTATCTTGCAGAAGCGAAAATAAATTGTTATCTTTGTGGTATTAAAATTAATTGTTGGGACGATAAATGAGACTACCCAAAATGTGGAAAATGAAAAAGTTATCGGAAAAAGCACAAATAACGGTTGAATGGTTTGAGAAATTGTTTTTTTTGTTTTTGTTTTTATGTACTTTCGCAGAGAGATATACAACATCAAAGAATACGAGACGATGAATGGGTTGAATACTTGCGACTATGAGATTGATATACAATGGGAATTGGTACAAGAGTCGGTCTCTCGCACAGAATTAAAGATATGATAGAAACATTTAAGAAAAACAAAAGATAATGAAAAATCACAGTATCTATATAGTATTTTTATTGGTTGCAGGTGTATTCATGTCATCATGTTTGAAAAGAACGGAAATGTACCATTTCACTCAACATGACAGTTTGTATTTTAACATATACGACACATTACAGTCCTATACATTCAAGACGAATAACGGAATCGATACATTACGAATTACTGAAAAGTATGTAATAGAAAGATATGATGAATGGTACTTCTTTTTGGAAGGCACTCCTGGCTCTACTTTTGAAGCATATTCATACTGCGAAGGACTGTTAAGACATAATGGTAACGATGAAGAATTTTATATTTCATTTGAGAAAATAAAAGACAATCAAGATCCGGAAATAACCATTATCTTGGCTGAACGTTATGCTATGCCTGTTGAGGATTCAAGAAATTTTGTTAAACCGGGAATATACAAAGATGTAATTGTCGTAGATAGCATGAATTCTCATCAAAATAATTCTTCTGACCAGCATTTTTTATTTGAGTCATTGAAATGGCATAAATATAAAGGCATAGTAGAATATAAACTCTCAGATGGGACTGTCTATAAAGCGGAATAAATGCTTTCTATTGGGAAATGTTAAAAAAATATTAAAAAATGTTTGGCAGTATGAAAAAATGTAGTTACCTTTGAACGACAATTAACTTATTTTACTAATTAAACCTATTTATTAACTAAAACCTTACAATGTTATGTCAAAAATGAAATTTTTTCGTATTTCGCTGGCGTTACTGTGTTTGTTTATCACAACAGCAATATCAGCAGACACGCTGAAGGGAACAGTTAAGGATGCAGATGGTGAACCTATCATCGGTGCAACAATCATCGAAAAGGGTACAACAAATGCTACTACTACAAACTTGAACGGTGAGTTCAGTTTGAATGTTTCCTCAAAAAGTCATGTGATTGTTTCTTACGTTGGTATGGAATCTCAGGATCTCAATGTAAGCGGCAAGTCAAACGTTAACGTAGTGCTGAAGAGCACAAGCTTCGCTCTTGACGAGGTTGTTGCAATCGGTTACGGTACTGCCCGCAAGACAGACCTCACTGGTTCTGCAACGTCACTGTCTCCGGAGGCACTCAACGTGAAAGTTGGTGCAAACGTCCTTGAAGGTATTCAGGGTAAGGCAGCCGGTGTGTCAGTGATGTCAAATAACTTGGTCGGTGAGGCTCCGACAATCCGTGTACGTGGTAGCAGTTCCATCAATGCAGGAACAGACCCGTTGCTGGTTGTTGACGGTTTCCCACTCGTTGACGCAGACCTCAATGACATCAACCCACAGGACGTTGAGTCTATGGAAATCTTGAAGGATGCTTCTTCAACGGCTATCTATGGTTCTCGCGGTA
The DNA here is from genome assembly GCA_024398495.1 of Bacteroidaceae bacterium. Classification (GTDB taxonomy): domain Bacteria; phylum Bacteroidota; class Bacteroidia; order Bacteroidales; family Bacteroidaceae; genus Prevotella. The sequence continues at coordinate 39,378 of JAKSJA010000016.1, read as the reverse complement.
CTAACGGTGTCATCCTCATTACAACAAAGAAGGGCGCGCGCGGACGTGCAAACGTGAGCGCACATGCTAACCTCGGTGTTCAGATGCGCGGTCGTCTCGTAGAGACTATTTCCGGTCAGGATTTTGTCAACTACATCAATTCTGCATACGCATATAAGAATAATGATGATATTACAGGAAAGGATACTCGTCCGTTCCCTAATGGCTACAATGGTCCTTTCACAGACTGGCAGAAAGAAACAATAGAAAGTTCTGCTCTTCTGCAGGATTATGGTGTAACTGTTGACGGTGCTACAGACAGAACAAAGTACATGGTATCTTTCGGTTACTATGATCAGGACGGTCTTATCAAGTCAACAGGTTTTGATAAGTTCATGATTCATAACAACATCGAACACAAGATAAATGATCTTATCACTGTCGGTTCAAGCATGCAGTTCACAACTTCTCACAAGCATAAGTTGAGAGAGGTCGTAACGAATGATATCTTCCGTGGTGCATGGCCTACTGACCCTGTATATAAAGAGGATGGTTCTTACAATATCCTTGATCACAGTGAAAAGTTCAACTCTATCGCAAGTATCAATGCTCAGACTAACAGAACAAAGAATATCCGTTTCTTGGGTAACTTCTTCGGACAGTTGAATTTCACAAAACATTTGAACTACAGACTGAATCTCGGTTATGATATCAAGGATTCTCACAACTATCAGTTCAGTTCTTCACAGACACCAAAGAGACTTTCTTCCGGTGACACGACAAGTGATGGTTCACAGGCATGGTGGAGAGGACGCAGCGTTCTGGTTGATAACATCCTGACTTATACAAACCTTTGGAATGATGTTCATCGCCTGACTGCTACTGCTGTTTATTCTTGGCAGGATTATAAGTTCAATTCAAGCTCAATGTCAGGAAACTTTGACAATGACGAACTTGGTGCATATTCATTTGCAAGTGCTACAAACCTCAAGCAGGAAAGTGACATTTATTCAAACAAGCTGATGTCTTGGGTTGGCCGTGCATCTTATGCTTATGCAGACAAATATCTCTTGACAGCAACAATACGTTTTGACGGTTCTTCACGTTTCGGTAAGGACAACAAGTGGGCTACATTCCCATCAATCGGTGCTGCTTGGCGTGTTTCTCAGGAAAAGTTCATGCAGAATGTTAAGCCTATCTCAGACCTGAAGGTACGTTTGAGCTATGGTGTTGCCGGAAACCAGGAAATCGGTAACTATCAGTCACTCGCACGTCTGGCAACAGACCCTAAGATGGCAAGCTACTCTGACGGTTACAACACTCTTACTGGTTACTATGAATCAGTTGGTAATGACAAGCTGAAATGGGAACGTACAACAGAGTTTGACCTCGGTATCGACCTCGGTTTATTCGACAGAGTAAACCTTACTGTTGATTACTATAACCGTAATACATCAGACCTGCTCTTCAATGTGCCAATTCCTTCAACTTCTGGCTTCAGCTCAGTGCTCAGCAACGTGGGTGAAGTGAACAATAAGGGTCTTGAAATTGCAGTAAACGCTGACGTATTCCATAACAGTGACTGGAAGATCAACGTAGGTGCAAACTTTACTTACAACAAGAACAAGATTACTGAACTCTACAACGGCAAGGATGAACTTCTTATCCAGACAGGTAACACGGGTATTGACCAGAAGTTGGTTGTAGGTGAATCTGTAAACGCAATTTATGCACGTCATTCACTTGGTATCATCAAGGATCAGGAAACTCTCGACTGGTACAAGAGCTATGTTCCTAATACAGCAGCAAATGCTAAACTCGGTGAAGAAATGTATGAAGACGTTGACGGTGACGGTTCTATCACTCAGAAGGACTATAAGAGCATGGGCTCTGCAGAACCTCCTTATTTCTATGGTTTCAACGTAAATGTAGCATGGAAGAAGTTTACTCTGGATATCTATGGTCAGGGCGCTTTCAAATATGCTTCAATTGCAGGTGCTGAAGATATGTATGCTAACAACACAAAATGGGCTATCGGTTATCAGAACACAGGTAGTTACTGTCTGTGGGCAGAGAACAGCGTAAGAGACCTCATCGGTCTTCCAAGCCAGTATGCTTATGACCGTATGTGGAGCGAGACAAATACAGGTGGCTCATTCCCAAGACCAGGTGCTAACGGCATCTATCAGAGTGACCGTACAAATGCTGACTGGGCATATTTCATTCTCAGAAATATCCAGGTAGGTTATGACTTCTCAAATCTTATCCCACGTAATCTGTTCAAGGAAGTTAAGTTTACTGTAAACTTCCAGAACTTCGTTTCATGGGCTAATCATCGTGGATACAACCCAGAGAATGGTGACGTTGGTAACCCATTCGCAAAGACTATTCTCTTCGGTATCAGTGCTAAATTCTAAATTACGTGATTATGAAAACTATAAAGAAATTTTTAATCGGCACCACATTAGTTGCTGCTGTCATTGGAGGATTTTCAAGTTGTGGAAATCTTGATGAATCACCTTATACATTCATTGATCCGGGTTCATATTATAAGACAGAAGGTGAAGTGAATGCAGCCCTGAATACGGTATATAATCGCTTCCGTAATATGTACAGAGATAATAACCAGATGTTCCTGGCAAATCTCGAACTGTTTACAGAACAGGCATGGCCTACATATCCTAAAAATAGCATGCAGACTCTTAACTACTGGTATGACATCAATAATGCCAGCTTTGGAGATATGGGTGTTTATAAGGTTTGGGGATACAACTATGTAACTATCAACGATGCAAATATCGTTCTTGCTCGTGCAGATGTTGTCAAAGATGAAACTCACAAAGCATGGATACAGGGACAGGCATACTTCCTTCGTGCTTATTCTTACTGGTTCTTGCTGCGTTTGTTCGGTCCAGTGCCACTGCCTACGGATTATACCAAAGGTCTTGATGGTCTTGAGATGCCTCGTGCAACAGAAGCAGAGACATACGACCGTATCATCAAAGACCTTGAAGCAGCAATTGAGATGCTTCCTGAACGCGGAACATCAGGATATGAAATCTGGCGTGCTACAAAAGCATCAGCACAGGCTCTCCTCGGTGAAGTATATCTCTATCGTGCAACAATCAAGGGTGGAAGTTATAGTGAATACGAAAGTGATCTGAGAGCTGCTGTTTCATACAGTGAAGCTGTCATCAAATCTGGTAAGTATCAACTGATGGAGAACTTTACAGATCAGTTCTATTGGTTCAATGAGGCTGGTGCAAAGAACAATGTCGAAGCAGTATTCGAACTGCAGTTCAGCCCAGAGTACGGACAGGACAACGGTATGCACATCCGCTTCGGTTTAGGTCGTACATACAACCATTATATGGGTTGCTACCAGTATGCACGTATGGGCGTCAGCTCTTACCTCCATCAGGAAATGGTTAAAAACGGTGACAAGCGTGCAAATGCACATCTTACCTATTTCGAGGATGATGCAGGTTATTCGTATCTATTCGATGCAGATAAGATCAAGTGGTATTGCCCAACAGATCCATCAAAGATTGTTACTAACGACAAGAACATGGAACTTCGTTGCCCATTCAACTGCAAATATTTCGACCAGCATACAGATTTTTCTCTCCAGCATCCATGTGCAAACTTCCCGATGCTGCGTTATTCAGAGGTGTTGCTGAACTATGCTGAAGCATTGAACCTTCTCAATGACGGTGATCCTTTGAAATATCTCAACATGGTACGTAACCGTGCAGGTTTGACAAACTTCACAAAAACAGACAAGGCTGCCGTTGATGAAGAAATCTTCCAGCAGCGTCGTTATGAGTTTGTTGGTGAAGGCAAGATCTTCTTTGATGAACTCCGTCGTGGTGTCTTAGGACAATATTGTGAAGAAAAATGCGCAAGAGGATTGGCAGAGGGTATGCCTTACTTCGAAAGTAAGCTGAACTTCAGGGCAGGTAAGAACTTCCTGTTCAAGATTCCTCAGACAGACCTTGACAGTAACCCAGCACTGGAACAGAATCCTGATAATAAACCAGTAAATTAAAAATCAATCTTAAAAGAAAGAGTCTTCGCTTGAAGACTCTTTTTTTTTGTTATCTCTCGCAGAGAAAATTCCGCTTGCTTTGCAAGTATTGTCTATAATAATAAATCATGCCTATAAATAAATTTCTATTCCTGATTTCTTATTCTATACAAGTCCTATTTCATAGTCCTTCGGAATTTTTACGCAGAGGGCAGAGGCAAGCTTTGCTTGCTACGCAGAGATTTTTTTCCATACGAGCAGAGAATGCAGAGAGTAAATACACTTACAATTATTAATTATTAATTATTAATTATTAATTACCAATTCCCCTGTGGGGAACTCTGCGTAGCAATCTTAGATTGCTCTCTGCTCTCTGCGAGAGGCAAAAAAAGCCGTTGACCGTTGACCTTCTTAATACTCACGTTCGGATTTATCAAAATGAATTTTGCTAAATCGCTCACTTAATCGTATCTTTGCAGAAATAAATAATTTAATACTATATGAAAAGGTCTCTGATATTGATTCTACTTATTTTCTGTGTGACAGTAGGGATTGATGCCGCTACTACAACTTACGTCTTTACTTCTACTACGTGGAAGTCGAAGGTGGGCACTGTGGTGACAGATGCAAAGACGGATGGCTGGATATGCAACAAGGAGGCTACCGACTATAACGAAGGACGTACGGATGCGAAGGGGGCTCTGTACTCTCGTGGAGTGGGGGTGAAGACAGGGACGACAGGGGCAGGATGTACGTCTGTCATCACCTTCAATAAGGTTCGTAAGGTTATCGTAAACTTCTGCCAGAACGCATCGAAGGGAAAGGGTTCGATAAATATCAGTGTTGGCGGAAACAAGAAAAGTATCACAGTGACAAAACCAGAGGTGTCTGGCGAGGGGGTATATAATCGTGATGCGGAACTGGTGTTTGGTGAGGAGAGCGGGCAAGTGACGATGTCCGTGGATTGTACGGAAAACGGAATATATATCAATACCATAACGATAAAGGCTGATAATGGCAGCCCTAACAATCCTTCTGTGACGGGTAGTGTGTTCAAACTGGTGACAGATGCTACTCAGTTACAGGATGGCGACGAGATCTTCTTCGGCGTGGCAAAACCAGATGTAAACTATGTCATGGGGATATGGGATGACAGTTTCTCAAAAAACAATATCGCTGCAGTAAAGGCACTCTATGATGAAGACCGTCAAGTGGTGACGGCAGGGGAGGAGTATTCTTACATGGTGGAGCGTCATGGCGACAGCATAGCCTTTCTGGATATATATAATTGGTATCTTGTTGCAAGTGGCGGTAATCCTAACCGTGGTGCAAACAACTATTTGACGGTATGGGATAAATATCGTAGTGAGAATTACGGTAATTATGGCTTGTGGAATGTGCAGATAAGTGCTGATGGTAAGGCTGTCGTGAAGAGTTACGGAAAATCACGCAGCAACCTGATACAGTTTAATCCAAATGGTTCAAATTCAAGACCTATCTTTGCGTGCTATGCAGAGGCACAATATACACCAGTGGCAATATACCGCCGTCAGGATTCGGTAGATATCACAAAACCTTTGATACAATGTAACTTCGTCAACTTTGGTACTCGGGTGCTGACAGAGGGGAAGATGGAGGACAGTAAGAAACTCACCGTACAGGCCATGAACTTGAAAGAAGATATTACTGCTTCTTTGAAGGATGGCACGGTATTCAAACTGGATAGGACCATCTTGGACCGTGATGGGGATGATGTAATAATCTCGTATGAGGTCAATGATACTGGCGACTATATGGACTCTCTGATATTACGCAGTGGCGAAACGGTGATGACAGTAGCAGTATTGTTGCATGTAGATAAGACTGTCAGCATAGCAGAAGCACGTAAGATGAACGACCTTACTATGTGCTGGCTGAATGATGTCACCGTGACGAAGAAATACGATATGCACATCTTTGCAAAAGACGAGACAGGAGCCATCCTTCTGTACGATGCCGGAAATATGTATGGACAGGGAATAAAGAAAGGCGATGTGCTGACAGGAGTTACGGGTTACACAAAGAATTATTATGGAAATCCAGAAGTATGCCTAAGTAGTCAGTTTGAGGTGAAAGGACAGAATGAAGTTGTGCCGGATATCGTTGAGAAGTTCGATTCTGCTGATGTGTGCAGATTCGTACGGATGGAAGATATAAATATAAGTACAATCAGATTATATGATTTGTTCAAGTATATGGGAGGACAGACGTACCCAGATAATGTAAACTATAACGTGGAAGGAATCGTTTATTACTATGATGAGCCCGTGCTGTGTCCTACACTGATAGAGGTGGTGACAGGGGTTACACCTGTAATTGATAATGGACAATTGACAATTGACAATTCTGTCTATAACCTTCAGGGACAGAGGTTGAATGATGCAGACACCAACTATCGTGGTATAATAATAAGGGGTGATAGAAAGTATCTGGCGAAATAACGGTTAGAACTTGGAATATAAAAATATTATTCGGAAAAACTTTTTGATAAATTTAGGGCTGACACTTCTCACGATGTATCAGCCCCTTTTGATTATCTTTGCTTTTAGCATAAAACAAAAATAATCAATATCTTACCTCTTAATTGTAAAAATCACCAAAAAAATATTCTATTTTTGTTAAAACGAAACTAAAATGAGATTTTTTTGTAACTTTGCATTTGCAGACTGTTCTTCTGTTGTATGGATAGGCAGGAAGCATATATATGATTGGTGTTACAACGCTGATTTGATACACGTCTAAAACTCGCAACTTAGATGAGATAAGGTCAATAAAGCTGAATCTCTAGTCAAAAAAGCAACTGTGACATCACTCTGGGTATGAAATTGGACTGTAGCATTGTAATTTTAGGTTTCGATGTAACAGGATTTATCATATTCGGTGTGGGTGTTCGCATTGCTTGTCCTGACTAGAGAGGTAATGCGAGACCTAGACGTGTGGGATTAGTGATGTACGAAGCCCACACTTTTTGTATATATATACATCAGATTACTAATCCTGCCTTGTTTGGGCTTAACCTGGCAAAAACAAATGAGATGGTTATGCCTTTGTTTAGAGTAACAGTTAAGTCGAGAATCAATACCAATGGTGTTCGTTTAGAGCCTGGAATGAGTGTTGATGTAGTAAGCAACAGATTTGATGACCCTGTCCATACTAATGGTGGGCAAAGTGTAGTAGATGCGTTTATGCGTATTTACGGAGTGGATATTAAGCGTGCAGGAGCATTGAGCAGTGCCTATCTTAAAGTAGAAAGAATAGGATAGACATGAAAACATTTATCGAGGCTTCGAGATATTTCGACACATGCGATGCCGAATGGAATGAGTAACACAAAGACTTTATCGCTTGGACAAGGAAAACCTTGTCAGACGTGAAGAAAGAAATCAAAATCAATAAATTAGAGATATGACAGATAAACTGATTAAAGATTCAAATATATGATTATGAAAAAACAGTTTGACCTTTCAAATTCAGTAGGGTTAAGATTAGCAAAAGAATTCATAAATTCTTCTATGCCTCTTTCCCCTTATGGAGCAGTGCTTAAAATAATCGAAAAGGGACTTGATAAAATTTTTGGGAACGGGCCAGAAAGCTTAGATAAATCAAAAAGAGAAACCATTGAGTGTTTGATTAGAAGTGGTAAAGAACAAGGCGTTGATGAAATGGAGATTAAGACCAAAGATACGCGTGGTCTAAAGTTAAATATCCCTACAGAGGATATAAAAGTCGATTTCGTTGCAGGTAATGACAATGATACTATTATCAAAGTCAAGTATAAGTAAAAACTATGTATTTGAATATGACAGAATTAGATGTCGAACAAATAAATTATTAAGATGAAAAGGAAATATCTTCGCCCAGAATCTTTCTCGATAGAGATAGATGGGGTTAATATGATTTGTACAAGTACTGTTTCTAAAAAAGATGGTAAAGGAGGAAAATATAATCCTATTAAACCTCCTACAGTAAGTGTTATGATTTTAGGTGATAAAGGATCTGGAAAGACTACATTATGGAACCAATTGAAAAAAGAACATTTCGACCCAAATGTATATCACAATACGGGTCAAGTAGGGGTAGAAACTAAGAAGATTCGTTCAGGATTAAAAACTGTACGAATAGAAGAAACTAAAGATTTTGGTGGTGACGATGAATGGGTGCCTTATTATAAAGAAGCTTTGAAGCCCAACACAAGAATTTATTATCTAATTAATTTAGAAGATTATAACGACTATAAATGGAATGAGCAAATAAAACGATGCAAAGCAAGACTAAAAGCGATCAGTGTCAATACGATACTAGAAAATAAAGAATACTACAATCAAGTTTCTTGCCGAATTATTGGAACGAAATTGGATAAATACGAAACAAATGATGAACTAAAAGCCGCTGCAGACATAAAACATGCGATTGGGATGAGTACTTTTAAAGTGGAAGGTATTTCTATCAAAACAGAGGTTTATGCGTTGAATTTAATTAAAAATTATAGTAAAATAAAAAATGACATTGTTGCTTTATGAGTAATAGTTTATTATGGTATCAACCAAAACGTCTTTCCGAAAAAGATGTTATTACGTGTAATGGCGTAATCATAAAAGACACTATCGAATATCGAGAAATTTTCGACCAAATTAAAAAAGCGGCTGATCAGGCATTGTGGAATAAAGAGCCATGGTGTGGCAAAGTTGGTGATAAGTTCTTTTTCAAAGGTCATTTGAATGAAAGAGATGAACTTGGAAGGATTTTAAGTTTTATGTTTTTGACAGACGATTCTAATTACAAATCTGCTTTGGACAAAGAGCTGAAAACAATTGGTTACGAATTAGATGAAAATTCAACTTTATGTCTGCAGGGGAAGAAGGTCAGAAAAAAACATTCTTATAAAAAGCTTATATTGTTGCTTTTGATTATTTTTGCTTTAACATTAATTTTATATAAATATGCAAACTGAACAAAGATCACAGTTGTTGATATTTGCGGATGAAGATATCATCAACGGAATGAAATATGGATATTACGGGGAACTTGAGACACGTGTTAATAGAGGTGAAATAAAGATTGCTAATATATCAGATGTAGAAAAATACCCTATTAACCCCCAAACTAAACCAAATGGTAATGGGGCAGATATTTATGTTTGGAATGCATATGATTGTAGATATGAATCACTCTTTGATACTGATATTGTAAATATCTTCGTAAAGGGTAAAAGCCAAGCGGTTAGAGTTGTTTTGGAAATGATGGGAGCAAAACATATTATATTGAAATCTTCAAAAGGTTTTGAGGAGAAGTCTTTAAAAGAAGGTGAAATGAATGTGAAGGTCCCTCTAAAAGCAAAAGTTTCTGTTAACGGAAAGATTGCCAATCAATTAAATGTCAACATAAAGGAAGTAATTGAAACAATTAACTATAATGAATCTCCTAAAAAATATGATAAAATAAGGTCATATATGATTATCCATGGACTTATGGATGACAGACTCCTATCGTTTTATCTTGAACAATTCAAGAACAATGGTGTATTGCATAAGAAAGAAAAATACATATTAACATATTTAAGCGAAGTACAATCAGCAATTAATATATTGTCTAATATGCAGTGCAAGATTTTTAGTGGCAATATAGACTTTTCTGCTGAAACCACATATGTTTCTACTCAAACAGAGTCTTTAGAAATTGATTTTGGCACAATTTTTAAATGCGAAGAATGTGGAAATGAGTTTGTCGGACTAACTCCAGGATGGGAGGAAGATGCCCTCAGACAATGTCCAAGCTGTAATACAAACCGAGCTTATCCCAAAGGAATGAATAATATCAAAGAAAATTTGAAAGGAAATTTGTCAGATGCAAATAGAACGTTACAATAATTTATCATTAACCATCAAAGACGTTCGGCTTCACAAAGAAGAGCGGATGGTTCAAGGTGCTTTATTCGGAAGTTATACTTCCAATTACGTTGCACGTTTCAGGGAATACCCAAACGGAATAGCAGTTGTAGATAGGTTGGCATCTACCATGCATCCCGACTGGGTTAAGAAGACCGAGAAACGAAGTGCAATCCTTTCAAAGGAACTTGCTGGTTGTAAGGTGTCTGTTTGCGTGACAGATGTTTTTTTCGGTAAAGAAACCTTTGAAGGCAAAATAATATCTTGATAGGACTATGCAAACCTCAACTCTTGAATTTCCCCATAGCACTCGAACTACTTATACGGCAATCAAGCATCTCTTTGAGCTGAAACGTACAAAGTTCAGTAGCATAAAATACAACGATGACCTGTTTATCATTGAAGCACGTCATGGAGCATGGGTATCTCCCTTCTCGGAGAAGATAAAAATAAAGGTAGCTGCAACGAGTTCCACATCATGTCACGTTGTGGTTGAATCCTCCTCACGTTCGATATTGAACCTGCTGAACTTCGGTGCAAACAAGGGCAACGTATCGGATTTGAGTGACTACATCAACAACGAGGTGTATAAGTTGACCCAACCTGGTGAAATAAAAATCACCAAACCTACGATAACGTTTAGGTGATAATCGCGTACGGATATGCAGAACAAAGAAATACGTCGTATATGGAAAATAAAGAAGACATAAAATATGGAATGACTTTGCGTGAATTGCTATCAACTTGTGATTTCAGCAAAATAGCAGAATACGTAAAGGCAGACAAACAGTTTCATGACCATGTTGATGCTTTCCGTGAGGCTTACGACATATTGCTCCATACGGATGCCACAGTGATTCCATTTGCCGTTGCAGTAAAATTCTAGTCCATCATTAACTTGGTGGACTTCCTTTTTCCCATACGATAATTCGGATATGCGGTTATAGAATAGAATAAAAAAAAGGATATCCAATGATTGAATATCCTTTATCAATTATCAATTGATCATCACATCATCCCCGGCATGCCGCCTCCGGCTGGCATTGGAGGTTCTGGTTCTGGTTTGTCGCATACTACACATTCTGTAGTGAGGAACATTCCTGCTATGCTTGCGGCATTTTCAAGTGCTACGCGCTCTACCTTTGCAGGGTCGATGACTCCTGCTTCGCGCAGGTCTTCATATTTGTCAAGACGGGCATTGTAACCGTAGTCTCCCTTGCCTTCGAGTACTTTCTGTACTACGACAGCACCTTCGACACCTGCATTGCCGGCTATCTGACGGAGCGGTTCTTCGATGGCACGTTTTACTATGTCAATGCCTTCCTGTTCGTCCTGGTTGTCGCCTGTTATGTTTGTGAGTGATGCAAGTGCACGGATGTAAGTGGTTCCGCCTCCTGCTACGACTCCTTCTTCAATGGCTGCGCGTGTGGCACAGAGGGCATCGTCAACACGGTCTTTCTTTTCTTTCATCTCAACTTCGCTGTTGGCTCCTACATAGAGTACTGCTACGCCACCGGCAAGTTTTGCAAGACGTTCCTGCAGTTTCTCTTTGTCATAAGAAGATGTTGTTGCTGCCATCTCGTTCTTTATCTGGTTGATACGGTCTGCGATGGCTTCTTTACTGCCTGCACCATTGACGATAGTGGTATTGTCTTTCGTGACCTCAATCTTGTCACAAGTACCGAGCATGTCGATAGTTGCCTTGTCAAGTGTCAGACCTTTCTCCTCAGAGATGAGTGTGGCGTTTGTGAGGATTGCTATGTCTTCAAGCATCGCTTTGCGTCTGTCGCCAAAGCCAGGTGCCTTCACTGCACAAATCTTAAGACCACCACGAAGACGGTTTACTACGAGTGTCGTCAATGCTTCTGCCTCTACGTCTTCTGCTATGACGAGCAAAGGACGACCGCTCTGTGCTGCTGGCTCGAGGATAGGGAGGAAGTCTTTGAGGTTGCTTATCTTCTTGTCGTAAACGAGGATATAAGGATTGTCCATGATGCACATCATCTTCTCGGTGTCTGTAACGAAGTAGCCAGAGAGATAACCGCGATCGAACTGCATACCTTCTACTACGCCGATATGAGTTTCGCGGCTCTTGCTTTCTTCTATTGTGATGACACCGTCCTTGCTTACCTTTCTCATTGCGTCAGCGATGAGTTTTCCGATGTTTGCATCATTGTTTGCACTTACGGTTGCCACCTGCTCGATCTTGTCGTAGTTGTCTTCAACGTGTTCTGCATGGTCTTTGATATAGGCAACGACAGCTTCGACAGCCTTGTCGATACCACGTTTCAAATCCATAGGGTTAGCACCGGCTGTGACATTCTTCAAGCCAACATTGATAATGCTCTGTGCAAGGATGGTTGCAGTTGTAGTACCATCACCAGCATCATCACCAGTCTTGCTTGCAACACTCTTAACGAGTTGAGCACCTGTGTTTTGGAATTTGTCTTCCAGTTCTATTTCCTTTGCAACGGTAACACCGTCTTTTGTTATCTGCGGAGCACCGAATTTCTTTTCGATGATAACATTTCTTCCTTTAGGGCCGAGAGTGACCTTCACTGCATCAGCCAACTGATCAACGCCCTGCTTCAACAGGTCGCGGGCATCAATATTGAATTTAATTTCTTTACTCATGATTATAATTTTATACGGTTATACGGTTATTTAAGGAGACCCCCTCGTTCCCCCTTAAAGGGGGAGGGCTAGATAAGTCTCCCTTTAAGGGAGATTTAGAGGGTCTTCTTATCGTTATCGTTACGAAACGATTGCCAATACATCGCTCTGACGCATCATCAGATATTTCTCTCCTTCAAACTCTATCTCATTGCCCGAATACTTTCCATAAAGGATTACGTCTCCCTCTTTGAGTTCCATAGGTTCGTCTTTTGTTCCCTTGCCTGTAGCAATGATTTCGCCTTGAAGCGGTTTTTCTTTGGCAGTGTCAGGAATGATGATGCCACCAACTTTTTCTTCTGCAGGAGTTGGTTTTACTAAAACTCTGTCTGCTAATGGTTGTATTTTCATATTTTATAGTTTTTGGTTAAAAATTAAAATTTTCTGTATTTATGAGACAACAAATCCCGTGCCATTTATTTCAGATGCTTTTTTATCCACAGCATGTGTGTATATTCTGTTGCATCTGATGCCCAATGTTCATTTATAGGTGTCAAGAGACATTCTTTCGGAGCATTGATGCTGTTCCATACTGCATACGATGTGGTAGGAGGACATGAATTGTCATTATATCCCCACGTCATATAGACAGGACATGCGATGGTGCGGGCAAAGTTTACAACATCGTAATATTGCAGTGTGTTTGTTACTTCATCTGTAAGGACGATGTGCTTCTTTTTTTGTAAATGTGGCCATCCTCCAGTCCTGCCCTCTTCACGATATGCAGCCATATCACTTAATGCCGGATGATTGACAATGCTTTGCGTCACCTTTTCATGCAGCGCGCCAGTGATGATGCTCAGTGCTCCTCCTTGGCTGCCACCCTGTACTATGGCATTCTTACCATCCCATTCAGGGAGAGAACACAGAAAGTCCATAGCTCGGATACAAGCAAGATAGACATTCTTCATATAGTATTTGTCCTTATCCTGTATGTTGAATGTGATGTAGTCGAAATCATGTGCCATTGTCTTGAATACGGACTCTTCTGTTTCTGGTAAAAGACCGTGTATTTCCATCTCCATACGTATCATGCCGTTTTCAGCATAGTATTTGTGACGCATAGGTTCACGAATAGTCTTGATACCTGCACCAGGGGGGCATAGTACAACCGGATATGTACATTTGTCAGCAGAATTTACTTTATGTTTTGGTATGAAGAGGTTTGCATATATAAATGATGTGCCGACAGTGTTCAGTTTTATTCTGTAGCAGTCAAACTCATCGGATGAATTTTGTGGCAGATATTCTTTTGTGTATTGAATAGGTGTTTTCCGCATATCGGAAATCTGCTTATTCCAGAATATCTTGAAATCATCAGGCATTTTTGTATATGGTACAATCTTGTCTGCATCAAAACCTATCTTTACATGATGAGTATATGATTGCCCATTTACTTTTGCAGTCAACCTTATGTCACGGAACCCCGGAGTCTGTTTAGTACCAGCATTGATGACGGCTTCACCACCAACGAGCATGACGCTGTCTTTAATGTCAGCATCCAGCATATCCGTGGCAATGGTATAGATAAGTTTTCCGTCAGCAGGTATTCCATATTTGAAGAACTCTACTGTTATCTTTGCCTGTTCACCGCATTGGTAGAGCCAATTTGTATGATCAGGTTTTGTTATCCACAGAACATCGTTTCGATATGGATAATTCTCAGCTGAAACAGACACAACAAATGTCAGTGACAGGATGATTACAAAAAATGATTTTTTCATTTCTTTACTGAATTGCTTTTTCCAGGATGTGTTTTTTCTTTATTCTTAGCATATTTTTCCAATTCTGTTCTCAGACTGAGTATCTCCTTGTCGCGGTTTTCTAACTCTTTGCCCATGTTTTCTATGGTGGTGAGATAACTGTTCAGTTCCTCATTGTCTATCTCTGGTGGGTAGAGAGTGTTGACACGATTGATGAAATCGCTAAGAATGTTCATATAATTGGTGAATGCGTCGAATGCATCAGTATATATACCGCGGTTGAATCCCACATAATTCGGTTTTGTGGTCATGAAACGGAAATTGTTTGATGCCTGCAGATAGTACCATTCCTGTATCAGGTGTGCATCGCGTGTCACCATCAGACGGTCTGCCAATGAATAGAGTTTGTTGAAGGCTTCTCTCTGCATGGTATTTCCCAGCCAGCAACTGACATCTCGTTCTTCATCAACCCATGACAATGTGTCAGGTACGTCAAGGGTATCGACAGCCTTTAGTTTTGTAAACACTTCCGATGGCGTAGAGAATGTTATTCCCTGTTTCTTCATTTCTGCAGGAAGTGCTTCCAAGAACTGCAGTATGTTGGATGACAATGGCTGTGACATGCCCAATGCAGATAATTCCATAAAGATATTTATAACCTGTTCCTCTTTAGGAAGGTCTGCGATTTTCTTTACGTATTTATCAGCAAAGAGTGGATATTCACTCCAACTGCTGTCGTTGAAACGTAGTGATATGTCATCAGACAGATTGACATCGCGCAACAATAGTTTCAGTTTTGGAGCTTCTGTGCATGAATAAATGTAATGTGGTGATTTCCATCCAAGTACATGCTCTGCACCTTCTGTTAACATACCTTTGAATCCCATTTCTGCAACTTGTCTTCCGATGTCATTGGAGTAGATGAGTGACGAATTTCTGAATACCTTTGGTGTCTGCCCAAAGTATTCTTTCATCTTCTGCATCTGTTCTTTGACTTCGATGCGGAAACAGTCTTCATTAGCCAGTGAAGCAAGACCGTGTGAATATGGTTCAGCAAGGAATTCTACACATCCTGTATCTGCAAGTTCTTTCAGCAAGTCCAAAACCTTTGGAGCATGCATCTCCAATTGTTCTATTCCGCATCCTGACAGAGAGATGGCAAATTTGAAATCTTTTTTATTGTCTTTTACCATTCTCAGCAGACATGTCAAGGTTGGGATGTATGACTTCTCTGCAATCTCCGATATACTGCGCTCGTTTTCAAAGTCATCGTAATAATATGCGTCAGTACCAATGTCAAAGAAGCGATACCTCTTGAGATGTATTATCTGGTGCATCTCGAAATATAAACATACTGTCTTCATATCTTTGTGTTATTATTGTCCGTAATATTTTTGTATAGTTTTCTCATATAGATGGCGAATGCGCATCCCCACCTTTTCCCATGTAATCTGGTCAACTTCCTTCTTTCCTTCTTCCTGCAGATAGCGGAAGAGAGATTCGTTGTTACATATAGAGTAAATGGCATCTGCCATAGAATGAATATCCCAATAATCTACCTTTATGCAGTTTGTCAGTATTTCTCCACAACCACTCTGTTTGGATATTATACTTGGTGTTCCACATTGCATTGCTTCCAGAGGTGAAATGCCGAAAGGTTCACTTACTGATGGCATCACATACACATCAGAGTCTTTTAAGCATTCGTATACCTGTTTCCCTCGCATAAAGCCTGGGAAGTGGAAACGGTCAGCAATTCCGCGCTCTGCCACCAACCATATCATCTGTTGCATCATATCACCATTTCCTGCCATACAAAAACGAATGTTGTGAGTACGGTGCAGTACAAGACTTGCTGCTTCGACAAAATATTCTGGACCTTTCTGCATGGTAAGACGTCCGAGGAATGTCACAACCTTTTCTTTTCCTGTGTGGTCAGGACGTGGTATATCTTGATATTCCTGTGCAAGCGGATATACTGCGTTGTGCATTGCAAAACACTTGTTAGGATCTTGATGATACTGATTTATTACCGTCTGTCGTGTCAGTTCGCTGACGCACATTATGCAGTCTGCATGGTCCATACCATTCTTCTCTATGCCATAGACAGTAGGGTTTACATTTCCTCTTGATCGGTCGAAATCTGTTGCATGGACATGTATGACAAGTGGTTTTCCACTAACCTGTTTTGCATGGATACCTGCCGGATATGTCAGCCAGTCGTGTGCATGTATGATGTCAAACTCCTGTTGGCGTGCTACGACACCGGCAACTATACTGTAATTATTTATTTCTTCGTGTAGGTTTTCTGGATACCTTCCACTGAACTCGATGCAGCCCAAATCATTTACGTATCTATAATTGAAATCGGCATAAATATGGTCACGTAAAGAATAATATAGGTTAGGATCAATGAGTTTCCCTATTCGCCCGTTCACATAGTCATAGTCTGCATTTCTCCATACTATAGGCACGCAGTTCATCGGTATGATGTTCATGAACGACTTGTCCTCATCACCCCATGGGGCTGGAAGACAGAAGGTAATGTCCATGTCATTTTGTGCAGCCAAGCCTTTTGTCAATCCGTAACTTGCCGTTCCCAGTCCCCCGAGAATGTGAGGAGGAAACTCCCATCCAAACATCAATACTTTCATAGTTCCTTGCTTATTTTATGGTCAGAGGTCGTAGTGGCGACTTGTGACATTGTGTTGAACTGAGATATGATTTCATTTATTCTGAGAAGTTCTGCCACGTTGATAGCAAAGGCGTATGCTCCTCTGCCATGGAACGGTGGGTTCCCGTCAAAGAGTTCCGGTATAGTACCTATTGCGTGATATGCAATTTCTTCTTCGAATCCTATTATCTGTCGTTGTACGAAACTCAGTCGTGAACGCTTATACACTTTCAGACAGGCCTCAAGATAGAAACCTTCTAACCACGGCCATGCTGTCCCCTGATGATATGCATAGTCTCTTTCATGCTGAGGACCAACATAAAGCGGATTGTAACCACCGCTTTTTGGAGATAGGGAACGTATTCCCTTTGGTGTGAGCAATTCTCTTGTGCATATATCCAGGACATTCTTCTTTTGATTGTTGTCAAGCGGAGAATAGTCGAAGGCTACAGCAAATATCATGTTAGGCCTTACGCTCCAGTCGATGGTGAAACCATCAACATAGTCATATAGATATCCGTATTTATTCAAGAATGTAGAGATGAATGATGACTGGCACTTCTCTGCTGTTTTGATATATGTCTTGCTTTTCTCTTTTTCCGACTGAGGAAGTAAGTCATTTGCAAATAGGAGTGCATTGTACCATAATGCATTGAATTCCACTACATATCCTGAACGAGGTAGTATAGGTCGTCTGTTGTCATTGCTCGAGTTCATCCATGTCATAGCGATATCACGACCGTTTGTGCTTACAAGGCCGTTTTTGTGCAACTCCAGATTTGGATGCTTGTTACTCATTATAAAATCAATGATATCTGTGACCAGTTTGCTGTATTTCTTCTTGCAGACACTTGTGCCAGCGTGTTTTGCATATTGCTGTATTGCCCATATTACCCATAAGAATACGTCAGGACGGTCGAGCTCTCGAAGGCTTACTGTTTTCTTTGTGTTTTTGATGAAGTCCTTGATCGCTTTTTGGGCAGTCTTCATACAGTCTTCAAAATACTCTGTCTCTCCAGTAGAAAGTGTCAGCCCAGGTAAGGCGATGAACTCATCTCTTGCACGACAGTCAAACCAAGGATAACCAGACAATATGTAACTGTCGTTATTACGTGTGAAATGGAATTGATGAGCACTACTTTTCAGACAATGATAATAATTATCCCATTTATCTTGTTTTGTAGCCTCTTCTTCAAACAGTCGTTTCAGTTTGTCGCTGGCATACTCTGATGTCCCTGCAGCGAAGATTACACTCTCGCCTTTTCGCATAGGAACCACAAAATACCCTGGAACATACAAGTCTTCCTGTGTGGCATATCCACGTTCCTGTTCTTTTGGATATTCTACACCTCTGTACCAGTCGGGCTCATACACAAATTCATTTTGTTTCGACAACTGCATGAAAAGGGTAGGGAATTTGTTATACATTGACATGCTGATGCCATTGTCGACATTCTCATAATCTCTGCTTGCAGCACCATTTTCGTGTGTGTAGGTACGTACCGAACGGAATGCCATATAAGGTTGGAAACGCAGTTTTACTCCACCTCCCGTACTTTCTGTCAACGTGTATCGGAGCAATACGCGGTCTTCGTCCTTTTGCAGTATCAGTTCCTTCTTCAGGACGACGCCACCAACGCGATATGTTGTCGTCAGTATGCAGTCACCGTCAAACTCTCGGATATACTTATGTCCCGTAGGATTGAATACATTTCCTCCGTATTTGTGTATCCCTAAATTAAATAATGCACCGTGTTGTTCTACGCTGATATCCAAAGTGGACAACAATACGAAACGCCCTGGTCCTACATCTGGTGCGTGTGTTACCAGCAGTCCATGGTATTTTCGCGTATTGCAGTCAACGATAGTGCTGCTCGCGTATGCTCCTGTCCTGTTTGTCCTCAGATATTCCTTTTTTAGCGAATATTCGAGGTTTGTCATCAGGGCTTTTTCAAAACGCAAATATCCCATATCTTTATGTTGTTTGTTTTTTTGTTATCTCGTTAAATTTCTCCATCAGCCACGTGTCCTGTTGTTCCAATGTCATGTCAGAGTTATCCAACAACAAAGCGTCATCGGCTTTTTTCAGAGGACCTACCGCACGATGCGAATCTATGTGGTCACGTGTCTTGACGTTTTCAAGTATCTTTTCGTAATCAGCCTCCATGCCTTTTGCTTTCATCTCGTCAAAACGTCTTTGAGCACGAATCTCTGCTGAGGCTGTTACAAATATTTTCAGTTCTGCATCAGGAAATACTATTGTCCCGATGTCTCTGCCGTCCATGACAATTCCCTTTTCCGTACCCATTCGTTGCTGTTGTGCAACAAGGAACTCGCGTACAAAACCTACCGCAGCAATCGGACTTACGTGTCCGGATACTTCTATGCCACGGATTTCCTTTTCCACGTTTTCTCCGTTGAGATATGTTTCTGGAACTTTCTCACCATTGAGCTTAAAACTGATGATGATATTC
Source organism: Bacteroidaceae bacterium (assembly GCA_024398495.1). Lineage (GTDB taxonomy): Bacteria > Bacteroidota > Bacteroidia > Bacteroidales > Bacteroidaceae > Prevotella. Next base: position 19,924 of record JAKSJA010000016.1, on the reverse strand, counting down.
TTAAGTTCCTGTCTTAACCTGTCCTCATCAATGCTGTTGTCATCAGTAATAATGTTGTTGCGCATGGCATACAAGGTGACAGCTCTGTACATGGCTCCAGTATCAATATACACATAACCGATTTTCTTGGCAAGTGACTTTGCCATTGTACTCTTCCCGCATGAGGAATGACCGTCTATTGCTATTACTATTTTTTTCATAATGAATAACTGATATTTATGAGAAACGATGAGGATGATACATGGTATTTTGCGTATGCCATCTGCAGTTTGAACTTTTGCAGTTCAAGACCACCGCCAAATGACCATCCTGCACCATGAGTGCTCTCATCGACAAGTTTCATCTCTTCTGCGCGCTTGAAGTTATATGCCGCACATATATATATGGTGTTCCCTAACAGCACGTCCGTGCCGATGATAATATGCTCAAGTAATTTGTCGTATGTCCAGTCGGTGATGTCGATGAATGTCACGGAAGGGCGAAAAGGTGCTCCTTTCAGACGTTTTGTGATACCGACAGACATATTGAACGGTATTGCTTCGTAAGTGTCGTCGTACGCTTTCAGTTGGCCACCGAGGTTACGTGCCACAATGGATGCGGAGAAATCAGAGTTTTCATTGAAGTAATTCAGTCCCAAATCTACACCCATGGCAAAAGAATTATAACTGCCTATATGTGAGTATATGGCTTTCGCTGTGACACCACCAACAATTCTGTCAGTAAGGTTGTATGCAAATACTCCGGATAACGCAAAGTCGCTGGCGGAGAAGTTTCCCAACTCGACATTGTCTGCATTCGTTTCCTTCATGCTCCCATAGTCAATGAACTGTGCTCCGATGCCTAATGTGGAACGTTTGCCGATAATCTTGGTAAACGAAGCACTGCCAGTCACGCTTCCTTGCATATAGGTCATGAAGTTTAGGTTTATTGTCTTGTCGCTGACACAACTTACGAGTGCAGGATTGCTGAACATGAGCGAGGCATCATCGTTGATGATAGAGATGTTGTCGCCACCTAATCCTCCTACATGCGCACTGGCTGGCAGATGTAAAAAATTATAATCCGTCTGACTTTCCTGGGCAGAAAGAGTGATGAGAGTAAATACAAGACAGACAATACTCGTCAAGTACCGTCTGTAGTAGTTTGCATCTGCATTTGTGTGTTGCTTTCGTTCTGTTATACTCACGTTGCAAATTTAATTAAAAATATATAATTATCAAACGTAAAAACGAAAGTTTTATTATTTTTGCATTCGTGGAAACGAAAAAATCTCCGAAAGCGAATCTTGACAACTATAGACTTACCTTTTTTCTGGTGGGTATAGTTGTTGCACTTTTGGCATTGTATATTGCCTTGGAATGGGGTGGGGCATCCTCTGGAAATGAGGCACTTCAACGCAATATACATCAGGATATTGCTCGTGAATTGGATATGATTCCGTTGCTGAAAGAAGACCCTGTCATCACCGCCCCCAAGCCACAACAGGAAGTAAAGAAAATAGAGGATATTAACATCGTTGACAATACCAAACAGGAGGCGGTGAATATGGAAACACCGGAAGTTGCTGACAATCAGACTTCTGTTAGGGAACTCCTGCCGGAAGATCAACTCCATAATGACCCCATTTCTCAGGTGGAGATGACAGAACAGCAGAAGGATTCTGTGTTTCGTATTGTGGAAGAACTTCCGTCTTTCCCAGGTGGTATGGTGGAATTTATGAAATGGCTTACGGCAAACCTCAAATATCCTGCATCGGCACAACGTCAGAATATCCAAGGCACATGCAAGGTTACATTCATTATCAATAAAGACGGATCTGTCTCAAATGTAAAAGTAGTAAAACATGTCAGTAAGTTATGTGACGCAGAAGCGTTGCGTGTCATAAAATCCATGCCGTCGTGGCAACCGGGCAAACACAAAGGAAAGCCGGTATGCACCAAGATAATGATACCAATAGTTTTCAAATTATAATTTCAAGTATAAATATATTATGTACTCATCAACTGAAATCCTCTCAAAGATAAATACTTATCTTGAATGTCTTCCATACGACAGACGACCGCAAAGTCTTTACGAACCGGTGAAATATGTCCTTTCCATCGGTGGAAAACGTGTGCGTCCAGTGCTGATGCTTATGAGCTATAATCTTTATAGGGAAGATGTTGATAACATATTGTCATCTGCTGCTGCCATAGAGACCTATCATAACTATACTCTTCTTCATGATGACCTCATGGATGATAGTGATGTCCGCCGTGGTTATCCTACCGTTCATAAGCGATGGAGCCCCAACAAGGCGATACTTTCCGGTGATGCAATGCTTGTGCTTGCTTTCAAGATGATGCAGCAGAACCCAAACAATCTACATTCTGTTCTTGACTGTTTCACGGAAACGGCATTGGAGATAGGCGAAGGACAAGAATATGATATGGAATTTGAAACTCGTGAAACGGTGACAGAGGCAGAATATATAGAGATGATACGCCTCAAGACGAGTGTCCTTTTGGCTTGTTCTATGAAGATAGGAGCACTTCTTGCCAATGCCCCTCAGGAAGATATTGAAAATCTTTATAAGTTCGGTGAAATGGTAGGTTTGGCATATCAGTTGCAGGATGATTACCTTGATGTGTATGGCGATGACAAAGTGTTCAAGAAGAAACTCGGTGGCGACATCGTTTCTAACAAGAAGACCTATATGCTCATCAATGCCTTCAATCTTGCTGACGACCGTCAGCGTGCAGAATTGCAGAGTTGGTGCATGAAAAAAGATTTTGACCGTGATGAGAAGATTACCGCTGTCACTCGTTTGTATGATGAGATAGGAATACGCCAACTCAGCGAAGCCAAGGTCACAGAGTGTTTCAATGCTGCTCAGAAATATCTGGATGCTGTAAATGTAGATGAAAATCGAAAGCATATTTTGCGGTCCTATATCGCAAATCTCACTAACAGAGAATATTAACTCTCATAACACTCAGAACCTTCTTAACCCTCAGAACTCTCAATGATCAAATCCTTCATAGATACGCACACACATCTGGATGGTGAGGAGTTTGCAGACGACCTGCAACAAGTCATCGAAAGAGCAAAGGCAGCCGGTTGCTCAAAGGTGTTCATTCCGGGTATTGACGTTGCAGGCATTCCGCGCATACAGCAGATCTGTCGTGACAATGAAGGTTTCGCATTTCCAATGTTTGGACTTCATCCGGAAGAAGTGAGAGAAGACTGGGCAGAACAGTTGCAAAAGATAAAAAATAGCCAGACCCTCACCCCTTCTCCCATAGCCATCGGTGAGGTGGGGCTGGATTTCTATTGGTCAAGAGATTATTACGATGAACAGTTGCTGTGTTTTGAAGAACAAGTGAAATTGGCAGTAGAGATGCGTCTTCCGTTGATGATACATTGCCGTAAGGGACAGGCAGAGATGGTGAAGATACTGCGTAAGTATGAGGGTGATGTTGTTGGCGGAGTATTCCATTGTTTTACTGGCAACGAGCATGAGGCATGCGAATTATTGTCGTTTTCTCGTTTTTCACTTGGCATAGGTGGCGTAAGTACGTTTAAGAAAAGCCATCTTCCGGAAGTATTGCCAAAGGTCGTACCTCTTGATCGTCTTGTCCTTGAGACGGATGCACCTTACATGGCACCAGTTCCAAAACGTGGCGAACGAAACGAAAGTGCTTTCATACCTTACATCATCACACGCCTTGCAGAAGCCTACGGAGTATCAGAAGAAGATATCTGTACCTACACCACAGCCAATACTCTGCGTATCTTCTTTCAGAGTTAGATAAAATTCGTTAACAATCTATCCCTCTCTTAGGAAATCGAGTGCTTCTTTTATTTCTTCATCATTTATAGGCTGGTCAAGATGATATTTGCCGAAATCGGACAGCATGACCATGTTGATGGTGTCTCCATTGTTCTTTTTGTCATGGTGCATGAGACGGATGATTTCATCATAATCATTACAACCGATAGATGTCTTACCATAGTTTTCGTTGATGAAACGCACTGTCTGTCGTAATGTGTCTTGTGGAAATCCTTTCCGCAGGGTGCTCATGTAAAGTGAACAGATAAGTCCGTATGCTACGGCATAGCCGTGAGAAAGTGGTTTGCGCCCTTCTCCGAAACTCCAACTTTCAATGGCATGTCCAAATGTGTGACCAAGGTTGAGGGCTTTGCGAATGTTTCTTTCAAAAGGATCTTTCTCTATGAAATCGTTTTTTATTTGTATATTTTCAAAAATAGGTAGCGTTTGTATGGTTTCTTTCGTTATTTCCGAATTGATTATTGTTGCCCAATCTTTCTTGTTGCTCAACAACGAGTGTTTCAACATCTCTGCCATTCCTGACAAGATTGCTTCTGTGCTGAGTGTCGAAAGGTATGGTGTGTGAATGATGATGTATTCTGGCATACGGAATGCACCAATCTCGTTTTTAAGTCCGTTGAAGTTTATGCTTGTCTTTCCGCCAATGGAGGCATCTACCATTGCCAATAAGGTGGTGGGTATGTTGATATAATCTATTCCGCGTTTGAATGTTGCGGCTGCAAATCCACCGATGTCGGAGACCATACCACCACCAACATTGATGACGAGAGAGTGACGCGTGGCACCTTTGTCTGTTAGCATCTTCCAAATATATTGTAGGGTGTCAATACTTTTGTTACCATCTCCTTCGCCAATGACAATGTCTTCTGTACAGTCAAGTTTGAGCAGTGGCAGGCATAGTTTTGACGTGGTGGTATCAGATAACGTAAAGATGCAGTCGTAGGACTTCTTGCTGATTATCTCAGCAATGGTCTTTGGTATGTTTATGGTGTTTATTAGTCTCATGGATGACAAAATTAAAAAAAATATATGATCTAATTAAACGAAAAGGAGGAATTTTCGTCAAAGAAATAATTTTGGAAAAATTAATAGGTTATTTGAAGGTATCAATAGATGACAGAATGTTGACAACTTTTCGCTTTTTGCAGAGTTGAATAATTGGATGATAAAGTACATGAAACGATTTTCTCTTTTTATTGTGGCGATTGTCATTACGCAACTGAGTATGGCTCAGGTGGTCACGGGTAAGGTGTTCGATAAGACTTCAAACGAAAGTGTTATCTCAGCAACAGTATCTCTGCTGAAAACGGATAGTTCGCTTGTTTCCGGCACGACAACTGATTATAATGGTGCTTTCTCGCTTAAAGCGAAAAAGGGTTCTTATATCCTTCGTATCTCGTATGTGGGGTACAAGAGTTATTATAGGCCATTGAACATTTCTGGTGATATGAATGTTGGAACAATATCACTTGCTACCAATAGCGTAATGTTGAAAGCGGCAGAGATTGCCGGTGTCGCAAAGAAGGTGGTACTGAAAGAGGATACTTTTATATATAATGCTGATGCCTATCGTGTGCCAGAAGGGTCTGTGCTGGAAGAATTGGTAAAAAAGATTCCGGGGGCAGAAGTGTCTTCTGATGGTGCTGTCAAGGTCAATGGCAAGGATGTCAAAAAGATTCTTGTTGATGGTAAAGAGTTCATGACCGGCGATACAAAGACAGCGATGAAGAACATCCCTACATCGGTGATAGAGAAGATTAAGTCGTATGACGAGAAGAGTGATTTGACAAAAGTTACTGGCATTGATGATGGGGAAGAACAGACTGTGTTGGACATAGGATTGAAAAAAGGCGCTGATGTCAGTAAGGGATATATGGGAAATGTTGATTTCGGTATCGGTACGGAAGACCGTTATGCAGGTCGTGCCATGGGAGGATGGTTTCAGCCAGGTCTTCGTGTTATGGGTATCGGAAGTCTGAATAATGTCAACGACAGGGGATTCAGTTCTCGTGGTGGCGATTTCGGAGGCAATAGCGGAGATCATTACTCTAAGATGGCTGCTGTTAATATGAACTATGAGAAGAAAGACGTTATAAAGGTGGATGGCTCTGTGAGGTGGAATCATTCTGACGGAGATATGTGGAGTAAAAACTCTACACAAAACTTCGTGGGTGACAATATGTCCTATTCCAACAGTATCAACCAACGCTTCTCTCGCAGTAATAGTTGGAATGGACAGGCACGAATAGAGTGGACTCCAGATACGATGACTAATATCCTTTTCCGTCCGTCTTTCACATATTCTTCAAGTGATGGAACAACACAGGACATGAGTGCAACATTCGATCACGATCCATACGAATATGCACCAGAGGGTGGCGGAGATAATCCTCTGGAAGAGCAATACAAGAAACATCTGAAAGACTTGGGATATCTCGTGAATGATAAGATTAACAAATCTATTTCATATTCTGACAATAAATCTTTGAGGGGTACTCTGCAGTTGAATCGAAAACTGAATAACGAAGGCAGAAACGTAACTCTGCGTCTGACAGGTACTACGGGAAGTGGCGACAACAAATCAATATCATTATCGGATGTGGGCTTGTATCATACGAAGAAAGATGCCAGTGGTCAATACGTTGATTCTCTGTATTCAAACAATCGTTATAACCTGACTCCTGCAAAAAACTGGGATTACAGCATGCAGGCAACATACAGCGAACCGATATTTAAGAAGACATATCTGCAGTTCAGTTATACTTTCCAACATTCTTTTAAACAGAATGACAGGAGTACTTACGATTTCTCTGATGAACGCTTCCGCGACTTGGGGTTGATGGATATTCCTCTTCAGTATCGTAACTGGGCAGATTATATTGACAGAATACAGATGGTAGCACCTCTGGATAGTCTGTTGAGTGCAAATCTATCCAAGTTTACACAATATCATGACTATACCCATACTCTTCGTTTGATGTTCCGTATGGTACGTGACAATTTTAATTTGAATGCTGGTGTGGTTTTTACTCCTCAGAAGACAGAATTTACATATCGTTATCAAAATGTAGATACAGTGATAAACCGTAATGTGTTCAATTGGTCTCCTCAGATAAACTTCCGTTATAAATTCTCGAAAGTCAGCCAGATGCGTATCCAGTATAATGGTGCCTCATCAGAGCCTTCTATGACGGATATGATTCCTATTACGGATGACAGTAACCCGTTGAACATAACGAAAGGTAACCCTGGCTTGAAACCTTCATTCTCTCATTATGTCCGACTGTTTTTCAATGATTATATCACCTCCCATAATCAGGCGATAATGGCAAACGTCAATTTCAATACTACGCAGAATAGTGTGTCAAATATGGTTACTTATGACCCTGCGACAGGTGGTAGGACAAGCATGCCGATGAATATCAATGGCAACTGGAGTGCTAATGGTGGGTTTATGTATAATGCGTCAATAGATTCTGTCGGCACATGGAATGTAAACACATTCACAAACATCGGCTATAACAATTATGTGAGTTATTATACAAAAGACAAGTATTCTGACCCACAGAAGAATACCACTCGTTCCACAAATATTGGAGAACGTCTTGCTGGCAGTTACCGCAATTCATGGTTGGAAGTGGAATTGAATGGAACACTAAACTATAACCACTCCCGCAATATGCTTCAGGAGAATAACAACATGGATACATGGCAGTTCTCCTATGGTGGTAGCATACAGGCGACAGCCCCTTGGGGTACTGCCATCTCTACATCGCTTAACCAGAACTCACGCCGTGGTTACAATGATGCGGCGATGAATACAAATGAATTGCTTTGGAATGCTCAGATATCTCATAGCTTCCTCAAAGGAAAGCCTCTGACGGTACGTCTGCAGTTCTATGATTTGCTTCACCAACAGAGCAACATATCACGCAGTATCAATGCTTTGATGCGTAGTGATACAGAAACGAATGGTATAAATAGTTACGTGATGCTGCGTGCCTCATTCAGATTTACAGCCTTTGGAAACAAGAAGACGCGTGAGATTATTCAGAGTGTTGTACCGGGTGGTATTGATGGTGTCATCCCTCCTCCAAACGGTGGTAGAAGACCGTCAGATAGCGGAATGCGTGGTGGCGGAATGCGTGGTGGTTTCGGTGGACCAAGATAAAATCAGAAGCGCAGACCTGTGAACAGACGTACATTCCAAAACGTATTGTCTGTATGGAATGAAATGCTGCCGTTGCGGTATCGATAATGGTTTATGTTTGCAAGTGCACCGGCAAACCATTTCCCGCTGTTATACTGTGCAGAGATACGTCCTGTGAAATTGAAGTCAACCATTGTGTCGGAGATGTCAATCTGCACAATATCTCTGTTCCATGATTCTTTGTTATCTCCCTTTTCTGTCTTTATTGCAGGACCTAACATGCCTGCAGCAGAGATGAGTACGTTTCTTGCAGGAACCCAATTGTATGCGTACCCTCCCCACAGGATAAAATCGTTGTATGTCATTTTGCTGCAGAGGTCATTGTTGATACTTGAAAACTCGTTGAATTCAGATGGCAAACCTCTGTAGTACCATTCTGTCATGTTACTGAAATTAGACAGTTGGTTTGTCATGAATCGATGTGTATAACCAATTCCTGCCAATACGCTGCCTGCAGAACGTAGTTGTACACCCACACTCCTGACGGCTGATGGATATGAAAATTTCTTGTGGTTAAAGACATAATAGAAATTGCCTCCCACCATCTTTGATGTAACAAATCCACCCATATTCCAACTCTTAGGACAGTCTTCCGGTATGTAGTTATTTGCGAATGGTGCTTCCCAGTCTCTCAAGATAAAATCGCCACCAGTCTTACGGTAGAATAGGTCAAGATTAAAACGTAGGGTAAATATGCTGGCTTCAAGTTCTATCTTGTCCTTGTTTTGTACATCCTGCGCATTGAGACTTAATCCCAACGTGCCAGAGAACATCTTATACCCGATAGATGGACCTATTTTCTGGGATGTATGTGAACGAAACTTTAATTCTACATCTTTATCCGTATAGATATTATAGTTCTCTTGCCCGAAAACGTACGTTATGCCTACTTTGAAGTCATATTTCTTGGGTTCAATATAATTGGAGTCAACAGCATTGAACTTTTTTATGAAATAGGATGCCTTTTGAAAAATGTTTTCTCCTTTTGCAGGTAAGGAAAAAACAATTATTATGCCGCAAAATAATAATATTCTGTTTTTGTGGGTCATGATTAGTGTGTTTTTTATGCTTTTATTATAAGGTATATCGTATATAGAAGGAAGATAGTGACCAATACCGCCCCTTCCCATCTTTTTATTTTATATGAAGTGAATGCGAACAACCATACAAGCAATATGCTGCCAAGCATAACGGCAAAGTCTGTGATGTTCATTCCCTGGATATTCAAAGGACATATCAAAGATGTAAATCCGAGAATCCACAGTATATTGAACACATTGCTTCCTATCACGTTGCCGATGGCGAGTTCTGAACGGCCTTTTTTTGCAGCGACAACACTTGTTGCCAATTCGGGAAGTGATGTCCCGCATGCAACGATGGTGAGACCGATAACGCTCTCGCTGACATTGAGTGACAATGCTATTTTTTTTGCGCAACTGACGAAAATCTCACTACCGCCGATAAGTAAAATCAATCCTAAAATAATATATATGATTGTATGGAATAAGGTTATGTTTTTCTTGATTTCACCGTTGTTTTGTATACTATTGCTATTGCCTTTGAATGTGATAAACATAAACGCGGTAAACAGGAGCAATAATATGCTGCCATCAATGGCGGTAAGTTGACTTCCTGTGGTGTTTGACCATCCGTTTCTGTAGCATAGGATAATCATAACTATCGAGGCTATGACAGTAAACGGTATATCTTTTTTTATTGTGGCACGGGCTATCGTTATCGGACAAACAAGTGCTGACATTCCAACAATCATAAGGGTGTTGAAGATGTTGCTTCCCACGATGTTTCCGACAGCGAGGTCTGCACTGCCTTTTATCCCAGATACAAGACTGATAACAAATTCTGGCATGGACGTTCCGAAAGCAACGATGGTTAATCCTATAACCATTTCGCTCATTTTAAGACGTCTGGCAAGTGCTACACTCCCCTCCGTCAGACGGTCGGCTCCGTATATTACCATTGCCCCGCCGATGATGATACCTAATATGCTTGCTATAACGGACATCTAAAAACCGTATATTTTTTTTAGCATGTTATTCAATTCTTCTCCGCGAAGGTCATTGGCAATGATTATTCCGTTTCCATCGACGAGTATTGATGACGGTATCCCCATTATGTTATAAACCTTGCCTGCGGCACAGTTCCATCCTTTGAGATCTGATAGGTGAATCCAGTTCCATTTGTTTTTCTTTACAGTACTCTTCCATCTGTCAGCATCTTCGTCGAAAGATATTCCTACAACATTGAATCCACTCCTGTGGTACTTGTCATAAGCTGCTTTGACATTAGGCATCTCTCTCATACAAGGACCGCACCATGTCGCCCAGAAGTCGATGAGTACAACATTTTTCTTTCCTTTGCCGACAAAGTCTGTCAGGTTGCATATCTTGTTTTTCATGTTTGGTAATTTCACATTTGTAATCTTTTTTCCCGGAGCTCTGTTAGCGGAAATACGTTGTGCATCACTTGAAACAGATAGCGCAAAGACGGCTATAAACAATAAAATCAGCTTTTTCATAAAAAAATAGTTTAATAATGCAAAAGTATGAAAGTTTTTGTAATTTTGTACGCTTAAAAGAGTTTTTTTGATGGTTATTAAGCCTAAAAAACTGGATATCTTCGTGATGAAACAGTTCCTGCTTCTGTTTGTGGGAACATTCTTCATCTGTCTGTTCGTACTCATGATGCAGTTCGTATGGAGGTCTGTAGACGAGATGATAGGGAAGGGACTGACCATTGATATTCTCGGCGAGTTTTTCTGGTATATGGGGCTAATGCTTATGCCACAGGCATTCCCATTGGCTATTCTGCTCGCATCACTCATAACTTTTGGTAATCTTGGAGAAAGTTCGGAACTTACGGCTATCAAGGCGGCGGGTGTTTCCTTGTTGCAGGTGTTCCGTGGCATGATAATCTTTGTCGTGGGCATTGCGCTGATGTCTTTTTATTTCCAGAATGTTGTTACCCCTAATGCCAATAGGGCCTTCGGGCGTCTTCTCATATCCATGAAACAGACAAATCCGGAGTTGGAAATACCTGAAGGCGTTTTCTATGGAGGCATACCGAATTGCAATGTATACGTGCAGAAGAAAGACATGGACCGCCGCATGCTTTATGGCGTGATGATATATCGCCTGACATCTTCGTTTGAGGATGCCGCCATAATTCTTGCGGACTCTGGAAGTATTGCGATGACTGAGGAAAAGAAACATCTCATCCTTCATCTTTACAGCGGTGAATGGTTTGAGAATATGCGCTCATCGGATGTTGTCGCCGGTGCATCAAACGTTCCGTATCGAAGAGAGACGTTTACTCAGAGGGATATTGTCATCGATTTCGATGCAGGGTTCAATCTTGCTGATGAAGATGTCTTTTCTCATGATCCGCGAACAAAAAGTCTTGGAAAGATACTTGTCGATATAGATTCCATGAACAATTCTTATGATACACTCGGTATGACATATTATTCTCAAGAACGTTCGGGACTTCTGTATATACCAGCATCAACTCCTCAGAATAGTGGCGTGGCAAAAAAAACGATTGCTGTTACGGAGATTGATATAGACAGCGCATTCTCAAAGTTGTCAGAAGAGAAGAAACGTGAGGTGGTGTCTGCGGCGTTGGACAAAGTGAACATGGCAAATACGGATATGGAATTCAAAACTTACATCACGAATGATAATGAGTTCTATTTGCGTAAGCATAGATTGGAAGCTATAGCGAAATTCACGTTGGCCTTCTCCTGTATCATCTTCTTCTTTATAGGTGCACCACTTGGGGCAATTATTAGAAAAGGTGGACTTGGAATGCCGCTCATCGTTAGTGTGTTGGTGTTCATTGTTTATTTTATACTGGAGAATATGGGAACGAAGATGGTGCGTGAAGGGGCATGGCCTCTATGGTTTGGTGCATTCCTTTCAACAGCAGTACTGACACCGTTGTCCGTGTTCTTTACCATAAAGGCAAACAAGGATTCTGCTATCTTGAATGCAGATTTCTATACGAACCTGTTCCGTAGAATGTTTGGTATTATGCCAAAACGTTATGTTGCAAGTAAGGAGGTCATCCTTCATGCACCTGACTATGCTGCGGATGCAGAGCAGCTCCTGCAAATAAACGAAGATTTAGCTGAATATGCAAGGGCTCACAAGCTGTTTACTGCCCCAAGTGTTGTGAAAATTTTCTTCCGTTCTCAACCAGATATGGTTATAGAGTCCATCAATGAACGTCAGGAGACTATAATAGAAGATTTAGGCAATACCCGTGACAAACATATCCTGTCAGCCATTAACCGTTATCCTGTTATCTTGACAGATGCACACACGGCACCGTTCAAAGACCATCGTCTGAACGTCATTGCAGGCATCATTTTGCCAGTAGGCATATTCCTTTATTTCCGTATCTGGCGTTTCCGTCTGATACTGCTGCGCAATATCCGACAGATAAGACACGTTAATCAAGAAGTGATAGCGCGGATAAATGAATTACTTGACGATGAAAATAAAAACTCTTAAAATTTGTTAAAAGCAAGTCGGAAATAAACTTTATTGCTATCTTTGCAGAATAATGAGACTAAAACAATAGGCGAAAAATTTTAATTTAATAACCAATTTAATATTTACAACTTTAAAAAACAATTATTTATGGCAACACAAGAAATTAAGACGGCTCCTGCTAAGAAAGCCGCTCCTGCTAAGAAAAAGCAAGGATTTCAGGGAATTGAATCAGCAATTTGGATCATTATCGCATGTATCGTCATTGCAGCATTGGTTTATCACTTCATCTATGGTAACCCAGACCATTTCGTAGGTGGCAATCCTGACGGAGAAGTTCTCGATGGTAACCTCCTCGGTACAGTTTACAAAGGTGGTGTTATCGTGCCACTTATCCAGGGTCTGTTCCTTACAGTACTGGCAATCTCTATCGAGCGTTGGTTTGCTCTCCGTACAGCCTTTGGTAAGGGTAGCATCCAGAAGTTCGTTGAGAACGTCAAGGAAGCGCTGAAGAAAGGCGACCTCGAAACATGTAACAAGCTTTGCGACAAGCAGAGAGGTTCTGTTGCAAACGTTGTTGGTGCAACTTTGAAGAAATACAAAGAATGTGAAGAAGACCACAAGATGAAGAAGGAACAGAAGATCATCTCTATCCGTCAGGAACTCGAAGAGGCTACAGCACTCGAGATGCCTACATTGCAGATGAACCTGCCTATCATCGCTGCTATTTCTTCTCTCGGTACTCTGTTCGGACTTCTCGGAACTGTAACCGGTATGATCAAGTCATTCGCTGCTCTGGCTTCAGGTGGTGGCGCTGACTCAGTAGCATTGTCAACAGGTATTTCTGAGGCACTTGTAAATACTGCTTGCGGTATCGCAACTGGTGCTCTCGCAATTATCACTTATAACTATTTTACAAATAAGATTGACCACCTCACTTTCGCTCTTGACGAAATTGGTTTCTCTATTGTAAATACATACGCAGCAACTCATATAGAAGAGGCTTAATTGATTTACCTTAATTTTTCTAATCTCAAAAACTGAAAATTATGGGTAAAGTGAAAATAGCAAAGAAAGATACTTTCATCGACATGACTGCCATGTCGGACGTGACTGTGCTCTTGCTTACTTTCTTCATGTTGACATCAACATTCGTAAAGAAAGAGCCTGTGCAGGTGGTCACTCCTTCATCAGTCTCCGAAATCAAGGTTCCGGACAAGGAAGTACTTTCTATACTCGTAGATAAGACAGGAAAAGTCTTTATGGGATTTGATACGCAGGACAATGCATCCGCTGTCTTGAATGACATGCTGACAAAGTTTAATGTGAATATGCCACAGAAACAACAGACAGCATTCATCAAGTCACAGACATTTGGCTGTAAGTTGGAAGAGATAAACGATTTCTACTCTATGGATGAAAAAGCCAGAGACAATGAACTCGCAAATCTCGGAATTCCTATGGATAGTATCAATGGCGGAAATAGTCAGTTCCAAGAGTGGATAAAATCTACTCATGCTATTAATCCGGACATCAAACTCGCTATCAAGGCTGATGCAACGACTCCGTATTCTATTATTAGTAAGGTGATGACGCAACTTCAGGATATCCGTGAAAACCGTTATTACCTGTTAACATCATTAAAGAAAGTAGAATAACTATGGCAACAAGTACTGGTAAAAGTAAACAAAAGAAAAAGAATGTACGCGTCGACTTTACACCAATGGTCGATATGAACATGTTGCTTATCACTTTCTTCATGCTCTGTACATCTCTCGTAAAGCCTCAGACAATGGAGCTTTCAATGCCTTCCAACGATAAGAAAATCCAAGACGAGGATAAGTCTGAAGTTAAGGCATCAAAGGCTATCACGTTGCTCCTCGACAAAGATAATAAACTCTATTACTTCAGTGGAGAAGCCAACACAGAAGACCCTAAGTCTCTCAAGGAGACCGACTATTCCGCAAATGGTCTGAGAGCATATCAGATGGAAAGAAACCTTGACGCTCTCGAAAAGAAAGCTGAACTCGACAAGAAAAAGCTTGACAATAAGATTTCTGATGAGGAATACAAGACCGAACTCAGTGCCATCAAGGGCGACAAGGAAACTCCTACTGTAATTATCAAGGCATTCCCGGGTGCTTCTTACAGAAACCTCGTTGACGCATTGGACGAAATGCAGATATGTGCTATCGGTAAGTATGTCATCGGAAAGGTTGAAGACGTTGACAGAACTCTTATAAAGAACCTTACGGGAAAAGCTCCTGAGGAGAATTAATATCAAGAATAAAAACAGAAAGATTATGGCAAATTCAATGAATTTGAATGACCAGAAATGGTGCGACCTTATCTTCGATGGAAGAAATAAGGAGTATGGTGCGTATGCAATACGTAGAGACAGTGCCAGACGTTATAATATCGCCGCTGTTTGTGTTGTTCTTGGTATTGCGGCAATAGTTGGTATTGCCGGCCTCTATCAGTTGGCAAGCAATGGACGCGATAATGTGGCTGTTACAGAAGTAACTGAACTTTCACAGCTTCAGAAGAAAAAACCTAAGGTAGAACAGAAGAAGTTCGAGGTAGAACAGAAGAAGCCTGAAGAGCAGAAACTCAAGACGACTGTAAAGTTCACCGAGCCAAAGATCATGAAAGATGAGTTGGTAAAGGAAGAATTCAAGTCACAGGATGAACTGATGAACAAGAAGGCCGCTATCTCTATAGCTGACGTTCAGGGAAATGATGAAAACGGTGCCGACATAGCCGATGTGAAAAAGGTTGTCGTAGAGCCTGTTGAGGTAAAAGAGGAAGACAACAAAGTCTTTGATGTCGTAGAACAGATGCCTCAGTTCAAAGGTGGTGACGCAGCATTGATGGCTTGGCTCGGCAAGAATATCCGTTACCCGGTTATCGCTGAGGAAAACGGTATTCAAGGACGTGTCATCGTCAGATTCGTCGTAGAACGTAATGGCTCTATCGGCGAAGTGCAGGTGGCAAGGTCTGTTGACCCATCTCTCGACAAGGAAGCTGTTCGCGTTGTTAAATCAATGCCAACATGGATTCCGGGTAAGCAGAACGGTTCAGCAGTACGCGTTTGGTTCACATTACCTGTAGTATTTAGATTACAGTAATGAAAAGATTCTCATTCTACATAATTGTAGGATTATTGATAGTGTCTATGGGTTTTATCACCGCCTCGTGCGGTGATAAAACGCCTAAAGACCCTAAGTGGCCCGACACTTACTCTTCGGGAGATATAAAGATTGCAGTCGATGCCAGTTTCAGTCCTATCATAGATGAAGAACTGGCTGTTTTCCATTATCAGTACCGCAAGGCGAAGATAACCCCCCTCTATACAGATGAGGTGGAAGGTATCAACCTTCTTATGAAAGACAGCGTAAGGCTCTGCATTACTGCACGAAAATTGAAAGAAGGAGAAATGGAATTCTTCAGACAGAAGCAATTCCGACCGAAGGAAATACTGTTGGCGAAAGATGCTCTCGCACTCATCGTCAATAAGGCACAGCGTGACACGCTCATCTCCACCAACCAGTTGAGGGATATACTCACAGGTAAAGCCCATCGCTGGAATGACATCTATCCAAATGCACCATCAGCAGACATCGAAGTGGTCTTCGACATGAACAACTCCAGCACAATACAGTTCGTCATGGACTCTGTGTGTTACGGAAAACCGCTCTATGACAAACACCTCTTCGTTGCTGGCAGCGCAAAGGAAGTTGTGGATTATGTGTCAAAGACACCTAATACCATCGGAGTGGTGGGGGCAAACTGGGTGACAGACGATAGAGATACCACACATCTCACATTCATGAGTAATGTACGTATCATGTCCGTGTCAAGTCAACCTACAGCACGCCCTGCAGACAGCTTCAAACCATATCAGTATTATCTATATACAAACGAATATCCATTGGCACGACCAATATATATGATACTCTCCGACCCGAAACGTGGCTTGTCGTGGGGATTCTGCCAGTTCCTCCAGACATACAAGGCGCAGAAGGTCATCCTGAAATCCGGATTGCTGCCGGCAATCATACAGCAAGGACAGGAAGTAGTGATAAAACAATGAATAAATAAAATTTTACAAATATGAAAAAGATTCTATTATTGTTGTCCGTACTCTTTATAGGGCAGACAGCATTCGCACAGTTGGCAACACCTGAGGAGATAGGTGAAATGCTTGGTAAGGGACAGAATGTAGAAGCAGTAAAGGCTGCTACCGCATTGTATAAGAAAAACAAGAAAAATCCAGATATTATCTGTGCCATAGCCCGTCAGTTCTTGGCAAACAAAGACCTTGACGGAGCTACAGACTTTGCACTCAAAGCACAGGAGGCATCAAAAAATAAATCCGCAGCAGCACATCTCATCCTCGGTGATATCTGGTACACAAAAGACGATGCAGGAAATGCTACTCAGGAATATCTGCAAGCCATAGAACTTGACCCTAAGGACCCTGCAGCATATATCAAATATGCAAACGTGTATAAGGACAAGTTTCCGGATGAGGCTGTCGCAAAACTCGAAGCACTTGCCGTTGAGCGTCCTGACCTCGATGTAAACCTGCTCATCGGTCGGTGTATGTCAAAAGGAAACCACATGAAACGCGCAGTCCTCGCTTTTGATAAATGTAACAAAGACGTGATGGGCATTGACGACATCTCTGACTATGCTTTTGCTGCATTCATGAGCGGAGACTCACAGAAGGCTCTCAACTTGGCAGACTTCGGTGCTGCAAAGAATGATACTGCATCTGTATTTCCTCGTCTGCGTCTTTATGCATTGACATCACTCGGCGAAAATGAAAAGGCAGTAGAGGCATCAAAGACCTTGTTTGCTACAATAGGCAGCAACAAGCCAAACTTCCTCGACTATCAGTTCCTCGGTAGTGCTCTCAATGGTCTTGGCAAGAATGCGGAAGCCATCGATGCATTCCGTCAGGCATATAAGGTTGCACCGGAGAGACACGAAATACTCACCAAGGTTGCAGCATCTTACAGTCTTATGAAAGACTTTGATTCTGCCGTATCAACGATGAATGAATATTTCTCTATTGTAGGTGCTGATGCAGAGACATTTGACAACTACAGTACTGTTGGCGACATCTATATGGCAAAGGCAAGAGCCCTTGAAGAGACGGATACTATCGCCATGCAGACAGCCGTAGAGGCAGCCTTTGAAGCCTATGACAAGGCAATAGCAAAGAAACCAAACAGCTTCCTTGGCTATTATAATAAAGGTGTGGCACAGTATGCTTTCCATAATCCTGCTGGTGCACTCGAATCATTCGGCAAGGCAGCGGAGATCATAGAGGCAAGCGGTGTGAATAAGCCATATCTCAAGGCAGCATATTCATATATGGGCAACTGCCATAAGAAACTCGGAGATGTGGAGACAGGCAAAGAGTATCAGGCAAAAGCCGATGCAATACAGTAAACAAAAAGAACGACAACGAAATGTTGCCGTTCTTTTCTTTTATTAAGAAGTTAGAGATTAGAATCTGTAACCGAGCTTAATTTCAAATTCAGAGAAGTAAGTCTTGCATTTTACACCTTCTGAACCAGACATGATAGTGTTGTCCTGGAACTTTGTGAAGTCACTCTGGTAAGCAACGCCAAGAACGAAGTTCTTATAGTCAGCGTCAACACCAATATGACCACCAATCTGTAAACGAGAAGCTTTCAGAAGTTCTCCAACCTCATCTTCATCAAATAGGTTTCCGCTTTCACCGTTTATCTTCAGCTTTGCAAGAGGGTAGAAAGAGCAGTCAATACCAGCGAAAGGCATGATACCGATTTTACCAGCCTGGAAGTGATAACCAACGCTAACAGGAATAGCAATCTTCATGAAACTCCAGTCAGCACCATTCTCGCTCTTCCAAGAATAGCTGAACTTACCACCGGCGATGAGTTTGAGGTTATCCTCACAACCAATACCGAACAGTCTGTTGTAACCAGCTGCAAGACCGAAAGGTGAAAAGCCATCAGCACCATCAGCATGCAATGTACTTGGGTTGATCTGAATGTAAACCTCATTGTTCTGAGCATTAACAGTCATAACAGACAGCATCAATGCTACAATAGCAAAAAATTTTTTCATTTTTAATTTAATTTTCTTGTTAAACATTAGTGTTACCTAAAAACGGTTGCAAAGGTAGGTGTTTTTCTTAAAAAAACAAAAAAAACGGAAATTTTTGTTGCTGTTCTTTTGTTAAGCAAATACAGAACTTTTTTGCTCTGGGGTGCAAATATGGGCTAAATTTTTGCAATACCTATCAAAAATATCAAATTTTAGGAAAACAACGGAAAACACCAAAACCCCTCTGTAATGCAAAAGAACGGCGTTTTGTTGCCGTTCTTTTCTTTTCTTTTCTTTTACCTCTGCGAGTAGTGGATAGGGGAATCGAACCCCTATGCCAAGATTGAGAATCTTGTATCCTAACCGTTAGATGAATCCACCGAATCAATAAATTTCAAGTCTTCTGACTCTGCGGAAGCTGGAATTATTTCATGATCCCCTTGCTTCCTTGGTCATTGTCCTTGAAGTGAACTTCAGGCCTTCTGACTCTGCGGAAGCTGGGGGATTCGAACCCCCGGTACGGTTACCCGCACGGCAGTTTAGCAAACTGCTGGTTTCAGCCACTCACCCAAACTTCCGTTATATAGCTGAATTTTTGCGTCTGCAAAGTTACAACAAACCGGAAACAAAAACAAAAAAATAATAGATTATTTTAGAATTTTATTTTTTTAGAAAGCATAGAGTTTACTCTGATGATTTCAAAAAAGGAAAATCGTAAAAACGCAGTTTTTGTTTTTGTTGAGGTGCAGTGTAAGTTAGACCAAAGGTCAAAGTTACAAAAAGTCACGAAATTTGTTTCAGCGAATTATTGTGATAATAAAAGTAAAAACGCAGTTTTGTAGGTAGTACTGAGATGCAGTGTAAGTCCGGTGAAACCAAAGTTACAGCAAACCACAAATAGATTATTTTAGAATTTTATTTTTATCTAACATAAAACCGCACCCTATGCAATAAAAAAGCTCTTTAAGGCCAGCCACACCCATTCCTACCATCTACCATAATTGATTATGTTAGTAGCCGTAAATGCAGATGTTAGTAACCGTAATTGGTGATGCGTGCAACCGCAATTGCAGATGTGTGCAACCAAAATTAAAAATGAGACCAACCGCAATTGATGAGCAAACCAGCCGTAATTGATGATGCAACCAGGCGAAATAGAAAATACGAGTGACCGCATTTGCAATCTCTACCTACGCACGTGCAACTTTCAAGTTACCCGAGCTTAACTTATACTAAAAACTCTGTGAGGAGATACATACATTATAGTTC
>JAKSJA010000015.1 GCA_024398495.1 Bacteroidaceae bacterium | reverse complement strand
GTACATTTGCTTATAACTTCAAGTAGAGTAGGTCGCATCTTCAAGTATGGTCGGTGACATTCTCAAGTATTGCTGTCTGTAGTCTGTGATGGAAGTGGTCACCCCATAATAAGCAATAAGGTGTAACTCTAACTTCTAAACATTAAACTCTAACCCATGAACTCTCAATCCTCTTGTATTGATTTTTTCAGAGATTTTTTTGTTTTAGAAAATAATTTGTACTTTTGCAAAGATACGATATTGACTTGGATAATAGGCTACTATTAGAAAAATACACAAACGATATTTTATTGTACAAAAGTAGATAACAAAACTGATGGCTTGGAAATACAGAAAACGCATAAAGATTGCTCCGGGAGTCACTATCAATGTTAGCCGAAGTGGAGTAAGCACTACGATTGGTCCAAAGAGAGCGAGTGTAAATATTAGCAAAAATGGCACATACCTTAACACAGGCATCCCCGGCACAGGAATATACGACAGACAAAAGATTGGTGACGGTACAAGCAGACATTCCTCGATGATATCCACACAAAGCACATCGGGAGGAGGAAATACAATTGGATATAATAGTTCCGGGTGTTTCTGGTTTATTGGTATTGCTTGGATCACGTTATTTGTAATATATGGTATTACTGGTAAATTTGACTTGCCAACATGTCTGCTTGGGTTGAGCATCGCATTTGTATTGTGGATTATTGTTGCTTTGATTTCATCGAAGGGGAAAAGTAATGTCTCTACTACAGATAGCAAAGATGGTGTTTCATCTGAGGAAACTGCTGCGGAAGCATCTGCGAAAGAAACTACGCCAGTTCAATACAAGTCAAATAAGCTGTTCCTTTCATGGAAGAAAGAAAACTTTGACCTAATGCAGTCTGAGACAAAGAATCTTTATAATTTTCTAAAAACTGCAACAAGGAGCATTAAGGTAAGGAGGGAACTGGATAGAATGATGGGATTGACGAACAATGATGGTTCACCTTGGCCACTGAGCAACAAAATCAATCTCACAATGATGCTTGATGCCTATAGATGCTATACAGACCTTGGATATAAGATAAATGCTGACGATGACGAGGAATTGGGCTTACTCTTGTTGGCTAATAATGTTGCGAATTCAGGCTTCACACTTGATTATTTTCAGCTAGTAAATTATAGAGATAATATTGCTCCTACCACAAGAAACATGTATGACACTGTCAAGATAGTGAACGAACGTTGTTCGATTCCTGCTGGTCAGTATTTCTTCCAACACGTTTTCGAAAACGTTGACAAGGAGCGTATGTCGCAATACATGGTGCATCTGTATCGCTATGCTTCTGCCATAGCAAAGGCAGATGATACTATCGATGCAAGAGAAAGTGAGATTTTGGAAAATCTAATGAAGGCTAAAGACCTGACCACTGACGGCAAACCTTTGAAAACAATGGTTGAAAGTAAAAATATAAGACGCATTCAAAAAGATATGTCTGGATATGACCCCATTATGAAGGATGCGGCAAAATTCCTTGTAAAAGAACAGGCCGTTAGTACGTCCATGATACAGAGGAAATTCAGCATCGGTTACAATAGAGCTGGCAGGATAATGGAACAGCTTGAACAACTCGGTGTCGTGAGCGAACAAATAGGTACCACACCTCGCGAGGTATTGGTTCTCACAACAGATGAATTGGAAGAAATCTTCTACGAAGAAAAAGAAGAGGCTATATGCAATACAGATGACAGTGCAACAGAGGAGGGTATTGTTATGGATTCCCAGAGTGAGTTGCAAAGTCTAATTGGACTGTCGTCAGTGAAGGCTGAAGTTGAGAAGCTTACCAACTTTATAAAGATAATGAAGGCGAGGGAAAAGAAGGGACTTCCCGTTAGTGACATTTCGTACCATTGTGTATTTACAGGCAATCCAGGAACTGGTAAAACGACAGTAGCAAGAATCCTTGCCAACATCTATAGCGAGCTTGGGATTATCAAAAAAGGACATCTAGTAGAAACGGACCGTTCTGGTCTTGTGGCTGAATACGTTGGTCAGACAGCAGTAAAGACGAACAAAATCATTGATTCTGCTATTGATGGTGTTTTGTTCATTGATGAAGCATATTCGCTTGTCAATGGTGGTAACAATGACTATGGCACAGAGGCAATCTCCACACTCTTGAAACGAATGGAAGACGACCGAAAGCGATTGGTTGTGATTCTCGCTGGTTATGGCAATGAGATGCAATCTTTCATAAATTCCAATCCTGGCCTTCAGTCACGCTTCAACAGATACATTGACTTCCCAGATTACAATGCAGAAGAATTGCTTGAGATATACAAACGCAATCTGAAGCGTCACAAATATACGCTAAGTGCCGAAGCAGAAGCGTTTATCTCTGCTCACCTTGCCAATACCGTGGCAAACAAAAATAAGAACTTCGGCAATGCACGATTTGTTCGCAATCTCTTTGAGAAGACCTTGGAGAATCAGGCAATGCGTCTGGCAAGTATCGGGCATTTGACAAGTGAGATACTTTGCGAGATTAGCATTGAGGATGTGACATCATTAAAGAAATAAGAATTAGTTTAATAATCGCATCATTATGAAACAGGTATTATTAGCAATCAGTTTAATTCTCTCAGTTGCAGTTCATGCTCAACAGCAAATCACGATAACTTGTCCTGAGTGCGGACATGCGATTAAAATGCTTATCAGTATAGATGATACTGTAACGGCAACACACAAAGGCATGCCAGTAGTTTCCACAAGTGGTCAATGTAAAGCGACAACAGCTAAGGGTACACAATGTTCTCGCAAAGCGCAAGATGGTTCTGAATATTGTTGGCAACATGCAAGTAAGACCGGAATCCAGCAAACGACAACCACTACAAGAAGTACATCAGCAAAGAGCACAAGTACAACAGGAGGTGGCAGATGTCGAGCAACAACTAAATCGGGAAGCAGATGCACCAGAAACGCAAAAAGTAACGGATATTGTTGGCAACACGGAGGATGAGGAAAAAGATATTTGAGATAATAGAGTTGGATGAGAATGACAATCTCATCTCAAAGATATATGATAGGTTAATGCAAGTGGCAATAGTTATCAGCATTATTCCTCTAATGTTTCATAGTCATAACAATATATTCACAACAATAGAATATGTAGTTACTTTTTTGTTTATTGTCGATTACCTGCTACGTTGGGCGACAGCTGATTTTAGAAGTAAGAGAAAGGGGATAAAGCCTTTCGTGGTGTATCCTTTTACTATAATTGCAATTATTGACATCGTAACTATTCTTCCAGCTATTAGCTATGTGAATAGTTCACTTAGAGTATTGAGAATATGGAGACTATTACGAATACTCCGAGTTGCCAAAGTGTTCAAATATTACGAGCCACTACAAGTAGTTATTGAAGTGTTTCGAAAAAAAGCCTCTGTACTGCTGACAGTAGTTGGTTTTGCGTTGTTCTACATATTCATTACAGCATTGTTCATGTTCAATATTGAGCAATCGGTAAACCCAGAAACGGGCGAACTATTCTTTGATAATTTCTTTGATGCACTATATTGGTCAACTTGTACCTTGACTACAGTTGGATATGGGGATATTTATCCGATATCCGACATTGGCAGAGTGGTAAGCATGATTTCTGCTTTCGTTGGAATTGCAATCATTGCTTTGCCCTCAGGAATAATTACGGCTGGATACATGGAAGAAGTAAAAGAAAGGAAGAATGGGAAGGCGAATACGTAATTTGACTTTATTAATACTTGCGTTTGGCTCTGCAATAGTATTGTCACGAGTTCCAACAAAACAATCACGTAATAGGATTGAGTTGCCGGCTACAACAGCATCAGACAATTTGATTATTGAACATACAGGTTTTACTTTGTCCTACAATTTAGATACTAACTGTCCGAATTGGGTGGCATGGAATTTGACGGAAGAAGAAGCGTATTCCACACAATTCAAGCGTTCGAATGATTTTCGTGGTGACACAATGGTACCGCCGTTACATAGAGCTGAAGGGTACGATTACAAGCAAACAGGATTTGATAGAGGGCACATGTGTCCTGCTGGCGATATGAAATGGGATGCGGACGCCATGTCCGAATGCTTTTTGATGTCAAACATCTGCCCTCAAATTCCTATACTGAATCAACAATGGTGGGAACACTTGGAAAGTGCCTGTAGAAGATGGGCAAGTCAGGAAGGATGTGTGTACATTTGTTGTGGTCCAATTTATGACAAACAAAATGCAGCACGCTATATTGGAGAGGAAGTCAAGATTCGTATTCCAGATGCGTTCTTCAAGGTAATTGTTTCTATCCGACAAGGAAAAGAGAAAGGCATAGGTTTCTACTACAGAAACGATGATTCACGTCAGACAATGGGAAGTGCCGCATTATCCATAGACCAATTAGAGGAACTAACTGGATATAACTTCTTTGCAGAACTACCAAACGAAATCGAGAATCGAATAGAAGCCCAGAATAAGTTGAGTGATTGGAGGTAAGATGTTACAAGCTTGATAAAAATACGAAATTAATAATGCCGGAATGTATTGAAGACACATAAGGAGTCAAACAGTTTCTGACTTTTAAGAATAGCCTTATTACTTCAAGCGTGCCAACAATAAACGGTACGCTTATTTTTTGCAGAATTGAAAATAATGTTATATCTTCGCATCATATTGTATATATGCAATTATAAAAACAAAATAATATGGGAAAAGTTATCGCGTCAGACTCTATCGTAAAAATTGCCGGAGTTGCAAATACGTCAGGGAAGCTCAATATGTGGGCAAAAATACTCAAGTGGTTCATAATCATCTGTGCTGTTATATTTATTATTTTAGGACTAAAGCTGACAAGTATAGGGGTCTCTGAATATTCAGCAGATTTAATACCCATAGGAATAGTGCTCATATTGTTCGGCTTTTTACAAGGTTTCTTTGCGTTCTTTTATGTGTACGTGCTCCGTGCTTTTGCCATTATCACAGAAGCCGCATCTATTATTGTGCTAGAACATCAATCTGGAATAGAAGAAGAACAACAACAACAAACAAAATGAATAGCAAGATAACATTATTACTGATTGTTGTGGCGGTGGCACTTGTTGCGGTTGTTACTTGTCCAGATAAGGAAGCTCATCAGAATGCGATCATGGACGAAATAAACACGTCTATGAGCAAGGAGATTTCAGAAAATATTGGGGATTCTAATTTGGAGATTGGGCTATCACTGCTCGGTGGCACAATTGCCTCAAAATTGCTCACGACAGTGGTGGAGTCAACATTGAGAGTACGTAACTATTTCGTATTCAGCACTGGAGAGGTAAGTGTCAAGGGAGAATCGAAAACAGTGTCTGTAGGTTGTTTTGGACATGTGTTCACATTCTTCGATGCGGATGACATAAGTGATTCTATGGATGAATGATGCACTAATTTTGACTGCGTCGAACTGACGACGAGAGGAACGCAAACAAATTTATTTGATTTGCTGAGACGAGGAGGAAGAAAAGAATGAAATTCTTAACTGACGACAAAATGAGAGCAGAGATAAACTCGTTTATACTTTGCCGAATTGAGGAGGAAGAAAAGGATGCACATCCTTAAATTAGGCTACATCAAGACAGATTGCACTAACTTTGACCTTCGGTCGAAATTAGGCTACATCAAGACAGAAACAAAAACTACGTTTTAACGATTTTTCTTTTTTGAAATCATCAGAGTAAACTCTATGCTTTCTAAAAATAAAAACCTAAAATAATTACATTATTTTTTGTTTCTGTCCTTGATTTGCACTAATTTTGCAACTCTAAAAATTCACTAACAAACATAAGTAATATATAGGAATTGGGTAATCAGTCTTTCGCGCCTATCTATGAGGCACTCGTTGAGTTCAGAAGGAATCGCATCGTTCCTTTTGATGTTCCCGGACACAAACGTGGCCGTGGAAATGCGGAATTGGTAAAGTTGTTTGGGAAACAGTGTGTTGAGTTAGACGTAAATTCAATGAAGCCATTGGATAATCTCTGTCACCCTGTTTCGGTGATAAGGGAATCCGAGGAACTGGCAGCGGAGGCTTTTGGAGCCGACCATGCTTTCCTGATGGTAGGCGGTACCACATCTGCCGTACAGTCAATGGTTCTCACTGCTTCCAAGAAAGGTGAAAAAATAATTCTCCCAAGAAACGTACACCGAAGTGTTATCAATGCACTTGTAATAAATGGTGCAACTCCGATTTACGTAAATCCTGACGTTGACAATCGGCTGGGTATTGCGCTCGGGATGAAGATTTCCCAGATTGAAAAAGCCATTGAGGAGAATCCTGATGCTGTAGCAATCCTTGTAAACAATCCTACTTATTACGGAATCTGTTCCAACCTAAAAAAGATTGTAGAACTTGCCCATTCTCATGGGATGATGGTGCTTGTGGACGAAGCCCACGGCACGCATTTCTATTTCGGTGAGGACATGCCCATCTCTGCCATGGCAGCTGGTGCGGACATGGCTTGCGTGTCAATGCACAAGTCGGGAGGTAGCCTTACCCAAAGCAGTATTCTGCTGACAAACGCAACTGTGGGGGCTGGCTATGTTCGCCAGGTGATAAACCTTACCCAGACCACTAGCGCGTCTTACCTTCTTCTGGCTTCACTCGACATTTCAAGACGCAACCTCTCCCTCCACGGCAAGGAGGCTTTCCGTAATGTGGTGGAGATGGCAGAATATGCCAGAACGGAAATCAACAAGATAGGCGATTTCTATGCATACGGTTCGGAACTTATCAACGGAGATTCCATATATGACTTTGACAAGACAAAACTGACGGTATTCACACTTGACGTGGGTCTTGCAGGTATTGAGGTGTATGACCTGTTGAGAGACGAATATGACATCCAGATGGAACTTGGTGACATAGGCAATACACTTGCATACATCTCCATCGGTGACCGCATGAGGGAGATAGAGCGACTTGTAAGTGCTCTCTACGACATACGCAGACGTTTCAAGCGCGACCGTACTGGTATGTTTGACCATGAATACATCAACCCTTCGGTAGTGATGAGTCCGCAGGAGGCATTCTATGCACCGAAAGAAGAGATGATACCGCTGCGTGAGACAGAGGGACGAATCTGTACTGAGTTCGTGATGAGTTATCCTCCGGGCATCCCTATCCTTGCCCCCGGGGAGCGTATCACTCAGGAAATCATTGACTACATTATGTATGCAAAGGAAAAAGGGTGTTCTATGACAGGTCCTGAGGATCCTAAGATTGAGAGGCTAAACGTTATAAAGGAAGCAACCGTTTATTAAAAATAAAGATACTGAGAAATGGAATTCTGGTTTTCTGAATTGCACACCGAGAATGTAAAATTTTCAATAAAAGTGGATAAGCACATCTTCTCGGAAGAGAACGACCACAATCGTATTGACATCTTCGAATCGCCCGAATATGGCCGTGTGCTCACCGCTGACGGTTACATCATAATGACCGAGAGGGATGAGTTCATATATCATGAGATGATGACTCACATTCCGATGGCAGTACACCCTGATCCCCGCAAGGTACTGGTCTTCGGTGCCGGTGACGGTGGTGTGGTGCGTGAACTGCTGAAATATCCAGAAGTAGAGCGTATTGACATGGTGGAAGTGAATGTCGGAGTTGTTGAGGCTGCGAAAAAATTTCTTCCGTTTTCCGCAAGCGGACTTGATGACCCTCGCGTCACGATATATTCCCAGAATGCATTGCGGTTTATCAGGCACATCGTGGGCGAATACGATGTCATCATCGTTGACTCTGCCGGTTTCTACGGTCCTGGTGAAAGCCTCTTCTCCCGTGAATTCTATGGCTCGTGCTACAAGGCATTGAAAGACGATGGCATAATGGTCAATCAGCATCAGTCGCCATTCTATGATGACGACCGTCTTGAGACGCAGAAAGCCCATAAGCGTATAGTGGAAAGTTTTCCAATAAGCCGTGTCTATCAGGCACACATACCGACCTACCCTTCTGGGTATTGGCTATTCGGTTTTGCTTCAAAGAAGTATCATCCTGTGGACGACATTGATGTCGCACGATGGAGTGCAAAGAAAATAGAAACGCGCTATTATACGACAAATCTCCACTGTGGATGCTTTGCCCTTCCTGCATACGTGGAGAAAATGTTGGAAAAAGTAGAACTGGAAGATTAATAAGGATGAGAAAAAATATAGAGACTTTCATCGGTTGTGACGCCGATTATGATGATTCCCGAATCGTGATATTCGGAGCACCATTTGACTCCACAGCGAGTTATCGCCCCGGAGCCAGATTCGGCAGTGCTGCCATAAGACACGAATCATACGGACTTGAAACGTATTCCCCATATCTCGACCGCGACCTTGAAGATATTTCCGTATTCGATTCTGGCGACATCGAACTTCCTATGGGATCGTCAGAAATGGCATTGGACGCTATTTCGGAACGTACTGCAGAGATATTGAAGGATGGGAAACTGCCTTTCATGCTTGGAGGCGAACACCTTGTGACATTGGGGACATTTCGTGAGGTTTACAAGAAATATCCGGAAGTACAAATCTTCCATTTTGATGCACATACCGACCTGCGTGACAATTATCTTGGAGTAAGCTTGTCGCATGCCTGCGTCATGCGCCGCTGTCATGACATCGTGGGTGATGGACAGATACATCAGTTCGGAATCCGTTCAGGAGAAAGAGCCGAATGGACATTTGCCCGTGAAGGGCATACCAACCTGCATCCGTTTACACTTGATGATGTGAACAGTGTCATTAAGAGCATTGCTCCAGGTACACCAGTATATCTCACGGTTGACCTTGACATTCTCGATCCATCTGTCTTTCCCGGGACAGGGACACCTGAAGCCGGAGGGGTGACCTTTGAAGAGTTACGCAAGGCATTAATATGTGTGTGCAGGAGACTTAATGTGGTGGGGTGTGATGTTACCGAGCTTGCCCCTACGCTTGATGCCAGTGGTGTATCCACCGCAGTGGCATGTAAAATAATCAGGGAACTTCTTCTTGCCTTGAACAGTTAATATCAAATGACGAAATATAAATAATAATATGGGAAAAGTATTGATTATCGGTTGTGGTGGTGTAGCTGGAGTCGCCATTCAGAAATGCGCACAGAATTCAAAGGTATTCAGTGAGATATGTATTGCCAGTCGCACCGTCAGCAAGTGCGAGGCAATAAAGAAAAAGCTGGAAGGAAAAACTGATTCTGTGATTACCACCTTCAAGGTAAATGCCGATAACGTGGATGAATTAGTGTCGTTGATTCAGGAAGTAAAACCTGACGTGGTACTCAATCTCGCGTTGCCATATCAGGACCTTACAATAATGGATGCCTGTCTGAAGACAAAGGTTCATTATGTGGATACAGCAAACTACGAATGCGAAGACACAAATGATCCCGAATGGCGTGCCATCTATGAGAAGCGGTGCAAGGAAAAGGGCTTCACAGCGTATTTTGACTACTCATGGCAATGGGCATACAAGAAGCGTTTTGAAGATGCTGGCATTACAGGATTGCTTGGTACGGGTTTTGACCCAGGAGTTACAAGTGTCTTCACTGCATACGCACTAAAACATTATTTTGACGAAATCCATACAATAGATATCCTCGACTGCAACGGAGGAGACCATGGATACCCTTTTGCCACAAACTTCAATCCGGAAATCAACTTGCGTGAAGTGAGTGCCAACGGTTCATACTGGGAAGACGGTCGTTGGATTGAGACAGAGCCGATGGCAATACACCGCACATACAACTTTGACGGAGTGGGGGAAAAAGACATGTATCTGCTACATCATGAAGAGATAGAGTCGCTTGCACAGAACATACCAGGTGTCAAACGCATACGTTTCTTTATGACCTTTGGCCAAAGTTATCTCACACATATGAAATGCCTTGAGAACGTGGGAATGTTAGGAACGGAGCCTGTAGAATACAACGGGCAGCAAATTGTGCCGATACAGTTCCTCCGCACATTACTCCCGGACCCTGCATCGCTCGGTCCTCGTACCGTAGGGAAAACCAATATCGGTTGCATCTTTACGGGTATAAAGGATGGTGTACAGCGAAACATCTACATATATAACGTGTGCGACCATCAGGAGTGTTACAAAGAGGTGGAGTCTCAGGCAATATCATATACCACAGGTGTTCCTGCCATGATTGGGACATCACTCGTCATGAACGGTCTCTGGCAAAAACCAGGTGTGTTCACGGTTGAGGAGTTTGACCCCGATCCATATATGGAAGCCCTCAACAAATGGGGATTACCATGGAAAGTAGATGAGAATCCAACACTGGTAGATTAACCATCGATGCAGACACCATATTTCCTCATAGACAAAGAGCAAATAGAGAAGAATCTGAAACTCTTGCGCCATGTCATGGACGACACGGGATGTAAAATCCTATTGGCACAGAAATGTTTCAGTTGTTACGCACTTTATCCGCTTATTGGTCAATATCTTTCAGGTGCTACCGCCTCGGGATTGTTTGAGGCTCGTCTCTGTCATGAGGAAATGCAAGGAAAAGAAAACCATATATTCTCCCCATCTTTTCGAGAGGACCAGATAGACGAGATATGCCGCATCTGTGACCATATAGTCTTTAACACTCCCGCTCAACTGGAGCGGTTCAGGCGCAAAGCAAAAGATGCAGGGGTGCAGATAGGACTTAGAATAAATCCAGAATGTTCCACACAAAAGGGGCACGCCATTTATGACCCATGCGCTCCGGGGAGTCGTCTAGGAACACGTTTGTGCGACTTTGAAAATGCCATTAGATGCAATCCTTCATTACTGTCACTCATTGACGGTTTGCATTTTCACACACTCTGCGAACAGGACTCCGATGACCTGAAGACGACTTTGGATGTCGTTGTTGCTAAATTCGGGAAATACCTCACATCGATGAAATGGATAAATTTCGGAGGTGGTCATCACATAACTCGTGAGGGTTACGACATCGACCTGCTTGAGCATTGCATCATACGCATGAGAGACGATTACCATTTGCAGGTCTATCTGGAACCGGGCGAAGCTGTGGCATTAAACGCCGGAGAACTGCATTCAACCATACGCGAAATACAGTCGCCAGACGAACAAGGTATCCGCAACATCATTCTCGACACATCTGCCGCATGCCACATGCCAGACGTAATAGAAATGCCTTATACTCCACCTCTGCAACATGCAAAGCCCCTAAAATCGAATGATTACGACAGCCTTACTGATAAAGAAAATGTTTATCGTTTAGGAGGTCCAACATGCCTGTCTGGTGATATAATAGGATTATACGAATTCGACCATCCACTCCAAGAAGGGGAAGAACTGACATTTGAAGATATGGCGATATATTCCATGGTGAAAACAAATACTTTCAATGGGATGCCACTTCCGGATATTTACATCAAGGAGTCTCCATCAATCACCACTTTGTGGAAAAGTTTCGGTTACGAGGACTTCAAGCACAGGCTTTGACAATTCAAAAATAATTGCGTTATTTTTATTTTCGGGAATTATTTGTATTTTTGTATTGTTTTTTAGATAGGAATTTACAACGTATCACAAGATGATGAATCCGATAGAATATAAACAGTTGAAGGCTTTTGCGGCTATGGACGGTGGACTACTGGGTCTTATATGGATTACAGCCATGGCTTGTAGCGTGGGACAATTCAAATACGAATCATTAAGCATGGTGTCTATGATTCTGATGATAGGTTCCCTGATCTTCACGGTAAAACGTGAAAGACGGTTTGCACGGGAGATTCGTGAGGACAAAGGTTTTACCTTCGGACAGGCATGGCTATACACAATACTGATGGTGATATTTGCATCTCTGCTAACAGCGATAGCGGCTTACGCCTACTTTGCGTTCCTCGATCATGGCTTTGTATCTGAAGGATACACGAAATTTCTTGGGCAACCGGAGGTAAAAAAGATATTGACAGGTCTTGATAAGGGCAGTAATCTAAGCGATATGATTCTTCAGCAGATTGTCATCATGCGCCCTATTGACTGGGCAATGAATATGCTGACGACAAATATCTTTGTGGGAATGGTATTCAGTCCTTTTATAGCACTTATATCACGTAAAAAACGTAGCTTATGACCGGAATAATTGTTCTTCTCGTTATCGTTGTACTGGCTTTCATTGGAGTTGTTGTCTTTGCTATCAGTAAACGCAAGGAAGCACAGATGCTGAAGACGCAGTTGGAGAGTACAAAGAATGAATATGAAAAACGCATCCTTGAGGAAAAGGAAATACTAAAGACAGCAAAGGAAGAATATGAGGAGCGTCTAAAAGATGAACGCAACCGCGTTAAGGAGACTGCAATGGTGATACTGGAGGAACAGGCAGAATCGCTGAAGAAGAAAAACAAAGAGCAGATGGACGAGGTTGTGAAACCTATCAGCGAACAGTTAGAAAACATGAAGAAGGCTCTTGACTCTACACGCGAGCATTCCACAAAAACCCGCACATCGATAGAGGAGCATATAGAGATGATTGTCAAGCAGAGCGACAAATTGTCGGAAGATGCACGCAACCTAACCAATGCTCTCAAGAACAAAGGAAAGGTGCAAGGCGACTGGGGAGAACAAGTACTGGAACAGATTCTGGAGAGTTCGAACATGCGCGAAGGTACAGACTTCGAGATACAAGGGAATGTGAAGGATGAAGATGGCAACAACCTACGACCAGACGTAGTAGTACATTGCCCTGACGGGAAGAATATCATCATTGACTCCAAAGTATCATTAACAGCATATTTCGACTATGTGAATGCTACTACGGAAGAAGAAGCAGAGAGAGCTGCAAAGGCAAATGTGGATTCCATAAAGAAACACATCACAGAGTTGGCAAACAAGAATTATGACAAACTCGTAAAGGACAGCGTGCCTACAGTGCTGATGTTCATACCTAATGAGGGCAGTTATATTCTGGCCTTCGACAAAGAACCGAACATAGGACAATTGGCTTACAACAAGGGTATAGTTCTCATCAACCCTACCAACCTAATGCTTACCATTCATCTTGTCAATCAGATGTGGAAAAATGAAGACCGTGACAGAAACGTACAGGAAATACTGAACACATCGGCGGCTCTATACGATAAATTTGTTACCTTTGCAGACACCTTTCAGAAAATGGGAAACAACCTGCAGACAGCGCAGAAGACTTACGAACAGGGTATGGGGCAACTGCGCGAGGGTAAAGGAAACATCATCCATCGTCTGGAAGAGATGAAGAACAAAGGACTGACAACAACAAAAAAGATATCGGACTCGCTATATGAGATTTGATGATGTCATAGGACAACAGGACGTTAAGAATCGTCTGACACAGATGATTGACGAAGGACATGTGCCTCACGCCATAATGCTGTGTGGTCCTCAAGGCAGCGGCAAACTGGCTCTGGCGGTGGCATTTGCAGAGATGCTGTGTGATACAAGGGTAAACATCCATTTCACTTATCCGATAATCAGGACAGCAGATATGTCGTCAAGTTACTCTCCTTCCTCGCTTGACTTTGTCCAAGAATGGGTAGAGATGACAAAAAATGGGTATTATTTCTCATTTAATTCATGGTTGAAGGAATTGAAGGCTGAAAACCAACAGGCAATCATATTTACAGGCGAAAGCACAGCAATACTGCACAAACTGTCATTAAGTACGGCCGCAAAGAGTTACAAGGCATGTGTCATGTGGCTGCCAGAAAAGATGAACGGAGAGTGTGCCAACAAACTGCTTAAGATGCTGGAAGAACCACCAGTAAACACGATATTCATTCTGGTGAGCGAAGAGCCTGAATCTTTGCTCGAGACAATACGCAGCAGAACACAACGCATAGACGTGAAGAAGATTGCTGATAAAGACATTATGCAAGCCTTACAGGAACGATGCGGAGTGAACGAAACTGATGCAAGGAAACTTACACATATCGCCAATGGTTCATGGTTGAAGGTGATGGAACTGTTGGAAACAGAAAATGAAAATACAGAGTATCTCGAACTATTCATCTCGCTGATGCGAATGTGCTACAAACGTGACATTAGAGGATTAAAAACTTGGAGTGACGAAGCAGCAAAGATGGGACGAGAGAGACAGAAACGTCTGCTGAACTATATACAAAGACTTGTTCGTGAGAACTTCATATACAACTTCCACAACGAGGAGATGATTTACATGACACAGGCGGAGGAAGACTTTGCAAAGAACTTCGCACGGTTCATCAACGAAACTAACGTGGTGGAAATAAACAATTTGTTGGAAAATTGTCAGAGAGATGTTGCAAGGAACGCTAACATAAAAGTATTGTTCTTTGACTTTGTCTTGAAGATGACGGTATTACTATTAAAGAAATGAAAGACAGTTTTAACATAACGAATGAAACCGACAGAGGACTGTCAGCAAAAGGAATAGGAAGACAGGACAAACAGTTGAATACCTATGACTGGCTGGCTGACGTGCCGGGGAACAGCAAGGAAACCGACCTTGTGGAGGTACAGTTCAAGAACACACGCAAAGGTTATTACCACAATGTAAACAACATCTCATTAAAAAAGGGAGACATAGTGGCTGTAGAGGCATCTCCAGGACATGACGTAGGGGTGGTAACACTAACCGGGCGGCTGGTAAGATTGCAGTTGAAGAAGGCAAACCTGAAAAGTGACGATGATATAAAACGCATATACCGCATCGCCAGAGAACCTGACATGGAGAAATACCGCGAAGCAAAAGCACGCGAACATGATACCATGATAAAGAGTCGCGAGATAGCAAAAGGATTGGGGCTTGATATGAAGATTGGTGACGTTGAATATCAAGGTGACGGAAATAAAGCTATCTTCTACTACATCGCCGACAAGCGTGTAGACTTCCGCCAACTGATAAAAGATCTTGCAAACGAATTCCATGTACGTATTGAGATGAAACAGATTGGTGCGCGACAAGAGGCAGGGCGCATAGGAGGGACAGGGCCTTGCGGAAGAGAATTATGCTGTGCTACGTGGATGCGCAATTTCAGTTCTGTTTCAACGAATGCTGCACGCATTCAAGATATCAGTACTAACCCACAGAAACTGGCGGGGCAGTGTGCAAAACTGAAATGCTGCATAAACTACGAAGTAGATACATATCTTGAAGCAAGCAAAGAACTGCCACCACGGCATGCAAGTCTTGAGACACAGGATGCAGAATACTTTACATTCAAACAAGACATCCTTACAGGTATGATTACCTATTCTACTGACAAGAAGATGGGTATAAATCTCGAAACAATATCCAAAGAACGCGCAAAGGAAATAATTGAGATGAATAAAAAAGGTGAAAAACCTTTAAGTCTCCAACATGACTCAAAGAAGATAGAAAAATCACGCAATATAGACTTGCTCGAAGGAGGCGATTTAACACGTTTTGACAAAACAAAAAAGAAGAAAAAGAAAAACAGGAATCGGAACAAAGAACAGAATAAGGACAAGCAATGAAACGCCTGCTAACTTCCGTCATAATAACAGCGCTCGCATTATGCGCCTGTACTTTCGATGGAATCGAATATTTAGAATATGCACATATAGATACATTCGGGTGGACAAAAAAGGACACGATATGTCTTCCAAATGTAAAGAACATCGAAGGGACTTACGCGCAAACCTTGCGTTTAAGATTCACCAAGACATACCCTTATCAGAGTATTCAAATCATAGTAAACAACAAAACAGGAGGGAAATCAAAAAAGAGGATAGTTACCTGCCACCTTACGAATAAGGAAGGAGATTTTACTGCCAAGGGAGTTGACTATCTGGAATATGAATGCAATATTGACACGATAAGTATCGTAAATGGCGATTCACTTCTTATATCAATATGGCATAATCACAAAAAAGACAGCATACAAGGTATGAGCGAGATAGGTGTAGCCTTAAAAAAACTAAGATAAATGCAAAAAGTCATTATCTTTGATGACATGTCACAATGTACCAAAGAAACGGTACAAAAAATGTTGACTCTCGTTTCTGAACAGCGACGACAACAGGCAATGCAGTTCAAACACCTATTTGGCCAGTTTGCCTGCCTCAAAGCATACATAATACTGAAAGATATTTTAACTAATTTCTTCGGTTTCAACGAGAAAGGCCACATATATTTCAATTACGGAAAGTACGGAAAACCATATATTATTGATGGCCCTCACTTCAGTATTTCACATTGTAGGGAGGCAATCGCAGTTGCTGTCAGTAACACACCGATAGGCATCGACATTGAAAACGTAAGACATATCAGTGAAGAACTGATAAAAAAGACAATGAACAATGCTGAACAAAAAATGATCGAGGAATCTAGCAACAGGGAAGAAGCCTTCATAACAATATGGACAAAGAAAGAAGCTGTATTGAAAATGCATGGTACGGGCATAAATGACAACATAATAAATGCTCTTGATGGAAGCGCAGAAACAAAGACAATAAGTCATAAAGAAAAAAGATACATTTATTCCGTTGCTACTCCAACGAATAAAAATCAGACAATAACTGATTTATAGTTCAGTAACAATTCCATCTTCGGTACAATAAAGCCACCCCTACCAAGTTTTATCATATGTAAGTCGTTAAGGGTATTAAGAGCTTTTGACACATCCAATCGTGAAGCATTGAGTTCATGTGCAAGACGCACCATCTTTATTTTTATTTGTTTCTCCCCAGCCTTATAAATAAGGTGATTTGATATAAACGCTATCAACCTGTCCGTAAGTGACGAATATTGATGTTTCCATACTACAGAACGCTCTTTCAAAAGAGATTCTGCAAGTTGATTGATGACATTCATACGCACAACCGGATAGGTCTCCATAAACTTCATTACCTCATCTCTGTCAATAGTCATGATACTGACAGGAGTATGCGCAATAAAAGTATGTGTAAAACGTCGCTGATACCCAAAAAGGCACTCTGTTTGGAAGAGCATAGGTGCCGACAATTTCTCTGTAATAACATATCCATGATCAGCGGCATTGCGTATGATTTCAACCGTTCCACTGAGAAGGAAAAACACCTTGTCACAAACAGAATCTACAACAGCAATAGTTTTTCCAGCAGCAACCTTTCGGAAATCAAATCTTGTCTGGCTGACGACACCTTCAAGGTCTATCCTACCCAATCCATTAAAGATCGGATAATTAAGCAATGTTGAAAAGATAGAAAGATCTTCCATTGAGTATCATATCATTGACAGATAAATGTCTTCATTTTAGGAGACAGCCACACCTCATTTTTACCATTTTTACCCGCATAAATAATATATGCCATGAGTTCGGTATGCTCATCCAAAAGTTTCTTTGTCCTCTCCAATCCCATAACCATAAAGGCTGTAGCGAAAGCATCTGCAGTAGCACAAGAAGGAGCAATAACTGTTGCCGACAATATACTATGTTGCACAGGGCACCCAGTTATGGGGTCAATGGTATGAGCATATTTCTTTCCATCCTTATAATAAAACCTGCGATAGTTGCCGCTTGTAGCCATACACACATCATTTACAGCAAGCATTGTTTGGAGTTCTCCTGTAACAGAAAGACTGTCATCAACAGGTTTGATAACCCCAATTTTCCATGGTTGTTTCTTGTCATTGACGCCTTTTGACACTATCTCGCCACCAATCTCAATCATATAATTCTTTATTCCCTTTTCATCAAACAAAGCAGCAACAGCATCAGCACCATAGCCTTTAGCAATACCACTGCAGTCAAGGATAGCACGAGGATCAGATTTCACGATACGATTACATGAGATACGCACTTTCCTATACCCCACGAACTGACGTATGGAATCCAGAAGATGTGTATCAACATCCTGCCGACAGTTACCCTTGAAACCAAACCCCCATAAATTTACCAAAGGAGCAACTGTAATGTCAAAAGCACCATTTGTTGCATCAGATACATATTCTGCCTTTTTGAATACCTGAATAAAGTCATAAGACAAATTAACTGGGGTATTATTGTTAACTTTTGTTATGACTGACGTATCATTAAAAAAGGACAATGATGCGTCAACAGTATTAAGTCTATCAATTATAAGGCTATCAAGAGTATCATCATACTGATATGCAACAGAATAAACGGTACCAAAGATATAACCATTCCCATGCTGATAAGGCATATTGTTATGTCTGTATATCGCCCACACAGAACCTATTATCAACAATAGCAAGAAAGATATTCTCCAAACATTCTTCACAACTGTAATGTTATATTAAACGTGGCATTCCACCCCGTGGTATCACTCTTACCAAATCCTGGTACATACCACACATTACCGATTTCATCGACACTAAAAGCAAGCCGCTGCAGATAACGTACTGTCCAACCAAGATGCAATGGTCCCCACACCTTTGCATCCAATCCTCCCACAACTTCTGCCCAATGCTGAGTACACTTAGCACCATCAATCTTATAATCACAAGTACCACCCCATGCAGGGTCAATAAGCCCAGGTCGCGAGATATTTGCCTTGAAAGAAGTAAAAGCATAACGTATGCCGGCAAACACTTTATAATCATCATGCTTATTCTTCAACATGTTATAATCGCATCCTATTTTAAAATATGGTGCAGAACAATCGTAATGTATGCCAGTAACATCATCGTCATGGTCAGCCTTCCCGACACCAACTTCAACAGTAGGATAAAATACATCTTTGATGCTTACCCTCACACCAGCCTCATATTCTCCATAATCGGAAAAAGCAAGTTTCCCAAATCCCACGAGATTTGCCCATACCGCCACAGAACGAAATATGGTATCTCGTTGTTCCGTCTGTATTGGCGTCTGTGCTGATAATGGCAAAAGACTAATGCTTAAAATAAATATAAAAATGATTCTTCGGTTCATACGTTACCGATGTATTCTTTATTTCTATAAGGTTAATACCATTGTGTGTATAATTGACATCTGTTATCTCATGAAAATACTTAGGGCTACAGTCTACGGATTCAAAATGCGGTATATTTGTTTTCCTTACCACAACAGTATCCAAAATCATTGAAAAGACTTGTGATTCTTTTGACCCTTTATGCACAATACAGAAAAACAATGAGTCTTCCGGATTAGTGTAACTCATAAGCAAATTGAAAGAAGTCACATTAACGGCTTTATTAAGTACCACGGAATCTGTTGCATCAAAACGATGGATCCATACAGAAAGAGTATCTCTAAGAGTATCCGCCTGTTCTTCTCCCTGTTTCAGTTGATACGTAGTATATACCGTATTCATAAACGGACAGTCGATGGAAGAACATGCTACCATCTGGATCAGAAGAACTACAAACAATCCAATAGAGAGAAATGTACGCCTATTCATTGTCATCTATAATGTATCTTCTATTTGATAGTCATTCCTGCTAGAAGAACTGCGACTTACCAAATCGGCAACAAAACCAGCAAGGAAGAACTGTGTTCCGAGCAACATCATAGTCAGAGCAATGTAGAAATAAGGCATATCCGTAATAAGACGAGCCGGTGTACCATTCATCAGAGCACATATTTTTACAGTACCTATAACAATAACTGCAATGAAACCGATAAAAAACATTATCGAACCCAAGAAACCAAAAACGTGCATCGGTTTTTTACCGAATGTACTCAAGAACCACAGCGTAATCAAATCAAGATAGCCATTGACAAAACGATTCCATCCCATAAATTTTGACTTTCCATACTGACGAGCCTGATGACGAACATGTTTTTCGCCAATCTTATCAAAACCAGCATTTTTTGCAAGGTATGGTATATAACGATGCATCTCGCCATACACCTCTATATTCTTTATCACCTCCTTACGATAAGCCTTCAGTCCACAGTTGAAATCATGAAGATTATGGATGCCACTGACCTTGCGAGCAGTTGCATTAAAAAGTTTCGTAGGAATTGTCTTTGACAACGGGTCGCCTTTCTTGCGGTTCATCTTAAAACCAGACACAAGGTCGTAACCATCTTCTTTTATCATACGGAACAATTCCGGTATCTCATCTGGAGAATCCTGCAAATCAGCATCCATAGTAATGACGACATCCCCCTGTGCCACCCTAAAACCACAATACAAAGCAGGGCTCTTACCATAATTTCTGCGGAATTTAATGCCATGAACTTCCGGATGAATGCTCAAATTACGAATCACCTCCCATGAATTATCCGTACTTCCGTCATTGACGAATATCACTTCATAGGAAAAGCCATTTTCTTTCATTACCCTCTCTATCCACGCATAAAGTTCTGGCAGGGATTCAGCCTCATTAAACAAAGGGACAACAACCGATATATCCATACTGTTTCATTGTATTTGCGACAAAGGTACAAAAAAAGTAACAACTATATTAATTAAAAACTAATCTTTAAAAGAAAAATTTTGGCAAAACAGAAAATTATAGTACCTTTGCGCATTGGGTAAGTCTTATACGACCAGCTCCCTTTGAATCCCCCAGGCCTTGACCGGAGCAAGGGTATTAGGTTGTAGCGGTGCGATGTGAGTAGCTTACCCTTCTTTTCTAAAACAACCATAACGATTATGAACAGATACATTGCAGTTGAGTACAACCTCTACACAGAAGACGAGAACGGAAAACATTTGAGAGAACGCACACGAGAAAACCAACCATTTACTTTCATCAGTGGCATGGGATATACCCTTGAGGCCTTTGAAAAACACATCATAGATGTACCACAAGGAGAAGAATTCGATTTTACGCTAACCGCTGATGAAGCATACGGGCAAATAGACGAAAAGCGCATACTAGAACTTGACCACAACATCTTTTCTATCAACGGCCATTTCGACCATGATCACATTTACAAAGGCGCTGACGTACCTATGCAGAATGAAGACGGCATGAAACTTTTTGGACACGTCGTTGACATTACTGAAGAAAAAGTAATTATGGATTTTAATCATCCGTTGGCTGGCGAGATAATTGAATACAAAGGCAAAGTTTTAGAAAACCGTGATGCTACTACGGAAGAAATTGACAAATTTATCGCATTCCTGTCAGGTAGTGATGAGGATGGATGCAGTTGCGGACACTGCCACCATGATGGGTGCGGGCACGGAGAATGTGGAGGGCACGACCATCATTGTGAGTGCAAAAACCATTAATAGATGAATACCTTTGGAAACATATTAAGACTTACCACTTTCGGCGAAAGCCACGGTATATGTATCGGTGGAGTTCTTGATGGTTTTCCATCAAACATACTCATTGACACAGACTTTATACAACAGGAGGTGGATAAAAGAAAATCCGCAAAGAACCCCTTTGACTCTGCGCGCAGAGAAGACGACAAGGTGGAGATCCTCAGCGGAGTTTTCGAAGGGAAAAGCACAGGCACTCCTATTGCGTTCATAATACATAACAACGATCAGCAACCACAAGATTATGACAATCTGCGCGATGTATTCCGCAAGGGACATGCAGATTTCACTTACCAAAAAAAATATGGTCTCCGAGATTATCGTGGCGGTGGGCGTGCTTCGGCTCGAGAGACGGTAGTACGCGTCGTGGCAGGGGCCTTTGCAAAAATAATTCTCAACAGCAAAGGGATAACAATTAAAGCTGAAATAGAAAACGAAGATGATTTATATGAAAGAATCCATGAGGCATGGCTTCAAGGCGACACATGCGGTGGTATAATTTCTTGCACAATAAAAGGATGCCCCATAGGCCTCGGAGAACCGATATATGACAAACTACACGCTACCCTTGGAATGGCAATGCTCAGCATCAACGCTGTAAAGGGATTTGAATATGGAGAAGGCTTTGCAGCAGCAGCAATGAAAGGGAGCGAACATAATGAAGCAAAACAAGGTGGTATTCTTGGAGGGATAAGCAACGGAGAGGACATCAATTTCAGAATAGCATTTAAGCCCATCCCCACATTAGGAAAAGAACACGAAGGGAGACATGACGTGTGTGCAGTACCACGTGCACTACCAATAGTAGAAGCAATGGCTGCACTTACTATCCTTGACTTTATGTTACTTGCACATAAAGTATAGATACATATTTTGAAGAAGGAACACAAATAATTGATATAAATCATTGTATTATTTGATTTCTATCAAGAAAAGTCATGTTGTGTGCGAAAACAGTCATAATTATATTGACAATCAGCTCCTCAAGACCTACATTTGCATCTGAATCCGAGAGGCATCACAAGTATTAAGAATAGATGACTTGAAGAAAAAGAATTTTAAAAAATGGAGGATTTATGAAAAAGATTTTTATTACCGTTGCTATGGCCCTGATAGGCACAACAACACAGGCAGTCGAAAATGTTAATAGTGTTGACACATTTGACATGAGTACAAACATGAATAGTCTTAGCAAATATCTCAATCTATCTAACGAACAATTGCAAGGAGTTTCAAATACGCATAAAACATTTTGTGCAGAAATAAAAGAAATTGGAACAACAAACGACAAGCGTGACGAAAAGATGGACATTGCAATAAAAAAGAATATAAAATACATGAAGATGTACCTTGGGCAAGACCAGTACAAAAAATACCTTAGGGCTTTAAATGCGACTTTGGTTAACAAAAAGTTGATAAAATAATAATTGTTTTCATAGTATAAGTTTTAGTTTTTAAGTTATTACGAGAAAAGCGGCCGATGTGAATCAGCCGCTTTTCATTTCCACCATTTCAGTACGACAAACAGCAAACACCCTACATAGGGAAAAGTCCAAAGAGCAATGAATCAATCTTTTCTGTTATTGTCTCAAAGTCCTTTGGATTTTCTTCGAACTTCAATGTATCCACATCAAGCACAAGAAGACGGCCATCATAAGAACCGATCCACTCTTCATAGCGGTCATTCAGTCCTTTCAGATAATCAAGTTGCATACTCTGTTCATATTCACGACCACGTTTCTGTATCTGTGCTACAAGATTCGGAATAGAAGAACGAAGATAAATCATCAAATCAGGTTTCTTCACCAACGACATCATAAGCTCAAACAAATCAGAATATGTTTGAAAATCCCTATCGGTCATATTTCCCATAGCATGAATATTTGGTGCAAAGATTTTTGCATCCTCATATATCGTCCTATCCTGGACTATTGTCTTTGATGTCTTTGAAAGTTCCACAACATCTTTGAATCTAGTATTA
Organism: Bacteroidaceae bacterium; assembly: GCA_024398495.1. GTDB lineage: Bacteria > Bacteroidota > Bacteroidia > Bacteroidales > Bacteroidaceae > Prevotella. The sequence continues at coordinate 21,104 of JAKSJA010000015.1, read as the reverse complement.
AGAAAATATATCTGCAAATTGAAACTCCAACGTTTCATATCATTGTAGAAATCCTGAAGATAAGGATTATACTCTACAGATTCAAAACGAGGTTCCCAGCCATATCTCTTTGCCAGCATTTTTGTCAAAGTAGTTTTGCCACTGCCAATATTTCCTGCGATTGCTATATGCATAATGTTTTATTTTATATTAGTTTTATATTATTTCATTCGGGGAAAAGACCGTAAAGCAACGAGTCTATCCTATCTGTGATAGCAGCAAAATCTTTTGGATTTTCTTTAAAATTCATACCATCCGCTTCAACCACAAGCACACGCCCCTTATACCTATTGTAAATAAAATCATCGTACCTCTCATTTAATCCCTGCAGATATTCAATAGGCATACTCTGTTCATACTCACGACCACGTTTCTGTATCTGTGCCACGAGATGTTGTAGCGAAGATTTTAGATATATCATCAAATCTGGCTCAGGAGTAACAGACATCATCGCACTGAAAAGATTCATATACGTTTCAAAATCCTGTTTAGAAAGATTGCCTTGTGACATATTATTAGCCGCAAAAACATACACCCCCTCAAATATACTCCTATCCTGCACTATAACATCGTTACTACCAGCTATCTCCAAGGAATCCTTAAAACGTTCTTTCAAGAAATAAACCTCCAGACAGAAACTCCAGCGTTTCATGTCTTTATAATAATCTTCCAGATATGGGTTAAAAGTAACACTTTCAAACCTTGGTATCCATCCATAATGTTTTGCCAACATATTTGTAAGTGTTGTCTTACCACTACCTATATTCCCAGCGATTGCTATATGCATAGTGCAAAGATAGAAATAATTTAGTATTTAGCATTTATGATTTCTAAATATTTTCCTATCTTTGCAAAAAAATATAATATGGAAGAAAACATCAAAAAAACATGTCTTTGGGAAGATCACGTAAAACTTGGGGCAAAGATGAGTCCTTTTGCTGGTTTTGACATGCCAATACAATATGAAGGTATAACAGAAGAACACATGGCTGTCAGACAACAAGTTGGAATGTTTGATGTGTCACACATGGGCGAGATATTCATCTCCGGTGAAGATGCGGTCAAGTTTATCAATCACATTTTCACTAATGATGTAAAAGACTTAGAAGCCGGAAAAATTCTCTACGGCATGATGTGTTACCCTGACGGTGGCGTGGTTGATGATCTATTGGTGTACAAATACCAAGACAAATTCTTGTTAGTCGTCAACGCAGCAAACATTGAAAAAGATCACGCATGGATACTGCAGAATGCGACAGAGTATGATGTTGTCATAACCAATGATTCTGACAAATGGGGACAAATCGCACTTCAAGGTCCTGCATCTGAAGATTTTTTAAAGATCCTGAATATAAGCAACGAAAGCCTTGAAACATTAAAGGATTTATCATTCTACACATTTACAGACATAGAAGGAATGATTATCTCCAGAACAGGATACACAGGTGAAGATGGTTTTGAAATATACGCTACACCAGAAAAAACACAATCACTGTGGAATGATTTCCTTCATGCAGGAGTGAGACCTTGCGGGCTTGGTTGCCGCGACACGCTACGCTTTGAAGCCGGACTTCCATTATACGGAGACGAGTTATCAAAAGACATCTCTCCTATAATGGCTGGATTAAGCATGTTCTGCAAATTGGACAAATATGAGTTCATAGGAAAAGATGCTTTGACAGAACAAAAAAACAACGGAGTAAGACAGAAACTGATTGGAATAGAATTGGCAGACCGCGCAATACCACGTGCGGGATATCCCGTAGAACTAGAAGATGGCACCGAAGTTGGAGTTGTTACAACAGGTTATCATTCCATATCACTTGACAAAAGCATTTGTTTTGCGCTAGTTAACACAGAACACAGCAAACTTGAGACACCTCTATGGATACACATCCGCAAAAAGACTTTTGCAGGAAAAGTAGTAAAGAAACGTTTCTATCAGACAAATTACAAAAAATAACATACAAAGCTATGGCAAACATTAAAGAAGGGCTCAAATACAGTGAGTCACACGAATGGGTAAAAGTTGATGGTGACATTGCCACTATCGGAGTTTCAGATTATGCTCAAGCAGAAATGGGAGATATCACATATGTTGATCTTCCCGATGTAGATGATGAATTTCAAGTTGGTGAAGAATTCGGGGCACTAGAGAGCGTAAAGGCATCCAGCGATCTATTTGCACCTGTATCAGGAATTGTTACCGAAATAAATGAAGAGCTGGAAAATGCACCAGAACTAATAAATCAAGACGCATATACAAACTGGATTATCAGAATCAAGATGAACAATATGTCCGAACTCGATTCACTTATGAATGCAGAAGAGTATGCAAAGCATACAAATGGCTAATTTGCTATCGGTGTTTCAACAATTTTTATCACGTAATTATTATTTATGAAAAATTTCGTTATTCTCATTTTATCAATATTTGTATCTTCGGTTGCATCTGCAAGTATAGATACAGACTCATTATTGCTTGCACAGACAGATGAGCCACTAACAGACGCAGAATCAGCGGAAGCATTAGGCATCGCGCCATTAGAGGCACCCACACTCAGCAGTACACAACAGTTAGAAACATACACTAACTGGGCGCATGAAGTCTGTATCGCTGAACAACCTGGAAACACAAAGGCACACCCGTACTATACATGGAAACGTGATATCACCTATGTTGGCATTCCTATTTTTCTTAGTTCTTTCCTAATTAAAAGTCAAAAAAAGGCCTTCCGCTCTGCACGTTTCACATTTGATGAGAATTTCAAGACTGAAATTGATAATTATACACAATTCGCGCCGTACGCTCTTATCTTAGGCTTGAAAGCATTTGGATATCAGGGGCGTTCCAGCTGGGACAGATTCCTTGTTAGTACATTGGCTTCTAATGCTGTCATGGCATTGGCAGTGAATGCAACAAAATATTCCGTAAAGGAAATGCGTCCTGACAATTCATCAGAGAATTCTTTCCCGTCTGGTCATACAGCAACAGCCTTCGTAGCAGCAACAGTATTACATAAGGAATATGGTTTAACTCGTTCACCTTGGTTTTCGGTTGGAGGCTATGCAGTCGCCACAGGAACAGGCATTATGCGCGTTCTTAACAACCGTCACTGGATAAGCGATGTCATTGCTGGTGCAGGTTTAGGTATAATGTCAACAGAACTCGGCTACTGGCTCGGTGACCTCATTTATAAAGACAAGGGCATATGCCGTCTTGAACAAGATTTCCTTATCAACCCTAACCATCCTTCATTCTTCGACATCCAGATGGGTATTGCTTCACACAGCAACTCCATAACCTTCTCCGATGATTATTATGGAGAAAGTGTTATTGATTTAGGAACAAGTTCTGTAGTTGGTATTGAAGGAGCTTATTTCATCAATAAATATCTCGGTTTTGGTGGTATGGCACGCGTCACAACAACACCAACAAAAAACACCTCATTAACATCTAACGACAAAAGTGTATGGAATGAACTTAACGAGGCGTTAGAAGAATTCAACATTCCTGGTGTTTACAATTTGAGCATTGAGAACAATAATTTTATGGATGTATCACTTGATGCCGGCATATATGGTAATCTGCCATTATCAAAACACTTTGCTGTTGGTGGAAAATTTCTTGTTGGTTCACGTCTTTCAGGAGGTATCTCATATCAGGCACGTAATGGTTATCGTAAAACTTTCCGCGATGAAAAAGGGAATCAAATCTACACATTTGATGGAACCTCCCAAACTCCCATGTATATGTTTGAACGTCCTGACGGAACACAATTTGCCGCTAACGAAGTGACGATGCCTGGTGTAAGTACAGAATACAATTATGTCTTGGATGAAGAAAAATTTATTTCAGACGAATATGACATTATGAAAGTCGAAGGTGACAATGTATTCAACTATGTTTTTGGATTAAGCCTTACATATAAATACAAAAATAATTTCTCCTGGAAAATTTTTGCTGATTTTGATAGTGCGAAAAATAACTATACAGCAAATTATCATTATGTATCAGACGAAGTGAAGGAGAAGTACCCAATAGAAGAACATCCTGAATTAAAGGTTTTAACAGAAGATGACGAGTTTAAGACATCCAAGAGATTAAACCTTTGGACATTTGGTGCATCATTCTCCATTAACTTTTAATCAAATCCCATGGAACCAGAGGAATACGGACTTGACCTGCATTGTACAATGATTCTTGAAGAATATGAGCAGATGCTTCCTGTCTTCAAGAAAATGAAAGAGATTGTATTAGAAAAACTCAGAACCCTGCTCAAAGAAAATAACATCTTGGTGACTGCCGTTGACGGACGTGTCAAGACAGAAAAGTCTTTAGCGGGAAAACTTGAGTTAAAAGGTGCCAAATACCGTTTTCTATCTGATCTGACAGACATATTCGGAGCACGTGTAATAACTTTTTATTCCGATGAGGTTGACAAAATTGCGGCATTGATAGAAAATAATTTTGACATTGACTGGAATGAGTCTGTTGATAAGCGGAAGATGCACGAATTGAATAGTTTTGGATATATGTCGCTTCATTATATATGCAGAATACCAAAATCCGTCTATCATGATGATAAGATGCCTGAAATCAACGAATATCGTTTTGAAATACAAATGCGAACAACTCTTCAGCATGCGTGGGCAAGCATATACCATGACAATGGATACAAAACCGATGTTGAAGTTCCACAAGAATATATAAGAACTCTCAACCGTCTAGCGGGCATGTTAGAACTGGCTGATGATGAATTCAGTCGCATCAGGACTGCACTGAATGAATATCGTTATAAAATTCAAAATCTACTTCGTGATGGAAAGTTTGCGGAGATAAAACTTGATGGTGACTCTTTTGCACGATACCTTGAGCTGAACCCATTCAAACGTCTCACAGATAAGATTGCGGCAATAAACCAAGCAGAGATACATCCGACCACAACCCTACCTTATCTCAAGATACTACAGAAATTAGGGTTCAAGACTCTTGGAGATATTGAAACGCTAAAGAATAATTATTGGGAAGATGCATACCAACTTGCATTACACCAGATCGGAGGAACTGATCTTGACATTGTCACATCAACAATAGGACTACAAAATTTATGTATTGTCTATCAATTAAAAAATAATGTTGGCATACATGGATTAACAAAATTTTTCGACACCCTGAACGGTGAGACACCATATAATCAAGAGAGAGCCAAACGACTCATAGAATCAACAAAAGATCTACCATTCCTAAAGAAATAATCAAATAAAGTTTTTACTATGGCAAATAGGTATATGGACAGTACATTATTGGATAAAGCAATAATCTTTGCAGTAAATGCTCATGCAAATACTGAGCGTAGAGGCAAAGGGTTTCCTTATATTGTGCATCCACTAGAGGCAATAGAAATCGTTGCCACTATTACATCCGACCAGGAGATGCTAGCAGCAGCGGCTCTTCATGACGTAGTCGAAGACACCGACATCAGCATTGATGACATAAAAAAAGAGTTTGGAAAGAGAGTTGCATCACTTGTTGCCTCTGAAAGCGAAGAACCAATAACTGACAAAAGTGAAACTGACAGTTGGAGAGAAAGAAAACTGGCAGCCATAAATAGACTTGAAAACTCCAGTCGCGATGCAAAGATTATTGCCATGGGGGATAAACTATCTAACATGCGTGCCATTTATCATGATTATATGGAACTCGGAGACAAGTTATGGGATAGATTTCATGCCCCTGGCGGAAAACCAGACCACGAATGGCATTATAGAGGACTAGCTAGAGCCCTGTGCGAATTGGCAGGTACATTTGCCTTCTCAGAGTTCACACACTTGCTAATGCAAGTGTTTGGAGAACCAAAACCTGAGAAAATAGACCTTAACAACTACGAACAAAGCGGAGACGGGTTTACTGCACTTAGTTACAATCATAAGGATGGTAAATCCATGATTAAACTATATGCAGAATATATCCCACAGGAAACACCTATTACAGAGTTATACACATCATGGAACATAATGGATTTAGGACTTAACATTCCTAAAGCATATAGTCTAGTCACAGACGGAACACGTATCGGTGTGGAATTTGAACGCATCACACCAAAACAGTCTTTTGCCAGAGCAATAAGCAACAATCCAGAGAAGCTGGAATTTTATGCCAGAGAATTTGCCAAGGAATGCAAGAAACTGCATAACACGCCTTGCAGAAAGCAGAATTTCCCAAGTATAAAAAAGAAATTTCATCATTTGGTAACTGATGCAACCTTCCTGACAAAAGAAGAAAAATCCAAAGCACATAACTTTATCCTTTCCACTCCAGATGCCATCACATGCTGTCACGGTGACATACATATTGGCAACATCATTACCGATGGAAAAAAGAACTATTGGATAGACTTGGCAGATTTTGCTTATGGGGACCCTAAATTCGATCTCGGTATGTTTTGGTTTGTCACACATATTGATGATGAAAAATTGACTCAGAAACTATATCACATCTCATGCGCACAGATGTTAAGAGTTTGGGAAATATTTGTTATGGAATACTATGGAGCACATAATGAAGCTGAGATACATGAAATAGACAAGATTATAAAACCTTATGCTGCGTTTTATTTTCTGCTTTTTATTCAAAGGGGGACAGAAGAACCATTCATGAGAGATTTTGTCAAAGAAAACATTTGCCGATGAATTGGGAATTTAAAAGCATACCTAATGTACGTGACATAGGTGGATACAAGATGCATGACGGAAGAACAATCAAGCACAATCGACTATTGCGTGGAGGATTCCTAAAAGACGCATCCGAAGAAGACATACTTTATTTTCAAAAGATACACTTACGACATATCTTTGACTTTCGCACAGAAGGCGAAGTGTCATATAAACCAGATTGTGACATACCTGGAGCAGATAATTTATGGTTGCCCACATTGGACATGCATACTGATCAAAAGATAGAACAATTTCCTGCAGAAGCATACCGTAACCTACCAGACTATCTTATGACGGCAGCATTTACGGACAAAGGCAAGGAAACAGCAAGAACACTATACCCATCAATGGTTGTGAACGAATATACTCAGTTACAATATTCTGTCTTCATTATGAATGTCCTGAACACAAATGAAGGAGCATGCTACTGGCATTGTTCTGAAGGAAAGGACAGGACAGGTCTCGGCGCCGCCTTCCTCCTCGCAGCACTCGGTGCAGATATGGACATTATCATAGAAGACTTTGACAAGTCTAATGACTATTATCAGAAACGTATCGACATTGTTAAAGAACGGATAGAAGCCATCGGTGGCGGAGAAGAAGAAATGAAAGTCATTCAAGCTTTCATAGGAGTCAGCGTAGAAAACTTTATCAATGCAATGAAACTCATAGACAGCGAATACGGCAGCATGGAAGATTATTTACACAACCAATTATTGCTATCGGATGACGATATAACAACTTTACGAAACAAATACTTGGAATAAGATATTTCATAAAATATTATCTGATAAGAAAAAAAATCGTAACTTTGCTTTTGGATATAAATATCATGCATTTATGATGGAAAAAAGATTTGATCCTATAAAAAATAAAAGTGCGGAGATTATCGAAGCCATTATGCAGTCTCCAGATATTCCCAACGATGAAAGTTTTCAGTTTAAGATTCGTTTGGCGGTAGAGGAGGCTGTAGAAAATGTCGTTCGCTATGCTTATACTGAGGGTATGGGTTGGATTATTGTAAAAACAGAAATAGAAAACGATATTTTAAAACTCACACTTCGCGATGAAGGTGTACCTTTTGACCCTCTTAAGAAAGAAGATCCTGACATAACTTTATCGGCAGAGGATCGTGAAATCGGTGGATTAGGAATCTTTCTCTGTAAACAACTTATGGATAAAGTTTCGTATGTCTATGAAAACCACTGCAACGTATTACAAATGGAAAAGAAATTACCAGAAAAATAAATAATCATGGAAGTAAAAATCAACAAAGATGGTGCAAAGACCATTGTAGAACTCACAGGAAGGCTCGACACAACAAATGCCAATCAATTTCAAGCTGACATCCAGTCGCTGCTGAATGATGAAAATCCTGACATTGAACTTGACTGTACAAATATGGAATATACCAGTTCACAAGGTTTGAGAATTTTCTTAATGCTACAGAAGAGTGTCAATCAGCATAAAGGTAAGATGGTAATGAAGAATATGAAATCACAGGTTAAGGAAGTATTTGATATTACTGGATTTTCTTCCATAATAAATATACTTTGAGAATCTATCTCAATCTCTTGTGGAGAAAGTGACTGCGTACATAAAAGAAAAACATCAGAACCCCAAAGGAGTTGACTATTGCACCCATCCAGAAAGCGGTGTCGTACGTAGTCGCCTCAGCTATCATACCTCCTAGCAGGATGCCAAGTCCCAATCCTAAATCCCAAGATGTAAGAATGGTAGAATTAGCCGTTCCTCGTTGTGAGTGTTCTGCTAAATTGATGAACATCGTTTGGAATGCTGGATAGAAGTGTCCATTTCCCAAACCTATGATGAGAGCAGAACAATAATATGCCCAGCTTTGATGTATAGCAGCAAAGAGGAAGTATGCAATCATTGAGGTAATGACTCCAATGGCTGCATTTCCCAATATCTTCCCCTTTCTTAAATTGGGGACACCTGTAAGACGTGATATTATCAATCCTATGGCGACAAGAGAAAAGAATACTCCTGTACCTTGCGTGATGCCTAATTTTTCTTTACCGTAGATAGCAAGATAGGTAGATAGCACTCCATAAGCGAAGGAAAAGCATACTATACAGAAACCTTCACTCCATCCCTTGAGGAGTATGAAACGATCAAGAGAGAGAACTGGTTTCTCTTTTACTATATTTCGAACAGGCATTTTAATACTTGCATTTATTACTAATGCCATAAACGAGAACAACATGGATATGCAAAACAAAATGTCATAACAATTTGTGAGTTGCATCATAAAGATGGCGAATGACGGAGATAATGCCAATCCCAAATTATTACTCAATCCAAAATAACCTATACCCTCTGCCCTACGCGAAGAGTCAAGGACATCTATGGCTGCTGTATTTTGAGCAACAGACAGTGTTCCGAATGGTGCCCCATGCAACGTACGCACTATAGCGAACAGCGTGATGCTACCTGCAACCAGATAACCTGCAAATAAGGCAAAGAATAGGAAATGGCTTATCAGTAGTACAGCCTTCCGTGGCATTGTATCAACCAAGAAGCCACTGAAAGGACGTATTAGAAGTGCCGCCAACGTATATCCAGCCAAAACGATACCGATAGTATGCTTATCGGCACCAAAAGTCTCACTCATATACAATGGTAACAAAGGTACTAGTAGCATGAACGACATGTAGATGAGAAAGTTTGCTACTAGTACCTTTATATAGTTCGCATTCCAAAGTTTAGGCTTCACCTTTATTTATATCAAACGGTGCAATTGGTTTTGAAGATTGATTTTTTGCCAATTGTATCTGCCCATATACATGCTCGTATTTCGCGATGTTGTCCTGTAAAGCCAACAGCAGACGTTTTGCATGTTCTGGCGCCAAAATGATGCGGTCACATACTGATGGCTTCATCAAACCTGGAGCCATCCTCGCAAAATCCAGCACGAACTCCGACGAAGAATGTGAGATAAGTGCTATATTGGAATAGTTACCAAAAACCACATCTTCGTCAAGTTCCAGCTGATAATTCTGATCAAAATTTTCCTTTGACATTTACTTATATATTAATCTACACTGGGAAAATCAAGTATATTCTTCTTATTTGCAAGAATACGTTCATACTCTTCACGGGACCCCACGACAATCTTGTCAAATTCACGAAGTCCTGTTCCTGCTGGTATCAGATGTCCAGAGATGACATTTTCTTTCATTCCTTCCAAACGGTCAACTTTACCACGGATAGCAGCCTCATTGAGCACCTTTGTTGTTTCCTGGAATGATGCCGCTGACATAAAGCTCTTCGTCTGAAGGGCAGCACGAGTAATACCCTGCAATATCTGAGTTGCGGTTGCAGGAATAGTATCACGTACCTCAACAGGTTTCAAATCACGACGTTTCAATGAAGAATTTTCGTCACGCAACTTACGAGCAGTGACAATCTGCCCTTTGTGGAAGGTTTCGCTGTCACCTTCATCAATGACAACCTTTTTACCCCAGATATGATCATTCTCGTCGATAAAGTCCAGCTTGTCAACAATTTGTTGCTCAAGGAATCCTGTATCACCTGGATCACTTATCATTACCTTGCGCATCATCTGACGCACGATAATCTCAAAGTGCTTATCATTGATTTTCACACCCTGCAAACGATATACATCCTGTACCTCATTTACGATATATTCTTGAACGGCAGTAGGGCCCTTTATAGCAAGAATATCGGCAGGAGTTATGCTACCATCTGACAAAGGAGTTCCAGCACGCACATAATCATTCTCCTGAACAAGAATTTGCTTACTCAAATTAACAAGATACTTCCTCTGTTCACCTGACTTACTTGTAATGATTATCTCACGGTTTCCACGTTTTAGCTTACCCATAGTAACCTCACCATCTATTTCTGAAACGACAGCAGGGTTAGACGGATTACGTGCCTCAAAGAGTTCGGTAACACGTGGCAGACCACCAGTGATATCGCCCACCTTACCAACAACACGAGGTATTTTGACAAGGATATCACCAGTTCCTATCTTCTTATTATTCTCCACCATAACATGTGCTCCAACAGGGAAGTTATAAGTACGCAACACTTCACCTTTAGAATCAAGGACATCACAAGTAGGGACTTTCGTACGGTCACGCGACTCAATGATAATCTTTTCCGTCAAGCCAGTTGTATCATCTGTTTCAGACATATAGGTAACACCTTCTATGACATCTGAAAACTTCAGTTTACCAGTAACTTCTGATATAATAACCGCATTGAATGGATCCCACTGAGCAATGATATCTCCTTGTTTGACATTCGTCTTGTTCTCCACAAACAGTGTTGCACCATAAGGTACTGGTTGAGTAGTAAGAACGATACCTGTCTTCTCATCAACAAAACGAGCCTCAGCAAGACGGCCTACTACAATCTTTACCTTATTTTTATTCTCATCAACAGCATCAACGGTACGCAATTCATCAAACTCTACTATGGAATCGTACTTTGCAACAACTCTTGCATTAGCAGCCGCACCACCAGCAATACCACCTGCGTGGAATGTACGAAGTGTCAACTGTGTTCCTGGTTCACCAATAGCTTGTGCGGCAATGACTCCTACAGCCTCACCTTTTTGTACCATTTTCTGTGTAGCAAGATTTCGGCCATAACATTTCTGGCAAACACCATGCTTACTTTCACAAGTCAAAACAGAACGTATCTCTACCATTTCAATAGGACTACCTTCTATTGCCTTTGCAGCTGCTTCTGTTATCTCCTCACCAGCATGTACAATAACTTCGCCAGTCTTAGGATTGATTACATCATGAACAGACACACGACCGAGGATTCTATCACCAAGAGTTGAGATAACCTCATCACCATTCTTGATTGCTGTACACTCTAGTCCGCGCAAAGTACCACAGTCTTCTTCTGTAATGATGACATCATGTGAAACGTCAACAAGACGACGTGTAAGATAACCTGCATCGGCGGTCTTCATAGCAGTATCGGCAAGACCCTTACGGGCACCATGAGTAGAGATAAAGTATTCCAATACAGACATACCTTCCTTGAAGTTGGACAATATAGGATTTTCAATTGTCATACGTCCTTCTGCACCTGCCTTCTGAGGTTTTGCCATCAAACCACGCATACCAGAAAGCTGTTTAATCTGCTCCTTAGAACCACGTGCGCCTGAATCAAGCATCATAAATACAGAGTTGAAGCCCTGATCAGCCTCCGTCATCGTATTCATCAATACATTACCTAACTCATTATTAACATGTGTCCACGTATCTATGACCTGGTTATAGCGTTCATTGTCAGTAATGAAACCCATGTTATAGTTATCAGTGATCTGCTGAATTTCAGCATTCCCCTTGTTTACCAGTTCTTCTTTTTCCTTTGGAATGATGATATCATCCAAATTGAAAGAAAGACCGCCCTGATATGCCATCTTATATCCAAGGTTTTTGATTCCGTCAAGGAATTCACATGCACGTGCTGTTCCAACAGTCTTGATGACCTTATTGATAATGTCACGTAATGATTTTTTTGATATAATCTCATTAATATATCCCATCTCATTAGGAATCATCTCATTTACAATAATTCTTCCTATAGATGTATCAACAATATGCTTTATAGGCTTTCCAGTGTCATCAATATCATTTACCAACACTTTTACAGGGGCATGGACATCACATTTCTTTTCGTTATATGCTATTATTGCCTCTTCAGGCCCGTAAAAAGTAAGTCCTTCTCCCTTTGCTCCTGGTCTTATCTTTGTTATATAATAAAGTCCCAATACCATATCCTGTGATGGAACTGTAATAGGTGCACCGTTTGCAGGATTAAGAATATTATGACTTTGCAACATTAATATTTGTGCTTCAAGAATTGCCTCATTTGACAACGGAAGATGAACAGCCATCTGGTCACCATCAAAATCGGCATTAAATGCTGTACATGCCAAAGGGTGCAACTGTATTGCTTTACCTTCAATCATCTTCGGCTGGAATGCTTGAATACCCAAACGGTGAAGAGTTGGAGCACGGTTCAACAATACCGGATGTCCCTTCATTACATTTTCCAATATATCCCAGATAATTGGTTCGCGACGGTCAACAATTCGTTTTGCACTTTTGACAGTCTTAACAACACCACGCTCTATAAGCTTACGAATGATGAATGGTTTATACAATTCCGCTGCCATCAGTTTTGGTAAACCACATTCACCCATCTTCAATTCAGGACCTACAACGATGACTGAACGTGCAGAATAGTCAACACGCTTACCCAGCAAATTCTGACGGAAACGTCCTTGTTTTCCTTTGAGAGAATCGCTAAGAGACTTTAACGCACGATTAGAATCTGTCTTAACAGCATTAGCCTTGCGCGAATTATCCAGCAATGAATCTACTGCTTCCTGAAGCATACGCTTCTCATTACGCAGAATAACTTCAGGAGCCTTGATATCTACCAATCTCTTCAAACGATTATTACGTATAATCACACGACGATACAAATCGTTGAGATCTGAGGTTGCAAAACGTCCACCATCCAGTGGTACGAGAGGACGTAATTCTGGTGGTATTACAGGAAGAATCTTCAATATCATCCATTCTGGACGATTTATCTCAGCGCTCTGTCGGAATGCTTCCACAACCTGAAGACGTTTCAGTGCTTCATTCTTACGTTGAGCAGATGCATCACTATTCGCACTGTTACGTAATTCATATGATAATGTATCCAAATCCAATTCTGCCAATAAATCTCCGATTGCTTCAGCACCCATCTTAGCAACGAACTTATTTGGATCTTTATCATCTAGATATTCATTTTCTTCGGAACAAAACTTATCCAAAATATCGTTATATTCCTCTTCCGTCAAAAGATCTAATTTTTGCGAACCATTATAAGGATTTCCGTCTGCGTCTTCTTTATTTGCCATTGGTCCCGGATTGATAACGATATAACGCTCATAGTATATTACAGAATCCAATTTTTTAGTAGGAAGTCCCAAAAGATATCCAATCTTATTCGGTAATGAACGGAAATACCATATGTGGGCAACAGGAACGACTAGTTCAATATGTCCAGATCGCTCACGACGAACTTTCTTTTCAGTGACTTCTACACCACAACGATCACATACAATTCCTTTATATTTGATACGCTTATACTTACCACAAGCACACTCATAATCTTTGGTAGGGCCAAAGATTCGTTCACAAAACAGACCGTCACGCTCGGGTTTATATGTCCGGTAGTTTATTGTTTCTGGTTTCGTAACTTCACCGAAAGACTCTTTCAAGATATCTTCAGGAGAAGCCAAACCGATTGTTATCTTTGTAAAATTACTCTTTACCTTTGATTCTTTTTTGAATGCCATAATAGTAACAATTTTGACAATTTACATTTTACAGTTTTTTAATCCAAAGTAACACTCAGACCAAGCCCTTTCAGTTCATGTAGCAATACATTCAATGATTCTGGGATTCCTGGAGTTGGCATCTGTTCGCCTTTCACTATTGCCTCATAAGCCTTTGAACGGCCTACAACATCATCCGATTTTATCGTTAAAATCTCCTGAAGGACATGAGAAGCACCAAATGCTTCCAATGCCCAAACTTCCATCTCACCGAATCTCTGACCACCAAACTGTGCCTTACCACCAAGTGGTTGCTGAGTAATAAGAGAGTAAGGACCTATTGAACGAGCATGCATCTTATCCTCTACCATATGGCCTAACTTCAAGAAATAAGTAATACCTACCGTTGCTGGCTGATCAAAACGCTCACCCGTCTCACCATCATACAGATATGTAGAGCAAAGACGCGGCAGACCAGCCTTATCTGTCCATTCACAAAGATCTTCTATATGTGCACCATCAAAGATTGGAGTTGCAAATTTAACGCCCATCTTTTGACCTGCAGCACCAAGAATAGCCTCAAAGATTTGTCCAAGATTCATTCGAGATGGCACGCCCAATGGGTTAAGTACCAAATCGACAGGAGTTCCATCTTCCAAGAATGGCATATCTTCTTGACGGACTATCTTGGATACAATACCTTTATTACCATGACGTCCTGCAAGTTTATCACCTACACTAATCTTACGTTTTTTGGCAACATAAACTTTTGCCATTTGCATAATACCTACAGGAAGTTCATCACCTATAGTGATAGCATACTTACGACGTTTGACCTCAGCATCAAGAAGTTTGTACTTCTTCATGAAGTTAGTAATTAACTGAGATATTAATTCATTAGTGTGTCCATCATTTGTCCATTCACTAATCTGAACATCAGAGAATTCAAGATTTTTCAAATTCGTTGCTGTAAACTTACTGCCTTTCGCAATCATTTCTGCACCAGCATAATCCTTTACACCCTTTGATGTTTTACCTTTAGTAAGGACAAGCAATTTCTCTACGAGAAGAGATTTAAGATCTTCAACCTTTGCATCGTATTCCTCGTCTATCTTTTTCATTGCTATCTTATCCTGCTGTTTAGATGCACGAGTTTTGATAGCTCTTGAGAACAATTTCTTATCTATAATAGTTCCAGACAATGAAGGATTTGCCTTGAGAGAAGAATCCTTCACATCACCAGCCTTATCACCGAAAATAGCACGGAGAAGTTTTTCTTCTGGTGAAGGATCACTTTCTCCCTTAGGGGATATTTTACCAATAAGAATATCTCCTGGTACGACATTTGCACCAATACGGATAATTCCATTTTCGTCCAGATCCTTAGTTGCCTCTTCACTGACATTAGGAATATCAGCAGTCAATTCTTCCATACCACGTTTTGTCTCACGTACTTCCAATGCATATTCATCCACGTGTACAGAAGTCAAGACATCTTCACGAACCATTCGTTCATTCAGCACGATGGCATCCTCATAGTTATACCCCTTCCAAGGCATATATGCAACAAGTAGGTTACGTCCAAGTGCAAGTTCACCATTTTCCGTTGCATAACCTTCAGTCAGAATCTGTCCCTTATGAACCTTTTCGCCTTTTTTACAAAGTGGACGAAGGTCTATTGTCATATTTTGATTTGTTCTACGGAATTTCTGAATTCTATATTCTTTCAATGCAGGTTCAAAACTAATGAAATCTTCTTCCTCTGTACGATCATATAAGATACGTATTGTTGTTGCATCAACATATTCCACAATACCATCCGCTTCTGCGGTAATCATCGTACGAGAATCTTCACATACCTGCTTTTCAATGCCCGTGCCTACGATAGGACTATCATTGTGAAGTAATGGCACTGCCTGACGCATCATATTAGAACCCATAAGAGAACGGTGAGCATCATCGTGCTCAAGGAACGGAATCAATGCTGCTGCAATGGAAGCTATCTGCTGTGGAGCAACATCCATATATTCCACCTTATCTGGAGACACAACAGGATAATCCGCATCCTGACGGCATTTAACATAAGTTCGAATGAAATCACCAGATGGCTTAAGAGGAGCATTTCCCTGGCCAATAATCTTTCCTTCTTCCTGTTCTGCTGTAAGATATTCAACCTTTGAATTATCCAAATCTACTTTTGCATTTGCCACAGGACGATAAGGAGTTTCAATAAATCCAAGACTATTAATCTTTGCATAAACACAAAGAGATGATATCAAGCCGATATTAGGACCTTCTGGAGACTCAATAGGGCACAAACGTCCATAATGCGTATAATGTACGTCACGAACCTCAAAACCTGCACGTTCACGAGACAGACCACCAGGTCCAAGTGCAGACAAACGACGTTTATGAGTAATCTCTGCCAATGGATTCGTCTGATCCATAAACTGAGATAAAGGATTCGTTCCAAAAAATGTATTTATCACACCAGAGATTGTCTTGGCATTAATCAAATCTGTAGGAGTAAACACTTCATTGTCGCGTACATTCATACGTTCTCGAATAGTACGGCTCATTCTTACAAGACCTATCGCGAACTGATTACTCAGTTGCTCTCCAACAGTACGGACGCGGCGATTGCTCAAATGATCAATATCATCAACAGTAGCCTTTGAATTAACTAATTGGATTAGATATTTAATAATTTCAACAATATCTTCATTTGTAAGAACACGGATATCCATATCCGTATCCAGATGAAGCTTCTTGTTAATACGATAACGTCCTACATCTCCCAAATCATAACGTTTATCTGAGAAGAACAGATTTGTGATGACCTCTTTTGCCGTTGCATCGTCTGCAGGCTCTGTGTTTCGTAAGAGACGATATATATATTTAACTGCCTCTAAGCTTGTTCTTGTCGGATCTTTGTGCAGTGTATTAAAGATAATAGAATACTCCTGTGCAACAGTATCATCCCTATGAACAAGTATTGTATGAGCACCGCTCTCGATGATTTCATTTATATTTTCATCAGTAATCATCGTTTCACGATCAAAGAGGATTTCATTTCTTTCAATAGAACTTACTTCGCCCGTTTCTTCATCAACAAAATCTTCTGTCCATGTTCTAAGCACTTGTCCTGCGAGTTTTTTACCTATATATTTCTTGAGAGTAGTCTTGTTGACTTTTATTTCTTCTGCTAAATCGAAAATCTGTAAAATATCCTTATCGGTTTCATAACCTATGGCACGAAGCAAAGTTGTAACCGGCAATTTCTTCTTTCTGTCAATATAAGCATACATCACATCATTGATGTCCGTTGCAAACTCTATCCAACTACCCTTGAAAGGAATAATACGTGCTGAATAGAGTAGGACACCATTGGCATGAACAGTCTGACCGAAGAATACACCTGGAGAACGGTGAAGTTGTGATACAACAACACGCTCAGCACCATTGATCACGAAAGTACCATTATCAGTCATATAAGGGATAGGGCCCAAAAAGACGTCCTGAATTACTGTCCCAAAATCTTCATGATCAGGATCAGTACAATAAAGTTTTAATTTTGCCTTCAAAGGTACACTATAAGTCAAACCACGTTCCAAACATTCTTCTATTGAGTAACGTGGAGGATCAATATAGTAATCCAAAAACTCAAGAACGAAATTATTTCTTGTATCGGAAATAGGGAAGTTCTCTGCAAACACCCTATAAAGGCCGTCATTCTTGCGTTTTTCAGGCGGAGTATCCAACTGCAGGAAATCCCGGAATGACTTCAATTGCACATCAAGAAAATCAGGAAACGGCATCTGACTTTGAATCGTTGCAAAATTTATTCTGTTATCAACTTTCTTCAACATTATCTTTTTCTTTTTTCAGATTTTCAGTTTCAACATTAATGTATGTGGTTGTTGATTACCACAAAAAAATAAAAGGTGGAGAATCTCCTATTTGGAGACCCTCAACACCTCTTTATTTATGTAAAGCGAAAATGTATGAATTACTTCAATTCTACCTTTGCGCCAGCTTCCTCAATAGCCTTCTTAAGGTTTTCAGCCTCGTCCTTAGACATGCCTTCCTTCAATGTTGAAGGAGCACCGTCTACAAGGTCCTTAGCTTCCTTAAGTCCAAGACCACAAGCTTCCTTAACAGCCTTTACAACTTGAAGTTTTGCATCACCAACTTCTGTAAGAACAACATCGAAAGATGTCTTTTCCTCAGCAGCATCAGCTGCACCAGCAGCTGCAGGACCAGCAGCAACAGCAACAGCTGCAGCAGCAGGCTCAATTCCATACTCATCCTTAAGGACTGTTGCCAACTCATTTACTTCTTTCACTGTCAAGTTTACCAACTCTTCAGCAATAGCTTTAATATCTGCCATTTTATTAAAAATTTAATTTGTTTGTTTTACTTAATTGATTATTATTCTGGACGCTCGCCTAAAGTCTTCAGGACACCATGAATGGTATTCTGTCCTGACTGTAAAGCAGAAACAACATTCTTGGCAGGCGATTGCAGCAAAGCAACAATCTCTGCAATAACTTCGTTCTTACTCTTGATAGCAGCAAGAGCATCCAACTGGTCTGCACCTACGAAAGTCATCTCCTCTGCATAAGCTGCTTTCAAGGCAGGAATTTCTTCCTTCTTATATTCCTTTAACAACTTAGCTGGAGCATTAGCCGTATTACAGAACATTATTGCTGTATTACCCTTCAAAGCAGTATAAAGTTCAGAATAATCTGTTTCTGACTTTTCCAATGCTTTTTGCAAAAGAGTATTTTTAACCAGCAGTAACTTTATATCACTCTTAAAGCACTTACGGCGAAGTTCTGAAGTTTTTTCTGCATTCAAACCTTCTATATTGACAAGGTAAAAATGAGAATACTCCTTTAACTTCTCACCAATCTCTACGATTATGGTATCTTTAGTTTCTTTTTTCATAGTTCTTCAGTTTAGAGGATTAATCCACAACAGACTTAGGATCAACTTTGATACCCTTACTCATAGTGCTTGAAATAAAGATACTCTTCATATACGTACCTTTTGCAGCTGCAGGTTTCAATTTGATAAGAGTTTGTATAAACTCCTTGGCATTTTCATATATCTGCTCCGGAGTAAAAGTAATCTTACCGATTGAAGTGTGTACTATACCACCCTTGTCAACCTTAAAGTCAATCTTACCAGCCTTTACTTCCTTAACTGCCTTAGCAACATCCATAGTTACAGTACCGCTTTTTGGGTTTGGCATCAAACCACGCGGACCGAGCACGCGACCAAGAGGACCCAGTTTTCCCATACACGATGGCATTGTAATAATGACATCAATATCAGTCCAACCTCCCTTGATCTTCTCGATATACTCATCGAGACCTACATAATCAGCACCTGCTTCTTTGGCAGCAGCTTCAGCATCTGGTGTACAGATACAGAGCACACGCGTTGTCTTACCTGTTCCGTGAGGTAATGTTACCACGCCACGAACCATCTGGTTTGCCTTACGCGGATCTACGCCCAGACGTACATCAATATCCAAAGAGGCCTCAAACTTTGTAAATGTAATATCCTTTACAAGAGATGATGCTTCTTTGAGAGAGTATGCTTTCCCTGCTTCAATTTTCTCAACTGCTGATTTCTGATTTTTTGTCAGTTTACTCATCTTTTCAATTGATTAAATAAATTATTTACCAGGGAACTCACCAGTTACGGTAATACCCATACTTCTCGCTGTTCCAGCTACCATTTTCATTGCTGATTCTACAGTAAAGCAATTCAGATCCTTCATCTTATCTTCTGCTATAACTCTTACCTGATCCCAAGTAACAGAAGCCACTTTTGTACGGTTTGGTTCTGCAGAGCCGCCCTTAATCTTGGCCGCCTCTACCAACTGCACAGCTGCAGGAGGTGTCTTGATTTCGAATGAGAATGACTTGTCTGCATAATAAGTAATGACAACAGGCAAGACCTTACCAGCCTTATCCTGTGTTCTTGCATTAAACTCCTTACAGAATCCCATGATGTTGATACCTTTCGCACCAAGGGCAGGACCCACTGGAGGAGAAGGATTAGCTGCACCACCTTTTATCTGTAATTTGATTTGTCCAGCAACTTCTTTAGCCATTTCTATTAGTTTTTAAAATTTACTTTATCGGAATGCGCACATCGTAACACTGCAACATCATTCCTTATCAACTTGCATAAAACCGAGTTCCAATGGAGTTTTACGTCCAAAGATCTTGACCATTACTTTCAATTTATGTTTCTCGTTATTCACCTCTTCGATTACACCCAAGAAACCATTGAAAGGACCATCCGTTACTTTTACAGTTTCACCGACACAGAAAGGAAGGTTAACTTCTTCGCCTCTGATTTCGGCCTCTTCCTGATTACCAAGCATACGGTTCAGTTCTGATTGTTTTACAGGAGACGGATTATCCAGTCCACCGAGAAAGCCCATTACATTAGGCATGAAGCGCAATCTATGCGCAATTTCGCCCTCAAGTTTGGCCTCTACAAGCATATAACCGGGCAGATAGGTCTTAGAAGATTCCACACGTTTACCGTTTCTCAGCGATACACGTTTTTCCATAGGAATAAGAATCTGATTCACATGAGCAGCAAAGTCTGCGTCATGTTTCATCTCAGCCTCTATGTATTCTTTGACCTTGAGTTCCTGACCTGTTATTGCGCGAAGCACATACCATTTGAAATCAGCCATATCTCAATGTTTTTAGCCCGGATAAACCATACCCATAATAAAACCGAAACATTGGTCCATTACAAACACTATTAGTGCAATGATAAGGGAAGCAGATAATACAAGCACTGCACTGTTTGTAAGCTCTTTGCGAGTAGGCCAAGAGGTCTTATGCGCAAGTTCGTCAAAACAAGCTTTACAATTATTTACAACTTTTTTAATCATAGAATTTCAAAAATTCATTTTTGCACGGGAAGAGGGGCTCGAACCCCCGACCTTCGGTTTTGGAGACCGACA
>JAKSJA010000014.1 GCA_024398495.1 Bacteroidaceae bacterium | reverse complement strand
GCCTCTGCCCTCTGCGTGAAATCTTGGGGCATCGCAGATGACATGGATAGAAGAATATGGCTGTTGGAAGTTTACTTTCATAAAGGCATATACTTATATACAAAACCTCGAAAGAGGCAAGATTTCCTCTGCGAGGAACATAAAAAGTGCGAGAAATGGGAAAAGGCTTAGACACAAAAAAAAGAAGTCCGACTTGGAGTCGGGCTTCTCTTTTCAGTATATAAGATTTATCTTGTTGAAACCTTATCTTGCCATGAACTTCTTACCGTTCATGATGTAGATGTTGCCTCTTACAGGAGTCTGTACACGACGGCCAGAGAGGTCATAAACCTTACCGTTAGCGAAGTTATTCTTTATTTCTTCGTCAGCGCGGAGGTCGTTGATACCTGTTGGATCGCCTACATAGAACTTAGAAGCATACAGCATCATGTCCATTTCGACAGCTGAGAGAGTGATTGTATAACCAAGTTCTGGTTTCAAACCTTCAAGAACTACTGTACTTGAAGAAGCACCCTTACCAATTGCATGACCACCAAGGGCCTCTGTTGGAGTTGAGCCGTCATTAGGAGTTGCAACAGCCTTTACGTTCCAGTTTGGCTGGCCACTATCAGTTGCACTGCCTGAATAGAAGAAGCGACCGCCACTGATACCCTTGACATGGAATATCAAAGTCTTGTTCTGATCAGCTGCTGTGTGAAGAACGATGCTCTTGTCATTAGTTCCGTCTGTTGACTTGTAAACAAATCCCGGACAATCTTGTTCTGTTTCAGGATCTATGTATGCGTTACGACTTTGAGTCTGAACTTCGTTTGCAGAAGACTGGTTGTCGTAAGTAACCCAATCGCGGTAGCTTTCAGCAATGATCCACTTGTTCTGAGTGTACTTGCTTTCAACATCCTGCACGGTCATATCCGGTGACCTAACAATAGTTGTTGCTGCGAATGGTTTGTAATAGATTCCATTACCAACAGTGAGTTCATAAGATGCCTGAGCCTGCTTGTAAGTATCATTTGCATAGATTGTAGCTGTAATGATAACCTTACCAGTTGCTACTGGAGTAACAGCACCAGTCTCATTGATTGTAGCTATTTCAGTGTTAGATGATGCGTAGTTCACTACAGCGCCATCGTAAGTCGTGAGTTCGTTGCGGAACTTTTCACCTACTTCCTTCGTAACCTTATCGTATTCGAATGTCGCTGTGGCATCCTGACGAGGTACTACTGAGTCTGTAAACTGGATGCTCTTCACATAGATTGGACTTGGGATAGTCAATTCTATTTCTGTCGCACCTTCGTTTATCGTGAACAGCATCGGACCGTAAGTGATGTTGTCACTCTTTTCTGCCTTGTAAGAGATGAGACCGAGACTTTCGGCTGTGTTAGTAGCCTTGATAACCTTGCCGGCCTTTGTCGTACCAGTCATCAGCATCAAGCCCTTTGCACCTTCCTTGACAGGAACTACTACCTTGATCTCCTTGTTTGCATACATGTGAGTACCACCGTAGTTTTCAGGATAGTGACGGAACAGAATCTGCTTTTCACCTGTGTTCGTAGTGAACTTCAAGCCCTTTGTAGGTTCGAACTCTGTAGTTGCATTAATCATGATAGGCTCATTCTTAAGACCTGCTGCTACATTATACAACTGACCCCATGCATCTGGAGCTGAATTCCATGTATTTACTACATTGCTACTTGCTGCGTCATAACCTACTGTGTCAAGATCACACATCAGAGAGAAATCCCATGGCTCATCACCGAGAACGATCAATTCATAAGTTGACTGAACCTGCTTGTAAGTATCATTTGCATAGATTGTTGCTGTGATAACACTCTTACCAGGAGCTACTGGAGTAACTGCACCTGTCTCGTTGATTGTTGCTACAGCTGTGTTAGAAGAAGCATAGTTTACAACAGCACCTTCGTAAGTCGTAAGGTCGTTGCGGAACTTTTCACCTACTGCCTTCTTTACAGTGGAAGCTGCAAATGTTGCTGTAGCGTCCTGACGAGGAACTACTGAATCTGTAAACTGGATGCTCTTCACATAGATAGCACTTGGGATAGTCAGTTCTATTTCAGTTGCACCTTCGTTTATAGTGAACAGCATCGGACCGTAAGTGATGTCGGTGCTGCCGCCTGCAACGTGAGATATCAGACCGAGATTTTCTGCTGTGTTTGTAGCCTTGATAACCTTGCCGGCCTTTGTAGTACCGGTCATCAGCATCAAGCCCTTAGCACCTTCCTTGACAGGAACTACTACCTTGATCTCCTTGTTTGCATACATGTGTACACCACCATAGTTTGTAGGATAGTTGCGGAACAGAACCTGCTTTGTACCTGCATTTGTAGTGAACTTCAAGCCTGCTGTAGGACCGAACTCTGTAGTAGCGTTCAGCATGATAGGCTCGTTGTTCAGAGCATCTGCATGGTCATACATTGCACCCCATGCGTCAGGGTTTGAGCTCCATGCACCTTCAAGGTTGCTTTCTGCTGCTACATAACCTACTGTGTCAAGGTCGCAAATCAATGAGAAGTCCCAAGGTTCACCGAGAACGATCAATTCATAAGTTGCCTGAGCCTGCTTGTGAGTATCATTTGCATAGATTGTTGCTGTGATAACACTCTTACCAGGAGCTACTGGAGTAACTGCACCTGTCTCGTTGATTGTTGCTACAGCTGTGTTAGAAGAAGCATAGTTTACAACAGCACCTTCGTAAGTCGTAAGGTCGTTGCGGAACTTTTCACCTACTGCCTTCTTTACAGTGGAAGCTGCAAATGTTGCTGTAGCGTCCTGACGAGGAACTACTGAATCTGTAAACTGGATGCTCTTCACATAGATAGCACTTGGGATAGTCAGTTCTATTTCAGTTGCACCTTCGTTTATAGTGAACAGCATCGGACCGTAAGTGATGTCGGTGCTGCCGCCTGCAACGTGAGATATCAGACCGAGATTTTCTGCTGTGTTTGTAGCCTTGATAACCTTGCCGGCCTTTGTAGTACCGGTCATCAGCATCAAGCCCTTAGCACCTTCCTTGACAGGAACTACTACCTTGATCTCCTTGTTTGCATACATGTGTACACCACCATAGTTTGTAGGATAGTTGCGGAACAGAACCTGCTTTGTACCTGCATTTGTAGTGAACTTCAAGCCTGCTGTAGGACCGAACTCTGTAGTAGCGTTCAGCATGATAGGCTCGTTGTTCAGAGCATCTGCATGGTCATACATTGCACCCCATGCGTCAGGGTTTGAGCTCCATGCACCTTCAAGGTTGCTTTCTGCTGCTACATAACCTACTGTGTCAGCTTCGTTGATAGCTGTGAAATCCCAACCTTCGAAAGGCTCGAGGGCGAAACGTGGATCACCGAAGCCCTTCTTGCCTGCGTAAGATTTCTCTGACGGAGTGAAGTTGGCTGCAAGGGCTTCTACGTTGAAGTCGAAAGCCTTTGTAGGAACAACTAATGGAGCGTCACCCTTGCAGAGCAGAGTGTCTTCTGTTGCAAATTTTGCTTTATCTGTATTGTCAACAGCCTGTGTGATGCCACAAATAGCGTTATCAGCATTCGTGAATGTCACAACATTACTTTGGATAGCCTTCTGCAACAATGACGTGTTGTAGAAGATGTTGCCTGTCCATGTAAATACATGCAGAGGGTTCTTGTTAGGATAATTGTTTGCGAAGTTCTTCTTAGAAGGAAGGTTAACAATGGTATTGTTCTTCATCGTCCAAGATGACTTTTCATCAAACTGAGGTGTAGGCCATGCTTTCTGAGCCTGAGAGTTGCTGTTATTTGCATAACGCAAGAAATAATTTTCATTGCTTTCTACTATGTTGTACAATGTAGAACCTTCGATGACGATATCCTTGATAGAACCTTCGTTCTTGCTATTGCCATACCAATGGATATAAGAATCAATACCTGTTGGTGCGTTAAACTGAACAACTGAGTTCTTGATAGTAAGTCCCTTCAAGTTCCACTCACGTTTGTTTGCAGATACCAGAGGAGTCTTGACATCTGAGAAGTTACAGCCATCGATAACGATTTCGTTTACATCGTAGAATGCGTTTGCACGGAGATTAGTACCCTCTGTCTGGAATCTTGAACCTACAAGAGAAGAGTCCGGATTTGCAGACATTGCAATAGGAGCAACTGTTCCTTCTGCACAGTCAAAGTTCAGATTGTTGATAGTCAGACCTGCCTGAGTCGTGATCTGGGCATCAGCCTTAACTGTTACCTTGTGACCGTTTCCGTTGATGACGAGGTTTACAAGACCTGCCTCAGTAGGAACGTTCAGTTTCGTGTCTTCTGTAACGTCAACTGTTGCAGTCTCACCGGCTGCCTTAACTGCAACTGCATCAAGGATCTGCTTTGACAGACCCTGAGGAGCTGGAGCAAGTGCGAAACGTGGATCACCGTAGCCGTTCAGACCTGCATAAGATTCAGCAGATGGAGTGAAGTTAGCTGCAAGTGCCTCAACATTGAAGTCGAAGGCTCCCGTAGGAACAATCAAAGGAGCGTCACCCTTGCAGAGCAGAGTGTCTTCTGTTGCAAATTTTGCTTTATCTGTATTGTCAACAGCCTGTGTGATGCCACAAATAGCGTTATCAGCATTCGTGAATGTCACAACATTACTTTGGATAGCCTTCTGCAACAATGACGTGTTGTAGAAGATGTTGCCTGTCCATGTAAATACATGCAGAGGGTTCTTGTTAGGATAATTGTTTGCGAAGTTCTTCTTAGAAGGAAGGTTAACAATGGTATTGTTCTTCATCGTCCAAGATGACTTTTCATCAAACTGAGGTGTAGGCCATGCTTTCTGAGCCTGAGAGTTGCTGTTATTTGCATAACGCAAGAAATAATTTTCATTGCTTTCTACTATGTTGTACAATGTAGAACCTTCGATGACGATATCCTTGATAGAACCTTCGTTCTTGCTATTGCCATACCAATGGATATAAGAATCAATACCTGTTGGTGCGTTAAACTGAACAACTGAGTTCTTGATAGTAAGTCCCTTCAAGTTCCACTCACGTTTGTTTGCAGATACCAGAGGAGTCTTGACATCTGAGAAGTTACAGCCATCGATAACGATTTCGTTTACATCGTAGAATGCGTTTGCACGGAGATTAGTACCCTCTGTCTGGAATCTTGAACCTACAAGAGAAGAGTCCGGATTTGCAGACATTGCAATAGGAGCAACAGTGCCTTCTGCACAGTCGAAGTTCAGACTGTTGACCGTCAGACCTGCCTGGGTCGTGATCTGTGCATCAGCCTTAACTGTCACCTTCTTACCATTACCATTGATAACGAGGTTTACAAGACCTGCTTCAGTAGGAACGTTCAGTTCTGTGTCTTCTGTAACGTCAACAGTTGCGGTTTCACCGGCTTTCTTGCCTGCTACTGCGTCAAGAATCTGCTTTGACAGACCCTTAGCAGATGCTTTGTATGTAAGAGCTGTCCAGTCTGTAGCAGTGAGAGAAAGCGTATAGTCTCCATACTGAGAGCTTCTCCATTCTCCCTTGACATTGCCACTTACAGTACCGCCAACTTCCCAGTTTTCTGGTTTTGAACCGTTCTTGTAGAGCACGACATTCTTTTCACCGCACTTTATTTGAACATACCAATCACCAAAACTTGAGTAATCTTCAATCTTAGTGATCTCTGCATCTACGTCAACAGACAGCGGAGTTCCAAGAGAAGTAGGAACGCCCTCTGCAACGAGTTCTGCAAGGCTTGTATAATGAGGATGGATAGTGAACAGTCCTGTGTTTGTTGCACTCACATGTCCTTCTGCATCTTCTGCATATGCCGAGATAGTTGATGTCTCTGAAATCTTGATAGGTTCAGTATATTCAACAACATCGCCACCGTTTATAGCATATTTGATCTTCACACCTTCACCAGCAGTGATTGTTACGTCCTGTGCATCATAGAAAGAGCCAGAATTTGGTGTAAATACTGGAGTATGAATACCAATAAAATCAGAATAGAAGACCTTAATTTGTGTTGCCTTTGCATTTCCATCAGGAACTGCTACGAGAGGCAAATCGCCAACTTTTGTACGGATAGTTGCTACTTTCTTATCGGCACTAAGAGACCTTGAAGCAACATTTGTCCAGTTTGTAGACTTTTCCCAAGCACCATAACTCCAAGTGTTAGGATAAGTGATTTCAACAGAATCGATCTGCAAATTTGCTGGTGCTGACAAAGTGAGTCTGTGACCAGTGTAGATTGTAGAATAAGTGTTGGAACTCTTTCCACCAATCCAAGCATTTGCTTTGCTTGTAGAATTTGCCTTCTCATTCATAACAGTGATAGGGTAAGCAAACCAGATAACTGTATCTGCATTCTCCTTTGTCACCTGAGTAAGAGTAGCCATGTCAACAGTGACAGTTTTTCCTACAGGCTTCGGAGGTTCGCTGGTAAGGATAAAGAGGTTTGTTTCCTCTACCCATCCACCAAAGTACATCGTATCAAACAAGGGATAGTTTGCTGTTTGATTCCATACATTCTTACCTTCTCCATCCCAAATAATCTCAGTAGCACCGGTAGCGCATCGTACTAACACTACGCTATCCACTGTCGGTAAGATATCGGCTACGTAGATGTCGTCTTCCTTCTTGGTCATCTTAACAGTCTCGTTAGAACCATCAGCGCCCCAGGTGATGGCAAACATAGCAGGGTCAGAGGAGGCAGCTTCTCCTGCTACAAATACAAACTCTTTACGTGCTACAGGAGCGGTGTAGGTGAATTCCGACCAACCGCCTTCCCATTTTTGCAACTCAGGTACACCTTTATAGAGAAGCCATTCAGCTTTAATAGTACCGGAAACCTTACCACCTACTTCCCATGCTTCAGGAACATCGTTGGTATAGAGTTCAACGGCAGTATTGGCAGCAGTGACAAAAATACCATTTGTATAACCTTTACTACTTACATAGAACGAGTCAATCTCGGCGTCCGTGATGGTAACCTGTACATACGCAACATCGTCTTTAGCCGGTTGTTTCTCAACCAATTCCTTTAAGGAAGCAAAGACTGTTCCAAAGGTGAAGGTCTTACTAACTACTTCACTATTGTCCAAGCCGCCTTTCATAGCAATTGCCTTCACGGTTGTGGTAGCAGTCACAGAGAAAGGAGCGTCATATTTCGTAGCAGAAGCGGTCGGTTCAGAACCATCGGTGGTGTAATAGATATCAGCACCTTCGGTCTCGCAAGCCAGCGTTACCGTGATGGGCTCCCAATAAACATTAGCCACCGTGTCAGCGGTGATGGTCGGATTGGCAACAGCAGGAGCAGCGGCTATATAAGTAACCTTGATGCTATTAATTTTCGAACCGGTAGCAGTATTGACAAACGTAACCGATTTGGTTGCATCACCTTCCCAAACTTTGTCAGAAACAGTTACACCATTACCTTCCAAATTAACGGCAGATCCGGTAAACTCAACTTTGATAATCTTATAATCACCAACGACAGAGAGATCAAATGTCGCACCTTTATAGAGACGCAACTCATGTTTACTGTTTGCATCCCAGAAACGAGTCTGAGTGCTACCATTTACCGTAAATTCTATTTGAGTAGGATCCTCTATAAATTTCTCGCCGACAGCAATGTCACCATCACTAACATAATCTTCTCCGTTACCGGAACTTACACCTTTATGACCATACAAATTCGTTGTAAAATCAAAAGTCTTATCCATTTTTGGAACTACTGCATTTACCTTAATACCCGTGATGGTGGTATCGGCAGTGGTCAGGTCTTTATAAGAAGCAACCATTGTAACCGATGCATTGTCTGAAGCCTCTTCAAAAGTTTCGGGATCCAGCGTCCAAGTAATACCACTCTTAATTTGAGAAGTAGAGTCGTTCTTCACATACTTGGTGTAGATGCCCCAGACTTCCAAACCAGCAGGGTCAAATGCTTCACCAACTTCGTATTCCATCTTGGTAGCAATACCTTTGATAATTAAGCTATCTAAAGTAGCAGGAGCTGGAGCAGCACCGGCAGACTCAAGCCAAACATTAGTTTGAGTATTACCGTATGAGCCAAATTGAGTACCGCTATTATTCTTTTGCAAGTAATAGTCGTTAGGATGCAACTTGAGAAGATTTTTATCCGAAGCTTCATCAATTGTCCAAACGACAGGTTCCTCCATTACTTGAACTGCACCGTTGTCTTTGGCATTTTTCAGTCCTAAATAGAGACCATTGTCAAACTGTATGGTCCAGCCACCAGTAACTTCAGTAAACGTGAGAGCCACAGCATCTGCAACGTCTTCTTTGGCTACACCTTTAATGGATTCGGTTTTGGCAGATCCATCAACATAGAAATAATAATCCTTGTCGCCAGTGGTTGCACCAACGTAGTACTTATTACCACTGGTGATTTCCGCGACAGTAGTGATTTTTTCTGCCAACAACTGCCCGATGCTACAAACGAGTAACATCAGCAAAAAGAAAAGTTTTTTCTTCATAAGCATTTGTTTTTGTTGTTAATAATTAGGTTAATTAAAAAAAATTAAGATTAAACATCTATCTTGTTTATGTTGTTGCAAAAATCAGTGTATCATAATTCCTGTTCGCATCACATCGTCGTATAAAGGAGATGGATTGCTGGCATCTAGGAGTACAGGCTCTATCAACGTATTAACAGAACGAGTTGCGCCCCATAAAGACGCAGAAGTATTAAACCAATCGCCCTTAATTTCTGGTAGAACAACAGCAATATCAATGTCACTATCTTTGTGGGCAGTGCCTTTGCTATATGAACCATACAAATACACTTGCGGATTTTCGACTATCCCCTGAATAGCCTGTTTGTATGCACGTACTATTTCAATAACCTGTTCTTTATCCATTGTTGCAGTTCATTTGTATTATCATAAACATATTGACAATATTCTGGAGTTAATCGTTCCATCAATGCCCTTTTGTATTCAGGGTAGCGTGATTCAATGTTAAGGGGCATCAATTCATCGATAAATGAATTTTGTTCTTCACTCATTAAGCCTGCCAAGCCTGAGCCTTCCGACAATTTTATCAAATTGTGTGTGTATGGCGGTTCTTCTGGCTGTGTAGCGCACCAATAAGCCTTTAATGTTTTTTCCAAAACCTGATGACACATAAAAGCAACATACAACCAACGGTGCGTAGTTAACATCGCCTGTGCAGTTTCCAAATCATAATCCGCAATGTCAAGCCAATATGCAACTCTGCTCATAACATTCTTATGATTGCTTATCTGTGGCATTGGTTTTGTATTGTTTTAGCATATAGTTTTCAGCCTTTAACTAAGCGCACGCATAATGCATACACATGCACGATGATTATGCAAAAGTAATAAACAATTACTTATTAAGAAACAAATCTATAAATTATTTAACGTTTTTTAATATACAAAACGCATAAATCTCAACCACATCATTATTTCCTTACTTCGAGGAAAATGGGGGTGAGAAGTCCGGCAGGGAGAGGAGTTTTATCTGCTCGACGGTACTTGCCATTTGTCCATATTCCATCAAAAGGAGGGGTTTCCAAATCATTTCCCAACAAGGCATTAGCCCATGTATTTACAACAACAATCTCTAATTTATTTTTACCCGTTTTAACGGCAGAAGTAATATCTATTGCGTATGGTGAGCACCATGCCGTTCCGCACTCTTTGCCATTGACAAATACTGTGGCAATATCCTTCACTGCTCCAAGATTGAGAAGACAGTGTTTTTGCGATGCGGAAGATGACAAATCAAAAGTTGTCTTGTAAGTTGTATGACCGGAATAATATCTTATCGCAGGGTCGTCACTTGTTGCCCAGTCAAAAAGCTCTTTTGTAACAATGTTTTTGCCAGTCTTTTCAAATGTTATCTGCCATATATCATCCAACGGAACAGTATCGCATGAAAGAGAATTTATCTGCGGCTCTGTCCGTTGCTTTTCTTCCGTCATCAAGACAAAGATAGATTCATACGAATTAAGAGAAATAACACCGTTGAAATCGTATGTTTTACGAGTAAGAGGATTATACAGACAAGTATATGCATGATGGTCTCTGAATGACGGAGAGAAGGTGACGACAGAGTCTGTAAGGTTAGCAAGAAAATAGATATCTTCACTATCCGTCTTACGGTGGCAGAAGTCAATGCCCTCCGGCAATGTCACGTCACGCGGCAGTTCCAACGCACAGAAATCGCTATCTGTCCATGCTGTCTCAATAACTTTCAACCCCTGCCGTTTAAGTTCGTCTATCTCACACCTTATATTGTTTACATCATCAGGATTCAGTTTGTGAGGCTGTGGAACGACAAGCACCTTATAACGCATACCACCGGCCGTAATAAGTTCTCCAGAATCGACTTTTGCACCCTTCAACGCATCATGATTGAAAGAGTCATATTTATAACCATGAAGAGGGTTTGTGAACATATCAGCCTTTGTCATGTTGGCGGTATGATAAACTCCTACAGGCGACACTTCTATCGGCTGACCTTCGTTTTGCAACCTTGTCCGTTCTCTTGTCACCATATCTTTTCCAAACAACCCCGGCAAGGAAGAGACAAGTCTTTCCGGCAGCAATGCCCGTCTCGGTACCTCATCGCCAGTATAGACAGCAATATCCACGATAGGTCTGCCTTTCTGCAACAACGCCTGACAAGAAGAAACATAGTCGTTGAATGCTTTCATCTCTTTCCACCACGTATTGTCACGTTGGAAGAAATTGCCTATTCCGTCCAATGTCATTCCAGGCTGACGGTCGAGCCAAGGATTATGTGTATAAACGTGATATACCATGGCATTGATACCAAGGCAGAGGTTTCTATCAAGCAGAGGTTTCAGTTTTGCAGGAGTCTCATCCCACGTTGCACGCACAGCGGTAAAGGCTTCTGCCTGAACTATGTTCTTGCCATAGACATGTGCTCCGCTTACAGCATCAAGCATGTCATTCGGCTTATCATGAGTAGGACTGTTGTACCAGAATTCGCCCATAGGATAATCTGCATGCTGATAATGTAACATTCCGTCACATACCATCGTAGGAGCAACACTCTCACAAGACAGTTTCATGCCATACAGCCCTGCCAACGCAGCCACCTCATCGAAGAAGACATCATTGATGAGTTCTGCGATGGTAAGACGCACATCACGAAGAACAGAATCAGATTTTGCATTTGACACCATAGGAATACCCGCAAAAAGAGGCATCCACGGAAGAAGGTCATAGCCACGTCTGCTTCGGAACTCATCGGCAAATGTCGCGTTCCAATTCTGCGAACCACACTCCCAACTATCCACATGCAGTCGTTTCAACACACGCCCTGCCACATCCTGCGGTACGCGTTTATAGATAGGCAGAAACCAGTTTTCAAACTGTTTACGGACAGCCTGCCTCGAAAACTTATCACATTCCAGTCCTCTACCAGCACCACCAGTAGCATTGACGTGTCCAGTGCTCTTATGTCCTATCCATAAGATGTGCCACTTACCCTTGCGCAAGGTATGGATGTTTGCGTCATTGACCTTAAACACCTCATCAGGAGAATAACACTCGGCATAATCAGTTTCTTTCGCAACCCTCCATACGACACCACTTTTTCCTTCAAAGTTATCCACCACAGGCATCGAGGACAATATCATATCGCCCACCTTGAGGTTTGGTCGCCATTTTGCAGCGTCAAGGTCTTCGGAGCCTGGGTCGCTACCATCTGGAGACCAACAGAATTTGAAATATCTTGCTTTCGTTGCAGGAATGGCATAAGTAGCATAGGCATCAGTATCCTGCCACCCACGACGCGCCGGCTCAATGGTACGGATAAAAGTATAATTCTTATTGTCATCAGAAGCATACACCTTCCAACGATGAGCCTGGATGTTATTGCCACCAGTAACGATACGAAGGCTACGGAGTGTAAATGGCTTCTTATAAGTCATCACCACTTCGCATGGAGTCTTCGATGAAAAAGGAAAAGATACCGATGATTTCGGCATTTGTGCATCGTCATACCTTGCAGGATAAGCATATACGCCAATAGTGTTCGGTAATGAGAACAAGGATGTTATTTCTTGGAGATTTCCATTAAACAAAACATCTTTATACACCACCTTCTGCATTGACTCCTCTTCCGTTATCCACGGACCTCCAGCCAAAGCAAAGCCATCACAGAAATGTATTCCCATTTCCAAATTAAGGCTATCAGCAGTTTTGTAAACAGTATCTATACGTTTCCACCAGTTTGCTGTCAGTTGGTCGGAATCGCCATTATACTGAGGAGCCATCTTCGACTCCTTTATGGGCATGAGATAGAACCCACCGATACCAACATCTTTCATTGCATGAAGATCTGCACGGATACCAGCATCACTTACCGCACCATACATCCAATACCAGAACACCCATGGTTCTGCCGTCTTGGGATGAGCAATCATTGACTGACATAATATCAGCAATGAAACCGAGAAAAAAGATATTTTCTTAATCATTGAAATTTGAACATAATCTTACCTTCAAACGTTTCATTCTTTGCTCGGTAAGGAGTGCCAGACGGACCATTCAAGTCGGTACTGTTCACTTTATTACGAACAGCAGGAATGACTCTCAGGAAACTGATTCCCGTTTCTGGAAGAAGATACAGGATATGGTCACGGCCATCACGCGGGGTGTATATTCCGATATAATCAGAAAGATTACCATTTATTATTGATACAGAACCTTCACTAGTGTTCAGTTTCATCCAGTCAGTACCTGCAAAATATCCCTTGAATTCAGGATATTCGAATGATTCGCCAGGAATAGGGTCGTTATACTCATTCTGCCAGCATCCGTATTGCGGACCCTGCAAACGATTCTGCCATACACGATAAGGACCATTGCCAAGCCAACTCTTGCCCTGCACCTTATCCTCTGGATAGTCAAACTGTATGCCCATCATATCCACAACTCCGCCAAAGTTATATTCGTAATCAAGAGTAAGCCATCCATCATTGCCAAATGTCCATACAGCCTTGTCAAAACATCCGTGTTTGTAGGAGGCAATAACTTGCTGTCCCTTAATCTTAAAGCCACCAAAGACACCTTGGTCTTTGTATTCAACATATAATGTCTTCTTCTGCTCAACCAACTTGTCATCATGATTATAATACTGGTCCATACTACGGTCTGCACGTCTTGCAGCAAAGAAGCGAGGTCCATTCGTAAATGATATTGGCTTATTGCCTACCTTCACTCCGACAAGCTTACCATTGTCCTTAGAAAAAGTATAAGAGCGTCCACAACCAGTCACAACGAGTTCTTTCTCGTTCTCAGTGACAGTATATTGATTATCAGATGTGAGCACCTTCTTTTCTGGACAAGCAAGACGCCAACACCAAGTAAAAATCTCCTTACCACATTGATCTGTAACAGTCAATGACAATGCGTCTGCACCAGATATTTTCGGGATATCAAGTTTGATATTCTTTGCACCAGCGGCCGCATCCGGCGACTTGATGACGCCCGACTTGATGACCTTTGAGTCCTTGTCATCCACCGATGGCATTTTGAGATATTCATACGTAAACTTGCAAGTATTGAGATTCAAGAAGTTGTAACAGTTGTCAGCAAAGATCTCAATGTCAGATTTCCCATTTGCCGAGACATTGTTCAGACGACACACAACAGGACTCCACACTTCCTTGATTGTATAGTATGATCCTTCTTTTTCAAAATGAGGACCGACAATGCCATCAGCACCATAGTTGCCCACATTATCAATGATTCCACCGAGGTCAACACGTTTTACACCTTCGTCAGCCAAATCCCAAAGGAAGCCACCGGCACAACGAGGATTAGACATCATCATATCCCAATAGTCTTTAAGTCCAGCCCCATGTCCACCATCATAAAGTCCATGCAGAAACTCCGTAGGCATGAATATCTCTGGCTGTCGCATGCTCTCCTGCGTCTCACCCCATGAACGGTAATGTTTTGTCTCAAATCCATTCTTATTTGCCCACGGATAGATGACAACGCGCTTCTGTATATCCCACTTCGTAAAGACAGGTTCCAAATCATAGTTGAAGCCACCTTCATTACCATTGCTCCAAAAGATTATTGATGGGTGATTTTCATCACGAGTAACCATTGATTTTACCAGTTCACTACCAATAACCGTTTCGTGCGCTCCATGCCATCCGCTCAACTCTGCTTCGACATAAAGTCCTAAAGAATCACAGGCATCAAGAAAGTCGGGGTCAGCAGGATAATGGCTTAATCGCACAGCATTCATGTTCATACCCTTGATAAGTTCCACATCCTCTATATTCTTTGCCTTACTTAATGTCCTGCCTGATTCCGGGCGGAAACTATGACGGTTGACACCTTTGAATATGACCTTCTTCCCATTGATATAAACTCCGTCCTGAAGACGATACTCTATTGTGCGGAAACCAAATTTCTGCCGTTCTTGATGAATGGCACGCCCATCTGCACCAACAAGAGTCATGACAGCAGTATACAAATTAGGTGTTTCTGCTGTCCATAATTCTGGGTTTTTCACGATTAAATCGACTTTTGCGACATCACTATTCCTCACGTCTGCCACAGAAGTCCCAACACGTTTTCCCTTGCGGTCTAAAATCTCTGTTTTAATTTTTGCACCAGCGACAGCCCTGTTGAGAAAACAATCAGCCAGAAAACGACCATCCATTGTGGCATTGATAGCCATTCTATCTATATTTTCAAACGGCTTTGCTATCAGGAATACAGGGCGGATGATTCCACCAAAATTCCAATAGTCAGCTCTGCGTTCAGCCAAATTTACCTGAGCATTTTCACTTTCCTTATTAACCGTGACTTCCAAAAGATTTTTCTTTTTGCCAAAGAACACACGGTCGCTGACATCATACTGAAAACGATAGAATCCACCATGATGCCTACTACCAGCTTTTCTACCATTTATCTCCACATAAGTATCAGTCATAGACGCTTCAAAGGTCAACAGAATCTGTTTGCCCTCCCAATCTGAAGGCAGAAGAAACTCGTATTTGTATTTCCCCACCTCGTTTGCTATGCCCGGGGGATTCGGTTTCCCATAAAACTTTATACCATACTGGAATGTTCCAAACCCCTGACACTCCCAGCATGACGGAACACCTATCTTCGTCCATTTCCCAGAATTATGACCATCTGAACACATAAAATCCCACTGCACCATGTCATCACATCCATGACCACTCAGATATTGATACTGGGTATTGATGTCTTTTGCACAAAATGATGGGATGGTGATAACGAAGAAGAATAAAACGGATAATAATCTGCCGAACGATAATTGTTTCATAGGAATAATAATAAATTGTTTAGTGCACAAAGGTAACAAAATCTTTTTATCATTCAAAAGAAATCATTATTTTTGCAATCAGATACCAAAGGTATTATACTAAAACAAAACAGCCATGTTTAATAACCGTACATTAAAACTGACATTTCTTTTACTGTCCGCTTTATCTTTTCTACTAGATTCAGCACAAGTGAAACATGATTGGGAGAATCAACACATACTACAAATAAACAGAGAAGAGCCAAGATGTAGTTATAAACACATCCTACCAAATAATGAGATTTCGCAGATTTCTCTTAATGGAATGTGGAAATTTAATTGGGCAAAGACTCCAGAAGAACAGCCCAAAGACTTTTTCAGCACTGATTTTGATGATGCCAAATGGACATCATTCCCTGTTCCTGCTGACTGGGAAATGAATGGCTACGGAACACCTATTTATTCCAGTAGTGGATACACATTCAAGATAAATCCTCCTTTTGTAATGGACACACCAAAGGAGAAATACACTTCATACATAGAACGAAATCCTACAGGATGTTACCGAAAAACTTTTGACATCCCATCATCATGGAAGGACAAGGAAGTCTATATTCGTTTTGAATCAGTTTCATCGGCATTTTATCTGTGGATAAACGGTAAGAAAGCGGGATATTCTCAAGGCAGCATGGAACCTGCTGAATTTAATATCACCCCTTATTTGTCCACAAAATCAAACAAAGTATCAATAGCATTACAGGTATTCAAGTACTGTGACGGAAGTTATCTCGAAGACCAAGACATGTGGCGACTCGCGGGCATTCATCGTGATGTAGTAATGTACGCAACACCAAAACTGCAGATAAGAGATTTTGGAATAAGGACAATACTTGATAATGACTATCAAAATGCAGAACTCATCATTCATCCTAAACTGAAAGTTCATGAGGACGCATTAGCTCTTGTTCCCAACTGCACCATAGAGGCACGTTTATTCGATGAAAGCGGAACGATGATTTTAGATTCTGTCTTATCTCACAATGTAAAAGACATATTAAATCTTGACCACAAAGCAAAGATAATGAATGACCGCAATCCACAACGCGGTTATCCAAAATGGGGGTGGCTCTCGGCAAAAATCACAAATCCCAAACTATGGACAGCGGAGACACCAAACCTTTACACACTACAATTACGACTCATACATGGTAACGACATATTAGAGATAAAGGAAACAAAAGTAGGTTTTCGTTCTGTAGAGATAAAAGATGGAAAATTGCTTATCAATGGCAAACAAATCCGTCTGAGAGGTGTTAATCGCCACGAAATGGATCCACGAACAGGACGTGTAATGAGCGAAGAAAGGATGTTGCATGACGTCATCTTAATGAAACAAGCCAACATAAACGCTGTTCGGACATCACATTATCCAAACACACCACGATGGTATGAACTATGCGATTCCATCGGCCTCTATATAATTGACGAGGCAGATATAGAGGAGCATGGGCTTCGTGGGCTATTGGCAAGTGATCCTTCATGGACAAATGCTTTTATGGACCGCACACAACGTCTGGTGATACGTGACAGAAACCATCCATCAGTAATCATCTGGAGCCTCGGCAATGAATCTGGATGGGGAATAAATTTTGCCACAACAGCAGCATGGATACACGAATACGATCCTACACGATTTATACATTATGAAGGCGCACAAGGGTTGGACAACATTGATCCAAAGAGTGTAGATATGATAAGCCGCTTCTATCCACGCACACAAGACGAATATCTAAACCCGGGAGTTAAAGACGGGGATATGGAACGACCGGAAAATGCTCGGTGGGAGAGATTATTATCAATTGCAAACAAAACTACAGACAACAGGCCAGTACTGACATCAGAATATGCACACGCCATGGGAAATGCACTCGGAAACATGAAAGAATACTGGCAAGAGATTTACTCTAACAGCAGAATGCTAGGTGGTTTCATTTGGGAATGGGCTGACGGTGGAATAATGGCTTCCAAATCAAGCAACAAGTATATTGTTGACAAAAAAGGAAACACAGTTTGTTATGGCGGTGACTTCGGAGATTATCCCAATCTAAAAGCATTTTGCGTTAAAGGGGTTATTACAGGAGACCAGCAAACAACACCAAAATACTATGAAGTAAAACAAATTTATTCACCAATAGACTTAACTTTGGAAAATGGTAAAGTTGACTTTATTTGCCATGATGAAACTGTGGATTTGAGCCAATACAAAATCATCCAGCATAAACAAAAAGGAGAATTTTCAGATAAATATATAAATGCAAAAGTCATCTTAAAATATGATACCAAATGGGCAAAAAAAGGACATATAGTTTTTGAAAAACAGTTTTGCATAAAGAAAGCAGAAGTTCCAAAAGGAGACAACAAATCGCTTCAAACAAAAATTGAAGAAATAAACAACAAAGACCTTACAGAATTGCTTTCTACCATACGTCCACACTTGATGCGCGCACCTCTTGACAATGACAAAGGTTTTGGTAACTGGATGGCAAAAGAATGGGGAAAGATGAACGTTCTTGACTCCGTAGATATTAGATACGAATATAATGAATGTACTGACGGAAGTATTGATTTAACAGTAATCTTTAAACCTCAACAAAATTTATTCCCTATCCCTTGTTATGGAATAACATTTGAATTAAACAATCAATACAATGAAATATCATGGTATGGGCGTGGATTGATGGAAGACTATCCTGACAGACAGGCTGCAACTATGATTGGACGATGGAAATCGACTGTATCAGAACAGTATTTTCATTATGTACGTCCTCAAGACGGAGGTAATCACAGTGATACGTACGAAATGTCCATCACAGATAAAAAAGGACATGGTTGGATAATTACTGCATTAGATAATCCATTTACATTCTCTGCATTGCCATATTCCGTAAAACAATTGACAGAAACAGCACATGATTCTGACCTACAAATGGGGAACAAAACATATCTCAATGTAGATGCAGCAATAATGGGCATTGGCAACAGCAGTTGCGGACCTGGAGTACTGAAAAAATATGCTTTGCTTGACAAAGAATACGTACTACATATTAACATCCGAAAAATTTAATTATTTAAACTATATCGACATGAAAAAAATTAGTTTTTTTATCATTCTTATTTCTCAAACTATCTTTTGTAGTGCAGAGATAAAAATGCCGACCTTCTTTGACAGCAACATGGTATTACAACAGCAGACAGATTGCCGTATCTGGGGGACTGCAAAAAACAGTACAAAAGTAAAAATTACGGTAGGATGGGACAAAAAGACATATTCAACCACATCTGACAAAAATGGTAAGTGGAAGATTGCAGTAAAAACACCAGAAGCAGGTGGTCCTTATAACATAACCATCAGTGATGGCACACCTCTTGTTCTAAAAAACATCATGATTGGTGAGGTATGGTTCTGTAGTGGACAAAGCAACATGGAGATGCCAATGAAGGGCTTTTCAGGACAAGCTGTTGAGAATGGAAACAATGACATATTACATTCTACGAACAGTAACATTCGCCTCTTCACAGTAAAACGTGGTGGTAGTTTTATGCCTAAAGATGATGTTGTAGGAGCATGGAAAGAGGCTTGCCCAGAGAGTGTACGTGATTTTAGTGCAACAGCATACTATTTTGGACGATTACTAAATGATATTTTGCAGGTGCCAGTAGGACTTATATCTTCATCATTCGGAGGTAGTGCATGCGAAGCATGGATGAATCCTAAATGGATAAAAGATGAATGGGTGAAAGCATTTCCAAAATCAAAAGTGCCACAGACGGAAGAAGAATATAATAAAATGAAAAAAGCATATCATGACAATCGCATATCATCCGCTCTGTATAATGCGCAACTGCATCCATTCATCGGGATAGGTATAAAAGGTGTTATATGGTATCAAGGAGAAGATAATTATAACAGAGCGTCATCTTATGCTGATATGTTGGCAACAATGGTGAAGGGATGGCGTGATGAATGGAGAATAGGAGAATTTCCTTTCTATTACGCACAGATTGCACCATACGAATACGGTATCATAACAAAAACAGGCGAAGACACTATAAACTCTGCATATCTGCGAGAACAACAATACATTGCAGAAACAACAATACCGAATTCCGGAATGGCAGTACTGATGGATGCCGGATTGAGAGACGGCATACATCCTCGTTTGAAAAACCTTGCAGGAGAACGACTGGCACGACTGGCACTTGTAAAAACGTATGGACTGAATGGTATTGCAGCGGAAAGTCCTCGCGTGGGAGAAATCAAAATACAAAATGATACTATAGAAATTGGATTTGACCGTGACAAGATGTGGGTACATTTCTGTGGGATGCCTACTTCAGACAACTTTGAGGTGGCAGGGAAAGACAAGGTATTCTATCCTGCGAAAGCATGGTTGAAACGCAGTAAAGTAATGGTAAAAAGTGACCAAGTAAAAGAACCTGTCGCTGTAAGATACGGATTCAAAAACTGGGTGAAAGGAGATCTGTTCTGCGAAGACCTACCTGTCAGTTCGTTCAGGTCCGATAACTGGTGACAAGAAACACTGGATATGAAAAGATTTGTTTTCTTCCTTTTGGTTTTTACGAATATGCTCTTCGTAAAAGCCGATTATGTACCTGCAGATTACACATGGACAGAACAAAGCAAGAATTCATCAGAGTCCATGCCTTGTGGTGGGCATGACATTGGCATGAACGTTTGGGTGGAAAACAATGACATCCTATTC
This sequence comes from Bacteroidaceae bacterium, assembly GCA_024398495.1. Lineage (GTDB taxonomy): Bacteria > Bacteroidota > Bacteroidia > Bacteroidales > Bacteroidaceae > Prevotella. Next base: position 26,635 of record JAKSJA010000014.1, on the reverse strand, counting down.
TACGTTTCGCGTAGCGGATTTTTCGATGAAAACAACACATTACTGAAAGCAGGTCGTTTTCGTTTACATTTTGAGGACAATCCTTTTAAGGAACATTTTTCTCAGACTCTTTGTCTAAAAGAAGGATGTCTTTACATACAAGGTGATGACATAAAGATACGACTATGGGCAGATGTATATTCGCCTGTTGTATTTCTTGAAGTAAATGGGAACGGTGGAAAAGCAGACCTTTACTATGAAAGTTGGCGATATCGTGACAGGCTTATAACAAAAGCAGAACAACAGCAAAGTTCGTGGAAATGGTTGATGCCAAAAGATTGTAAAACATTTGCTGATACCATAAAAGCGAACAACAACATTCTTACATTCTACCATCAAAACAGAAGGCAAACGATCTTCGATTTCACCGTTGATTATGAACATCTAAATGCAATAAAAGACAAACTATACGACCCTATTGGTAACTTAAAATGGGGAGGGATGCTCCACGTACCTAATTTCGTTTTCAGTGGCACGACAGATGGAGATTACAATGGCACGGACTTTAAAGCATGGAGATTTCATTCTAATAGAACAAATCATTCGGTGATAACATTATCTCTTGACATCAACGGCCCAGTTACCATTAACCCAAAGACATCAAAAAAGCGTTCAGCAAAATGGTGGAATGAGTACTGGCAGAGGAGTTGGATACAAACCGACAACGAAGATGCACAAGAGATGATCCGCAATTATGAACTGTTCCGTTATTTACTCGGATGCAATGCATATGGGAAATGGCCGACAAAATTTAATGGTTCGCTTTTTACCTTTGACCCTGCCTTCGTTGACAGCACACAAAATGGGACTCCAGACTATCGTCGTTGGGGAGGAGGAACCATGACAGCACAAAACCAACGTCTTGTGTATTGGCCTATGTTAAAAAGTGGCGACATAGATATGATGAAATCTCAATTTGACACTTATCTACGTATGTTGCCAAATGCCGTTGCAAGGACAAAATATAATTGGAACATTGAAGGTGCATCATTTACTGAGCAAATTGAGAATTTCGGATTACCTAACCCTGCAGAATTCGGCAAGCACAAGGAAGGCATGGATTATGGCCTTGAGAAAAACAAGTGGCTCGAATACTTATGGGACACCAGCCTTGAGTTCTGTCAAATGATTCTTCTTGCACAAAAATATGGTGACATGGATATTACACCTTATGAAAATCTAATCCATCAGTGCGTAATATTCTTCGATAATTATTATAAAACCGATTCCATCGGGAAATTGATAATTTATCCTGGGTCAGGAGCAGAAACATTCAAACTCGCACACAACCCATCAAGTACCATTGCTGCTCTCAAAACCGTACTTGAGACGTGGGGAAAACATCAAGAAATACTCAATCGCATTCCAGAAATACCTCTGAGAACTATTGACGGAGATACTTGTATCGCACCTGCAATTTCTTGGGCAAGGGTACAGAATGTTGAGACGCCACAGTTGTATCCTGTATTCCCTTGGCGAATATATGGTCTAGGAAAACCTCATCTAAACATTGCACATAATACATATTTCAAAGACCAGCACGCATTAGAGATGAGGTCATCCAAGGGATGGAAACAAGACAACATTTGGGCGGCATGTCTTGGACTGGAAGAGGAAGCCGTGAAACTCAACAAAGAAAAAATGGGGAATGGGCCATTCCGTTTTTCCGCATTTTTCGACAAAGGTTTTGACTGGGCACCAGACATCAATCGAGGTGGAGCAGGAATGATAGGAATACAAGAAATGTTACTACAGGAGACTGCAGATGGAGAGCTTCTTTTATTCCCATGCTGGCCAAAACAATGGGATTGTAAATTTCGCCTACATGCCACAGGCCAAAGGATTGTGGATGCTGAAATAAAAAATGGGAAAATCGTATCACATATTAGATAAGAAGAGAATAGTATGAAGAAAATAATTCTAACATTACTTGTTTTGTTTTTGTGTAATGACGTTACCTTCGCAAAAATGACAATTACCAAGACAATGTGTAATTATCAGAGCGGCACAGCTATAGTCATTGACAATGCAAAAGTAAATTGGCAGATTTCATCTGATATAAACGGAGATCATCAAACGGCATATCAAATTATAATAAAAGAGCGAATCACGAACGACATTGTTTATGACAGTAACAAAATGGAAAACGATGAAAGTCAGTTTGTCTCCATTCCATCATTAAAACGCAACAAGTATGGCTACGCTTGGCAAGTAAAAGTGTGGGATAAAGATAATCAAGAATCCGAATGGAGTTCTCCACATCATTTCCGTATTGCTCCATCATCAATTGATGCTAAATGGATTGGTGCAATAACAAAAAAAGAAGCACATATTCCTGAAGGACGTTGGTCTAATACTGATTTCAAAAAAGATACGTTCAAACAACAATGGGCAAAAGTGGATTCATTATCCACAAAAAGCATCATACTCAGGAAAGATTTCAAGACAAAAAAGGATATTGTTGGTGCTACCATCTATATCTCCGGATTAGGACATTATGAATTACAGATAAATGGTGTAAAAGTTGGAGAGGATGAATTTGCGCCCCTTATCAGCGAATATGATAAAACCGTATATTACAATACTATTGACGTTACAAAATACCTCAAATCACTTAGACATAATGCCATGCAAGTCATATTAGGTAACGGCTTTTTCAACGTACAAAAAGATGGTAGATACAGCAAACTACAAACTAGTTTCGGACCACCGCAGATGATATGTATGCTGGAAATAAACTACGATGACGGGACGCAGCAAACTATTAAAAGTGATAACACATGGAAATGGTGTCTATCACCCATTACATTCAACAGTATTTATGGGGGAGAAAGTTATGATGCCACCCTTGAAGGAACAATGCCATGGCATAATGTCGTCATCACAGAAGGTCCTAAGGGAACATTTACACCTCAGATTGCACCTCCAATAAGAATTATGGAACGGTACGGCATAAAATCATGGCAATACGTTCCTTCTCTTTCACTTGCCGAAAGCGCACGTGAAATGAAACGTACAAACATAAGTCCCACTGCTATAATTGCTGATATGGGGCAAAACCTTGCTGGATTTCCAGAAATAAGCATATCTGGTAAACGAGGGCAAAAAGTTATCATCTACGTAGGAGAAAAACTAACAAAACATGGGGTTGTAAACCAACGTGAAACAGGACGTCCACATTATTATGAATACACACTACGGGGAAATGGTATTGATATATGGCATCCGCGTTTTTCTTATTATGGATTTCGTTATATACAAGTTGAAGGAGCAGTAATGCAAGGGGAACCAAATCCTGAAGACCTGCCGGTCATATATGCATTAAACAGTTGTTTTGTATATAATTCCGCACAAGAAGTAAGCACATTCAAATGCAACAATGACTTATTTACCAAAACACACAGACTCATTGAACGAGCCCAACGGAGTAATATGCAAGCTGTACTCACAGACTGCCCGCATAGAGAGAAATTAGGATGGTTAGAACAAGATCACCTTAATGGGATAAGTTTATTATACAATTATGATATGACAACTTATATACCTAAAATTATACGTGACATCAGAGATACGCAAAAACCTAATGGCATGGTACCAACTACGGCACCACAATATGTCAGCTTCGGCAATCTTTTTGACGATTCTCCAGAATGGGGATCTACATTAATAATACTACCATTTATGTATTATGATCAGTATGGTGACAGCACACTTATTATTAACCATTACGATGCAATGGGGAAATATATTGATTATCTTTCATCACGTGCCAATGATGGGATTCTCGATTTCGGTCTTGGAGATTGGTATGATTATGGACCTTGGATTGCAGGATTCAGCAAGAATACTCCAGTGTCACTTGTTGCCACTGCCCATTATATATATGACTTGCAACTAATGCGAAAGGCTGCAGCTATGAAAAACAATCAGGATGATTTAGAAAAATACGATTCACTCTGCAATTATGCAATATCTAGATTCAATGAACATTTCTACATCCCTGATTCTTGTTCTTACACATCTGGCTCACAATGTGCTAACGCACTTCCACTCTTTCTTGATATTTGTGGCGACAATAAAGAACGAGTATTGGAGTCTCTGATAAAGGATATTCAGTCGCATGGCAACAGACTTACTACTGGTGATGTAGGAAATCGTTACCTTATACAAGCATTGGTTAAAAACAACAAGGACAGTATTGTGTTTACAATGTTTAATCATTATGAAACTCCTGGCTATGGATTTCAAATGTTACAAGGTGCAACAACACTTACAGAGCAATGGGATCCTCGTAATGGAACATCATGGAATCATTTTATGATGGGACAACTTGACGAATGGCTTTTCCGTTCTGTCGCTGGCATTAGGCAGAAAGAAAAAACGCACGGAATGAAACATCTTATTATTTCTCCTCATTTCATCGGAGATATCACATCAATAGAAGCTTCTACAAAAACATTATATGGAACGGTTTCTGTCAATGCAACGAAATCAGAAATAACAGCATCTATTCCTGTTGGATGTTCTGCAGAAATCACGGCTCCTGACGGCACCATTCATAGCGTAGGTAGCGGAATTTGGAATTTTAAATAAAACCCCACAAATTATGAAATATATCAAACGTTCATTTCTTCCTCTTTGTGCGTCAGTGATACTGATGAGTTGTGTTGGCGACCTACAATATAATTCGCCATTTGCCTGTCGTTTTCATTTCGACAATTCAATACACCTCAATTCATTGATGGCCGCTGCCGTAACACCGAATAGTAATATCTACCTGAAGATAAATACAAAATTCGCACATCAGATAACATATACTGTACTTCAAACGTACGGTGGAGAGAGTCAAGAAATTCCGATGACAACAGAAATAGAAAGTTATGGAAAAAACGAATTGGGAGGTAATAATCAACTCATCCTTGGTTACAATACACTCGATGAAAAGATAGTAGCATACGATGGAATGTGTCGATTCTGCTATGAACAGAGCAATCGATACACAAACCTCACACTTATATCATCATTTGAAGCAAAGTGTCCTAGATGTAACAAAGTATATAACCTTATGATGAGTGGTATAAGCGATGATGATAACCCAACGCAACTTTGGCAATATCATGTCTCTGCACCGAACCCTTATGGAATCATATCAATAAGCCGCTAAAAAAATTTGGGTGCAAACTTTTTTTTATTTACCTTTGCATTCGTCAAACCATGCCGCGATGGTGGAATTGGTAGACACGAGGGACTTAAAATCCCTTGGCCAGTGATGGCTGTGCGGGTTCGAGTCCCGCTCGCGGCACGAAGCATGGTATTGACTGATTTCGATTGAAGTAACACCATCCTATTGGCATTTATGAAAGTTACATCACGTATTATCCAAATTTTTCTTGTAGTTTCTCTTATTGTAACCATCTGTGCATGTTCAGGAAACACGGATAGGTTTAAAATAAGTGGGCGTTTTTTGAATTTCAATCGGGGAGAGTTATTTATATATAGTCCGGACAATGATTTTGGACAAATAGATACTATTAAAGTACAGGACGGACGATTCTTGTATGAGAAAATCATCTCTGAACCAACAACGTTTATTATTGTTTTTCCTAACTTTACAGAAGTACCTGTTTTTGGCGAACCAAGTAGAAGTGCAAAAATCACTGCAGATGCCAGTAATCTTAAAGAGATTGAAATTAATGGTTCGAAACCAAACCGTATGATGAACGGATTCCGGAAAGAGACAGAATCATTAAACCCAATCCAACAAAAAGAGAAAATCAAAGACTTTGTCAATGAAAACCCCGAATCTATCGTTTCTTCCTATCTCATCTCACGATATCTTGTTCGCACCAAAGAGCCAGACTATAAGACCGCAAAAATACTTCTAAAAAAGGTTATCACGGCACGCCCAACAGACAAATATGCAAAAAAACTCAAAAACCAAATAGAGATACTTTCTAAAAGCATTGTAGGAAATAGAACACCAAAGTTTTCCGTAGAAACTACGACAGGTGAAACGATTACAAATCATTTCTGTGCAGATAAGGTGGGCATTATCAGTGTGTGGGCATCGTGGAATTATGAAAGTCTTAATATCCAACGAACATTGAGAGATATATGCAACGAATATCCCGACAAGATTGCTCATCTCAGTATATCACTGGATATGGACAAAAAAAATATGGAGTCTAACTACAAAGCAAATAATTTCACATCAAAGTTATATTGGGACGGACAAGTGTGGGACACACCACTATTACGTCAATTAGGATTAGGCGATGTAATGGATAATATCATTATAGATCGAAACGGTATCATTGCCTTCAAAGAGGTAGAGAACACACACTTAAAAGAAAACATAGAATCATTACTAAAGAAAAATAGCAAATAACCAATATGCTTGTCAAGACATTTTGTGCCGCTATAAACGGGCTTGATGCAACAACTATTACTGTTGAGGTATGCACGCGTATGGGAGTTCACTTTCACCTATCAGGACTGCCTGATACTTCAGTTAAAGAAAGCCATGACAGACTACGTGCAGCATTTAATAATACTGGCTTACACTTTCCAGGGAAAGATATTACCGTCAATCTTTCTCCTGCTGACATACACAAAGAAGGTAGTGGTTATGACCTTCCTATTGCCATTGCCATTTTAGCGTGTGAAGAGAATGTCAAAATCGACAAACTCAATGATTACATGATTATCGGTGAAATCGGGCTTGATGGAAGTTTGCGTCCCATCCGAGGTGCTCTGTCCGTTGCGTTGAAAGCAAAAGCGGAAGGCTTTAAAGGTATCATAATCCCAAAGAAAAATGAAAAAGAGGCTGCCGTTGTCGATAATCTACAAGTCTATGGGATGGAAACATTAACAGATGTCATTGACTTCTGCAATGATAACAAAGATTTCATGCCAGCAACTATTGATTTACAGAAAGAGTTTTACAACCACCAACTGAAATATGAGTTTGATTTCGCAGATGTCAAAGGACAGCAACAGGTAAAACGTGCCTTGGAGATTGCTGCCGCAGGTGGTCATAATGTGATTATGATTGGTCCTCCAGGCTCGGGAAAATCCATGATGGCAAAATGTCTTCCATCTATTCTTCCTCCCCTTTCCCTGGAAGAAAGTCTTGAAACAACGCAGATACACTCCATCGCAGGAAAACTTGGCAAAAATACGGCATTGATATCACAAAGACCATTCCGTAGTCCTCATCATACCATCTCTTCTGTTGCAATTGTTGGTGGTGGGACAAACCCTCAACCTGGCGAGGTGTCACTTGCCCATAATGGTGTTTTATTTTGTGACGAACTACCCGAGTTCAACAAGAACGTACTTGAAGTATTGCGTCAACCATTAGAAGACAGAAAAATATCGGTTTCACGGATAAAATACTCCATTGACTTTCCTTGTTCATTCATGTTTGTGGCATCTATGAACCCATGTCCATGCGGTTATCACAATGATCCCACGCACACATGCCTTTGTACTCCAGGACAAATACAAAGATACATGAACAAAGTCAGTGGTCCTTTGATGGACCGCATAGACATACAGTGTGAAATTCAAGCCGTACCATTCAAAGATATATCACAATCAGAACAGGCAGAGCCGTCATCAGAGATTCGTAAACGAGTAATATCTGCCAGAAGAGTACAGACAGAGCGTTTCAAGAATGTACCTAATATACATTGCAACGCCCAGATGACAGAACGTATGATTCACCAACACTGCGGGCTTGATGAGAAAACGCTGAACATTCTGCAAAAAGCCATGGAACGCCTTTCATTGTCTGCACGTGCATATAGTCGAATCTTGAAAGTTGCACGCACCATTGCCGACCTCGAAGGCAAGGAGAATATTGAGGTGCACCATGTGGCCGAAGCCGTAGGCTACCGCAACCTTGACCGCGGCGACTGGGCGGAAAGGTAACAATATAAATAGGAAATAAAACAACTCCAATCATACAAAAACGCATAACGCAAGTTTGCGTAATTGTATTTAAATTACTATCTTTGTACGCAAATATATAAATATGAATTATCATAAAGATAAGATGAAAAATCCATTTTTGACGTATGGATATGCTGGTTCGGAATACTTTTGTGACCGCAAAACAGAGACGGAACGTCTGATTACACTTTTGGAGAATGGAAATCACGTAGCACTAATATCTCCTAGGCGTATGGGAAAAACTGGACTCATAAAACACTGTTTTACCCAGCCTTCGATCAAGGACAACTACTTCACTTTTATCGTTGACATCTATGCAACTACATCACTCGCAGAGTTTACTTATAAGCTCGGGCTCTCAATATTGAACACACTGAAGTCCATGGAACGGAAGGTTTGGGAGAAGTTTCTCATTGCTATAGGTTCACTGAGGTCGGGCATTACGCTTGATGAGTTTGGCAAACCCTCATGGAATCTTGAACTGGGCGATATAAAGAAGCCAGAAATGTCATTGGATGAAATATTCCATTATCTGGCAAATGCAGAAAAACCATGCCTTATTGCCATTGATGAGTTCCAGTCAATCTGTGGTTATGAAGATAAAAATGTGGAGGCATTGTTGCGCACTTATATACAAGATTGTAATAATGCTCGCTTTGTATTCTCTGGTTCACAACGCCACATGATGGGCGAAATGTTTACATCCCATGCCCGCCCTTTTTATCAATGTGCATCAATGATATCTCTAAAACCAATAGAAGAGAGTACATACACAGATTTCATCATAAATCATTTTGAAAGTAGAGGGAAATGTATCTCACCAAATGCAGTATCCTACCTTTATAATATGGTTGAGGGCACAACATGGTATATACAGAAGTTGTGCAACGAAATCTTTGCATACGCTGATAACAACGTTGAATGTACTATAACGGATGTTGATAATGCACTTGAGAGAGTCTTAGAGGAAAAAACAGAAACATTCCAAGACACCATAGCAAGACTAACACTGAAACAACGTCAATTGCTAATTGCTCTGAGCAAAGAAGGAAGCAATGTACAGCCAACAAGTGGTTCATTCATAAAGAAATACAAACTATCTACAGCCAGTTCGATCCAGCGCTGTCTATCGTCATTGCTCGACAAAGATATCATTTCCTCTGAGCAAGGCAAGTATTACATCTATGACTATTTCTTCCTGTTTTGGCTACAGAGAGAAGGATAATATAGGTTGCCCGTATCATCGCCGATCTTGACGACAACAAAGAATATGCCTACACAACGGAAGACAAGAAGACCATCCTCGTAATCAGAAAACTGGAACTGAAAACCTATGATGATAATTATTATTGCGAGCTTGAAGGCTATCTTTTCTTTAAGTAATTAAAAGTAAGAAAAATAAGCGGACCACATTTTCTTGGATCACATCAACATACAGTGTAAAATACAGGCGGTACCTTTCAGTCATTAACTTCAATATTTCGTTAAATACAAAAGGATGAAAAATATACTTCTAATAAAATCCACTAAGATATTCTTATTGCTAATCCTTCTAATTTGCATCTGCATATCAGCTTCTGCTCAAACCTCCATTGCTTTGCTCGGAGCAACAAAGCCTGTATATCAGTCTGTGGATGCACTATATCTCAACGAGATGAGGGTCAAAACTTCATATAAGGCTCCATCTCTCCTTGATATAGATGCAGACTCGTTGAGCTCGTATATTGCACGCAACTATCGTTACCCATACGAACTGATAGGCGATTCTATATCCTCAAGATGCGGCATTAAGTTTGACGTGGACTCAACAGGATGCGTTACCAATATTAAGTCATTAAGCCTATCCAGAAATATACCGGAACTTGCCGAAGAGGCTCAACGCGTCATAAAAACATTAAAGTTCTCAGGCTGCCCACAAAGATACGATTCCATTGCAAACTGTTGGAAGCCAGACACATTAGGATTAACCGTCCTGTTTTTCATTGTACCTTATCCTGTGGAGTGCATCAACAATAAGGATATAATAATTGAGGAACTCGCCAAGATAAACAGTTATCAGTATTTCGGAAATAACGGATGGGGTAGTACGCCTGTCGGATGGGTCCTTCAGCAAAGGCTGAAGGCTGTAACATCGGCTCAGGAAAAGAAAGAACTATTTCTTACTCAGACAAATCCTGTCGTACGTTTTACTGCGTTCAATGGACTTTTGGAAATTGATGATACTGATTGTGTGGCATTTGTAAAGAAATCAATCGCAGACAGTTCATCCATAATGTGTTGGTCGTGTGATGTAGGTTTTTATGAGACACTCGCAGATGCTGTAATTTCACAGCTATTTCGTAATAAGGATGCATTCACAAAGGCTGATTCGCTTGATATCGACTCCTTAGTATTATATTCTTCCAATATGTATGCCTACGACTATAAAAGAATAATGTTTCACAGAATGGAGCCTACCCCTGAACGCTATGCCAGAATAAAAGAACTGTGTCAAAACAAACAGGAAAGTTCTGCATTGTGTCTTCTTGCAAAATACAAGCGAGAGGAAGACAAGCAACTGTTCATTAAGGCTTTAGGTGAATACGGAATGGGATTGGATAAAGAGGGGGCTTACAAAGGTAAATATAGCGGACGAGCAGACGCTGCCCTAGAAGCTATCATCTCATGGCCCGACAAGTCTTTTATTCCTGTATTGAAGAAATTGGGCGATTATGAATTAACGCGAAAGTATCATGGTTACAAAAGGATTGAGGACTTCTATACAGTTATAATGGAGTATGACAATGACTGGGCATATAAATACTTAGAGGAATATTTCGGAAAGAAAGAAGCCGGAAAGGTATATAGTCATCCTGAAAATTTGTATCGCGCATATTATCTCAACGAGCACCCACATGAACGCTTCTTGCCGATAGTGGAAAAATATGCAAAACAACCATGGGACTGGGAATACATCAAAAAAAATAAATAAACTGTGCCAAAGTAAGTAAAATAAGCAGTCCACATTTTCTTGGTTCTCATTAACATACAGTATAAAATTCCATCAGTTGCATTTGAGGATATCAACATCAATCAGCACAAGCAGAACCATCATTAGAGATTATTAGATGATATATCATTAAAATAAAAACATCATAATTACAATTAAACTATGAAAGTATTAAACACACAGAATGCCCCAGCGGCAATAGGTCCTTACAGCCAGGGTGTGGAAGCAAACGAAATCGTATTCGTATCAGGCCAACTGCCTATTGATCCTACCACTGGAACATTTCCAGAAGGAGGAATCAAAGAACAGACGCGCCAGAGCCTCAACAATGCAAAGGCTATTCTTGAAAGTCATGGATTAACTCTTGCAAATGTTGTCAAGACTACAGTATTACTTGCAGATATTGCCGATTTCTCCGCCATGAACGAAGTCTATGCAGAAATGTTTTCCGATCCATTTCCTGCACGTTCTGCCTTCGCTGTCCGCGATCTTCCGAAAGGTGCACTAGTTGAAATTGAATGCATCGCAAGCAAATAACAGAATAAGGTCTATCAAAACATCTGTTTTACTTTTTGGATAGCATCAATGAGGGTGTCTATCTCCTCTGTGGTATTGTATAATCCAAATGATACTCTGGCTGTACCTTCCACTCCAAGCTGATGCATGAGAGGTTGTGCGCAATGGTGGCCCGTACGTATCGCTATGCCCATCCTATCAAGAAGTGTACCCAAATCAAGATGATGAATATTTCCAACCTGAAAACTGATGACAGCATCGGATGGTGTTCCAAAAATCCTTATTCCATCAACAGATGACAACCTATCTATTGCATATTGTGTAAGTGCATTCTCATGAGCATGTATATTGTCCATACCAAGTGTCGAGACATAATCAATGGCTACAGCCAATGCATGAGAACCGATATAGTCAGGAGTGCCTGCCTCAAACTTGAATGGCAACGTCTCGTATGTTGTTTTATCCATCGTGACGGTTTTTATCATCTCACCACCTCCTTGATATGGAGGTAACTTATCCAACCATTCTTTTTTACCATACAGCACACCTATGCCTGTAGGTCCATATACCTTATGCCCACTGAAGACGAGGAAATCACAATCCAAATCTTGTACATCAACAGAAAAATGAGGAATGCTCTGTGCTGCATCAACAAGTACCGGTACCCCATGCAGATGAGCAACACGAATAATTTCTTTGACAGGATTCATGACTCCAAGAACATTGCTGACATGAGTGATACTTACCAATTGTGTATGATGAGTAAACAGTTTTTCAAGTGCATTGATATCCACAGGCGTTCCGTCTAAAACCTTTAGGCGAAATCCATTCAGTTGCCAAGGCACTATATTGGAATGATGTTCCATTATTGTCACGATGACCTCCCCACGATCTTCAGTGACATGACAAGGACTTATTTTCCCGAATGATGACGCAATAAGATTTATAGATTCAGTAGTGCCTCGAGTAAATATAATTTCATCGGTAGAACTAGCATTTATAAATTTCCGAACCGTCTCACGAGCATTTTCATGTAACTCTGTTGCTTTCTGTGAGAGATAATGAACTCCACGATGCACATTGGCATTTACAGAATAATACTCTTCTGTTATGGCATCAACAACACATTTAGGTTTCTGTGTAGTAGCGGCATTATCGAAATATATCAACGGTTTGCCATACACCTGCCTTGAAAGAATCGGAAAATCCTTACGGATGTTATCTATGTAATCTTTGCTCCACATCTGCCAATAGTTTTTTCTTTATATCTTCATCAGGAATACGTTCGATGACATCGTTAATAAATGCCTGTTGCAACAGCATTTTTGCTTTATGTAATGGTATTCCTCGTTGCTGCATATAAAACAACGCCTGTTCATTCAGTTGTCCTACTGTACTGCCATGTGCACACTTGACATCATCTGCATATATTTCCAATTCTGGCTTTGTAAACATACGGCATTCCCTGGTCAGGCAAAGATTCTGGTTTGTCTCCTGTGACACACTCTTCTGTGCATCTGCACGCACAAGTATTCTTCCTTCAAAAACACCAACAGCTTTATCATCGAGAATATATTTGTATAATTCATTGCTGCTGCAACGTCCTACTTTATGGTCTATAAGAGTGTGGTTTTCTATATGCTGAGTACTTGAAGCGATTACACACCCGTTGAGTTCACATTCCGAGCCTTCACCTTCAAAGACAACATTTATATTATTCTCTATGCTACCGTTGCAAAACATTATATTGTAATGACGAAATGTACTGTTGCATCCTAATGTCACTACAAGCTGCCTTTTAAGATTATCAGCATGGTTATTGTGTAAGGAATAATAATCCAATGTTGCATCATCAGCAATCAAGATTTCAACATTATCCTCGTTGAAATCATCAAAAATTGTTTTATATGTATTACTTTCTATCTTGACAACAGTCATATCTGACTAATTCTTTATCCAGTCAAAACCTTCGGCTTCAATTCTATGAGCCAAATCCATAGTCCCACTTTTGACAATTCTTCCATCATACAGAATGTGTACAAAATCTGGCTTCAAATATTCCAGCAGACGTTCATAATGTGTTATGATGATGCAACTGGTGTTAGGTCGTTTCAATGAATTGACTCCGTCAGCAACTATTTTCATGGCATCTACATCCAATCCCGAATCCGTTTCATCAAGGATACTAAGTTTCGGTTCTAACATTGCCATTTGGAAAATCTCATTACGTTTTTTCTCTCCACCAGAGAATCCATCGTTTACGGAACGACTTGTCAGTTTACTGTCCAACTGAACAAGAGCACGCTTCTCTTTCATCAGTTTAAGGAAATCTGTTGCACTCAATTCCTTTTCGCCACTATATTTACGTTTTTCATTTATAGCAACACGCATGAAATTTGTCATACTCACACCAGGAATCTCAACAGGATATTGGAACGAAAGGAACAGTCCTTCCAAGGCACGTTCTTCCGGTTTCATCGCCAGTAAATCCTTCCCATTGAAAATAGCTTTTCCTTCGGTTACCTCGTACAAAGGATTGCCCGTAAGCACAGCACTTAACGTACTCTTACCAGAACCGTTAGGTCCCATTATTGCGTGTGTCTCACCGTCATTTATCTCAAGGTCAATACCCTTCAATATTTCTTTCCCTGCAATGTTTGCATGTAGATTATGTATTTGTAACATGAATTTCTGTCTTTAATTTTATCACCCTACAGTATTTTCCAATGACACAGCAAGCAGTTTCTGCGCCTCAACAGCAAATTCCATAGGCAATTTATTCAACACATCTTTGGCATACCCATTTACGATAAGTCCTATTGCCTGTTCGGTAGGTATTCCCCTTTGATTACAATAAAAGAGCTGCTCTTCACTTATTTTACTTGTTGTTGCCTCGTGTTCAAAGATTGCAGAATCATTCTGGACATCTATTGAAGGGAATGTATGGGCCCCACACTTGTCACCAATAAGAAGACTGTCACACGAACTGTAATTACGAGCATTATCTGCCTTTGACGTAGCACGCACAAGTCCACGATAAGAGTTCTGGCTGTGTCCGGCACTTATACCCTTACTTATTATCGTACTGCGTGTATTCTTGCCTATATGAATCATCTTCGTGCCCGTATCAGCCTGTTGGTAGTTGTTTGTGAGAGCAACAGAATAAAATTCCGCCGTAGAATTATCACCGCGCAATACACAGGACGGATATTTCCACGTGACAGCACTACCTGTCTCCACCTGTGTCCATGACAGTTTACTGTTAGCACCTCTCAGTTCTCCACGTTTTGTAACGAGATTGAGGACACCGCCATTACCGTCCTTATCACCCGGATACCAATTCTGTACGGTAGAATACTTTACTTCTGCATTTTCCTTGATAACAATTTCAACTATTGCTGCATGCAACTGGTTTTCATCACGCATAGGCGCGGTACAACCCTCCAAGTATGATACGTATGAGTCATCGTCTGCTATGATGAGAGTGCGTTCAAACTGTCCTATGTTCCTTGCATTTATACGGAAATAAGAACTCAGTTCCATCGGACACCGTACACCTTTCGGTATATACACAAACGAGCCGTCACTGAACACAGCACTATTGAGGGCCGCATAGAAGTTATCCCTATAAGGAACCACAGTTCCAAGATATTCTTTTACTAATTCTGGATAATCTCTCACAGCTTCCCCAAACGAACAGAAGATGATACCTTTTTCTTTCAGTTTTTCCTTGAACGTTGTCTTCACACTTACAGAGTCCATGATGGCATCTACTGCCACCCCTGCCAAGACAAGACGTTCCTCAAGAGGAATTCCAAGTTTTTCAAACGTCTTTTCCAGTTCCGGATCCATTTCTTTTTTCCCCGGTTTGCGGACAGTAGGATCAGCATAGTAGGAAATATCCTGATAGTCTATCTTAGGCAAAGTGAGATGTCCCCACGTAGGCTCTTTCATTGTAAGCCAATGCCGGAATGATTTCAACCTGAACTCCAGCAACCATTCCGGTTCGCCTTTTTTTGTAGAGATAAGTCTTATAACATTTTCATTCAAGCCCTTACCTATGACTTCTGTTTCCACATCTGTAGTGAAGCCATATTCATATTGCTTGTCAACAACCTGTTCTATGAACTTGTTATCACTCATCTCTCACGCTATTCCTACAGTTTCTGCTTTATCTGTATTTCTTGGAATGTTTCGATAGTGTCACCCGGCTTTATATCATTGAAGTTTGTCAGCGAGATACCACATTCGAAGTTCGTTGCCACTTCCTTGACATCGTCCTTGAAACGTTTGAGGGCAAGGATATTACCAGTATGCATCACAATACCGTCACGCAGCACGCGTGCCTTGTCCGTACGATGCACCTTTCCATCCACGACAAAAGCACCAGCAACAGTTCCCACCTTTGAAATATGGAATACGTCTCGTACTTCTATCATCGCAGTTATCTCCTCTTTCGTTATCTTGTCAAGCATACCTTCCATTGCAGCCTTGATGTCGTCAATAGCGTCATAGATGACAGAATAAGTGTTTATCTCTACACCTTCATGTTCTGCCAATTTACGTGCCGCAACAGACGGACGCACCTGGAAGCCGATGATTATAGCATTATTTTCCGAAGCGGCAGCCATCATCACATCATTTTCAGTGATTTGACCGACACCTTTCATTATCACATTCACCAAAATCTTATCTGTAGAGAGTTTTATGAATGAGTCTGCCAAAGCCTCAACAGAGCCGTCAGTATCACCTTTCACGATAAGGTTCAGTTCGTGGAATTCGCCTAATGCAATACGGTGTCCTATCTCTTCCAAAGTAAGTCCCTTGGTAGTACGCAATCCCTGTTCACGCTGTAACTGCATACGCTTGTTGGTTATCTCCTTTGCCTCTTGTTCTGTATCCATGATATGGAAACTGTCACCGGCAGTCGGCGCACCGTTAAGACCAGTAATACTTACCGCCTGCGATGGTCCTGCCTCTTCCACGCGCTGGTTACGTTCATTGAACATTGCACGTACCTTCCCCCAATATGTTCCGGCAAGTACTATGTCGCCTTGTTTCAACGTTCCATTGGCAACGAGTATCGTACTTACATTTCCACGGCCTTTCTCCATCATGGACTCTATGACACTACCTGTAGCCTTACGGTTAGGATTTGCCTTCAGATCTAACATTTCCGCCTCCAGCAATACCTTCTCCAACAGTTCATCAACACCTATTCCCTGTTTTGCGCTTATCTCCTGACATTGATATTTTCCGCCCCATTCTTCAACAAGGAGGTTCATCTGTGACAGGTCTTCACGTATTTTATCAGGATTAGCACCCGGCTTATCTATCTTGTTGATCGCAAATACCATAGGTACATTTGCAGCCTGAGCATGAGCGATGGCCTCGCGTGTCGTAGGCATCACGCTGTCGTCAGCAGCGATGATGATGATAGCGATATCCGTTACCTGCGCACCTCTGGCACGCATGGCTGTAAATGCCTCATGTCCCGGAGTGTCAAGGAACGTAATATGCTGACCGTTTTCCAGTTTCACATTATACGCACCAATGTGCTGTGTTATACCACCAGCCTCACCAGCAATGACATGAGTCTTGCGGATATAGTCAAGCAACGATGTCTTACCATGGTCAACATGTCCCATGACGGTAACGATAGGAGCACGTGTTACCAAGTCATTCTCATCATCCTCGTCTTCCGTTATCGCCTGTGCCACTTCAGCACTTACATATTCCGTCTTATATCCGAATTCATCGGCAACGATGTTTATCGTCTCAGCATCCAGACGCTGGTTTATAGACACCATGATACCGATAGTCATACATGTTCCTATGACCTTGTTTACAGGCACGTCCATCATAGTTGCCAACTCATTCGCTGTTACGAACTCCGTCAGCTTCAGCACCTTGCTGTCAGCACGCTCGGCAGCCTCCTCCTCTTTGATACGTTCCTGTATGGCATCGCGTTTCTCTTTACGGTATTTGACACCTTTCTTATTCTGATTTTTAGCTGTAAGACGAGCCAGAGTCTCCTTTACCTGACGAGCCACATCTTCTTCGTTTACTTCCAGCGGTCTTGGCTGATTACGTTTCTTATTCTTTTTACCATTTCCACCACCAACATTGTTACTTTGCTTGATGGCCTCATTGATATCGACACGTCCTTGATTGATACGGTTGCGTTTCTTCTTTTCTTCCTTCACAGCCTGCTGTTGCTGCTGTTTCTCTTCACGCTCTTTCCGTTTTTCTTCCTTACTCTTCTTCTTCGGACGAGTACTCTGATTCATACTGTCAAGGTCTATCTTACCGACGACATTGAAGTTCGGTCCTTCAGGAATGACAGTTTCTATCTTTTCCGGTGCTGCAGGAGCCACAGGTTCCTCTTTCTTTGGCTGTTCTTCTACAACCTTTTTCTCGGCAACAACCTTCTTTTCCTCAACAGCAGGTTTCTGCGGTTCAGCCGTCTTCTCTGCCTGTGGTGCTTCAGCCTTCGTTTCCTTCGGCTTTTTCTTGAACTGCTCCAAGTCTATCTTGCCCACAGCCTTTATAGCTGGAATTTCAGGAGCGGAAACATTTATCTTTTCAGCTTTTTCAACCTTCTCCTTCTGTTGCTGTATGGCCTTGCGCTGTTCCTCTTTCTTCTCTTTCTGCTGAACAAGAATCTTTTCCGTCTTGGTATGCATCTCCTTGTCCCCATGAAATTCCCTAATGAGAGCATCATACTGTTCATCAGAAATCTTCGTGTTCGGATTTGCTTCTATCTCACCGAGATTTTTCTTCTGCAGAAAATCAACAGCAGTCTGCAAGCCGACATTCAACTCTCTTAATGCTTTGTTTAACCTTACGCTCATACAAATTATGATTCAAATTCTGCCTTCAATACCTCTATCATATGGTCAACAGTCTCTTCTTCGAGGTCTGCATGTTCAACAAGCATCTCATAAGGAGCATTGATGACCTGCTTAGCAGTTTCCAAACCGATAGCCTTTACCTGTTCGATAACCCACGGTTCTATCTCATCAGCAAATTCATCCAAATAGATATCTTCTTCTGTCTCGTCTTCTGGCACTTCGCGGAACACATCAATAGTATGTTCCGTCAGCATGCTGGCGAGTTTTATGTTTTGACCGCCACGACCGATGGCAAGTGACACCTCTTCCGGCTTCAGATATACTTCTGCCTTCTTGTTTTCCTCATCAAGAGTAATAGAAGAAATCTGTGCAGGATTCAGAGAACGCTGGATAAACAGCTTCGTATTTGCAGTATAGTTTATCACATCAATATTTTCATTGCACAGCTCCCTCACGATGCCATGTACGCGTGAGCCTCTCACACCCACACAAGCACCTACAGGGTCGATACGGTCATCATAGCTCTCCACAGCCACCTTGGCACGTTCACCCGGAATGCGCGCAATCTTCTTTATCGTGATAAGACCGTCAGCAATCTCTGGTACTTCATGTTCGAGCAGACGCTCCAGGAATACAGGCGATGTACGGGAAACGATAATCTTCGGGTTGTTGTTAGCGTTATCCACATTATGAACGACGCAACGCACTGTCTCACCCTTACGATAGTTATCAGAAGGTATCTGTTCCGTCTTCGGCAATATAAGTTCATTACCTTCGTCATCAATGAGCAAGATCTCACGCTTCCATACTTGATACACCTCACCGCTGACAATCTCGCCGACACGCTCCTTATATTTATTATAAAGGTTGTCATGCTCCAGTTCCAACACCTTGGAAGCAAGAGTCTGACGCAAGTTCAGTATGGCACGGCGTCCAAACTTCGAGAAATCCACCGGCTCGCTCACATCCTCGCCAACCTCATAGTCGGCTTCAATCTTCTGAGCCTCGCTCAATGCTATCTCCTTGTTTTCATCCTTCACGTCACCGTCAGCCACAACAACACGGTTGCGGTGGATTTCAAAGTCACCCTTTTCAGGGTTCACGATAACGTCAAAATTCTCGTCACTACCGAACATCTTTGAGAGGACATTACGAAAGCTATCCTCCAGCACACTGACCAGAGTGACACGGTCAATGTTCTTCATTTCCTTAAATTCCGCAAAGGTCTCAATCATGCTTGGACCTTCATTCTTTCTTGTCGCCATAGTTTTATATTATTTTTATTTTTGTTATTCGTACTTATACGTTGAACATATATTTGGTGTATTTCACACCGTCCATGTCAAACGTCATATCAACTTCCACCATAGAAGCCTTTTTCTTTCCTTCCTCTTTCCTTTTCTCCATGACAGTGACAACAAACTCCGGAGCGTTTACAGATTTCAGAACTCCGCGGAACTTCTTTCCATCAGCCGTCAGCACTTCCACCTCCTTGCCGATATGGTTTTCATACTGGCGTACCACCTTGAAAGGCTGTCCTATGCCGGCACTGCCCACCTCGAGTTCATAATCTTCGTCATCACGGTTCATGTTGGCTTCGATGAACTTGCTCAACGACACGCAGTCTTCTATCCACACACCATCACTATGGTCTATTTCCACCACCACCTTGTCATTGACATCCACGCTCACGTCAACAAGGAAATAATCATTTCCCTCAAGCCATTTGTTGACTAATTCAGTAACTTTTTTCTTATCAATCATATTGTCCTAATATAAAAAGAAAATTGAGAAACTCGTTTGAGTCTCCCAACTTCCGCTGAATTTCGGGGACAAAATTAGTGAAAATCGAATGTACTACCAAAATA
This sequence comes from Bacteroidaceae bacterium, assembly GCA_024398495.1. GTDB lineage: Bacteria > Bacteroidota > Bacteroidia > Bacteroidales > Bacteroidaceae > Prevotella. The sequence continues at coordinate 6,413 of JAKSJA010000014.1, read as the reverse complement.
AATTTGATTTATTTTCTTTTATTGAAACAAAAAGTCACGAAATTCATTTCTGTGAGTTATTGTGCCAATAAAAGTAAAAACGCAGTTTTGTAGGTAGTACTGAGATGCATCCTAAGTTCGACCGAAGGTCAAAGTTAGTAAAAATCAATAAATTCAATTTATTTTCTTTTATTACCATAACATTAGCAAATATTGAGTTGCGTCTTTCAGAAGACACATCTTTGATGTACAAATTTGTATGTAAATCATATTTTGTTTTCCTCAAATGATTGTTTTTCGAAATATTATTATTAGCTTTGCAGTCGTAAATAATATACTAATTCGCGACAGAATACAAAAATATACATGATTGATACCATTGAAGATAAGATACTTAACAAGATGAAGAAATGCGGAAGAGGTTCGGTATTCTTTGTCCCTGACTTTGTGTCGTATGGCAATCGTAATGCAGTCAATAAAGCATTAGAACGCCTTACGGACAAAGGATTGGTATTGAGGGCTGCACGCGGCATCTACTGCTACCCTAAAATAGAAAAGGTATATGGACTTGGTTCTGTTCCTCCGTCTATGGAAGACATAGCAGAAGCAATGGCCAAGCGAGATGGAGCAAAGATTGTTCCATCAGGGCTTTATGCTCAATATCAGTTGGGATTGACGCAGCAAGTGCCTATGAATGTCGTATATCTCACAAATGGCATTTCTCGTACTATAAACCTAAGCGAAGGCAAAGCTATCAAATTCAAACATTCTTCACCAAGGTACTTTGCAATGCGCAACCAACTTGCACTGCTTCTTACAACAGCGTTGAAGGATTGGAAAGTTGAAAATCTTAGTGACGAACAGATAGATATAATCAAAAGCAAACTGAATGCGAATCCACGTCTTCAAGTTGCAGACCTGAAATTGATGACTTCAAAAGTCAGAGAATTGATAATAAGTTTATACGATGCATAAATTCCTAACACTTACTGACTCTCAACGAAAGAATGTTTACGAATCAATATCACACAAAGTGAACCTCCCTGCCCAGGTTATCGAGAAAGATTTCTGGGTAACAGCTGTCTTGCAGACGGTGTTTTCGCTTCCGATTGCAGAGCATCTTGTATTCAAAGGTGGAACAAGCCTGAGCAAGGGTTGGAAACTTATCGAACGCTTCTCTGAGGATATTGACCTTGCTGTTGATCCTGTCTTTCTGGGAGCCAACGAAGGAGATCCAACAAAGAGGCAAATTAAGAAGTTGAGAAAGTCTTCCTCCTTGTTCGTACTTGAACATTTGACACCAATGATAAGTGAGCGTATTGTTGAGGTAGGACTTCAATCGTTCATCACTTTGGAAGCACAACCTAATGGAGAGGGAGACGATACCTATCCAGAACTACGACAAGTGTATTTCCATTACAAATCAGTTTTTGCCGAGACTCTCAGTTATCTAAGACCTGACATTGTGCTGGAGGTAAGCGCCCGTTCATTGCTTGAACCCACAGAGTCAATTGAAGTGAAGAGTATTCTTGCAGAGCATCTTCCATTTGAACCACTTGCTAAAGCAGCAGTTCATACGGCAGTCCCAGCAAAGACATTCCTCGAAAAAGCATTCTTGCTGCACGAAATTTTCTCTGTGCCAGGGCATGGAATGAAAGCAGAACGCAAGAGCCGCCATCTTTATGATTTGTATGTAATGATGAACAAAGACTTTGTCAAGTCTGCCATCAACGACCATCAATTGTGGGAATCCATCCGTCATCATCGAGAAATCTACACATCTGTGTGTGACATGGACTACACACCAGAAGTACGCCACCGTATGCAGTTGGTTCCTCGTGAAGACATCATTGATATATGGAGAAATGACTATGAAGCCATGAAAGAATCAATGATATATGGCAAGAGACCAACGTTCGAGGAGTTAGTTGCTGGTATGTCTGAACTTCAAGAACAGTTCAGGAGTGTAATTATAGAATAAATTTGACTTTTCCATAATGATTCTATTGAAAAATGAGCAAACAGCTTGCGACAGTAATTCGTGAAACACATAGGAAAAATGAACAAAAGAGGTAAATTTTTATTTTTTATTGGCATTTCAATTTTATTTCATAAATTTGCATCGTAATAATCAAAACCTAAAAATCATGAAAATATCAGTCAAGTTGCTGTTCATTACTCTGCTTTGCTGTACGTCTTTGAGCGTGCATGCGGAAAGAAAGTTCAATGCCTATGCAATTGGTTTTTATAATCTGGAAAATCTTTTTGACACGGCTCACGATGTGGGGAAAAACGATTATGAATACTTGCCTTTCTCTTCCGGCAAATGGAATGGAATGAAATACACGGCAAAACTGAACAACATGTCGCGTGCGCTGGCAGATATGGGTACTGACCTGTTGAAACAAGATGGCTGTGCCATCATCGGTGTCAGCGAGGTGGAGAATGCCATTGCCCTCACCGACCTTTGCAATCAACCACCACTGAAGGCACGCAACATACAGTTCATACACATAGAAGGTCCTGACCGCCGCGGTGTTGACTGCGGATTGTTGTACAATCCAAAGTTCTTCAAACCAGATAACGTGATTCTGCATCGTTATGTGCCAGAACTGGTAAAAGACAGTCTTTACAAGACGCGCGGCTTCCTCACTGTAAGCGGAACACTTGCCGGCGAGCATATCGCTGTCATCGTCAACCACTGGCCGTCACGGTTTGCAACTGGTTTCTACAGGGAGAGTGCAGGACGACAGGTAAGGGTTGTCAAAGACTCGCTGCTGAAGGCTGACCCGAAAATAAAGATTTTCATCATGGGCGACATGAATGATGACCCTAACAATGATTCTATGGCAAAATATCTCGGAGCACGTCAGGAACAGGAAGATGTAGAGAAGAATGGTCTGTGGAACCCTTGGTGGAATATCCTTGCAAAAGAGGGACGAGGCACACTGGCGTACGGTGGTGCGTGGAATCTCTTCGACCAGATTGTCATCAACGACAACCTGTTGAACAAAGGGGAAAAGAAAGATTTCAGTACGTTGAAATACTATAAACACAACATCTTCTCGCGCGACTATCTGTTGCAGAAAGAAGGAAAATACAAGGGCAATCCATTGCGCACCAAGGCAGCTGGCGTGTGGCTCAACGGATACTCCGACCACCTGCCGGTAGTCATCTACTTGCTGAAAGAAGTAAAATGATGGAGGGAAAAAGCCTACCCCAACCCCTCCCTGAAAGGAGGGGAGAAAAAAGATTCAAGCTCTAAACTCTAAACTCTAAACTCTAAACTATTACAATCATGACAATAATAGGAATAGCCGGTGGCACAGGGAGTGGCAAGACAAGTGTAGTGGATGAGATTGTAAATGCTCTGCCGCCAAACTATGTGGCTGTAGTGCCTGTTGACTCATACTACAACGACACCACAAACCTTACTGACGAGGAGCGCAGGGCGATAAACTTCGACCACCCTGACGCCTTCGACTGGAAACTGTTGCTGCAACAAGTGAAACAACTGAAACATGGTAATGCCATCGAGCAACCTATCTACTCCTACATACAAAGCAACCGTCTGCAACGCACGGTACACGTAGAGCCGAAGCCCGTAATCATCATTGAAGGTATTATGGCTCTCATCAACCCAGAGTTGAGGAAGATGATGGATTTGAAAGTATTTGTCGATACTGACGGGGATGAACGACTTATTCGCAATATCCGCCGCGACATCGTGGAACGCGGACGTACTGCAGAGATAGTGATGCAGCGTTATCTTGATGTGCTGAAACCTATGCATGAACAATTCATAGAGCCTACAAAGCGTTTCGCTGACATCATAATACCTCAGGGAAAAACCAACACCGTAGGTATCTCTATACTACGACAATTTATTGAACACATCATCGTGGATAATAAAAAAAAGAAATAAATAACGAATAAAAATATCTCATTATGCGTTTTCTACATAGTTCCATATTCTGTGCCATCTGTACCCTCATTGTAGGAATACTGCTGCTTGCATATCCCACAGAGACGGGAAAATGGCTTGCAGTACTCTTGGGGATATTGTTCATCATACCGGGTATCGCCTCTGTGATAATGTATTATTGGAACAAGACACACGGGAACACAGAACACATAGAATTTCCGTTGGCTGGATGGGGCAGCATATTGCTGGGTATCGGCATCTTGTTGATACAGGCATACGAACCGCAGATAATCATCATAATCCTTGGTGCTATTCTCATAATTCTATCCATTTCAACGGTAGTAAACTTACTTATGAACAGCAAATACTGGCACATTGGAGTGGGCAATTTCGTCATACCAGTCATACTCTTCATAATCGGAGTGTTGGTCATCGTCAACTACCGTGTTGAGTTCATCAACGACAATAGTGCCATATACATCATATTAGGACTGTCTTTTATGATATACAGCTTAGCGGAATTATACTACTCCATACGAGTACACTCTGGCAAGGCAAAGGCAGACAAGTTGTCAACCGCTACGGAAGAAAGCATTGCGACACAAGCCGTCAACGATGTTGCCGACAACGTAGTAGTGGAAGAAGAAAACGATTCATCTGTAAACAGCATTGACCATGAATGAATCCAAACTGCAGGATATAAAAAGAAGATATACCGTCATCGGCAACTGCGATGCTCTGAACAGAGCCCTTGACGTTGCCTTGCAGGTAGCCCCGACAGAACTGAGTGTTCTCATTGTAGGCGAGAGTGGTGTGGGAAAGGAGATAATACCTCGCATCATCCATGACAACAGCATACGCAAAAGGGAAAAGTATTTTGCCATCAACTGCGGAAGCATTCCCGAGGGCACTATTGACAGCGAACTCTTCGGGCATGAGAAAGGCGCTTATACCGGTGCAATCGGAGAAAGTGAAGGATATTTCGGTGCTGCGAACAAAGGGACTCTCTTTCTCGACGAAGTGGGAGAACTGCCTCTTGCAACACAAGCTCGTCTGTTGCGAGTACTCGAAACAGGCGAATATATACGCGTAGGCTCTACACAAGTGCGCAAGACAAATGTACGCATCGTAGCTGCCACGAATATGAATCTGCCGAAAGCCATCTCGGAAGGACGTTTCCGTGAAGACCTCTACTACCGTCTCAACACCATTCCTATCAAGATGCCGTCATTGCGTGAACGTGGCGATGACATAATCCTGCTGTTCCGTCTCTTTGCCATGCAGATAGCGGAAAAACTGAGGATGGAACGCATACAGTTATCTGAGAACGCAAAAGAGATAATGCTGAAATACAAATGGCCGGGGAATGTGCGCCAACTGAAAAACATTACGGAGCAGATGTCCGTAATATCACAGCAACGCATCATAACACCGGAAATACTGCGTCAGTTCATACCAGAAGATACAGAAAGTTACTCTCTTACCACAATTCCTCACGGAGAGCATACTTATGAAAATGAACGCGAAATGCTCTATACCATGCTCTTTGAGATGAAGAAATCTCTCTCCGACATGCACAGGCAAATGAATGGAATGAAGGAACGACTGGATAACATCCAGACAACGTCTCAGACGATCAGCAACTCACAGATAAAAGCCGTTGCCTATGCTGAGGAAATAGAGGATGACGAAAACCTTAATCTGGACAATAAAGAGGAGGAGATGCTGCGCAAAGCATTGTTGCGTAACGACGGAAACAGGAAGAAAGCAGCACAGGAATTGGGTATCTCCGACCGTACACTATACCGAAAACTGAAAGAATATGATTTGGAATAAAAAATACGGCATCTACACCTTATATATATATATACTCATCCTCGGCTGTGGGGTACAGTCGTGCTCTGTTAGTTACAAGTTCAATGGTGCATCCATTGACTATAGCAAGACGAAGACTATAGAAATAAAAGATTTCCCTAATAGGTCAAGTTATATATGGGGACCAATGGCAAACATGTTCAACGATGCCTTGAAAGACTATTATGCCAAGAACACAAAACTAAACCTCGTACGCAGAAACGGCGACTTGAAAGTAGAGGGTGAGATAACGCGGTATGAACAACACAACAAGAGTGTAAGTTCTGACGGATATTCTGCTCAGACAGAGTTGCAGATGACGGTAAATGTACGTTTCTCCAACACCAAGAATCATACAGAAGACTTTGAAAAACAGTTTACTGCAACAGCAACGTACGATACCACACAGTCATTGAACTCCGTACAGGAAGAGCTGGTGACGGAGATGGTGAAAAACCTATGTGATCAGATTTTCAATGCTACTGTTGCCAACTGGTAAACAAAAGCGGAAAGTTAAAAAATATTAATTTTTGAAATAAAAATCAATTATCAGTTGTTGGATAATAAATTTTGATTACCTTTGCATCCGCAATTGAGCGTTAGGGCGTTTAGCTCAGCTGGTTTAGAGCATCTGCCTTACAAGCAGAGGGTCGGC
>JAKSJA010000013.1 GCA_024398495.1 Bacteroidaceae bacterium | reverse complement strand
AACGACCCCGAGATTACAAATCACGTGCTCTGGCCAACTGAGCTAAAGAGGCATTGTTCCCATACTTTACGATAGGTCAAGCCCACCGAAAGCGGATGCAAAGGTAAGCATTTTTTTTATATCACCAAAATTTTATCTGTTTTTTTTCAAAACCTTCCGATTGCTTTCTGAAAATTCCTCAGAGGGTTGGCATACATTTTAAGAATACAATCTCTAAGAAAAGCATCGTCTTTGTCCATAAGATCCACCTTGGAGACCTGTCTTGAAACATACGTATCAAAAGCCTTCTTATCCGCATCAGTATATCCATCATACGACACATTTCCTTCCAGAAGGTCATATGCAATGCGGTTGACAGAATATATACGATACGACCTATGTATCTCCTTATTTATATGCGCAGCAACATTATCAAAGAAATCCGACTTTTGCATATCATCAGGAAGACTTTGAACATACTCGTCTATACAAGGAGTGCACTGAAAATGGATATGTCCCTTATACCCCATTAACCCTGTTTGCATATTGATAAGATCATCCTGAGGCTGTTTCTTATAATTCGGATCATCTCGTTTTAATTGAAATTCCTTCGCTTTCAAGTAATCACATGGATCATATTCATACGAGATACACAACGGACAAATATGCATATCAATCAGTCGCTCTTTCATAGAGCCATTACCTCCCATAGCCATCATCTTCAATATAGATGGCTGCGTTATATCACTACTATCTTTAGAGCGTCCTTCACGTTGCGCTATCCACAAATTCTCATGCTTTTCATTTATAGCATAATGCATATATTCTGACATATGCTTACTGCTGAGTAAAGTTTCACGTAGAGAAAGTCCACGCTGGACGATGAATGACTTATTGAGCCTCACCAAATCTCTTATCCACGGATAAATAAGAAGGTTATCACCTATTCCTATTTCAACAGTAGTATCACAACCATTCAAAAGAAGACAAAGCGAAAGAAATGCTGAGTCAAGTATGATGTCACGATGATTACTTACGAAAGTATGGCGTTTTGTAATATCAATCGCAGAAGAGTCCATCTCTATCCCCGTTGACAGCTTCTTAACCAAACCTTGTAAAAACGGCGCACAGAAATCCTTTTGAAATTCCAGATTTGTTTTGCATGCACGCATCTTTTTCTCAATATCGTCCATAGGTACATTGGGGAAAATAGTTGCAAGTACAACCTTAAAACCCTCCGCATTCAGCAGACGAGTATATACATCCTGTAACTCATCAGGATTATACGGTCTTATATCATCAAAATTATTCATCAGAACTGGTTTTCTACAATATCTGTCAACACATCCTTTATATTTAGGCCTGCCGCACGTACCTGTTGTGGGATAAACGAAGTCGCAGTCATACCTGGAGTAGTATTTACTTCAAGCATGTTTATTTTTCCGTCAGGAGAAATTATATAATCAACACGGATAATCCCATTACAATGTAATATGTCATATATCATACTTGTAATACGGGAAACCCTATCAGCAATATCAGCACTTATACGGGCTGGAGTTATCTCCTGCACTTGTCCATTATACTTCGCATTGTAGTCAAAGAATTCATTACTTGTTACAACTTCCGTAATCGGGAACACAACAGTTTTTGCCTTTGTCTTATAACAACCGCAAGTTATCTCCGTTCCCTCAAGGAACCCTTCTATCATGACGGTTGAACATTGTTCCATAGCCACACCTATTGCCGGTAACATTTCTTCTAAAGTTTTGACTTTTGTAACACCGAAGCTACTGCCATCAGCAACCGGTTTGACAAACACAGGCAATCCAAGACGTTTTTCCACATCCTCTGCATTCAGATTTGCCACATCTTCCTTTCTTACCAGAATCGAATCAGCCACACTAACCCCAAAAGAACGCAGATACTGGTTGCACACAAACTTATCAAAGGTAAGAGCTTCAACAAGCACCCCACTTGTAGAATAAGGGACCTTCATTAGTTCCAGATACCCCTGCAAAATACCATTTTCTCCAGGAGTACCATGTACAGTGATATATGCATAATCAAACTTTATAGTTTTGCCATTATAATCAAACGAAAAATCAGCAAAGTTCAACGGAGTTTTTTCATTATTTATATGAACCCACCATTCCGAACCACGCATCTCTACGACATACACATCATAGCGTTCTTTATCAAAAAAGCCGTACAGCCCAGAACCACTACGCATTGACACATCATGTTCCGAAGAATCTCCTCCACAAACTATTGCTATCTGTCTTTTCATAATTCCAAATCTTTTGTCGTTCCGTTTATGTATCGTCTCCACTTATCAAGAAGCGCCTGCATATCAGCAGGCAACTCGGAAGTAAAATCCATTTGTTCTTTCGTTATCGGGTGTTGAAAACCCAAGGTCTTGGCATGAAGAGCCTGCCGAGGACACACTGCAAAACAATTATTCACAAAAGCGTTATAACTACCGCTTCTTTGCCCACGTAATATTTCGTCTCCTCCATATCTCTTGTCTGCAAATAGTGGATGTTGGAGATGTGTCATGTGTGCACGAATCTGGTGAGTACGTCCGGTCTCCAAACGACATTCTACAAATGTAGTGTATCCAAAACGTTCCAAAACCTTATAGTGTGTCACAGCATTTTTTCCTATGCCCGACTGTGGATCATAGACACCCATCCTCATCCTATCGTGGACATCTCGTGCAATATTACCCTCTATCCTGCCACAATCTTCTGTAAAATTCCCCCAAACCAATGCATTATATGTACGACGCGTTGTCTTATCATAAAACTGCTTCCCAAGTTCTGTCTTCGCCTCTGGCGTTTTTGACACCACAATAAGCCCGCTTGTATCCTTGTCAATACGATGCACCAAACCGACCTTCGGATTATTAGGATCAAAATCAGGATTATCTTTCAAATGCCATGCTATAGCATTTATCATTGTTCCAGTAAAATTGCCCACACCGGGATGCACGACAAGCCCGGCAGGCTTATTAATTACTATGATACTTTCATCCTCATACACAATATCAAGAGGTATATCTTCCGGATAAATGGTATTGTCATGTTTAGGTTCATCCAGCAATAACGTTACCACATCAAGAGGACGTACCTTATAATTACTTTTAACAGGTTTGTCATTTACAAATATACAACCGCCTTCAGCCGCCTTTTGAATTCTGGTTCGTGACGTATAAACCATATGGTCAAAAAGATAACGGTCAATGCGCATTGGCTCTTGCCCTTTATCAACCACCAACCGAAAATGTTCATAAAGCTGTTGTTCGCCCTGATTTCCTCCATGAAGATTATTTTCTACCGCATTACTGTCATCTTCAAAAAAATCAGACAACTCTAAATCGTCTAATTGCCCATTTTGGCTTAATGTCTCGCTATCGGCTGTCATTTTACCTCCTCAAAGTCATCAAATTCGCCTTCATCTTCGGTTTGTTCAACAACATCTTCCTCCAACGAAACCACATCAACACTTCCATCCAAGACACCGTCGCCAACTTTCAGTTGCAATTTTGAGTCAAGAGGGACAAAATCACCAGTATAAACATTATGTCCTCCGCACACAATACCATACACCCAATCTTTTTCCCCATGCATCATAATCGGCTCGCCCATCTTAAAGCCTAATGCCATCAACTCGGCCTCAGCATCACGATAAGAACTGTTATCTATTATATCTGGGATTTGAACAGATGCAGCTGTTTGTGAATTGACGGTAATAAAAATTTCATGACCGCTTTTCACAAGCAGACCACTCTTTGGTGATTGTCCGACAATTTGCCCATCGGACAGCCTTTTATTGTAAACAGAATCTGAAACTATCAACTTCAGCCCCTGTTCTTCCAATAATTCTTGTGCTTCATTGACATTCATGCCGTTTAAGCTCGGTACAATTATAGTCTCTCCATGCCTTGTGTAAATATTCATAGCATAGTTCAAGCCCACCAAAAGCAACAGCAACATGACCAACATAAAGATTATGTTGACCACAATTGCTCCTCCCTTAAACCGCATGATTAACGATTTTTTTACTTTCCGTGATTTTCGTCAGAAACTGTCAATTTCTTGCGGCCCTTCGCACGACGTGATGCTAATACTCTACGACCGTTTTTCGTTGCCATTCTTTCACGAAAACCATGTTTATTAGCCCTCCTTCTGTTATGGGGCTGAAATGTTCTCTTCATGATGCAATATTTTTATTTTTGTTTGATTCCTATTTATCAAAATCGGGGTGCAAAATTACTATTATTACTTGAATTATGCAAATTTATTTCAAGAAATCAGTTTTTTTCAATACTTTTGCGACTGAATCATCAAACTATAAGGAATATGAAGATATTACTGATAAACGGAAGTCCTCATGCAAACGGATGCACTTTCACTGCGTTAGAGGAAGTCCAAAAAACATTGGAAGCAGAAGGTATTGAAACAGAAATGATTCATATCGGTCATAAAGACTTAAGGGGATGTACAGCCTGTTATTCATGCAAGAAAAACGGATATTGTATATTTGACGATAGTGTCAACGATGTTGCAAAAAAATTCGAATCTGCCGACGGCATCGTCATCGGCTCGCCGGTATATTTCGCAGGCATTGCTGGCACATTAAAATCATTTCTTGACCGTCTGTTCATGTCCACATCGTTTGATAAACGCATGAAAGTAGGTGCAGCGGTAGTCTCTGCCAGACGTGGTGGAAACAGTGCCACCTTTGACATCATAAATAAATATTTCACCATGACTCAAATGCCCGTTGTCACGTCACAATACTGGAATCAAGTACATGGTGGCACACCTGAAGATGTAAAGAAAGACGCCGAAGGATTGCAGACAATGCGTGTATTGGCAAGAAATATGGCCTTTTTGGTAAAAGGTATAAAACTGGCAAAAGAGCAATATGGTCTGCCTATGACGGAGCAAAGGATATACACCAACTTTGCTGAAGGGAAATAAACCTACAGCCCTAATTTTGCCGACAGTTGTCCGATATCATTTCGTTGAGCAACAACATGTCCGTCAACAAATATCATCAATCCTTTTCCATGATGATAATGTTGTCCGTCTTTGTCATACACAACTGTAAGCAAATGCCCTTTATATTTCACTGCATCAAGGCAGAAATAATTCCACTTGTCTTTCGGCACGAGAGGGTTTATCACCACACTGTTGTCTGATTGAGGGCGGAGTCCTACCAATCCTGTTATGATTAAATCTGCAAAAGTAGAGTGATTGTAATATGAGCTCCTTTCCCTGTCGCCCATAATCCAAGCACCTGTCACCTCATCCAGATATTCGCCGACATAAGGACGTCCACGTTTATACTGGCTCTCAACATACAGTTCCAACTGATGGAAATATGTTGAATCCGTTATAATTGGAGAAGGGTAGTCATTTATATAATTTGCTAATGCAGTAAGCGTTTGTGATGTTGCAAAAGGCCATATAGCTCCATCCCATTCACAAGTTCGGATACCATGTGTACGGAATTCTGGATGCCTGCGTTCTGCTGTTGTAAGACCGAATGGTGCAGAGAATCCCTTTTCATCGGTAATCTGTTGCCATGCTGTGTCATACTTACCTGCTTCCGGCAGATTGAAATACCAAGGTATATACCCTATTGCCTCTCGTACATTAGCAGAAGTATCACCACGTAAGGTTTCAAAGAACTGATGTGATTCATTCCACAAACGGTTCTCCACCTTTGCCTTCTGTTCTTTTGCTTCCTTATCGTACATATTCTTCTTCCCGTCATCCCCCATGAGAGCATTCATCTTTGCCAAAGCTTTTGCATTTCCAAACATGTAACTGTTTATTGTCGGGCGAGCATATTGTTTCTTTCTACCTCCAGAGATACTTTCTTCCATACCGTCTCTCACGTCTTCCTGCCAATAAAGACCATTCGTAAGAACATGGGTATCTTGCCAGTATTTATATTCCTGTTCCAATGACGGCAACAAGGTAGCGACACATGCTGTATCCCCTGTCACTTTCCACATCTCATAGATAGCGGCAGGATTCCATGATGTAAACTTCTCCATCTTATTAAGGCGATTACCGTCATTACCGTGATACCATGTATTCAAAAGACCTTTCATATAACTCTCATCACGCATCCAGCGACCTTCCATAATATGATGTCCTAATGCACAGGATATGAGGTTGAATTTGTCTGCGTAAGAGCGTTTTACAAGAAATTCCGTTATACCATATCCATAAGGAGTCTTTACAATATGTTTGCGCCAAGACCACCAACGGAAATAATATATCTGCTTAAAGTTTTCCTGTGGACAGTCAAAGAGAGGGATGTTCTTACCCATCCATTCTGCTGCTTCTGAGTTAGGGATGTCCGTCTTTATATTTTCCGGTTCCATCGCATTGAAGTAATCCACATAACGATTAAAGTCATCACAGACAAGAACGGCTGTCTTTTCATTCTCCGTCACTGCGGATGTCTTCACATTGGCAATGGCAAACTCTGCCAACGGCTCCTCACTATCTGCCAATGGCATATCTACATATTGATCAGCGGGAGTTTCAATGTCTGGTTTGTCAAACAATCCGCCCGTACGGAACACCACCCTGCATATTTCTTCTACAGGAGTATCGAACTGGCGTTTGCATGTCAGTCTTCCATTCACATAATAGAATGCACGATGCAATGCTGTTGACAAGTACACCTTGATATGATATGTTCTGTCTTTCTCATAATACCTCAACACCGTACCATATCGTGCGCCGCCCTTTGCCAAGATAGCAGCTGTAGAATCAACCACCATACGTGCCGCAACATTGCCATGAGCATCAACAAATTCAACGTGCAGCACACCGGAACATGTCTGTTTTGCCTTTACGTCAAACTCCACCTCCAGTTCTTTCGTTGCAGGAATAACCTTTTCCAGTTTTGCATAGTCATAAGGATCTTTGTCTTTAAGGACCATCCATTCCCCGTCAAGTGATACTGGCGCCCATAAAGGAGAATACACATTCCAGTCGGTCATATCTCGTAGGGATGTATAGGAAGCAAATGAACGTCCAGCATGGGCAACGGCATCTGTCTGCACAGGTACAGGAATACGCCCTACCCATATATCTTCCTTGTTGTTTGAATATGTCACCCACAAATTTCCATCATCAGGTTTTCCGTTGCCTTCCTGTATCCCTCGCGTATATTGAGGACCGAAACTTTTATATAAACCATAATGGCGTTCTGGTGTAACCTCTCCATTGACAAGATTGAGCGTTGTATATTCCAATCCGTCTTTACTCAGAGAAATAGCCAATGGCCAGCGATACTCGGCAGGGTTGTATACCGTAGCAAAAGAACCGTCTGACAGTTTCTGTCCCCATATCTTCGCATTACTGTTCACAAAACCCGGGGCTCTGTCGCAAGGATAACGCCATGTATTGCCCCCGTCAATGGATATGCTTGTCACAGCATGTTTCCATAGAGCCACCTTCCTGCCGTCATCAAGCGTATATCCGCAAAACGCCTTCAATGGTGCTGTCAGAGGAATGACAGCATCGTCTCTGTCTGCCTCCTCCACCCATTGCATCCTCTGCATTGGGTCGACAATCATCTCATCTACTGCTTTCACGAAAGCCTTGTCCTTGCATTTTTTATAATTGGGATAAGATGTATTTGTTTCGTTGAAACCGTGATTATAGTATATGAAATATATCTTTCCGAATGTACCGTCTGCCTTTATCTCACGAACGACACGCCCCACGCCATTACCATCATTAGGGTCATCTTTTGGTACCAGTACTATGCCATAATTTCCCGTAGCAATCAACTTTCCGCTTTTACTTACGTAGAATCCAACACGTTGATGCATCACCGCCTTGAGATTTTTGCTGACCACACCGGGGAGTGTCTCTTTCGTGACACCGTCAGGGACATCATATTCAGGAAACAGTGTCACCGGTTCACTCCACACATACCCATCCTTGCTGGTGACAAGCATTGTCTTCCCCGGAGCCTCATGTTCATTGCGAGGATTGGTAAGATAATGCACATAGAACTTCCCATGCCAATATGCCATCATCGGCTGGTGATTGTATGTCCACGGTTTGGCACCACGCATAATTTGAATGTTATGAACACCTACAACAGGCTTCAGTCCTCCGTCGTGACGTTCTGGTCTTGCCATTTCAGTACCAGTATAATGCACCACGTCACGGTTGTATTTCTTCAGTTGTTCCACTATTTCCTCTGAAGCCATGAACACAGTGCCATGCTTGTGTCCTTTAGGGAAACGCACTTCATCTGTTCTGTTTTCAAACTTTATAAAGTCTTTCGTGCGATGAGCACTGTATATCCCCTTTCTGTACGTATCGTAATATATATAATAGTAGTTTTCCACCTTTGCCGTTGAAGGTCCTTCTGTAAACATTTCAGTAAACTCTGGCGATGCTGCCGACCACGGTCCTTCCGGTGAGGATGCAAAAGCGACTTTTATGTTTCGCTTCGGACGACTATTATCTTTGACAACCATAACATAATCACCTTTTCCACGTTTCACCAGCGTTGCATCAATAGCACTGAATCCTGGGTCATAGAACAACTTTTCTTTACTGAATGTCTTGAAATCTTTTGTTGTCTTGTAGTACAGACGATGATTGTTCAGATGCGGTTCCTGATAGTCAGGAAATTTCCCTGGCACGCACGATGCCCACACTATCAGGTATTGTTTCTTTACATCATCATAAAACAATTCCGGTGCCCACACATTAACCGTTGTCGTATCACTCATGGCATCAATATGCCGAGGCTGTGTCCAGTGTATAAGGTCTTTCGATGAAGAATACCCAAACCCTCTGTCTCCTCGCCAACTGCATGTCCACACAAGATGAAAAGTACCGTCAGGACCCTTTACTATTGACGGGTCGCGCATAACCTTTTCCTTTCCCACCATAGGGGCAAGAAACGTACCCTGAATACTGTCCCAGTGAATACCGTCTTCGCTATATATAAACCTCAAACCCTCATTTGCTGGTTCGTGAAACGATGTTGACACATAGATGTCTTTTGCCTGTACTCCAAGCGAAACCAAAGTGATGAGGACAAAAAATATTTTTTTCATTGTGTTAATAGATTTGTCAATTGTCATATTATGTTCTTCAGTTGTTCCAGATTAGTGGCAACAAGGAAAAAATCAGTATATCTTCCCCTTATGAAATTTCTATCCTGCAAATCCTGCAGCAGAGATATGAGTTCATCCCAGAATCCTTCTATGTTGTACAAGATTACTTTTTTGTCATAATATCCTATCGTCGTCGATGCTACTACGGAAAAGATTTCATCCAGAGTGCCGAGTCCACCCGGCAATGCTATTATCACATCGCTCACCTCCGTCATCTTCTCCTTACGTTCACCAAGACTGTTTACATTGATGATTTCATCGGTATATTTGCTCACAGCTCCATATTCCTCTATCTTATTAGGCACTATCCCCAAAGTCGTACCACCGTTTTCCTTGACAGCCCTTGCAATACATTCCATGAGTCCCATGTTGCATCCGCCGAACACCAACTGATGACCGCGCTGTCCTATGTAAGCACCAAGTTCTGTTGTTCTGTCAAAATACGAGCGGCGAATGTTTTCATTTGCCGAACAGAAAACTCCTATCCTTTTCATATCTTTATCAAATCTTTTATTACTTCCGATGCAATCATTATTCCCATGGCAGCAGGCACAAAAGCATTGCTGGCTATGACCGTCTGCTGTGCTGTCGTCTGAGGACATTCATCACTGCACACCACCTTGAGACCTTTTATTCCATTTTTCCTGCACTCCTTGCGCACCGCCTTTGCCAGAGGGTCAATGGTTGTCTTATAGATGTCCATCACCTTCAGCATTGACGGGTTCATCCTGTTGCCAGCACCCATACTACTAATTATAGGCACCGCCGCCTCATCGCACCGCCGTATCAGTTCCACCTTTGCTGACACCGTATCTATGCAGTCAACGACATAGTCATATTCCGTCAAATCGATGGAATCAGCATTTTCTGGCAGATAAAACTGTTGAAACATCTTCACATTACAGTCTGGATTTATATCCTTTATCCTCTGCTCTGCCACCTCCACCTTTGGTCTGCCCACCGTTGAGTGCAACGCTATTATCTGACGGTTTATATTTGACAGTTCCACAGCATCCGCATCCACCAGAGCCATCGTCCCTATCCCGCTGCGAGCCATAACCTCTACCACGTGACCGCCGACGCCTCCTATACCAAAGACTATCACACTACTCTCGCGAAGCCTTTTCTGCGCCTCTCTGCCGAGCAGCAGTTCAGTTCTTTCTAACTCTGAATGCATCTACTATCTTTTCTTTCCAGACTATCACCACAAGAAAAACTATCACAAACAATGTATTCAGCACCAGACGGACAACAACATCCAACTGTTTCGTACCGAAATACATTGCCACGAACAGCACAAGAGCCAACAGCGCATAGAAGGCTATCTCCTTTAGAGGATAACTTATAGGATTATGTTTCTGTCCTATGAAATACGACAGCAACATCGTAGTGCCATACCCTGCGAAGGCAGCCCACGCACACGCCATGTAACCCATCACAGGGATAAGCAGGAAGTTCATTGCAAAAAGTACGATTGCACCGGCAATGGAGAAGAACGCTCCATATATTGTCTTGTCAATCAGTTTATACCAGAAGCTGAGGTTGAAGACCACTCCCATCATCACTTCTGATGCCATTACGATAGGGATTACCTTCAAACCGTCACGATAGCCTTTGTTACCGATTATATACTGAAGGATATCCAGATAGGCAATGACACAGAGATAGGCAAAGAACGTAAAGATGAGAAAGAATTTCATCGCCTTTGCATAGAGGTCCTTGTTGTTTCTGTCGCGCACGGAGCCAAACACTATAGGCTCGTAAGCATAACGGAATGCCTGAGTGATGAGAGCCATTATCATGGCAATCTTCACGCAAGCCTCATATATCCCCAACTGTGTACGCCCTTCCTCCTGTTCAAGCACGCGAGGCAACATTATCTGCCCTGCCACCTGATTCAGGATACCGGCGATACCAAGAACGAGCAGAGGCCACGAATAAATAAGCATCTGTCTCGCCAGTTTTCTGTCGTATTTCCACTTCACGCAAGTCCACTCCTGCACCATCAGCAGAGAGATCATAGTCGTGCAGAACAGGTTTATGATGAATACCCACTTCACACTTATCTCCCAATGTGAATACTCCAGAGGGATGATGAGGAAACAGAGAAGGTTAAGAGCCACACTCATTCCTATGAACAACAGTTTGAAAGCAGCGAACTTATACGGCTTATGTTGATTTCGGAGATAAGCGAACATTATCGCCTGAAAGGCATCCTGAGCCACACAGAGATATAACATGCCGACATACCACTTATGTTCCGCATATCCGAGGGCGGCAGCAATAGGATTGATGAAGACAACGGTCAATGCGGCAAAAACCAACGACACCCCACCCACCATGATGAGAGCAGTAGAATACACACGTTTCTTCTCCTCCTCATCCTCCGTCTTGTTTATGAAACGGAAGAAAGTCGTCTCCATGCCAAACGTCAGTATCACCAGTATCAATGCCGTCTGTGCATAAAGGTCGGCAACGATACCATAATCACTACAATGAACCAATGTATAAGTATATAGAGGTACCAGCAGATAATTGAGAAATCTACCAATTATACTGCTCAGACCGTATATCGCCGTATCTTTGAAAAGTCCTTTTATGTTAGCCATTCCGCACCCTTTTTATCCGAAGAAAATATAAGACACAACTATTGCAGCGATGACACCTATGAGGTCTGTCCACAAGCCAGCCGCAACAGCATGGCGAGTCTTCCTTATGCTCACACTGCCGAAATAGACCGCAAGGATATAGAACGTAGTGTCCGTACTGCCTTGGAAGATACAGCTGAGCCTGCCAATGAACGAATCAGCACCGTATGTCGTCATCGCATCCACCATCATGCCACGAGCCCCACTGCCGGAAAGCGGTTTCATCAATGCCGTAGGCAGAGCCCCCACCCACTGTGTGTCTATACCCGCCTGTGCCACGCACCATCCTATGCCGTCGATAAGCCAGTCCATAGCCCCTGACGCGCGGAACACCCCTATGGCAACGAGTATTGCCACCAGATACGGTATTATCGTCACCGCAGTCTTGAATCCATCCTTTGCACCCTCGATGAATGCCTCATATACGTTCACCTTCTTCCTTATTCCCGCAACGATAAAACCGATTATTATCGTCATCAGAAGAATGTTTGCCACAGAAGAACTCACCATGTTCATCGTAGCATCGTCCATAGAGCAGAAGGCAAGGATGATACCGGCAAACAGCAGCATCAATCCCCCGAAAGTGCATATTATAGTCTTGTTGAACAGGTTTATCCTTTGGTAGATACTCGTCACGAAGATACCGCCCGTAGTGCAGAAGAAAGTCTGTATCAGCAGCGGTATGAAGATGTCCGTAGGGTCGGCGGCACCCAGCTGCGCACGATATACCATTATGCTCACGGGGATAAGCACCAGTCCCGAAGTGTTGAGGACCAGAAACATTATCATCGGATTGGTAGCAGTATCCTTTTTCGGATTCAGTTCCTGCATCTCCTTCATAGCCTTCAGTCCCAGTGGGGTAGCAGCGTTGTCAAGTCCCAACAAGTTGGCAGCGATATTCATGAATATGCTCCCCGTGACAGGATGTCCCTTTGGGATGTCAGGAAACAGCTTGCTGAACACAGGACTCAGCACACGTGCCAGAGCATTGACCACGCCCCCCTTTTCGCCTATCTTCATCACCCCAAGCCACAACGACAGGACACCGGTGAGACCGAGAGAAATCTCAAAAGCCGTCTTTGCCGAATCGAATGTAGAGCCCATCATCTCAGGAAACACATCCACATCCCCCAAGAACACCAGTTTCACCAAAGCGATGATGAACGCGATGATGAAAAACCCAATCCAAATATAATTCAATACCATTTCGTTATGCCCGTTTCGTATCTGTGTGCGATTTTTATCGCTTCTTCCTCCGTTATTTCATTTTTCATGTTGCAAAAATATAAGAAAATAACGAAATAACGAAATAACGAAATAACAAAATAACGGAAACGGCCATCTTCACAGACTGCCGTTTTACAAAAACAAATGTGTTCAAAGGAATATACAATTATTTATTTTTTTATTTTTCTCCTGAAATTTTTGGATTTTCAAAATCTTCTATTACCTTTGCAACAGAAACAAACACTTGAGTGTGCAGACTTGAGGCCAAAGGAGCCTCCATAGTACTCAACCACTCAAGTGCTTTTTCTTTATTTCGTGAGGTGTTTTCAGTTTTATTTGTATCTTTGCCCCCAGAAGACAAGTCGTTAAGAGTATTGCCAGCTGCACTTTCGAGTGTGAGGATAAGGCCTGCCTCCTTAACGGCTTGTTTTTTTTCTGTTCAAGAATCTTGTCGTGTAGCTGTGTCGTCCGACTTGCCTTTGAGGTTGCTTTCAACGTCCATCCTACTGTTAGCTGGTTCAGACGTTTCTTTTTTCTCATAGGCAGTCAGCAGGAGGAGTGAAAAGGCTTTCCGCCTCATCTTTTCGCCTACATCTTCAATTTTGTCGCTGATTGTTTTGACATTTTCTGTTTTATTTGTAACTTTGCAGTATAGATAGCAGCTCCCAAATCTTCACGACTAAACGTAGGGTTGATTTGCGTAGGAACGGATGCTGTACTAACCTCACCGTTTTCACCCGCTATCTTTTCGCCTACATCTTCTATTTTTGCACTATTTGTGTTGGCATTTTCGGTTTTATTTGTAACTTTGCTGGCAGAAGACGTAGTTGACGGAAGAGCAGAAAGGGCTGCTGCCAACCCATTTTCGGGAGAAAGTATGAGGAGTTGTCCGTCCTCACGTTCGGCTTGTCTTTTTAATGTTTCAAGAGTTTTGTCGGGGGTAGCTATGGTGGCAACAGATTGCTTTTTGGTTTTGGGTTATTCTATTGTTTCAATATAAAAACTTACAGGACGGAAACCATCATTGCAACTTATCATTGCACTGTATGGGTTCTTCATCCAACCGTCATAGAAATTTCCTTCACCTCTTGCAAGGGCTTCTACGAACTCCTTCAAGGTCTTCCATGCCTCTGGGCAAAGGCCTTCTGGACATTTGCCGTCTTCGCTAATCCATGACTGGCCTTCATATACGTCACAGGTATGGTCTATAGGATTCTCGTACTTTGCCATCAGGTCATCGTACTGAACCCTGCGTATTGCTGTTATCTTTACTTTCATCTGATTAACTTCGATTTTAGGTTTATATAAAGTATGTAGCGATAGCTGCTACTATATTATTCATTCTGCAAAATTATATATTTTATTGAACTTTGCAAAACGCTAAAGTTCAGGGGTTAAAATTACACCTTATTATTTATGATGAGGCAACAAATCCTACCGCAAGTCACGAACAAAGATACTTGACGAGGTAAGCAATTATACTTGAAGTTGCGTCCTATCATTTACCACGAAGCGACCTTGCTAATGCGAGGCGAGCTGCATCGTTTTGTGACGAGCGTTGCCCTCCTTTGTGATGAGCGGTGTCATCCTTTGTGACGAGCGGTGTGTAGGTGCTAGCAGTTACGGGCAGAAGACCTAGCACCTACGAGCGTAAGACCTAGCACCTACGGCCGTAACTGCTAGCACCTACACACCGAACTTCACATCAAATACCAACGCGTGACAAAAAAGGACACAGCGAACTCCACGTCAGACACCAACGAACTTCATAAATGATAGCCCGATGCCTCATAAATGATTACCTGAAACTTCATAAAGAATTGCCCGACACATCATATACAATTGGCTACATCTTCGCAAATAATCGGTTGCAGCTTGCGGTTGAGAGAGGCACATCTTCATAGATAATTAGTCGCAATGTCACAAACAATCTGTTGACTTATATGGCGAAGGAAATAATTTCACAATTTTCACATTTTCACATTTTCACAAATATATTTTATATCTTTGCAGAACAGAATTATGTTTCTATAAGTATTTTGGGACTATTCGAGAAGATAATAGGAACTGGATTTGGTGTCGGGTACTGGAGATATGGTCCGGGAACGGCGGGGGCTCTGTTGGCTATGGCTTTGTGGTGGCTGGCAGGGTTGGTGCTGGCACCGACATGGCTGTGCATAGTGACAGTGGCACTTACAATCATCTTTACCTTTCTCGGCACATGGGCTGCCGACAGGTTGGAAACGATATGGGGCAAAGATCCTCACAAGGTGGTGGTGGATGAGATGGTGGGGATGTGGATTCCGCTTATCATCATTGACGCACAGGCATCGGCATGGTTGGCAGTGGTTGCCTTCATCCTGTTCAGGGTATTCGACATATTCAAACCTTTTGGCATAAGACGTATGGAAGACTTGAGGGGTGGCGTTGGCGTGATGGCTGACGACATTCTGGCGGGTATCTATTCTCTCGTCATAATTCTATTGATTGAGGTGACAGTATGAACAGGACGGCAATAAGACAATTCGTATTGGCAGAGAGTTCTGCGGGTGTCGCTACCGTCATTGACTTCGGGATGACGATAGTGCTGGCAAAGATATGCGGATTGTATTATGTCTATGCAGTGGCTACTGGTGCTTTATGCGGTGGAATCGCCAATTTCATCATAAACAGACGGTTTGTGTTTCAATGTCTTGACAGACGGTGGGGTGTGCCTGCAATGAGGTACATCGCCGTATGGGCAGGGAGCATCCTGCTGAACACCTACGGTACGTATCTGCTGACGGAGGCGTCAGGGATGGATTTCATCATCGCCAAGATAATGGTGGCAATAGCCGTGGCTGTGTTCTGGAATTTCATGTTGCAAAAATATTTCGTATTCAGAAAATGACTTATAACGGATTTATAGACATTCTGAGACAGTTTATATACAAGACTGTTGACCCTGCCCTGAAGGCAATGATGAGGGTGGGTATCACACCGAACATCATAACGCTGACAGGATTTATCTTCAACATCGTTGCGGCGGCGATATTCATCTATGCAGGAACACTGTATCCGTCTGCCGACATGTCGTGTGCGATAGGTTGGGGCGGATTTACCGTATTGTTTGCCGGTTTGTTCGATATGATGGACGGACGGATGGCACGCATAGGACATCTTGAGAGTGCTTTCGGTGCATTGTGGGACAGCAGCCTCGACCGTTACAGCGAGATGTTCTGCCTGTTCGGGATAACATTTCTGTTTCTCGAAGGTGGCGACCTCGTAAGTGGTATCGTGACATTTACTGCCATGATAGGTTCTGTGATGGTGAGTTATGTCCGCGCCCGTGCAGAGGGTTTAGGAATAGAATGCAAGGTGGGCATGCTGCAACGTACCGAAAGGGTGGTGATAACGGCTGCCGGTGCCCTGCTGACGGGTATCTTCTCACAGCCATCATGCCTCATCGTTGCTATGTGGATAATAGCGGTATTTGCGAATTTTACGGCATTTCAACGCATCGCACATTGCCGTAAGGCAAAGTCAGCCTCACCCCAGCTCTCTACACAAGAGAGGGAGATTTAGAGGAAACCAGCTGTTGACTGTTGACCGTTGACTGTTGACAATAAAGAATTGATAAGATGATACGGATAGCAAAATGGATATTGGCGATGATGCCGCTGGTGATTTTCGGCATCCTGTACTTTGCTATAGGTATATTCCCACCACATCATTTCAACAGTGTTGACATACGGGGATTGCATGATGCGGAACTACACCTCTGGGGCATTGTGCCGAGTGAATGGTTTGCCGTACACAACTGTGCTTTCGTCGATGTTTTTGCCGGTATCTTCTACTTGCTGTGGATACCTCTGCCAATAATATTTTCAATAATTATATTCTATCAGAGACAATACAAGTGGGTACTGCACTTTTCATGTGCATTCCTGCTCACGAACATAATAGGATTCTGTGGCTACTACCTGCATCCTGCAGCACCGCCTTGGTATGTCATGGACAACGGCTTCAATCTTGATCTCACGGTGGTAAGCACGTCTGCAGGACTCGCACGTTTTGACGAACTCATCGGTATTCCTGTGTTCGGGAGCATATATCCGGGGAATGCCAACATCTTCGGAGCTGTACCGTCATTGCATGCTGCATATATGACCGTTGCGACAATATATGCCTTTGCCAGCAGACAGAAGGTATGGCTCAAGGCATTGTTTATATTCGTCACGGTAGGGATATGGTTTACTGCTGTATATTCTGGGCATCACTATGTTATTGACGTCATACTCGGAATAATTACAGCAATAGCAGGTGTGTTATTGTTTGAAAAAGTTCTCATGCGCATACCACGTTTTGAACATTTCATGAAGAAATATGAAAGACTAGTAATAATTAATAATTGACAAAATGGAAACTAACACTGTAAAAAAAGCAGAAGGAAAACTGGGTATCATGGTTGTAGGTCTGGGTGCTGTTACCTCAACGTTCATGACTGGTGTATTGATGGCACGCAAGGGATTGTCAAAACCTGTCGGTTCGATGACATTCTTCGACAAAGTACGCGTTGGAAAGGGCGAAAACAAGCAATATCTCAAGTATGGAGACATCGTTTCCGTTGCCGACCTCGACGATATCGTATTCGGAGCATGGGATGTATATCCTGCTGACGCATACCGTTCTGCAATGTATGCAGAGGTATTGAAGAAAGAGGACATAGAGCCGGTGAGAAGTGAACTGGAAAAGATTGTTCCTCTGAAGGCTGCCTTTGACAAGAACTTCGCAAAACGTCTTGACGGTGAAAACGTGAAGAATGCCGCTACCCGCTGGGATATGGTGGAGCAGTTGCGGGATGACATACGGACTTTCAAGGCAAAGAACAAATGCGACCGCATCATTGTGGCATGGGCAGCATCTACTGAAATCTATGTGCCTGTCAATGACAGTGTTCACGGCAGTCTTGCAAACCTCGAAAAGGCAATGAAAGACAATGATACTGAACACATCGCTCCTTCCATGTGCTACGCATACGCTGCACTTGCAGAGGGATGTCCTTTCATCATGGGCGCACCAAACACTACCGTTGACATCCCTGCCATGTGGGAGTTGGCAGAGAAGACAAAGATGCCTATCTGCGGAAAAGACTTCAAGACAGGGCAGACACTCGTAAAGAGTGGTTTTGCACCTATCATCGGTACACGCTGTCTGGGTCTCAACGGATGGTTCTCCACAAACATCCTCGGCAACAGGGACGGTCTTGTGCTTGATGTTCCTGAAAACTTCCGCACAAAAGAGGTTTCCAAACTATCCACACTGGAGACAATATTGAAAGAGGAAGACCAACCAGAACTGTATAAAGACTACTATCACAAGGTGCGTATCAACTACTACCCTCCTCGCAATGACAATAAGGAAAGTTGGGACAACATTGACATCTTCGGTTGGATGAACTATCCTATGCAGATAAAAATCAATTTCCTCTGCCGCGACTCTATCCTTGCTGCGCCTGTTCTTCTCGACCTCTGTCTGCTCTCTGACGTTGCCATGCGTGCAGGCAAATGGGGCATACAGCGTTGGCTCAGTTTCTTCCTCAAATCGCCTATGCACGACTATACGCAAAACGAAGAGGCAGTAAACAATCTCTACCAACAGCACGCAATGCTGAAGAACGCCATCAGGGAAATGGGCGGATATGAACCTGACCAAGAATTAGACTGATAATTTGTGAAGAGATTTTATATTCTCATACTGGCACTACTTTCCGTTGTCTGTGTTTCGGCACAGATAACGGGATGTGTTGTCGATGCCAACACCAGCGACAGCATAGGATACGCCAGCATAAAATATAAAAATCAAAAGGTCAGCACCATTGCTGATGCAAAGGGATTCTATACCATCGCACGACGGAACGGATATCGTCTGATCTTCAGTGCAGTCGGTTACAAGGAGAAATCAATAACAATAACAGACAATGTCAGCGACAAACTGATGGTGAAACTTGTTCCCTCAACGAAACAGTTGAAAGAGGTTGTCGTCAATTCAAAAAAGAAAGGCAAGTATTCCAGAAAGAACAACCCTGCCGTGGAACTGATGCGGAGCGTGATAGCAAAGAAGAGACAAAACTCGCTGGAAACAAATCCTTATTACAGTTTCAAGAAATACCAGAAGATAACGGTTGCACTCAACGACATCTCACCGTCACAGATAGAATGGAGTGAAAAGAAACAAAGCAGGCAGTGGCTGTTGGACCATGTGGAGGTATGTCCTTACAACAACAAACTGATAATGCCTATCTCCATCAACGAAACAGTTGAGGAAAAGATATACAGAAAGAATCCGGAATCATCAAAGACATACCTCGATGCAGAGAAGCGACAAGGACTTAACATGTTTCTGCAGACAGGCGACATTGTGAACGAACTTGTCAAGGACATCTTTGCCGACATACACATCTATGACAACCAAATAAAAGTGTTGCGACACCCTTTCACAAGTCCTATCGCCGACAACGCAATATCCTTTTACCGTTATTATATCACGGATACGACCTTCGTTGGCAATGATAGATGTATCCGCGTGGATTTCACACCAAACAACCAGCAGGACTTCGGCTTCAGAGGTACAGTATATGTGCTCTACGACAGTACCCTGCAGGTAAGACGATGCGAACTGACGATACCGACAAACAGTGATGTCAACTTTGTTGAACAGATGAAGTGCGAACAGGAGTTTTCACGTTTGGAAAACGGAGAATGGGGACTCACGAAAGACAACATCTTCGTAGAACTGTATCTTGTGAACTTTGCACAGAAGGCAATAGTGCTCAGAGATACGCGGATGGATAATTTTTCATTTGCAGCCATTGACGATGCACGTTTCAAACCCAAGGGCAGCATAATAAAGAATCCTAAGGCAAAATACCGTGACGATCAATACTGGGCAGAGCAACGGCAGGTGTCCCTGACCAAAACGGAGGGTTCCATGGGGTCGTTCATGGACAGGCTTGAGAAGATAAAAGGATTCCATTACATACTGCTGGGGGTGAAACTATTATTTGAAAACTATCTTGAAACCGGAGGCAAAGACAGCCCATCATATTTCGACATAGGAGCAATAAACACGTTCATTTCGCAGAATTTCCACGATGGCATGCGTCTGCGTTTCGGCGGGCAGACAACAGCGGCACTAAACCAACACTGGTTCTTCAACGGCTACTATGCACGTGGATTAGCATCAGGACAAGGATACTACAATGCTGAGTTCGCATATTCTTTCAACGAAAAAGAATTTCTGCCAAGGGAATATCCGAAACGTACCATAACATTCAACAGTATGCGTGACGTTGCCTATGCGTCAGATAAATACAACACCACCGACAAGGACAACATATTCCATTCCTTCAAGGCATTCAAGATGGACAAGATGTTCCTATACAACAGGCAGAAACTGGATTTCGAATATGAGATAGAAACAGGCTGGAAGTTCCAAACCGTTCTCAAAGCTGAAAAGATGTCGCCAATAGGAAATTTGGAATTCCGTACCGTCGGAGCTCCCGAAGTGAGCGACATACCAGATGGCAATTCTTCCAGCAGTCAGTTGTTTGACAATATCCGTACTACCGAACTGACTGCCACGATACGCTTTGCACCGGGGGAGAAATACATCAACTCCAAGTCAAAACGCATGCTTGTAAACCTTGACGCACCAGTGTTCCTTCTCCAGCACACGTTTGGTATCAACAATTTCTTGGGAGGACAATACAACTATAACATATCCGAATTTGAATTCTTCAAACGCTTCTGGCTGCCACACGCATGGGGACGCATTGACGGACGCATCAAGATAGGAGCACAATGGAACAAGGTACCGTATCCATTGCTCATCATGCCAGCATCAAACATCTCATATATCCTCGACAAACAGAGTTTCAACATTATAAACAACATGGAATTCATGAATGACCGTTATCTGGCAGCACATATCTCATGGGATATGAGTGGCAAGATATTCAACCGTATCCCGTTGCTGAAAAAACTGAAATGGCGTGAATTCATGAGTGCCAGAATGTTGTGGGGATGTCTGACGGATAAAAATAATCCGCAGTATTATCTTGACCATGGAATCGCTGACGGTACGGTAATGGTATTCCCTGAAGGTTCATACGCAATGGATAGTTCCAAACCATATTTCGAAGTTAGTTTCGGTATCCAGAACATATTCAGGCTATTTCATATCGAATACGTACGCCGTCTTTCATATCTAGACCTCCCTACTGCATCAAAACGCGGTATTCGCTTTACCATGAGTCTCAACTTCTGACAAACAATAAATGAATATACCACACAACCCACGAAACATTACAATGATTTTATGTATCTTTGCAACACACCCAAAAATACTTCATTAAGCAAATGCAGATAAAAAACATTTTGGTAATACGTTTCAGACGCGTAGGGGATTCCGTACTCTCCATGGCTTTATGTCATGGACTAAGACAGAGTTTTCCCGATGCAACCATTGATTTTGTAATAAACAAAGGGATTCATACACTATATGTCAATCACCCTGACGTGGATAACGTGATTACGTTTGACGATGAAGAAAACCATAACCCTGTCAAATATATTTCCAAGGTGTGGAAGACGATGCACAGCAAGCATTATGACATCATCATTGATATGCGCGGTACGGTAAAGACACTATGGTTTTCATTGTTTTCACTTTCAACATCTTACAGGATAGGAGCAAAAAAAGGATATGGCAAAGGGATATTGAACTACATGGTGGAAAACCACAACAACATGTTGAGCCGTGTCCAACAGAACAACATCTTCCTGGAACCACTGAAGAAAGAATTCAACATCAAAGAAAGCGAAGAGTTTTCACTATCTGTCAGAGACGAAGAACGGTTGAATTTCCGTCAGTATATGCAAAATCAGGGTATTGATTTCAATAAGCCCGTCATACTCTGCACACCAACAGCACGACAGGAATACAAAGTATGGCCAAAGGAATATATGAAGGAGATATTATCCAGAATCATACAAAAATACAACATTCAGATAATATTCAATTTCTCTGGTGAAACCGAAAGAAACTGCACCATTGCATATCACAAAGAGATGGATGATGACAGACACATCTTCACCAACATTGAAGCCAAGTCATTGACCGAACTCTGTGCATTGACGGCAAACTGTGATTTCTTCTTCGGAAATGAAGGCGGCCCTCGCCACATAGCACAGGCATTAAATATCCCTTCTTTCGCAATCTTCCCTCCAGGTATAAGAAAAGGACTATGGCTGCCGAAAGAAAGTATCCGATTTGCAGGGATAAGCACAGAGGACATGATGCCTGTTGATGAACAGGATAAGCAAGAATTAACCTATGAAGAACGGATGAGACTCATTGATGTAGAGTCCGTCTGGAAAAGATTCCAAGATGTATTTGAACAAAACATCAGCATATAGATTTGTAACGGACAAACACACCATACTTGCAGTATGGGTTATCATGGCTATTGTTGCTGCCATATTAGAATGGGACAGCAATAACTTTTCCATCTTTCGTGGTGTATTCTGGCACACAACAGAGCAGAAATCTCTATTTGATGTATACCCACAGGAATATTTCGACACCAATCATTATGGACCCCTATTCAGTATTATAATAGCACCGTTTGCTTTAATTCCAAGATGGGCTGGGTTGGTATTGTGGAACGTATTTATTACCCTGATACTATATTGGTCAATAAGAAAATCCACATTTGACCAGAAACAGCAAGTGTTCATCTTTTGGTTCTGTACAAATGAACTCTACACTGCCCTTGCCTTGTCACAGTTTAATATAGTAACAGCGGCACTGATCATAATGTCATTCTGCCTGATAGAAAAAGAACAAGATATATGGGGAGCACTATGTATCGTTATAGGAACATTCGTAAAACTATATGGAATCGTTGGAATTGCATTCTTTTTCTTCTCCAAACACAAAAAACGATTTTTATACAGCCTCATCCTTTGGAGCATAGCAACATTTATCATTCCAATGTTACTCAGTAGTCCAGAGCATATTATTGAGCAGTATAAGGAATGGTATCTAAGCATAGTAACAAAAGACTCTTGCAACACCTTCTCATTCTATCAAAATATATCATTGCTGGGAATAGTAAGGAAGGTAACAGCATGTGCTACATATTCTGACATCTGGTTGATAATACCTGGGCTCATAATTTTCATATTACCATACCTGCGTTTCAAACAATATAAAAATACAGCATTCCGAAAAATGTTTCTTGCCTCTGTATTGATGTTTGTCGTACTGTTCAGTACAAGCAGTGAGTCATGCAGCTACATAATAGCTCTCGCTGGCGTAGCAATATGGTTTATTGCAGTACCTTGGAAACGGTCAACTCTGGATATTGCAATTATTATCTTCGTATTTATAATCACAAGTCTTTCTCCTACAGACATATTTCCAACATACATAAAACAAACAATCATACAGCCATACGCACTAAAGGCATTGCCCGTATTTATTGTTTGGATAAAATTATCTTATGAAATGTGTACGAAAGATTATAAAGGCACAATAAAAATTATTTAACCATTTACCTATGTTCAAAATAAAACTCACTCCGTATCGTCCCGAATTAGGCGCCATCTATCACCGACAGACAAAAGGACACACTCTGCAATCTTCTGACGGCAGATATCAGTTCTATCTTGACGATGAAATTGATGAAGCAGACTTCTGGGTTGTACAAGGTAAAGGGGTAAGACACACACAATCTTGCCATGTCGCTCCACAGAACACGATATTCTTGGCAACAGAACCAAGATCCGTCTTAACATATCCCCAAAAATATCTACAACAATTTGGACATATCTGTACCTGCCAAGAAGAAACAAAACAAAAGAAATACAAAAAATCACTGGTACATTATTCCCCTGCAATACTACCTTGGTTTATAGGATGTAAGGAAGATAACGATGGGGTTGTCACATACAGCATGGATTATGATATGCTGAAAAAACAACCATCACCTCAGAAACCAAAACTCATTTCTGTCATCAGCAGCAATAAGGCTTTTACACAAGGACATATTGACAGGATACGCTTTGTAAGAAAGCTTAAAGACTATTTCGGGGATAAAGTAGATATTTTTGGACGTGGAGAAAATCCATTTGATGACAAGTGGGATGTGATTGCTCCATACAAATATCACATCGTAATAGAGAACTCATCACAAAGATACTACTGGACAGAAAAATTAGGAGACTGCTATCTGGCAGAAGCTTTCCCATTTTATTATGGGTGTACAAACCTTACTGACTACTTTCCTAACACTGCTTTTGAATATATAGACATAAAAAATCCAGATAGAGCAATTGAAATCATCCAGAAACAAATAGAAGCTGACAGATACAAGAATGCACAGCAGATATTGAAACAATGTAAAGAAAAGATGCTTGATGAATACAATATCTTTGATTTTATCGCAAAACTATGCAGTACACTGGATGCAACGCTTCCAAAACAAAGCACAATAATAGAACCTTGCAAATCATCAAAGAGCCTCATAAATCTATGGAATTATACTATAGGTAGAAATTACTATAATACAAAAGCAAAATTATATGTCTAATTTATTTTTTCAGTGACATATATATTGCACCGTATATACCAAGTAATATAACAAGGAGAGTCTGTACGGTATGTACGATGAGTACAAAGTATAAGGCATCGGTATCAACAACTCCATAAAGGACAAGCATTGTCTTGACAGCAAAATGCCATGGGCCTGCACCATTAGGAGTTGGCACTATGACAGCGATACTACCAACAATAAAACATACCAATGCACACATCAAACCCAGATCTTTTGTAAAATCAAAACAATAGAAGGTAAGATAAAAATGTAGAAAATAACTTACCCATATTGCAAGAGTAAAAAAGAAAAACAATGGTTTATTTTTAACATACTTCAACGACACAAGACCTTCTACTATACTGTGTAATGCATCGCTGATACGATGATGAACGCTGAACTTTTTCAGTAAAAACAATATCACCACAAGAATGGTCACAGAACATATACCAGTGACAATCCACCCTGTTTCAGTAAAACGATAAAAAATGGAATCTATACTAACCCCTGTTTTATCAAAAAACGTTCCAAAGATATTAAATTGCAAAAAGAGCACGACACCTGTTATTATCAATAACAACAACATATCAATAATACGTTCCATAAATACGGTACCAAGTGCTTTCGGGAAAGAAACTCCGTCTTTTGAAGACAGTACGCCACAGCGAGCAAACTCGCCTATACGTGGGATGATGAGGCTTACCGCGTAAGATAAATATATAGAGTTGACAAGAGTTCTCGTACGACAGGTTTCACCTACCGGTTCAAGGGTTTGTTTCCATCTCCATCCACGAAACACCTGTGCAAGAATACCAAATGGAAATGAAAGAAACATCCACATCCAATCCATTTTGTAAAGCATAAAATCACCGATATTCCGAAAATCGAATTTTCGATACATCCAATATAAGATAAGCCCACCAAAAACCAAAGACAATAAGACCTTTAACAGGTTACCGACCCTTAGCCTATACTTATATAATGAATGCATTTTACTCATGGAATGCAAAATTACATTTTTTTTTATACTTTTGTATCAATTATGAATAAAGTTAAACCAAAAAAGAATCTTGGCCAACATTTTCTGACTGATCTCAACATAGCGAAGGCGATTGCAGATACTGTTGATGCATATCCGGACATCCCCATATTGGAAGTAGGTCCCGGCATGGGTGTCATGACACAATTTCTCATCACAAAATCTCGCGAAATAAAGGTTGTTGAAATAGACAAGGAATCCGTTTGTTATCTACACGAACACTTCACACAACTTGACACAAATATAATAGGAGAAGACTTTCTGAGAATGGATCTTGACAACATTTTCAATGGAAGACAATTTGTACTGACGGGCAACTATCCATACGATATTTCATCTCAGATTTTTTTCAAAATGCTTGACAATAAGGGATTGATACCTTGCTGCACAGGAATGATACAACGAGAAGTTGCACAACGTATTGCTGCTAATCCAGGGAGCAAAGCGTACGGCATATTAAGCGTATTGATACAAGCATGGTATAATGTTGAATACCTTTTTACGGTTGATGAGAATGTATTTAATCCTCCTCCAAAAGTAAAAAGTGCTGTCATCAGGATGACACGTAATGACGCTCTGGATTTAGGCTGTGACGAAAAATTATTCAAAAATATTGTTAAAGCAGTCTTCAACCAAAGAAGAAAAATGTTGAGGGTAAGCCTGAAACAAATACTGAACAATGAACAATTACACACCATCTCATCCAGTCAATTTATGACGATGAGACCGGAACAACTTTCAATCAATGAATTTATTCAACTTACAAAATTGATACAAGGCATTGTGTAAGTCTCATCAATACCATTTAATGTTATTGGAATAGCTGCTGCGTTTATCATATTTCAGTGCATCTGTAAGAGTTGCAGCATTACAACGGAAAGAAAAATTATATGATGTATACGGACTCAGCACAACCGAACAGGACATGTTAAAACAATGAAGATCACGTCCCAAAGATGCTGTTGTCATTGCTAATTTATGATTATCGAAATCGTAACCAGAAGAGAAACTTATATTCCATCCTTTTGCAATTGTGATGTTGCCTGAGAAATTCATGTTTTGCGAGAACTTATACGGATAACGCATAGAGCTTTTATTAAACTCACCAGCAGTATTTTCACGCATAGTGATACCGTAACTGACACTTAACGACCATGGTATATTAAATTTCAGATAACCGTCAGCATCTGTTTCTGCTTTGTCGGAAGATGATGTCTGTTGTCTATTCTGCCGCATAACGGGGTCTTCATTTGTATTTACATCCCCTTTATCGTTATCACGTTTTGTATCGTCACCAATATTCTCACTTTTAATGCCTCTCAAACGATCGAATATCTTTTTCAATGTCTGATTGTTAAAAGTGTATGACAAATTTTGTGACAAACCCTGGAAACGCCCAAAACGTCCATAACTATATTCTGTCCGTTCTCCAATATAAGGATTTCCCTTTTCGTCCAACTCATAGGCATAAGTTGCAAAAACCGCAGCCATATTAAAAGTGTAACTTTTTGTCAAACGCAAACGTATAGTTGTGCTCAGATCACTCCAAGGTCTCTTTTCTGCTGCCATGTTATACGACATACTGGCTCCTAACTCATCAATCAAGCTTACCTTACGATATCCTGTAGAATCCTTGTCGCTTTTAACCTTCATCTCCACATTATTGCTGATGCTGAAAGAAAGACTTCCCGTCTTACCTTGTCCAGGAGCACCGTACAAAGAATTTGAATACTTATTGTAGGTTACAAGTGACACATTTCCAGCAGCATCCGTTTTTGTATAACTATCCCAATAGCCATAACTAGGATCTCCAAAATCAGGAGCATAAGAAAAACTCACTGAAGGCGAGAACACATGACGAATAGCCTGAATCTTATCACCAAAAATCTTCTTGTTTGGCACCCAGAATCCATAAAGTTTAGTATTCGCACTTATGCTCAAATCCCAATTATACACGTTATTGAAGCCATAGACAGTATCACAAACTTCCCTTTGGTTAACTTCATCCCAACTACGATCTATCTTGTTAGTATACATACGATCTGTAAAATTAAAGGATGGCGTTATGTTTATGTAATTGAACAATGAGAAGTTTGCACTTATTGGAATTCTGTGTTGCATACCATTCTTCCAATCCTTGATAAGATTAGAATGCATCACCAAATCCTCTTTGGAAGAAATTGAATTACTGAATTGCCCTGTATAAGACATTGCTATCTTCTCATACCAACGGTCTTCGCCTACGGCATGTTTACGTTTAAATGGATAAAAACGACTTATTGACAAGTTCAAATCAGGAAGCGTAATTGCCAAAGACGAATCACGCATGTTTTGATTGACATTCATTGTAGTACTCAAAGTCAAACCTATACTTGAGAAACCTGTACTATAACTTACACTTGAGGTACGTGTACTCTGTGTCAATGCCGTTGGATTATACATTGATGACAAGTTATTTCTCTCATAACTTGATGTTGCAAAGTTGACACTTGCCGACAGATTACTGTAAGGATTGGATTTGCTATCTTGAGAATGTGACCATTGAATTTTGAAACTTTCCGTCTTGGAATAATCTGGAAGATTTTTTTCACCTTCAACAGAATTTTGATAGGATGCAAGAAAACTACCACTATACTTATATCGTACTCTGTAATTGCTGGCTGCAGATATACCCCAAGAACCTTTCGTATATATTTCCCCTATTAATTTCAAATCTATTTTGTCATTGATGGCAAAATAATAACCTCCATCACGCAGATAAAATCCCCTAGAGCTTTCATCACCATACGTAGGCATAATCAAACCGCTAGAGTAACTCTTTGAAAATGGGAAGAAACCATAAGGTATTGCCAGCGGAAGTGGAACATCTTCAACTACCATATACGCAGGACCGAAAAAGACATCCTTACCAGGACGTACTTTGGCTCGGGAAAGGGCAAGATAAAAATCCGGATCAGGTTTATCACATGTCGTATATCTGCCATGTTGCATAAAAAGTTGTCCGTCATCCCGCCTTTTTGACTTCTCACTCCTGATATAACCATCTTGTTGCTCTGTATAAACGCCCGAAATAAAACCTTTCTTAGTTTTATAATTAAAGGCAATAGAATCACTTTCGTACTGGTCCTCTCCCTGTTTGAACAATGGCTTTCCTATTATATTTCCCAAAGTATCTGTACGACCAAAAGCACGTACCAACGATGAATCCATATTCATCTGAATTTCATCAGACGTCAAATCCATGTCCTGATACTTTACATTCGAGCTTCCAAACAAATACGCCATCTTTGATGAGGCATTATACACAACAGAATCTTCCGCCACATAATCAACGGGGGCTTCAAGAGCCTTACTGTCTTTTTTCAACAAACTATCAGCAGTAATAGAGTCATCAACTGTCTTGTTATGCTCTTGAATAGCCTTTTGTAAACTATCCAATTTCAGTGTATCTGAATGAGGAGTTTTTATAGACACAGTATCTTGAGAAAGATCAGATAATGACATACCATTACCTGCAATGCCAAACATTGCAAGCATTAATATCATTATTATCACGAAACATTTTCTCAAGACCTTATGACTTTTATTTTATTCAAACATCAAACTCCATTCTTTGAAACGGTTTGCAGTATCAATACCGAAACCTATCAAGCTCTTATAAGTTTCATCAATTGTCCGCGTTAATTTCAAATGACTTTTGGAGAAGAATTTATCCGCATAACATATCACCTTTTCCTCCATCGTTTCTGGGATATATACCCTATCCAAAGGTAATGGCAGACCACGTTTTTGGATTAAATCCTTTGATATTCCCGTACCAGTATGGCGTTCACATACGCGAGCATGGTAGGGAAATCCCTCTTTACGTAATAGTTCCGCGCCAATATATCCATGAATAAGATATGGTTCCTGTCCATAACATTTTATGCCTGGAGCATTGCACGCAAATATACCTATATCATGTAGCATTGCTGCCTCTTCAATAAAGCATCTGTCTAATTTAAGTTCGGGATGATTATCACAAATCTGCAGTGCTCTATGCACTACAGACTTGCTATGATGGAGCAAAATTCGTTTTTGCTCATTATCATTAGGGTAATATTTATCAATTATCTTCTGATAATTCATCAAATATCAACAGACAACTATGCCTTACGTTCGATATACCCGAGTATATCACCCCTGTTGACAAAACCGCCCTGTTTAACACAAACTTCCACAAGTTTGCCACCAAGAGCAGCTCCTATTTCCTGAGTTTGCCCCCATGGTGTCTTAACGAAACAGAATAATTCACCTTCTTCATACTCACGTCCTATTGATGGTTGAGATGTAGAAGCAGCCTCATCGCCACCGCCAAACTCCCAGAAGAGCTGACCCTTGACAGGGCTCACAACAGGATCTGCCTTTGCATGTTTTATTTCTGCCACTTGTTCTGGTGTCAATGTCGCACCAAGCTTTGCATCTTTTGCTTTCTGTAAATCAGCAAGGAAATTCTTCTTTGCAGCACCACTCTTATAATTGCGATACTGTTCTGGATGCATAGCCAACTCAAACAGCTCTTCATCATCCTTACCGAAATCCCAATTATTATCCTTCATCTCCTTTCGGAAATCGTCCAAGGCATTTGGAATAAGAGTATGAGGATCTGCATCTGTAAATTCTTTTCCTTTTTCTTTTGCTAATTTCACCAATTCATCATCTATTGGTCCCGGAACCTTACCACTCTTACCGAGAATCATACCCCACATGCTATCATCCATCATAGAGAAGCGTCCCTTGCCTTGTGCTAATGTAAGTAGATTCATCAATGCAATGTTCTTTACATATTGCGAGAATGGAGTAACCAATGGAGGATAGCCCACACGTGGCCAGACATAGGCTACTTCATCAAACAACTTAACCAGAATCTCATCTGTTGACAATTCTGCCTCTCCCTTAGCCTTCAAAGTCTTGTTAATGACTCCATGGATGCCAGCCAAATCTGCCATCATAGAACCCATCATTCCTCCAGGTAGTCCACAACCTAACAACAGAGATGACATGATCCTGTTCTGCGGATTTATGAAATAGCCAAGCCAATCGTCAATGAATTCTTGCGTTAAACTACGGACTTGCATGTAGGCATTCATATTTATGTCCGCAACTTCAAATCCCTCATGCTTGAGCATACTTTGTACAGAGATAATGTCTGGATGGACTTTTCCCCAAGACAAAGGTTCAACAGCTGTATCAATAATGTCTGCACCATTATTACAAACCTCCAATATTGATGCCATAGATAATCCTGGACCACTGTGTCCATGATATTCTATAATTATTTCAGGATGCTTTGTCTTTATTAACTTTGTTAGTTTACCCAACATTGCAGGCTGTCCTATTCCCGCCATGTCTTTCAATGCAATTTCTTCAGCACCTGCAGCAATAAGCTCATCTGCGATAGAAGCATAATATTCTGCGGTATGGATTGGTGATGTAGTGATACACAGTGTTGCCTGAGGTATCATACCTGCCTTTTTTGCCCATTTGATACTTGGAATTATATTGCGTGTATCATTAAGTCCGCAGAAAATACGAGGGATATCAACTCCCTGTGCTTTCTTCACTTTATACATCAACTCACGCACATCATCTGGCACCGGGTACATGCGCAGAGCATTAAGCCCGCGGTCAAGCATGTGCGTTTGAATGCCTACCTCATTAAACGGTTTACAGAATGCACGCACTGCATCATTTGGATTTTCACCTGCAAGCAAATTAACTTGCTCAAATGCACCTCCATTTGTTTCAACACGCTGGAAGCACCCCATATCAATAATTGCTGGAGCGACTCTCTCAAGTTGATCTTTACGAGGCTGAAATTTTCCAGAAGACTGCCACATATCACGATAGAGCAGACTAAACTGTATCTTCTTTTTCTTTGCCATGGTATCTATTTATGTAATTTATTAAAATTCATTTTAAATATATGCGTTG
The DNA here is from genome assembly GCA_024398495.1 of Bacteroidaceae bacterium. Lineage (GTDB taxonomy): Bacteria > Bacteroidota > Bacteroidia > Bacteroidales > Bacteroidaceae > Prevotella. The sequence goes on along the minus strand of JAKSJA010000013.1, from coordinate 17,267 downwards.
CAAAATTATAAAATAATTGATACCTTTGCAAACAAATAATTAAAAATCAAAAAGATGAAACTAAAATTGATAATTTTAGCAATAATCTCCGCATTTATTCTTACGGCTTGTCACAAGCATGAAAAAACAAATCACAATGCAGAAACTGCTATGATGAAAAATGAAGAGGGAGATTCAACATTGTATGGTCTGGCATGTGATACCAATAACGATTCAGTCATTTCCATAATGTCTTACAATCTGGATGACCCACAGAATTATTCTATCATACCAGCTTTTAGAAATCATCAAATACACGGATATCCTACTATAGGAAGCAATATTGCCGTCATATTATCCGCCGACAAAAAAAGTGCTGAACGCATCATCAATGTTGACAAATTATGTGGCACATGGAGTTATCTGGTCGTACCTGAATTACAAAAACCTGCAGCTATGACAGCATCTCAATTCCAAAATTTCCGTCAACATTTTATGACAAAGATAAGCGACGAACAACGTGACTCTATTTTCAAACCTATAGAATACAATATTCAATTACATCAAAACAAAACTGTCAGTTGCACGTTCCCAATAAAGACAATAAATGAAGACCGCATGCAAATAGTGAAATATCCACGGATGAAATTATACAATGCGTGGAAATTATACAATGGACATCTTCTTTTAACCGCAACAAAACCTCGAAACAGCACTGACACATGCGACTTTGAAATAACACATAAAGATACACTCATTATCCATTTCAAAAATAAAACACAACATTATTATCGCAATAATAACGAATGAATCTTATTGAACGTTTTCTAAAATACACCACATTCGACACACAGTCTAATGAAGAGTCTTTATCTATCCCAAGCACCCCGAGACAACTTATCTTTGCCAATTATCTAAAACAGGAATTAGACAATGAGGGACTAGAGGAAGTTGAAATAGACGACAAGGGATACATTTATGCTACACTTCCTGCAAACACTAATGAGAACATCCCGACAATAGGGTTCATTTCTCATTATGACACCTCTCCCGATTGTAGTGGGGAAAACATAAATGCCCGTTTGATAAGAAAATATGATGGAGGAGACATCATCTTATCTCAAGACGAAAACGAGAAGATTGTTACCGACACCTCCACATATCCAGAATTACTCAAACATATTGGCGAAGACATCATCGTCACGGATGGACATACATTACTGGGGGCTGATGACAAAGCCGGCATTGCAGAAATAGTTCAAGCTATGTCATTTCTCAAACACGATAGTGAAATAAAGCATGGAAAAATACGCATCGCTTTTAATCCTGATGAAGAAATCGGAAGAGGAGCCCAACATTTTGATGTAAAAAAGTTTAATTGCAGATGGGCATATACCATTGACGGAGGAGATCTTGGGGAGTTAGAATATGAAAATTTCAATGCCGCTTCCGCAAAAATCTTAATAAACGGTGTAAGCGTACACCCAGGATATGCAAAAGACAAAATGATTAATGCCTGTATGGTTGCCACGGATTTCGCATCCATGCTACCTCGAGAAGAGACTCCGGAACATACCGAAAATTATCAGGGGTTTTATCATCTCACCAACTTCTCCGGGAACGTGGAAAAGGCAACACTTTCGTATATCATCCGTGATCATGACCGTCAACATTTTGAAAAACGCAAAGAATTTATATTAAAATGTGCCGAAAGAATAAACAGCAAATATGGTGATGAAATCGTAAAAATAAACCTCTCTGACACATATTACAATATGCGTGAGAAAGTTGAACAACAAATGCATGTTGTTGACATTGCATTGAAGGCAATGAAAGATTGTGGAATTTCTCCAATTGTCAAGCCAATACGTGGAGGTACTGATGGCGCACAATTATCATTCAATGGCCTTATCTGTCCAAACCTTTTTGCTGGAGGGGTTAACTTTCACGGGCCACATGAATTTGTTTCAGTACAAGTTATGGAAAAAGCAACACAGCTCATCGTGAACATCTGCGCGCAAACATATAAGTCTTTTACCAAACAGGGCTAATGTTTTTATAATTTTTACTAATTTTGCACCGAATTAAAACACAACCAATCGTGAGTGAGATACAGGTTTTAGACAAAACGTTCAACACTTTAATTCCCAAGGAGAACATACAAGAACGTATCAAAGAAATTGCCCTACAAATAAATGAAGAAATGAAGGACAAGAATCCTTTATTTTTGGCCGTCCTTAATGGTTCTTTTATTTTTGCTGCTGACCTGTGTCGGCATCTGACAATCCGTCATGAAATATCATTCGTCAAGTTAGCATCGTACGAAGGGACATCTTCTACAGGGAATATAAAACAAATGATTGGGTTAAGCTGTGATCTGAAAAACAGACATGTGATAATTCTTGAAGACATAATAGATACAGGTTTGACAATGAAATACCTTCTTGAGCAGCTCACGAAACAATCTCCTGCTTCACTACAAGTATGTACTTTGCTGAACAAACCTGCAAAACGCAAGGTGCCAATAGACATAAAATATATTGCATTTAACATACCTAATGGCTTTGTAGTTGGTTACGGTATGGATTACGATCAACAAGGGAGAAACTTAAATGAAATTTATACACTGAAAAAATGAAAAATATTATTATTATCGGAGCGCCTGGTTCGGGAAAAGGAACATATAGCGCAGAAATTGCACAGAGGTATAACATGAGCCATATTTCTACTGGAGATGTACTACGGGCAGAAATAAAAAAAGGGACAGAATTAGGAAAGAACATTCAAGCTATCATTGAAAAAGGCAATCTCATCCCTGATGAAACAATGGTTGAGATATTGGCAAAAGTCTATGACGAACAGCCATCGGGGCAAGGTGTTATCTTCGATGGATTCCCACGCACTGTCCACCAAGCTGAGGTATTGAAAGAAATGTTTGCATCACGCAAACAAGACATGGGCATCGTCGTTGAACTAAGCGTTGATGAACAGACGCTGATGGAGCGTTTGCTCGGAAGAGCCATTAAAGAAGGGCGTACAGATGATAACGAAGAAACCATTAAAGCCCGTTTCAACGTATTTTATCAGCAGACAAGACCTGTCATAGAATGGTTTGAAAAAGAAGGTATGCGTAACACCTTCACATGGAAAGGCTCTAAGGATTTAATGCTATCTGAAATCTTTGACTTCCTTGATAAGATAAACACAGACAAATAAAATTTTCTACAAAAGCATCCATGCCACTTGAATCAAATTTCATAGACTATGTACGCATTCATTGCCGTTCAGGTAAAGGAGGCAAAGGTTCTATGCATTTACGCCATGTAAAATACCAACCAAACGGAGGACCAGATGGCGGTGATGGAGGACGTGGTGGGAACATATATCTACGAGGTAACCATAATTATTGGACACTTTTGCATCTGAAATATCAGCGTCATATCTTCGCTGAGCATGGAGGTAACGGAGGACGTGATAAATGCCATGGTACAGATGGGAAAGACATCTATATCGATGTACCCTGCGGAACGGTGGTATATAATGCTGAAACCGGCAAATATGTGTGTGATGTTACCGAAGACGGACAAGAAGTATTGCTCCTAAAAGGCGGTCGTGGAGGACTCGGTAATTTTCAATTTAGGACCGCAACGAATCAGGCACCACGTTATGCTCAGCCAGGAGAACCGATGCAGGAGATGACTGTCATCATGGAACTCAAACTGCTTGCGGACGTTGGTCTTGTCGGATTTCCAAATGCAGGAAAAAGCACATTGTTATCCACCCTTTCATCGGCAAAACCAAAAATTGCAAATTATCCATTCACGACACTCGAACCGTCCTTAGGCATCGTATCATATCGTGATAACAAGTCATTCGTAATGGCTGATATTCCGGGCATCATTGAAGGAGCAAGTGAAGGTAAAGGGTTGGGGTTAAGGTTCCTGCGTCACATTGAACGTAATTCTTTGTTATTGTTTATGATCCCCGGAGACTCTGACAATATCAAAAAAGAATATGACATCCTCATTCATGAATTGGAAAAGTTCAATCCAGACATGTTGTGCAAACATAGAGTGCTGGCAATAACAAAATGTGATCTTCTTGATGATGAGCTTATTGAAATGCTGAAAAGCGAATTACCGGAAGACCTGCCTACGGTTTTCATTTCTTCGGTTTCACAGATTGGGTTAACAGAACTAAAAGATGTTCTTTGGGAAGAATTGAATAGTGAAAGCAACAAACTACAACGAATAATAGGAGACGAAAATCTTGTCCATCGAGATAAAGACATCAATACACTCAGTGCTACTGACTTTGACGATGACATAGAGTATGAAGATTGCGATGATGATTCCGAAGATTTTGAATATATAGAATGATATGACAAAAGATGAAGAATTCATGCAGAAAGCATTGGTGGAAGCACGCATCGCCTTAGAAAAGGATGAAGTACCTATCGGAGCTGTCATCGTCTGTAAAAACAATATCATCTCACGGGCACATAATCTGACGGAAACTCTCTGTGACACAACAGCTCATGCAGAAATGCAGGCTATCACATCTGCATCAAGTTTCTTAGGGGGAAAATACTTACAGGACTGCACATTATATGTAACAGTCGAACCATGCGTAATGTGTGCTGGTGCTATAGGATGGAGCCAGATATCACGTGTCGTTTATGGATGTGATGATGAAAAAAGGGGATTTACACGCTTTGCACCGAAAGCCCTACATCCCAAAACAGAAGTAGAGGGACACGTCTTGGAAGAAGAGTGTAGAAATTTGATTCAGGAGTTTTTCAAAAACAAACGCTAAAAAGGTTATTTTCCTTCATTTTGTATGCCAGATGATGACTCATCTCCAGCATTACCATTTTCAATGCCGTTATGGAATGTGTATTCTGCTATCAACTTGCCATTCCTATCCCAATGTCTGGATTTTCCTTCAGCAACACAACCATTAATTGTTATTTCCGGTAAATCACGAGGCGTCGGACGTAAATTCCAGGTGCTTTCAACACGTTTTTTACCATTGTCCCAGTATTGAGTCCAAACTCCGACATTCGTCGTCAAATCACGCTTCCATTGCCATTCTATTGTTCCATCTTCACGCCATAAGATTTCCAAGCCAGTACGCCTACCATGTTTATACACCACCTCATGGTGCTTTTTTCCATTAGGGTAATATTCCACACGTTTTCCTGTTATGAAACGTCCATTCTTATTTGTTTCTTCAGACAGGCATTCTGCAATTTTTGACGTTTCCACCGCATTTTCTTCCGCACTTAGCCATGCCTCATTAAATTCAATGTGTATCCCCGGATAGTTCGTGGTTGTCAATATATGAATCATGCCATCATGCCCTTGACGCAAGGTCACATAGCCCAAAGATGGATATGTGACACGGTGATGTTGAGGTAATGTCACTGGTAAGATTCGTATCTTCCATGTCTTACCATTATCACGAGACAAAGCCACATAACATCCGTTGCCATATTTCCACCCTGCTGGCGGAGCAATCTTTTTCTTATGCATATAAGAATCACCTACAGCAAGCAATGCACCCGAATGCAGACGTATGATACAAGGACGCTGCGCCGTACCAAGAGGAGGGAATGGAGATTGTGTAGGACTTTCCCATGTTGCTCCCCAATCATGTGATATATTTTGGGCATTCCACCCATTTACCCCATTATTCTTTCCACCGATAGACAATAGGGTTCCTTCATCATCCAAAGGGACTATTGCTGAATGGCGTGACGAAGTCCGTCCTCCCATGTCATGCCAAGAATATCCTCCATCCTGACTTCTGAGAAGCAAGCTTGACGGACCTTTACCATCAATAGCAACAAACAGTTCACCTTTTTCGTTGCGGAAAGCTGTTGTAATAGGCTGCGCCATATAAGCCGTCAAAGGATGGTCCATCTGCGGGATGATGAGCGTCCATGTCTGCCCATTATCCGTACTGCGGAGAATACGGAATGGGACACCATCGCCTAATCCACGGCCACCGCCGAAGAACCAGACTGTATCTTTGTCCGTAAAGATAAGTGCCGACTGATCATTTCCTCCTCTTGTCTTAAACAAAAGTTCTGGCATATCCCATTCATCACTACCATAGCGCAAACGTGCCTGTACAAAAGTGGTAGAAGTATCAGCCTCAGCCTTGCCAACAGGAGTACTGAAATATATTGCAAGAATATCTCCATTAGGAAGAATATCCATACCGGCAGAATGAAGGTGATGGTACACACCATCTGCAAGTCCTGCATGAACCCCTTGTTCTGTAGGTGTATAACATGAAGGTATTGGCAATGCCTCTCGGACACGCATATAAGGGATGTCATCAACTTTCTTCAATACTTCTTTGGTCTGAACAATACATTGCTGAGAAAAAGGTATTTTCCCTTTTTGTTCTATGCTGAATGATGACGATCCATCCGAAGAAGTCATATATTTCCCTACCGTAATTCCAGCACCTTCAATCACATAATGACGGACAGAATCGTTAGGAGTTACAGCAAAAACATCACACGAACACCACAAAAACAAGATAACAAGGATGTTTTTCATAACAAGTTTATTTTAGTTCTCACTCAATATATTGATGATGTATTCAAAGGCAAATTCCAATATGGTATCAACTCCTTTCTGATAGTCATCAGATGTTATGTCAACTTTATAATCCGGTTCGATTCCGAATTCAATATCTTTTTTATTCTTATCATACATCGGACAAGCAGAAAAACGTACTGTCCAACCATTCGGCAATTCTGATGTAAAAGGAAGTCCACCGCCACCGCCTGTCCTGTCACCAACAACAGTAACATTAGGGCAGCAACGCAGTTCATTCACACATTCATTGGCAGCAGAAAACACACCTCTGTTTGTCAATACTATTATCGGCTTTGTCCATCTCACGCCAGAAGACGGTTCAATGTATCGTGCTTCATAATCAGAAAAATCAGAATGTCCTTTTCCTGTCTTATGGCGCATATAACCTGTCAGAATCTTCTCCTCTGTAAACCGAGATGACAGACGTTCTGCCAATGTCAGATTGCCTCCGCCATTATTTCGCAAATCCAAAATGAGTGCCGGACATTCACTCATCAGGAACAAAGCGTACGACAAGTTGTTTTCAGAAAATGACGACGAAAAACTTTCACATCGCAGATACGCAATAGAATCTCTAAGTATGCAGTATTTCAATCCGCCAGCCATATAATAATCCGTTCCTATATAGCGGCGCAAAATGGAGTCACTGAAATTCTCAGGATAGCCCTCTTTCCAATCCCAATAACGATAGAAATTAAAATCCGAAACAAGATTCACATGTCCGTCACGCAGTTCATCAAGCATGTCAGAGAACACATCAAACTGTTCTATTACTGTCTTTACCGTATCTGCACGCCCTTTGTATTTTGCATATACATTGTTCCAGTCAAGTCCGTATTCTGTCTTTTTGTAATCGAAATAACAATAATGTTCATCCATTATCGTCCACAAGGCATCATAGTTTCCGTCACGCGAATCAGAACGTTCATCGACATCTATACAAGCGACCAACACTGTACAGCATATCATAATCATGAGAGATTTCAGTGCCTTCATCTTATCTTTGTTAATTTGAAACGTTTCACATAACCTATTAGGAAACTATTTGTCCAGATATGCGATTTTATCCCATTTACATTTGATTGTTGGAAATCGCCCTCATACCCAACGCGTAAAGTAACCGATTTTATCGGGATATCTAACGTAAGGAAATGCCTCATTGATGGAGCATTGCCCAACGATGTCAGTACGATATTATGGTCACTGTTTCCTTCGGTGAATATCTCATAATAAGACTGGCCATAATTTGGAGAGAACATTATGCCGAATAATGGTGCATCTATCTCATAACGTGCAGTAAATATCCGTTTCCATAAAGGGAAATCATACGACACGATAGCTGACGGACATATATTTATTGACATTTTCGCCTGTCCTACATTATTGCTCGAGCGAGTTGAATACAATCCACCAAGATTCCCCTCTAACAAAGCACCCAATTGTAAACGGAGTTGACGCTGGCCGTTGACCTTTCGGTCTTCCTCCTTCGCATCTCGGCAATTCAAGTTTACTTGATTGCTCTCGGTTTGGCGTCGGTTGACTGTTGACTGTTGGCCGTTGACCGTTGACCGTTGACCGTTGACAATTATATTATAGTGCAATCCCCATGAGTAGTTTATCATACCTGCAAGATAGTTGCAGTTTTCCGCTCTGTTATGGGGGAGAGAAGCATTGATGCTGAACATGCGCTGATAAGACAGTTTCTTGTTTGGATTCCATTTCTCCGTCATGGAGATGAAACGGATATCCATCCCACGATATTTTTCGGGTGAAATATAGGTATCCAATACATTTGTACCACCAATGCCTACCATATTACTTTTCACGGTGATATTGTCACCCTGTATAGTGTCACGCTGAGAATAGGCGGACAGACATATCAGGAATAAAACGAGAAAACTATAATACCGCATTTTCATTAAAACAAATCCAGTTCTCCCTGCAAAGGTTCTGCTTTTTGTGCAGATCCGCTATCTGTTTCATCAGCACTTTGAGCGTCTGGTACCTCATCCTGAACAGGTTCTGCAATTTCCTCATCTTCCAAAGATTCATCTTCATCGTAAGATGTAAGCACAACATCTGCAACAGGATATGCAGACAGACGTTTACCTTTTGCCTTTGCACTTCTTACAGCAATAAATTCAGACGTATCTATATCTACAGGCAGACGGACTGAATCAGCACCAGCAAAAGTAATCTGTATCTGTGGATTTTTCACGTCTGTGAGCAACATCAGTTTGTTGTTCGCATCATCGCCCATGAAGTTCTGCTTTCTTGTTGTTGCTTCCATAAGGAAACGCTTTATGTATGCCATCTTCTTCTCGGAAGCATAACGTACAACAGCACACCACACCTTGTCTATCTTGTATTTTTCAAGACGGACAAGATTGTCTTCGTAGTGGTTGTTCAAATCAAAAGAACTGAGATAGTATTCCCCTGAAGACAGCACAACAAGAATCTTGTCATCATTACCGAATTCACCGAGATATCTTCCTCTGTTATCATAGTTCAGTCGTTTGACATCTTCATCAAACCACACCTTTCTTCCGCCAAGCGTACTTCCACCGTGTGACTTCAGCCCTATCCTCTGTATGGTATTCTTTGAAAGCACGTTCCCCTTACTGCTGCGTGCCTTGATGCGTACCTCAGAAAAGTCTTTTTCCAGGAACTGTTTCTTTACCTTCTGACTTGGCGACAGAGTTATCTTTATTACTTCTGCTTCACCATTCTGGTTTGAAGTAAAATATATCACCTTTGAATCTGGTTTTCCCTGCGTCAGGTCATATTCCTTATCCTTTACGACAGACGTGATATTAAAACGCTTTATAAAATAGAAACCGTGTTTTCCATCACGATAGACAACATTGTATATGGTACGGACATCATTGCGTTTGAATACTTGCAGGTGCAATATATCCTTACCCACGAATATCTTGTCTGCAACGCGTATTACCTTAAACTTACCGTCTTTGAAGAATATGATGATATCATCAATATCCGAGCAGTTGCATACAAATTCATCTTTCTTTAGCGCAGTACCGATGAAACCTTCATCTCTGTTTATATACAGTTTCTGATTTGCCTCCACAACCTTGCTCGCAACGATAGTGTCGAAACTACGTATTTCCGTAAGACGAGGCATATTTTCGCCATATTTATCCCTGACGTATTCAAACCATTTTATTGTGACGCGTACCATCTGAGCGAGGTCTTTGTTGATACGTTTCACCTCGTCTTTCATCCGTTGTATCGCCTCATCTGCCTTGTCCTTATTATATTTGAGGATACGGTTCATCTTTATCTCAAGCAGTTTCAGGATATCCTCTTTCGTTACTTCCCGAAGGAACTCAGGATAATATGGAGTAAGTCGTTCATCAATATATTCGCATGCCGCATCACTTGATTCTGCTTCTTCAAACGGCTTGCCCTTATATATTCTTTCCTCAATAAATATCCTTTCCAACGAAGCAAAATGCAACTGCTCCAACAACTCTCCCTTACGGATTTCCAGTTCCTTTTTCAAAAGTTCCATAGTCTTGTCAACGGAACGTTTCAGAACATCACTTACCGTAAGGAACTGTGGTTTTCGGTCTTTTATCACACAGCAGTTTGGCGAAATGCTCGATTCGCAATCGGTAAAGGCATAAAGTGCGTCTATCGTCTTGTCTGGGCTCACACCCGGAGTCAGGTGTATCAATATCTCCACTTCTGCAGCGGTATTGTCATCCACTTTCTTTGCCTTTATCTTACCTTTCTCTATTGCTTTGAGTATAGAATCGATGAGCGTTGTCGTTGTCTTGCCGAAAGGTATCTCCCGTATGGCAAGAGTCTTCTGGTCAACTTTTTCTATCTTGGCACGCACCTTTACGAGTCCTCCTCGCTGACCGTCTCTGTATTGTGACACGTCAATGCTTCCTCCTGTCTGGAAATCAGGGTATAGGTGAAACTCCTCATTCTTCAAATAACTTATCGCTGCATCGCACAACTCATTGAAATTATGCGGAAGTATCTTTGAACTCAATCCGACAGCAATGCCCTCTGCTCCCTGAGCAAGCAAGAGAGGAAATTTCACAGGCAGTGTGATTGGCTCTTTATTGCGTCCGTCATAACTGAGTTGCCATTCCGTAGTTTTATTGTTGAAGACCACATCAAGAGCAAATTTCGACAGACGTGCCTCTATATAACGCCCGGCAGCTGCCTCGTCACCGGTAAAGATATTTCCCCAGTTTCCCTGACAATCCACTGTAAGGTTCTTCTGTCCCAACTGCACCAAAGCATCCTTTATTGAGGCATCGCCATGGGGATGGTACTGCATCGTATGTCCCACAAGATTAGCCACCTTGTTATAGCGCCCATCATCCATTTCCTTCATGGAGTGCAGGATACGGCGTTGCACAGGTTTCAGTCCGTCTTCAATATGTGGGACAGCACGCTCAAGGATGACATACGAAGCATAGTCCAGAAACCAGTTCTGATACATTCCATCAAGATGATGCACGATAGAAGCGTCAAATCTGTTCGCTGGCTTATATTCCGAATGAGCCTCTTGAGACAGGTTGTCGTCATCCTGCTGACCAATAACCTCCGACTGCTGAGTATCTTCGTCTTTCATATATTATATGCTACATTTGCCCACAAAGTTAATAAAAAAACGCAAAAACACATAATTTATCGCCCTTGTAATAGCTTCATTCAAATAAAAACATTTATATTTTGTATTTTCTGCGAATTGAATTAACTTTGCAATCAAATAATATAAAACAGATATGGCACAAGAAGATGTTTTCAAGAAGATAGTATCTCATTGCAAAGAATACGGATTTGTTTTCCCAAGTAGCGACATCTATGACGGTCTTGCAGCCGTCTATGACTATGGGCAGAATGGTATTGAACTCAAAAACAACATCAAGGAATACTGGTGGAAGAGCATGGTATTGCTCCATGACAATATCGTAGGAATAGACTCCGCCATATTCATGCATCCGACAATATGGAAAGCAAGCGGACACGTAGATGCATTCAACGACCCACTCATTGACAACCGTGATTCAAAGAAACGCTACCGTGCAGACGTACTCATCGAGGACCAGATGGCAAAGTACGATGAGAAGATTGAAAAAGAAGTGGCAAAGGCACGCAAGCGTTTCGGGGATGCTTTCGACGAACAACAATATCTGGCAACATCTCCGCGTGTAAAAGAGATTGCAGACAAACGCGATGCTCTCCATGCACGTTTTCAGAAAGCCATGAACGATATGAATCTCGACGAACTGCGTCAGATCATCATCGATGAAGAAATCGTCTGCCCTATCAGCGGCACTCGCAATTGGACGGAAGTACGACAGTTCAACCTCATGTTTGCAACAGAGTTTGGTTCTACGGCAGATGGTGCAAGCAAAGTATATCTCCGTCCGGAAACGGCACAAGGCATATTCGTGAACTATCTCAACGTGCAGAAGACAGGACGAATGAAACTGCCTTTCGGTATCGCACAGATAGGCAAGGCATTCCGCAATGAGATTGTTGCACGGCAGTTCATCTTCCGTATGCGCGAGTTTGAACAGATGGAAATGCAGTTCTTCGTACAGCCGGGAACGGAAATGGAGTGGTTTGCAAAATGGAAAGAAACACGCATGAAATGGCACCAGGCACTTGGCTTCGGAGCAGAAAACTACCGTTTCCATGACCACGACAAGTTGGCACATTATGCAAATGCTGCCACTGACATCGAATTCAAGATGCCGTTTGGCTTCAAGGAGGTGGAAGGAATACATTCACGTACCGACTTCGACCTCTCACAACACGAGAAATTCTCTGGCAGGGGCATTAAGTATTTCGACCCTGTCACCAACGAGAGTTATACACCGTACGACATTGAGACATCAATTGGTGTTGACAGAATGTTCCTTTCTATCATGTGCCACTCTTATAATGAGGAACAGTTGGAGAACGGAGAGACCCGCGTAGTTCTCAAGTTGCCAGCTGCTTTGGCACCGGTGAAACTGGCTGTTCTGCCACTTGTAAAGAAAGACGGTCTGCCAGAGAAAGCACAGGAGATAATGAACGAACTCAAGTTCCATTTCAACTGTAAATACGATGAGAAAGATACTGTAGGGAAACGTTATCGCCGTCAGGATGCCATAGGAACTCCTTACTGCGTAACCATTGACTACGACACATTGAAAGACGACACCGTGACATTGCGTTTCCGTGACACTATGGAACAGGAAAGAATAAAAATTTCAGAACTACGCGGTATCATCGAAGACAAAGTATCCATTGCATCACTATTGAAGAAGATACAGTAATGAAAATGAAAATCACTCATATCATATTTTTTCTTCTTTGTTGTCTGTTCATCACAAGTTGTGACACTGCTGACAATACCGTAGAAGAATATCCTGACTGGCAAGCAAAAAACAGCAAGTTTTTTCAAAATCTTCTCGATTCCATCGACAAAGGTCAGAAAGATAAAAGTTGGGAAAAGATACTCACTTGGACAAAGACAGACTCTGGGAACGTATCATCAACAGATTATATCATCGTACACAAACTGCATCTTGGCGAAAGTGGCAACTGTCCTCTATATACAGACTCTGCCAAGGTACAGTATCTCGGTCGTCTGTTACCTTCAACAAGTTATCCGCAAGGTATCATCTTCGACCAGACAGGGACAGGAACAAAACTGGATCCAGCCACTTACGTACCGACAAAATTTGCTGTCAGTAGCGTAGTCGTTGGATTTTCCACCGCCTTACAGCACATGCACAAAGGAGATTGGTGGCAGATTTACATACCATACACCCTTGCCTATGGTGAGTCAGGCTCATCTGGCATTCCGGGATATTCCACATTGATTTTCGAACTTCGCCTCGTAGATTTCTGGCGATAAAATGGTATTAACCAAAAGAAAACCCGTCTTCAACAGACGGGTTATTTTTTCCAATTCCACTTACAACTCGTTTGACATTAAGAATGTTCTAAGTCCTAAATGTATAATCCCGTTATCATCATTCTTTTTTACAAGTGGTGTCATGGAGATTACATATTTAGGGTAGTTGTCCTTGATTGCCACAAGATTACCGAACTCCCTTTTCTGCGTGTTTTCATCTGCAATGATATAGGAAGCCTGTACATAAAAACGATGCCCACCGTTCTTGGAACACACAAAATCTATTTCCCCTGCATGGAGTTGACCAATTGTAACTTCGTAACCCATACGGATAAGATGCTGATACACAATATTCTCTATAACCTTTTCAATGTCACCTTCGCGGCTACCTCCGACAAGTGAATTTCTCACACCATGATCTTCAAAATAGAATTTACCATTACTCTCAAATAGCCTTTTACCATGAATGTCATAACGATTGACCTTATGGAGGATATAAGACTCAGAAAGAAACTTTGTATATTCAATAATGGTTGTCGAAGTTATTGACTGACCTTGCGACTTCATGTATTTTGCAATGCTGTTTGCTGATATTATTTTACCAACATTGTCTGCAAGAAAGTGAACAAGATTTTCAAGAAAAGTCACGTTACGAATTTTATTCCTTAATATCACATCTTTCAACAATACGGTATTGTAAATATCCCTTTGGTACTCACGAACATCATCGTCTTCCAAACCAATTTTTGCCAACCCTGGTAAACCTCCGAATTGGATATATTTGCTCAATGAATCGTCATTGTCTGTAAGTTGATGAAAGAGGAGAAATTCCTGATAACTCAACGATTGAATGTATATTTCCTTATAGCGGCCACCTATTAACGTGCTTAAATCGCCACTCAGCATTTTAGCGTTACTGCCAGTTATGACAACTTCTGCGTCAGGTTCGCTACAGAAACTGCGAACAGTACGTTCAAATCCTTCAATATCTTGAATCTCATCCACGAGAATATAGTTCTTTTTACCCTTTTCATACTTACTCTTTATGTACTCGTTCAAATCTTGGTAGGTTTGTATGAAATCAAATTGTTCCTTCTCCTTGTCAACATAGATGATATTATTGTTCGTGTCTTGTTCTTTAATGTTGCGAATCATTTTTAGCATGTAGCTTTTTCCTACACGTCGTTGGCCAACAAGGACAATAATATAATCCTTGCCAAAACACTTCTCAATTTGGTCAATATATGCTGACCTTATTTGTATTTTCATATTGTTTGTGATTGAAATTTGTTGCAAAGATAATAATTTTATCCATTATAAAAGATAAAACTACAATAAATCAACATATTGTCTATTATATTTGACATCCACTACGATTTATATATTCACAAACACTATCACAGGCCACAATTGAACAATTTGGAACTCCGAAAAAACCTGTCCTCGCTTGCAAAAGTTAATGCAACCATTAGTCCGTACCCACTTAGGATCAACTTCGCCTCGTAGATTTCTGGCGATGAAATGGTATTAAGCAAAAAGAAAACCCGTCTTCAACAGACGGGCTATCTTCCCAATTTCACAACGTAACCTCTTGAATATTAAATATTTACCCCCCCCCCCATTATTCATCTGGGGGAGAGGGTAATCACTACTTATTCCGTTGCAAAGTTACAACAAACCGAATGTACTACCAAATAAATTTTATTTATTTTTTTTATTGAAACAAAAAGGCACGAAATTTATTTCAGGGAATTATTGTATCAATAAAAGTAAAAACTCAGTTTGTAGGTAGTACTGAGGTGCAGTGTAAGTTCGGTAAAACCAAAGTTACAACAAACCGAACACAGAAACAAAAAAATTTTATTTTTTCTTTAATATTTTATAACATGTACCTGTCGATCGACGATGTCTCCTTCGTCATTAACCTCTTGTTCCAGAAGATAATAACAGGTAAATTTTCCATCCTTAAAGGAAGTGGATGATATGTGGGTAAACTTCTTGAACACCTTCCAACCATTTATCCTGCATGCCTCGCGGTTCTTCATCTTTCCGTCAATATAGAATGTACCATCACTGCCACAGACCTTAGTCTCTATAGCATTAGGACTATGCAACATGATACAATATTCATTACTTGTAACCTTCGGTCCTGAACCTTCAATTTTCAGTGGGGTCCAATTGATG
Organism: Bacteroidaceae bacterium; assembly: GCA_024398495.1. GTDB lineage: Bacteria > Bacteroidota > Bacteroidia > Bacteroidales > Bacteroidaceae > Prevotella. The sequence goes on along the minus strand of JAKSJA010000013.1, from coordinate 1,598 downwards.
TCATCGGCAGAAGGTAGTTCATTAGTGGATACTGACGTTACTTTTTCTGTAACGCTTGTTACTTTCTTCAAAAACGATTGTGCCGAAACACTCGTTATTACTGTTAGCAGAATGACTAAAATAAATGCAAATCTTTTCATCTTTTCTTCATTTTTAAATGTATTCATTACAAATGTACAAATTATTTTTTATTTTCAAAAAATCTTTCTAAAAAAATTAGATGATATTATAATAATATATTCCCAAAACTTTAAGGTTGACAGTTTGATTATTAGATATAATTTCTGCATCATATAAAACACCACATCGCATTGTACAAAACGCCATTCCGCACCATGCTACCCACCTGACATGGCGATGCATGCAACCAGACGTGGGGATGTGCGTCACCCGACATGGCGATGTGTGCAACCTAACGTGGGGATGCGTGCAACCTGATGTGAGGATGTGCATCACCTGACGTGAGGATGTGCATCACCTGACGTGGGGTTAAAACCTATCTGACCTATTAAGAAGACCTATCTGACTTGTCGGGCAGAAGCACCATTGTTGTCGGGCAGACCTACCATATGGGCAAGTTAGAATCAAACTCTGTGAGACGTAGATGTGACTTGCCTTTATGTCGGATGTACGCATCGCATAGTTTGGTTGCACTCGTCACAAAGATTGTTTGTGCGTGTCAAAAAGAAGTGACAAACTCGTCATAAAGAAATGGTCAACTCTTCATAAAGAATTGCCCAACACTTCATAAAGAATTGCCCGAAACTTCATAAAGAATTACCCACATCTTCATAAAGAATTTGTTAACGCGTCATTTCAACAACATCTTCACGTCGTTTTGACAAAAACTATATGAAGTGTTGAAATCAAGATTCGCTTGCAACGTCTGCAATCGAATGTCAACGGTCAACGGTCAACAGTCAACGGCTGATTACTGAGCCAGTCGCAGGATTTATTAAATCTCTCGCAGAGATGAAATACGTATTGACTACATCAATTCCCGCAAAATGCCGATTGCTCACATCCAAAGTAAACTTTGTTGTGAACATCGCATTCCGCTATGCACTCCGTGCCGCGTATTTCATTACGCAGAGGGCAGAGACGCAACTTTCAGTTGCTACGCAGAGATTTTCATTTAGGGAAAGGACAACTGACAATTTAGAATTGAGAATGATTTTTTAACCTCTCACAGAGTTTTTAGTATAAGTTAAGCTCGGGTGACTTGAAAGTCATACGTGTGTAGGTAGAAAATGCACGTATGGTCACTCGTATTTTCTATTTCGCCTGGTCGCATTTCCAACAGTGGTTGGTCTCATCGTCAATTTTGGTTGCACACATCACCAATTGCAGTTGTACACATCAGCAATTGCGGTAGCTGACATCAACATTTGCGATTACTGACATCTGCAAGTGCGGTTGCTGACATCTGCATTTGCGGTAGGTCGCAATTATTGAAATTCTTATTGTCTAATTCCCGAAGTTCCTAAATCACGAATTCCACTCCTCATAGAGGAGAGTTCTCTGCGTAGCACCGACGAGGTGCGCCTCTGCCCTCTGCGTGAAATCTTGGGGCATCGCAGATGACATGGATAGAAGAA
>JAKSJA010000012.1 GCA_024398495.1 Bacteroidaceae bacterium | reverse complement strand
CATCGCATTCCGCTATGCACTCCGTGCTACGTATTTCATTACGCAGAGGGCAGAGGCGCAACTTTCAGTTGCTACGCAGAGTAGCAATGGAAACAAGATTGGTATCTTTTGCAAATATAATAATGAGTATAGTAAAATCTCTGCGTAGCAATCGCAGATTGCCTCTGCTCTCTGCGTGAAATCTTGAGTCATCGCAGATGGCATGTATAAAAGAATATGACTTTTGGAAGTTTACTTGCATAAAGGCATATACTTAGATACATAACCTCGCAAGAGGCAGGATTTCCTTTGCGAGAAATAAAAAAAAACGGAACTTTCTCTGCTATAAACAAGATACCGAACTATAATGTATGTATTTCCTCACAGAGTTATTAGTATAAGTTAAACTCGGGTGACTTGAAAGTTGCACGTGCGTAGGTGGAAATTGCAAATGTGGTCACTCGTATTTTCTATTTCGCCTGGTCGCATCATCAATTACGGCTGGTTTTATTACCAATAGTGGTTGTACACATCACCAATTGCGGTTGCACGCATCACCAATTACGGCTGCTGACATCAGCATTTAAGGTTACTAACATCTGCATTTACGACTACTGACATCGTCAATTATGGTAGATGGTAGAAATGGGTGGGGTGGTTCGTACGATGAGGGGTAGAGATTAAAGTTTAAGGTTTTTTAGGGAGGGGTCGGGGTAGTCTTCCTTATAGTTTTTAGGCACAGATTTTTTTTTTAACAAAAACACACGTGGACCTATTCTGATTTTGATTCTGAGGTTCTGAACTACCTGTAACACAAACAACGAATAAAAGTCCACGTATTAGTAATGCTCTCATCACAATCTTACTTTGTGCTACATTTGAAATTGTTCAGATTTCAGAATCACAAATCCCCATAAATACCTAAAATGTTAATATGCAGCAACTCATCTACTTGCACAGTGCAAAGATACAAAAAAAATAAAAACTCAAAATAAAATTTCGATTTTTTTTAAAAGAAGTATCACGCCCCTCCCGAAATAATTGAAAATTCTTGCAGAGTTTTGAAAATAAAAAGACCTATCGTGCTTCGCAGCAGGATAGGTCTTGGAATGTTTTAATTGTGAAAATTTAGTGAAAAATTGATTAGAGATTCACCAATTCGTTTATATTCTACTTTTCATTAGGGTTTTCCTCTGTCACGAGGCGGATAGCAAGTCCATACCCACGTCCAAAAGCAATTGTATTCTTAGTCCACTCCTTTCCCTTATTTATTGTTTTGAAATAATATCCACCAGTACTTCCATTCGATCTCAACTTATTGGCCATGTATGTACCCTGCTGTCCTATTGACGCTATAGTTGAGCCATCACCTGCATGAGAACGCGCTCCACCTGACACTGGCAGGATGACGATATGGGCATCTTCTATCTCTTTCCATGTATCTTCATCCTTGTTTCCCACATAATCGTCTGGATACAGGAACATACCGATGACGTATTCGTTGTCTATTTCCACAGCCTTTCCTGCAAACAAATATTTCCCGTTACCTTTACGCGTAAAAAGATACTTCCATTCGTTTTCCGTAAGAACCTGCCATTTTGTTCCATACATCTCCATTCCATGAGCGAAGAGAGTGTCAGTTTTAGTATCTTTCGATGTGTCGTAAGTAAGGCCATACGCCTTCTCTGGATCCTGTGTATAGAATAAATGAGACACATGAGTAGGATCATATACAGACCAATATCCACGAAGTGGTACGGGAGAATAGTCCTGCTGGTTTACTTCAAGATCAAACTGCTCTCTTATAGCGTCCCAGTACATGTTTCCTCTTGAGAAATAGACTTTGCGTATTGTCTTACCATCATCATTTGACACAGAGAATGCTCCCGGCATGACAGGAGCCGGTACAGGTTTGAACTTCGGAGTCTTCTCTATCGTATAGATGTTGTTCCTGTCAACAGTAGCGTTGGATATTCTCATGGTGTAGTAACCATCTTCAGTATCATACACCTTTATGACGAGTTTGTTGTACGTTCTTCCAGCAGGGATGGAGATACAGAAATCCGTTCCCTCTGGTGTCAACTGAATACCTTCCCCACAGTTGAGATAGACACCTGTGCGCATTTCTTCTGATGTTGATGAAATCACAGCCATATCATTATTCAAACTGAAACTTCCCGACAGAGAGTGGTCACCGTCAGAAACCATGATACGTGATATCTTCGCCGTTCCTTTGAGTTTCAACCTGAGCATACCGCAGATGTTCTTGAAAGTAAGATATGTGGTTTCACTCGTAGCGTACATCGGGTTTACCTTTGATATGTTGTTCTCACTTTCATAGTCCTGTCTGTAGTTCAGTGCAGAAGAATATTTTCCCTGTTCGTTTTTTGCCCAAATACTTTCAGGATAATATGCCTCGTACGGAGTCTTTGGCGTATTCGTACCTGTCGGTGAAAGCAATCCCATACTTCCATCTCCCAGAGGAGTAACGCTATATGGTGCAGCCAAAGTGGTGGCAGTCGTAGCAAAGTTTACAGCATCACCTTCTATCCATGTTACCTTTCTGCCATTGAGCATCGTCCTTGATGCTTCCTCTATAGATGCAGTAAAGGTCTCTCCTTCAGGAGTGTCCGGAGTAAAGTCATCGTCACTTGAACATCCTGTAAATACCATTGCCGTCAGGGCAAACAATAAGAAATAAAAATACTTTTTCATAATCTTTCAATTTTTACATACTTTCATCATCATCGTCTGTGATAACCCAATCTCCTGTTGAGCCCTCATTAAAAGTTTCGTTACCTGCGCTCTGCTGGCAGAGTAAGCTCTCCAAATCCAACTCAAACACCTTCATGCTTGGAGACACATAAAGATGTCTTTGACTAAAACCTTTCTTCATAATCTTAAAACCAATAAAAATTATTAATACTATATATATTTTTTTAATTAAACATTCTCACTATTTGCAAGACACATCAACAATGTTGTGTAAATATCGGTTTCTATGCTTACAGCATGGACTTGTATCTCCGATATTATTATTCTCTGGTTTACCACAACCTTCAGCACTAATATTCTTGAACAGAGTCCACGCCTGAATTGACGTGAACACTAGCCTTATTCATTCGTGCTGAGATTCTACTTGTGGTAATTCGAGAATAACACAAACAAAAGCTAACGCTTTTTTTCAATAAGTCATCATGTATTGCTACACGACGATTGCCATTAAAGGCGGTGCAAAGTTAGTACAAATCGAAAACATAAACAAAAAAAATCATTTTTTTTTAGATTATTTGTTTTTTGAGGCCCTAATCTTTAAACTATTTCTCTGTAGAGGCTAAAAAAAAACCTGTCGTGCTTCTCAGCAAGACAGGCCAGGAATGTTTTTAATTATGAAAATTTAGTGAAAAATCGATTAGAGATTCACTAATGCGTTATATCATTTTTTAATTTCCGGGATCAACCACCGTCACAAGACGAACTGGACGAGCAACATTTCTAGCACAAGTACCTTGAGCTACATTGCCATTCCTACAACAGTTATACAAAGCACAATGAGCTTTATCATTAATAGTATTCAGCAAATAAAACGCATTATCTTTGTTAGTAGAATATGTGATACCACCACTAGTACGATAACCCGGTTGTTGAAAAAACACAATTCCCGCTTTGTTTATTTCATTCCACGTATTCGGTTTTTTTGTAAATGGAATCTTTTCTCCTTCATAACCATCCGGATAGAAAAAGACTCCGTTGTAATACTTATCGTCTATCTTTGGAGTTGTTGTATTATTAATATAACTTTTACCGCTGGTAAGGTTTGCATAATTAGTTCTTTCACCTATCAAATATTTCATTTCGGCTTGCGTCAATACGCCCCAAGTTCTATTACTTTCCTTTGTATGGAAATTACTTCCTGCAAATAACACATCATCGTCAGACATTGTCGGCTGTTTTTGATTACAAGCAGTATTCGATGCAGCTACACTCCATATATACTGAACATGGGACGCATCATACCCCCCGCTCATATCTTGATATTGATTTTCCTCTATATGCCAAATTGTGTTTTCCGCATCTTTTACTTCACCCCAGAGATTTCCTCTTGAAAAACGCACCTTCTTAGTGGCACTTACGCTAAACACACCAGGGATAACATCAACGATTGGATTCATCTTCACCCTCTTGCTTCGCGTCAGAGTTGCAGTGCCAGTTTTTACCTTGCTTGCAACAGGACCAATTTCATCATACAAATCAATAGAAACACTGGTATATTCTCCCGGAAGCAGAGAAATGTAATAGTCGCCTGCACTGAAATACTTCTCACCATTCGGAGCGAGAGTAACAGTATTTGAGCCACCAGTTATATTTTCTCTGTCAAAAGTAGGATCGTCAGCATTGGCATTGATGTTTACAGTACCTGCCAATGGCTTGTCTGCCGTCACAACAGCCTTCACGTACTTATTTGCTGCATCTGCTTCGGAAATCTGGAAATGCATGAGTGCACATACATTCTTCAGGATGATTTTGCCATCTTTCACTTTTGCAACACTGATATTTGCTGACGGGTCGAATGTACCTGCAATTGCAGTTTGCGTTGCAGGTATCGTTGCTGTGATAGTGCCAGGCGTTGTCATTGCTTCGCTACTGCCCTGACTGCTTGGATAGACAACGAACATATCTGCACCCTCTGCTATATTGATAAGCCCCTTGAAATTAGTGTTTGTTGCAGGCTCACCACCCTCTATGATATCTGAAGTAAACACAACAGGTGTTTCTGTTCCAGTATAAACATTTATCTTATCGTCATATTGAAAATAAACGTCTTTTTCATTAACGAGCACCGTTCTGTCTCCTTCAAAACCTGCTGACAGAGACATCTCAACCAGTTCTCCGCCTGGCCCTGGTGTAGGCTTCGGAGTTATATCATCGTTATCTGTTGAACATGCCGCAAAAGCACATGCTGTAAACACTAATAAAAAAATCTTTTTCATAATTCTAAATCTTTTAAATAACAATCTTGAACACCTTTTGTTTACCATTCTTCTTCCTCATCGCCAAAGCCCTCATGTCCCGGTTCTTCTGTCGGAATAACGGGAACACTCGCCTGACACAGATAACTTTCCAACTTGATGTCGGCAACATCAATGTCTGGTGCTTCGTAAACAAGTTTACATAATTTTTTTACTTTCATAATCTAATAACCTTTCTTTTATATTGTTAATCCTAGTGGCAAGGATGTGATCCTTATCTTGTCAGCGTCAACAATTAAAAGAAATGGGAGAACATAACAGACAGATGCTGTATTCTCCAGCTATTTCGCTTTACGACACGGTAAATTCAAATAAAATGAAAAAGACCAATGTTCACAGTCCAAACACAGGCGTGCTCCTTATTCATTCGTGCTGAAATTCTACATGTGGTAATTCGAGAATAACACAAATAAAAGCTAACGCTTTATGACAATCCAATAAGTTTCGGGGCATATAACCCCGCAGTGTCATTGCATGAATGACGGTGCAAAGGTACAAACATTTTTGTTTTCACCAAATTTTTTAGCAAAAAAAAGACCGTCATGATGACGGCCTCGGAATTTCATGGGATGATTATAGACGATTATATGGTTTTTTCTATTGTCCAGACGAATGCCCGGAGACCGAGCATCTCATATTCATTGTCTATCTTCTTCAGACGGTTGAGCAATGGCTCTACCTGTTCGTCTTCAACAATGGTAAAGATGGTGGAACACATTGACGGCCATGCGTGTGTGCCATAGTGTGGCTCGCCAGTCTTTGTTCCTCTGCCCTTTGTCTGTTCCATCATGGTAAAGCCTCGTGCCATGGAGGAGTTGAGGGCGGCAACTACATTGTCGTAATGTGCCTGATCAAATGATATCATTATAGCTTTCATACTGAAAATATTTAAACTTGTTTAATATTTTTGTCTACGGTCAACAGTCAACAGTCAACGGCTTTTCTTTTTGTATACGTTTTTGTCTATGGTCTACGGTCAACAGTCAACAGTCAACGGCTTTTCTTTTTGTATATGGTCAACAGCCTACTGCTTTTTATTTGGTTGTTGTAAAACTTCAATTAATCTATAAAGCTGTCCTGTTACCGACAATAATTCTTTCAGCATATCTTCCTTTTTAGCCTCTGTACAGTAGTTTAAATCACTACAGAGATAAAGCATACTCTTGACTTCAGAACAGCTACCTTTTGCAATATTCAGATATTTGCAAAATAACTGGTCAGAACCCGATTCTGAGCCTTCAGCAATATTATTCATAATGGAGACAGCTGCACGTTGTATTTGGTCACGAAACCCAAAATCTTTAACATCTGCCATCATTGCATAGATTTTATTTACAAACAATCTTGCGTCTTGCCATACTCGGATATTTTCGATATTCCTACTCATTTAAAAATTTTTTACGTTGTTAAAAATTTTGTCAACGGTCAACAGTCAACGGCTTTTTTTATATTCTTGTCAGCGGTCAGCAGTTTTTCTTTTTGCAACAGCCAATGGGGCCGTTGACCGTTGACTGTTGACCGTTGACATAAAATGTCATTTTATCCCTTTTTCTTTTTCAGCATTTCTTTTTCTTTGTTCTCGTTCCAGTATGCCATGAGGGCGGCCTTCTTACGCATGCGCACGCGTTCTCTCTTTATTTTATTAGCTCCGAAGATACAGAACATTGACGGTACGTAGATAAGTGTCATGACCGTTGAGACGGTAAGACCACCGATGATGGAGATACCGAGCGGACGCCACATCTCTGCTCCAACTCCCTGACTGACTGCCAACGGCACCATACCGAGAATGGTGGTGAGGGTTGTCATGAGGATAGGACGCAGACGGCTGCGTGCTGCCACTACGGATGCACGGATGAGTCCCATGCCCTGCTCACGCTTCAGTGTGGTATAGTCGATGAGCACGATACCGTTCTTGACGACAATACCTACCAGCATGATACCTCCAAGCATTGACATGATGTTGAGTGAGGTTCCTGTCAGCGTAAGTGCAAAGATGATACCTGAGAGAGCAAAGATGAGTGATATGATGATGATGAACGGATTTGACATTGACTCGAACTGTGCTGCCATGACGATGAATACGAGGATGACAACGAGGAACAGCAGAGTGCCGAGGTCTTTGTTGGAATCCATCTGGTCTTCGTAAGAACCTGCTACCTGCGTGGTGATACCGTTAGGTATCTCCATGTTGTCACAAATCTTGTTGCCCAGTTCCACTCCGTCAGAAAGTGCGTAGCCGTCTTTGAGAACTGCCGTAACAGTGACAATACGCTGACGGTCTTTACGTTCAATGGTCGGTGGAATGGAGCTTTCCTTTACGGTTGCAACATCGCATACACGTACCGTCTTGCCCATAGAATTAGGTATGAGCATGTTGGATATCGCCTCTATGCTCTGACGGTCTGTAGGCTCATAACGTACGCGGATGTCATATTCCTCTCCGTCTTCACGATAATAGGACATCAACGAACCTGTGATGGCATTGCGGACAGTGCTTGCAGCGGAAGCGAGCGTGAGTCCCTGCATAGCCAGTTTGTCGCGGTCGAAGTCAACGACGATTTCCGGCTGGTAGTCGGAACGTGATATGTTGACCTGCGAAATCATCGGGTTCATCTGGAAACTGTCTGCAAGAGCTGTGGCTACATTGTAAGTGTCGTTCATGTCGTAACCATAAATCTCGAATGTTGCCATGCTCTGTCCCCCCATGGAGTTGTTACCTCCACCGAGCATCACATTGTATTTTGCAAGTTCTGGTATCGCCTTACAGTCGGCACGCATCTCGTCGCATATCTTTGCAAGGCCTATGCTACGTTCATTTGACGGCACAAACTGTATGTTGTATGATATGATATGCGAACCATTGTCGCGAAGAGAAGCCCACGTGTTGTTTTCTCCAGCCTGACCTACGGTAAAGTTACAGTTCGTAAGGTCTTCACCATAACGATCCATCCATTTCTTCGTAAGTCCTTGTGCTATCTCCTCAGCCTTTTCCACACGGGTGCCGATAGGGAGCTCCAGTGTTGCACCGACACGACCAGAGTCGTTTGCTGGCATGAACTCACTCTTCATACCTATGACATTGGCGGTGATGAGTGACAAGACAAAGAGTGCTATACAGCCAACGATAACAGTTACACGGTGTCGTACTGCCCAGTTGATTTTCTTTGCGTACCAGTCATCAAGTTGGTCGAGTTTCTTCTGGATAGGTCCATAGAAATTCTTGAACATATTACTCTGTTTCTTCTGCAATCTCAGGAACTGTGAACACATCATAGGTGTGAAAGACAGTGCTGATGCAGTAGAAACAACCATGATGATACACATCATCCATCCTAACTGCTTGAAGAGGACTCCTGCCATACCTGTCACCATCGTCAAAGGGAAGAATACGGCAATCATCGTCAGTGTAGATGCGATGACAGAGATGGCAACCTCATTGGTACCATGCACTGCCGCCTGTTTCGGTGCAGAGCCTCGTTCGATATGTGTGGTGACATTCTCCAAGACAACGATGGCATCGTCCACAACGTTACCGATGGCGATGGAAAGACAGGACATGGAAATCATGTTCAGTGAACTGCCTGTTCCGAATAGGTATATCATGGAGGCTATCAGAGACATAGGAATGGTGAGGCAGATGATGACTGTCGCTCTCCAACGTCCGAGGAAGACAAACACGACAAGTACGACAAACAACAATGCGTACATCACTGTCTCGTAAAGTGTGTTGATGGTATTCTTAATGTTGTCTGATGTATCAACGATGACTCCCAACTTGACATCTGAAGGAAGGTTTTTCTGAAGTTGTGGCAGAATCTTATGTACCTTGTCTGCAATCTGCACAGAGTTTGCACCACTCTGTTTCTGTACGACAATCATTGCACCTTGCTGACCGTTGGTAAAGGTGCGTTGTGCACGTTCCTCCACATTATCCACAATACGTGCAATATCGCGCAGATAGACATTAGCACCATTCTTGCTTCCCACGATGACAGACTCCATCTGCTTAGGGTCAGAAAATTCTCCCTCAGCACGTACAGTAAATGTCTGTGTACCAACGTCAACAGTACCACCAGTGACATTCTGGTTTTCTCCTGCTATTGCTGCGCTGACGGTCGCCGGTGAGATGCCGTATGCCTCCATCTTGGCAGCGTCCATGTAAATGTTTATCTCACGTTCCGGTGCGCCACTTATGGATACCGTACCGACACCATCGACACGTGCCAATGGATTTGCTACGTTTTCATCAAGAATCTTATAAAGGGCGCTCTGGCTTTCCTCAGCTGTTACCTTCAGCAACATGATAGGAATCATGTCTGTGGAGAACTTGAAGAGGATTGGTGTATTACACTCTGTCGGCAATGAGTTGGCGACCATGTCCAACTTGTCACGCACATCGTTCGTGAGGTCATTAATGTCGTATCCATATTCAAATGTCAATGTGATGACAGATACATTCTCACGGGAATTACTTGTGACGTGCTTAAGATGTTCTACCGAGTTGAGTGTGTTCTCAAGAGGTCGAGAAACATTGTTTTCTATATCTTCAGCCGAAGCACCATTATAGTAAGTGAGCACCATGATGGTGTTTGTCTCAATGTCCGGCATCAAGTCGATAGGCAACTTCGACAGCGAAAAGATACCGAGTATCATAATCGCAGCGAAGACCAGGCTGGTCATAATCGGTCGTTTGACCGCTCCTTCATATAAACTCATATACTACTACTTACTTATTTAACCACTTCAACTTCACGTGCATCTGCAAGGTGTGCCTGACCGGCAATGACTACTACATCGCCAGGTTTGACACCACTGAGAATCTCATATTTGTCACCAATGTGCTGACCAAGCTCAACCCTCTTGTAATACACCTTACCATCTTTGTACGTATAGACATAACGGTCACCAGCACCGACCTGTTTTACCAGTGCGACATCCGGAATGATACAACGGTCAACGGTACCTAGGATGAGTTTTGCACGCCCAAACATTCCCGGACGCACTTTGCCGTTGATGTTGTCGATAGTGATTTCAACAGGGAAGGTGTGGGTGTTATTGTCTATGGAAGGATAGACTACAGATACCTGACCTTTGAAGATTTCATCGTTGTATGCATCAAGGGCGATGTTTACATTCATTCCTTTCTTTATCTTTGAGAAATAAGATTCAGAAACATTTATCTTCATCTTTATAGGGTTCAGCTTTTCAATGGTCAGGATAGGCAGACTTGTAAACATGTCTCCATCATCATAATTACGTGCTGTGACAACACCGCTGATAGGAGCTGTAAGTGTTGTATTCTGACGCATTTGTGCCAACTGACTCTTGATGACATTGATTTGGTTCTGGTTCTGACGCAGAAGGGTCTTCTGTACAGTAAACTGTGTCTTTGCCGTCTCATAATCAGACTTTGAAACACCTCCTATGTTGTACAATTCCTCAATACGCTTGAATTCGGATTCTGCCAACTGCAACTGTGCCTTCTGGCTTTCGACTGCACTTGTCTGGCTCTGCAACTGTATGTTGAGCTGATCCTGTGATGTAACATCAAGTTGAACGAGAGGCTGTCCTACTTTTACAATATCACCCACATCTACGTATATCTTCTTGATACGGTATGAAGCATTTGGAGATATGTTGTTTTTAACATCACTCTCTACGGTTGCAGTATATGTCTCGTTCTGTTGAACAGGTTGCATGCTGACATTTACAACTTTTACCTGTGGCTTTTCCTGTCCCATTTCGGCATTTTTATTTTTGCCACATGAAACGAGTGCCATTGCTGCTAATACAAAATAAAATATCTTTTTCATATCTAATTAATATTTTTCTCTACCCAATGTGTAATCAAAGTCTGAACGGTTTGTGAGATAATTGTAAATACTTTCCGCATACGTCAACTGTGCAGATGTCAGGGCGACCTCGCTTTGGTTTAATTCCAGTATTGTTCCATTCCCCACATTGTAGCGAGCCTCTGCAATCTTCACAGCCTTCTCAGCCTGTGTGACAGCTTCTTTGTTGCTGGTCATAGCCGCAATGGCGGCAACCATGTTTTCACGATAACTTTCAAGTGCCATACTCAGCTGGCGACGAGTATTCTCGCGTGTATCTTCAAACTGTGATATCTCTACCTTCGCGTGTTTTATCTTAGTGTAGTTGGATGCAGTGAAGATTGGTATTGACAATGAGAATACGAATGATGTGCTTGGTGCCCAGTCATACTTGAATAAATCCCAGTTGTCATTGTACAAAGACTGATATTGTCCTGTCAACTGAAAACCAAGTGTCGGCATAAGGTTTGTATATTGCATTTTCAAATTACGTTGCAATAGTTTGTAGTTCATGTCCAACTGACGCATGGTAGAGTTGTTTTTCAGTTCTGCCACATCTGTCGTATTGGCAAGAAGCAAATCTTTGCTGTGGTTTTCAAGATTATCATCCGTGACCAGTATTATATCAGCCGTTATTCCCATCAGTACTTTGAGTTTCAGTTCTGCCATCGTAAGTGCTGTTGTGGCATCAACAAGGCTGGAATTCATGCTTCGCATCTGTACTTCAGCACTTATCTTGTCATATTCGCTGACTTTCCCGACTTCGTACTTCATCTTGACGACTTCATAATTATTCCTGCTGACTCTGTAACTCTGTTGCATGACATTGGTTGCTTCCTGTGCTACGAGTAACTGGAAAAATGCTTTCGTTACCTGATTGACGAGGTCAAGACGACTGTTACGTGCCTTTTCCTGTGCAAGCAAAACATCCTGTCTTGTCAGTTTCATTGACTGATATACTGCCGGTGCAAAGAGAGGAAGATTTACCGTACCTATCAATGCAGATGTGTTCGTGGCATCTTTACCCATCTTGAATGACTGATCTCCGAGCTTCATCTCTGCTGCAAGGATGGTGTGCTGTATTGAACCAGTAGCTGAAACAGTCGGCAAAAGGTTTTGCCATGCTTCCTGATCAGAAATCTTCTTTAACTGTATTTCCTTATCTGCAACTCTTATCGTTGGATTCTCTGCTAGAGCAATCTCAATTGCTTTGTTGAGATCAATGTGCAGGATACTCTTTTCCAATTTATCTTCAATATCAGATTCTGCCTGTTGTGAATAACAGCAGAGAGAAAAAGAAAATGTCAATAATATGAAACAAACAAATCTTAATACTTTTATCATTATATTATCCCTCTTTTTTAATTAAAACATGGAAACCGAAATTTATTTTCGAGTTTCCGAGCTGCAAAAGTACATAATTGATATGAAACATCTGTAAATAATTAACATTATTTAGGATAAAAAGGTGACATCTGCTATTATGAACATGTTTTGTAACATAACAAAGAGGCTCTTCCGACAGATAGGAAAGAGCCTCTGGTTGTTTTAGAAAATAGTAATTTTGTTGTTTTATTAGGTATGTTTCTTATTTGAGCAAAGTCTTTGATGTGTCCACAAGACACGCATCAGCAACTGATGGCTGTGAGATGTTTATTGTATCTTTTATTTCTGCAACATTGCTTTCTGTTTTGAGTTCGTTATATCGTATAGAGTGTTCTATGACAGCACCCGCAGCAATCAGGATACATACACAAGCCACTGCTTTCAGTAACGGACGTAAGCGTTGGGTGAAATTGATTCGTATAGCCTTCACAGTGGTATTGTCATCAACGAGTTCCATCATCCTGTCATCGAAGTCACTGCCAAGAGTTTCTGTCTCTATTGAAGAACGTTCATATATGAACAAGTCTTTATAACACTGCATGTTGGAAGGAATGTTTTCCTGCGTGAAGAAAGACTGAAGAATCTTTTCTTCTTCAAGGGTGGACTCTCCCTGCCAATAGCGTTCCAATAATTGCTCTATATATTTATAATCCATCATTTTCTATCTTTGCAAATATGTCTTTTATTGTCTGGCGAGCACGGAAGATATTTACTTTGACCTGTGCTTCACTGATATTCAATATTTCTGCTACTTCTTTGTAACTCTTGCCTTCAAAATCACGCAACTGCATTGTAGTACGCTGCTTCTCCGGCAGACTGTTTATTGCCTTTTGAACTAATTGTATTTTATCGCGTTGTATAATCTTATCATATGGAGCAACCTGCAAACCATTCTCGTGATCTATGACCGTATTCAGCGGTGCAGTTGTATGCTCTTTTTTCTTCAGGACATCAAGTGACAAATTTCGGCATATTGTCATGCTGTAGGATTCCATCGACTCGATTGTGTCCCAAATGGCACGTCTATTCCATATTTTCAGCAATGTATCCTGCACTATATCCTCGGCATCTTCATTACTCTGCGTAATGCGGAGAGCGAGTCTGTAGAGCTTATTCTTCAACGGAAGTACATCGTTCTGAAAATTGATTTGTTTCATGCTCTCTTACTAATAAGACGATTCAGAAGTAAAGAAAGTTACAAAATCTTTGATTTTTGCATCTAAATCATTCCCGTCAACAGACAAGATATGTTTTGACTGAAGGTAATATTTTTCCCGTTCTGCTATTTGCTGTATGACAAAAGTCTGTAACTGTTCTTTATCCATGTTTGCCAACAAAGGACGAACGTTACGACTTTCGGTTAAATGTTCGATGATATACTCCGGAGATGCTTTAATGTAAATGGTTTCACCCTGTCTGTTCATATACTCCATATTATCAAAAAAACAAGGTGTACCTCCTCCGCAACTCACCACGACATTTTCAAACTCACATACCTCATGCAACATGTTATGTTCAATGTTGCGAAATCCATCTTCGCCAAATTCTGCGAATAGGTCAGATATACTTTTTCTCCTCCGAGACGAGATATACCAGTCAAGGTCATAGAATCCAAGTCCCAAGGTGGCGGCTAAAGACCGTCCGACAGTAGTCTTCCCGACACCCATATACCCCGTAAGTATTATACGTTTCATTTCTTCGCGGACTGAATAACTTTCATACAGTCTTCGTATGTAAGTTTTTCTGCATTCCGTTGTTGAGTTTTTGTAAGATGGTAATTCTTGTCGCCTACAGCAAGATAAATACCGTAACGACCATTGAGCAGTTGCATATCTTCACGTTCAGGGAAGGTCTTCAATACTTTCTTTCTTTCCTGCAGACGTTTCATCTGTATCAGATTCAAAGCTTTCTCATAGGTAAAGTTTAGAGGATCTTCCGATTTTGGTATAGTGAAATATTGTTTGTTATGCAAGACATAGGCACCAAAATGGCTCGTGCCGATAATTATTTCTTTGTCTTCAAATACGCCGACAGTACGTGGTAACTTAAATAATTCCATCACCTCTTCAATAGTGATATTCTCAATGCTCAACTCTTTTGGAATCTTTGCAAAACGTGGCTTTTCTTCGTCATCTACCGTACCAATCTGTGCTACAGGGCCGAAACGTCCAATCTTTACTACCACCTTCTTACCGCTCTGTGGATCTGTTCCAAGTTCACGTTCTCCCACCTTATGCTTAGTGTTTTTTGTAAGAGCTGTATTCAGTTCTCCTTCAAAACTCTTCGCAAAATTCTTCAGCATAGTATCCCATTTGCTCTTTCCTGCTGCTATGGAGTCAAACTGTGTTTCAACACTTGCAGTAAAATTGTAATCCATGATGTTTGGGAAGAACTCCATCAGGAAATCGTTGACAACGATTCCTATATCCGTTGGTATAAGTTTTTTCTTTTCATTTCCGAAGCGTTCCTTTTTATTCGTCTCGAAAATCGTTGAACCCTTCAATTTGATTGTCGTGATACGATGTTCATTTCCCATTCTGTCTTCGCGGGATACATAATCACGCTGCTGTATTGTGGAAATAATCGGAGCATAGGTTGAAGGACGACCAATACCAAGTTCTTCGAGTTTCTTCACCAACGTGGCTTCTGTATAACTGAATGGTGGAGTAGTATATCGTTCAGTTGCAACAACCTCTTTGTGTTTTAACATCTGTCCTTTACTTAATGAAAGAGGAACATCTTCGAAAGTTTCCACAAGATTGTCATCATTTTCTTCGCCAGATTCGCGATACACCTTCATGAACCCGTCAAATTTGATGATTTCCATATTTGCAATGAATGAAATATCATCACTTATCGGTCCTGATTCGTTAAAAGCATTTATGGTAACAGTTGTTTTTTCTAATTCTGCTTCTGCCATTTGTGAGGCCAGTGTACGTTTCCAGATCAATTCATAAAGACGTTTTTCTTGTGGGTTACCACTTATCTTTACTTTGTTCATATAGGTTGGACGGATAGCCTCATGTGCCTCCTGAGCTCCCTTTGATGAGGTCTGGAAATTACGAGGATGAGAGTATTCCGGACCAAAAGACTGTATGACCTCTTCTTTGCTGGCACCAATACATAAACTGGACAGATTTACAGAATCGGTACGCATATATGTGATTTTTCCACTTTCATATAGGCTTTGGGCAATACGCATGGTCTGTGCAACAGTCATGCCTAATTTATATGCAGCTTCCTGTTGTAGTGTACTTGTCGTAAACGGAGCAGCTGGGACACGTTTTATGTTCTTCTTTTCAATATGGGTAATTTGGAAAGTTGCATTTTTACATTGCTCAATGAACATCTTTGCTTCTGCTGCATCCAACCGTCTGTTTGCTTCTGCCTTTATTTCTGTTCCGTCAATGGTAAATACCGCAGTAAGACGGAAATATGATTCTGATTTGAAGTTCTGTATTTCACGTTCTCTTTCAACAAGCAAACGAACAGCAACACTCTGGACACGTCCTGCAGACAGTGATGGTTTAATCTTTCGCCAAAGAACGGGTGATATTTTAAAACCGACAAGACGATCAAGGACACGCCTCGTCTGCTGTGCATTAACTAGATTTATATCAATATGACGTGGATTTTCAATGGCTTTCAGTATTGCATCCTGCGTTATCTCGTGAAAGACAATACGACTGGTCTTCTCTTGATCTAACCCTAGTACTTCACACAAATGCCATGCAATAGCCTCACCTTCGCGGTCTTCATCGGATGCCAGCCATACCTTTTTTGCTTTTCCAGCCGCTTCTCGGAGTGTTTTTACTTGTTCTTCTTTTTCTTTGGGGATTTCATATTTAGGGATCATGGTGCTTTCATCTATACTAAGACCACTCTTCTTCAGGTCCCGTATATGTCCATAACTGGATAACACTTTATAATCTTTTCCTAAAAATTTCTCTATCGTTTTTGCTTTTGCAGGACTTTCAACAATGACTAAATTATTTTGCATGATATAGCACAACTATTATTTTCGGCCAGCAAAATTAGAATAAAAAAATATACTACACCTTATTTAATATGTTCTTTTTACATTTCTTAACATTTAAGATGGGATAAAAATATCGAAAAAATGGACATAAAATCTATAAAGATTTTTAATAGGAGAAATCAGTTTTTCCGAAAGAAAGAAAAATTAACAGAACCATAAGCACGGTGTTCAATAAAATTTGGATGTTCGTTGAATTGGTGGTCTTTTCCATGCTCTAAAACAAACAATCCGTCCTCCTTTACAAGTGGTAAAACCAAATCTGGCAATGATGTCAATTCCTTTAATTGATATGGTGGGTCAGCAAATACGAAGTCAAATTGTTGACGACACGTCTTCACGAACTTGAAAACATCTGTACGAATCGGCATGCAATTGGATTCATTCAGTTTCTGCAAACAGGTTGTAATGAACTTATGATGGTCTTTATCCATTTCAACACTAACCACTTTTGAACATCCACGTGACAATAACTCCAACGAGATACTTCCTGTACCTGAGAACAAATCCAAGGCGACAGAATCATCAAAATCGATGTATTGCCGCAAAACATTAAATAAGTTTTCTTTTGCAAAGTCAGTTGTCGGGCGAGCTTTGAAACTGTGAGGTATTTCAAAAGAACGTCCCTTGTATTTACCGGTAATAACTCTCATGATACTGAAAGAATACTTTTTGCAATCAACAGGATAAGTACAACGATGATAACAAGTAATAATATGTTAATGTACTTCTTCATTGTTTATTATTCGGTTTGTTATACTGTTTCGGCAAATGTGACTTCTTGCGGAGCCATTTCTGTTTTTTTATTTCATATTCCTCCCGTGCCTTTTCGAGATAATTATCTGCCATTGTCTTCTGCGTATTGTAATGCGGCAAGACCACCTAAAGCCGTCTCTTTGTAAAGACTTGGGATATCCTTACCTGTTCTTTTCATTGTATCAACAACTTTATCAAAGGATATGATATGTCTCCCGTCACTGAGTAAGGCATAAAAACTCACATCAAGTGCACGTAATGCGGCAATAGGATTGCGTTCAATACATGGAATCTGTACAAGTCCGCAAATAGGGTCACAAGTCAAACCGAGATTATGTTCCATTGCCATTTCGCCTGCACACTCTATTTGCTGAGGGGACCCTCCGAACAACTGGTTTACGGCAACCGCAGCCATAACACAGGCACTACCCACTTCTCCTTGACATCCGACCTCTGCTCCCGATATGGAAGCATTTGTCTTGATGATATTACCAAAAAGTCCTGCCGTTGCAAGTGCTTTCAAGATATCCTTATCAGTGAAATTATGGTTTTTCTTCATATGATACAGTACCCCTGGCAAGACACCACATGATCCACATGTAGGGGCTGTAACGACGATTCCTCCTCTGGCATTCTGTTCCGATACAGCCAAAGCATACGATGTCACTAACGCACGGCTCTGTAATGAAGGTTTATAACTGGATGCTCGGATGTAATACTGTCTGGCTTTACTGCGCAGATGCAATCCACCCGGAAGAATACTGTCGTTATCAAGTCCTGCTTCGACACTTTTCTCCATGTGCGCCCAGACGTTTTCCAAATAATCCCAAATATCTTTGCCTTCATGATACTCAACATATTCCCAAAATGACAACCCCTGTTCCTCAATGAATTTTTGGATTTCATCCATTGAATTACGCCTATAGACACTTTTTTCTCCCTGTTGAGCTTTTTGTAATCTATTGTATCCTTCTTCTGGATTTTCTGCCAATGAACCACCACCTATACTGTAAACAGACCATGTATCAATAACATTCTTTTGTTCATCCAATGCTTCAAACAACATCCTATTGGTATGAAATTCCGGAGTTGTCTCCGGATGCCACACAATCTCTGTCTTGTCTGCGGATAATTGCCTTAGTATTGCGTCATCAGTAAAATGCCCTTTGCCTGTTGCCGCCAAGCTTCCATATAATGAAACCCTAAAACGGCTTGCTTCTGGATTGTGTTTCTTGAAAATCTTTGCAGCCAGATGCGGTCCCATCGTATGACTGCTTGATGGACCATAACCTATTTTATAAATTTGCTTGATACTATCCATTATTCTATTTCTTTTACCACATATCTTTTATAGTAAGATATACATATCGTAGTCAATGGCAATGCTATGATAAGTCCGATAAATCCCATTATCATACCGCAAATAGATAGCGATAACAAGATTATTGCCGGCCTTAAATTCATTGCTTTACTCATGATACGAGGAGTAACAATGAGGTCAATGATAATCTGAACTATTATAAATACTGCCAGGGCAGATAAAAATATAAACCAGAAATTCCTTCCTGTTTCTGCAGCCTCGAGTAATGAAAGGAATACTGTTGGTATCAAAGCCAGGGAATGAAGATATGGTACAAGGTCCATGATGCCTATCAGCACAGCCAAACCTATTGCCATCGGAAATCCAATAATAGAGAATCCTATTGCAAACAGAATACCCATTATAAGTGCCACAAGACATTGTCCACGGAAATAATTATTCATCGCATTTTTGACGTCAGAAGCGAGTTCTGTTGCAAATTTACGTTTTGAATGAGGGATAAGTTTTACCCATTTCTCCGACAATTCTTCATAATCGGACAAGATAAAAAAGAGATAAAGAATCGTGATGCAAGATGCAACAATGCTGAACAATATCGAGAACGTCTCACTTATGAAAGAAAAAAGTGACGGTGCAACCTTCTCAATGACCAGCGTCACATCTCCATTGGCGACATGACGATACAGATTATCTTCTGTGAGATTTTCAACAAACCATTCGTGAATAGTTGCGCCAAAACTTCCTGCTTCCTGATTATAAGAGAAGATATAATCCAACATGATATCCTTCAGCCGTGTCATCTCTTCTATCATGGAAGGTATTATAAGGTATAATATCCCCGCAATTACAGCGCCGACGAATATCAATGTCAACAGAATCGCCGGGAAACGGAATCGCACATATAGTTTGTTTTGTATGAATATCACGATAGGGTACAACATATACGCCAGTACCCATGCCACAAAGAACGGCAGTAATACACTGCTGAGATAATTGATGAGTACAATGGCTGCAATGACAGAAGATACCGTTATTATCAGTCTTGCAAAACTGTCAAAGGTTATAGGTGTGTGTATTGCTCTCATTTCTCTTCCAACGATTTACGATAACACTCTCTGCACAATGGCTCATATTCCTGAGTTTCACCCAACAAGACACGTTTGTCATTCTCCACAAGGCGATGGGATATATAAGCCAGATTACCACATTTCACACATATCGCATGAACCTTCGTTACTTCATCGGCGATGGCACATAAACCAGGGATAGGGCCGAAAGGTACCCCACGGAAATCCATATCCAGTCCTGCGACAATGACACGTATTCCCCTGTTGGCAAGCTCATTACATACTTCTACAAGCCCTTCGTCCAAGAACTGTCCTTCATCAACACCGATGACATCTACGTCATTTGCAAGTAACAGTATTGCAGACGAAGAATCAACAGGCGTAGATGTTATGCTGTTCCTGTCATGGCTGACCACATCTTCATCAGAATATCTGACATCGATGGCTGGCTTGAAAATTTCAACTCTCTGTTTTGCAAATTTTGCCCTTTTCAACCTACGAATAAGCTCTTCTGTCTTCCCAGAAAACATTGAACCACAGATGACTTCAACTCTGCCGGTTCTTTGTGCTTCACCATGCGTATTTGTTTCCATATGTGCAAAGGTAACTAAAAAATTTGTTCACAGCAAAATTTTGATTACCTTTGCAGAGAATATGGGAATGCTTTATATAGTCCCGACACCTGTCGGAAATATGGAAGACACCACACTACATGCTATCAGAATACTGAAAGAAGTAGATGTAATTCTTGCAGAGGATACTCGTACATCAAGTAAATTCCTCAAGCATTTTGATATTCAAAACAAACTTGTATCACATCATAAGTTCAACGAACATCAAACTTCAAAAGGTATCATTGAGAAACTGAAAGGTGGGATGAATATGGCTTTGATAAGTGATGCAGGTACTCCCGGCATAAGTGATCCGGGATTCTTTCTCATAAGAGAAGCTGTTGCGGCAGGAATAAATGTACAGTGCCTACCTGGTGCCACAGCATTCGTACCCGCTATTGTCTGTTCCGGTTTACCTGATGACCGCTTCTGTTTTGAAGGTTTCCTGCCACAAAAGAAAGGGAGGAAGACAAGGATAGACAGTCTGAAAGACGAAGAACGCACAATGATATTCTACGAATCACCATACAGAGTGGTAAAGACCCTCGAACAATTTCGCGAAGTGTTTGGTGCAGAACGAAAAGTATGTGTTGTAAGAGAGATATCAAAGATACACGAAGAAAGCGTACGTGGAACAATAGACGAAGTTTTAGCTCATTTTAATGAAATACCTCCAAAAGGAGAATTTGTAATAATAGTAGAAGGAAAATGAAAAAGTTTTTAGTATTTGTATCAACTGCCATGTTGCTGTTTGGCTGTGGCAATGGAAAATCTGACAAAATGTTGTCTTCAGATATGAAGATTGATTCTTTGCAGTCAATTATTGACAACAAGGATAATGAAATCAATGATATGATTGCAACCCTGAACGAAATACAGGAAGGGTTCAAGGTTATCAATGAAGCGGAAGACCGTCTGACATTGGCAAAGAATGGGGAAGGTGTGGATAAGATGGTACTTATCCGTGAGAACATAAATTACATTCAGGACAGAATGCAGCAAAACAGGCAACTCATCAACAAGTTGCAGCAGCAGGTGAAAGAAAGTTCATATAAGAGTGAACAACTCCGAAAGACCGTTGCCGATTACCTGCAACAGTTGATAGAAAAAGACAAGGAACTGAGTTTGTTGCGGGCACAGTTGTCTGCCAAGGATGTTGAAATACGTGAACTTGATGACAAGTTAGACCGTGTAAGTGGCGATTTGACTGCTGTTACAAAGGATAATACCGAGAAGGCAAAAACTTTGGCTTCAAACAAAGCGACGATTGCTCAACAGGACCAGAAGTTAAATGAGGGTTTCTATGTATTCGGCACAAAGAAAGAGCTCAAGGAACAGCAGATTATCGACGGTGGAAAACTATTGTTTTCTGATTTCAACAAAGATTATTTCACCAAAGTTGACATTCGTGTAGATACGGAAATAAAACTTTACAGTAAATCTGCCAAGGTATTGACTCACCATCCTGCAAAATCTTACATCTTGGTACCGGATGCCAAAGGATTGTACACACTGAAGATTATCGACACTTCAGCATTTTGGAGTACAAGCAAATACCTTGTTGTCCTGGTTAAATAACGACATCATTCCATTATCCATGACAAATCTTTCCCGAATACATTTTCGGGAGTGATTGTCGTGGCTTCCTTCTTGGAAAGTTGCTTTGACCAAGCGGCTCTCTTGCTGGTATCCACTTTTTTACCAAAAGCATCCGTATTGTTATACTCATAATAACGTGCCGTCTGCTCATTGCTTTCCTTGCCCCAGTTGTGCCATCCTACAGGCAGGATGTGTGCGCCCAACTCACAGTTCATGAACAGAGTGTATCCATACGGACGCCATGGGC
Source organism: Bacteroidaceae bacterium (assembly GCA_024398495.1). Classification (GTDB taxonomy): domain Bacteria; phylum Bacteroidota; class Bacteroidia; order Bacteroidales; family Bacteroidaceae; genus Prevotella. Next base: position 29,194 of record JAKSJA010000012.1, on the reverse strand, counting down.
GGCCAAGGAAACATTTTGTTATGTTATCATCAGCGATGACCTTACAATGGTTGAATATGTAGCCGTACTTCACATCCTTCGGTGTCGAAGCAGCTGTAATATAACTGTTATGCCTGTTGCGGATAGTACAGTTTTCAAACCATGCTGTTGAAGGACCGAAGATAAAGTCGGTGGTTCCTTCTATATAGCAGTCCTTAAAATACAGATTTGTTTCGATTCCACCGGTGTATATTGTGTCCTGATGGCCGAGGAATCGGCAGTTGATGAAACATAGTCTTGTACCCTGAGTATGCAATGCCACTGCCTGCCCAAGACGTTTGGCATTATTCTCTACCGTGATATTCTTCAATGTTATGTTATTGCCTTCTATCTTAAGCGTATATGTGCGGAATGTGGTCAGTTTCTTACCGGCAGTATTCTGCAAACTGTTTATCGGAGACATCACTATATTTGCATGGTCATCATAAGTGATGATTGTGTTGTCCCTGTCTTCACCGCATATCTCGATATTTGTCAACCATGCAGGGACGATGAGTTTTTCCTTGTAAGTTCCCTTTTTGACAAAGATAACCTTATGGTAATCAGTAAATGCACGGCACACCTCTATTGCATCATCTATGTTGCGAAACTGGCACGTGCCGTCACGTGCTACGAACAGGGTGTCAGGATTGTCGTAAGGATTTGACAGCACTGTCAACGACACGAAACAGAAGATAGCGATTGAAACGGCTTTTTTCATAGTTGATTTATTTCTTTTAGAGAAGTTATCTCACGCAGATGGGTGATGATGTTGTCAACATCCTTGCGATTATGTACGCGTATATTTATTGTTCCCTCTATAATATCATTCTCTGCCACGAACACCACCTTTGTCATATTGACATTCATGTCATCTGACAGCACTTTGGTAATCCTGTTCAAAAGCCCGAATTCATCAATACCTTTCAGTATTATCTGTGCTTCAAACAGATATTCCTGCGTATCCCATTTTGCATCAAGGATACGGTTACCCCAACTACTTTTCAGTTTGTTTGCCACAGGGCAGTTCCGTGCATGTATTTCAATGTGTCGCTTGTTGTCAATATATCCCAATATATCATCGCCCGAAATAGGATGGCAACAGTCAGGGAAGATATATGTGTTTATGTTTTCATCTGTAATGAAGACGGGTATCTTCTTGTTGAAGTCCTTCTGTACCACCATCAGTCCTTGCTGCGAGCGTTTAAGGTCTGTACGCAGCGGAGTTCCGTCATCGGCATCTTTCTGGCTCTTCACAAACGGCACATACTTACGCCATCCACCGTATCCATTGTTTCCGTTATGTTCCCTCTTTCCCACTGCAACATCAACATCTTTCTCATCAAGGACAATAGTCTTGTCGCCTATCTGGTGGAAGAAGTCCTCCCTCCTTTGCATCTCGTGATATTTCAGCAGACGGTTCACCACCGCAGTAGTAAATCCTATTTCGTTTTTCTCAAGAAAGTCCTTCAGGATTTCTTCACCCTGTTTCTGTATGTACCTTGCATCCTTGCGCAGAGCCGCCAGAATCTTATTGCGGGCCTTTGCTGTCGATACAAAGTCAACCCATTCAAGTTTTATATGCTGAGCCTGGGAGGTAAGGATTTCCACCTGGTCGCCGCTCTGCAGTTTGTGCGACACAGGCACGAGTTTGTGGTTCACCTTTGCTCCTATGCAATGGCTTCCCAGGAAGGAATGGATGGAAAAGGCAAAGTCGAGAGCCGTAGCTCCGGCCGGCATTGTCTTTATGTCACCCTTCGGAGTGAACACGAATATCTCCGATGCAAAAAGGTTCAGTTTTATTGAATCCAGGAAATCCATTGCATCCGGCTGAGGGTCATCAAGTATTTCCTTTATTGTCCCCAACCAGTTCTCCAGTTCCTTGTCCTCCTCGTGTTCCTCTACCGTATTGATGAGTTCCCCGTCCTTGTATTTCCAGTGTGCCGCAAAACCATGTTCTGCGATGTTGTTCATACGGTCGCTCCTTATCTGCACCTCTATCCATTGTCCTGCATTGCTCATCAGAGTGACATGCAGAGCCTGATATCCGTTAGCCTTCGGGTGCGACAGCCAGTCACGCATGCGGTTAGGGTGGCTTTTGTATATCTGCGTTATTGCAACGTAGATGTTGAAGCACTCGTTTATCTCCTCCTTGCGGTTTTTCGGTTTGAAGATGATGCGTACAGCCAGGATGTCATAAATCTCATCAAAGGAGACATGCTTGTTCTGCATCTTGTTCCATATAGAATAAGGAGTCTTGACGCGCGCCTTCAGTTCATAGTCGAGTCCCATCCTGTCAAGAGACTCCTTGATGGGTGCTGTAAACTCCTCGAACAACGTATCACGTTTCCCCTGCGTTATCTCCAGACGCTGCACAATAGACTTGTATTCCTCCGGATGCTCATAACGGAAGCACAGGTCTTCCAGTTCGTTCTTCACCTTGTTGAGTCCCAGACGGTTGGCAAGCGGTGCATATATATATAATGTCTCCCCCGCAATCTTGTATTGTTTGTTGGCAGGTTGCGAAGCCAGAGTACGCATATTGTGCAGACGGTCACAGATCTTTATGAGGATTACCCGTATGTCATCGCTCATCGTCAGCAGCAGTTTGCGGAAGTTCTCCGCCTGTGCCGAAGCCTTGTCACCGAAGATACCACCGGAAATCTTTGTCAGCCCGTCCACGATCTGTGCAATCTTCTTCCCGAAGATGTTTTCGATGTCCTCCACCGTATAGTCCGTATCCTCCACCACGTCATGCAGAAGGGCAGAGCAGATACTCGTGGAGCCCAGTCCTATCTCAGACGAAGCGATAAGAGCCACAGCCAGCGGATGCATTATGTACGGTTCCCCCGACAGTCGGCGCACACCCTTGTGGGCATTGCGTGCAAAGACAAAAGCCTTCGTTATTATGTCCACCTTCTTGCGATGGTTGGAAGCCAGATAGGAGTCCAGCAGTTTCTGGAAAGCGGCATCCACCATTTTCTCCTCCGCCTCCCGCTGGGCTTTCATCTCCTCATTCGATGGTAATGTATTCTCGTTCAAAGTTTCCAAGTTTTAAGTTTCAAGTCCACATCAGAAGTTAAGGCTGCAGGCGACTCCGACAGACGATGATGTCAGAGGGTTCTGAGACAGGCTGTTGCTGTTGTTCATGACCTTCGGACGAATCTTCATGCTCAGGTCACGGCTGATGTCAAAGTCAGACATCTCCGCATCTATATACGCATCAATGACAGAGATGGCATAGACGCCAACCATACAGAAAAACGACAGGTCCCTCCACCGGCGGTACTGGTCCTTGCGGCTCTTGAAGATTTCCGTATATTTTGCCCTGTTCGAATCGTCAATCTTCACGCCCAGATGCAGAAACTGGTTATAGCTCATCGTGTTAGGGTCATCATCGATAATGTCCGAATAAGCCTGCGCATAGTCCTTATACATCTGCCCATTCCACGACAGCGCATATAGACACCCCACAAGACCGCCATAGAAGATAGGCAGTTTCCAGTACTTGTGGTTGTATATCTGTCCACCACCGGGGATGACGAGTGCCAGCCACAGAGCCTTCTTGGAGTTCGGTTTCCATGTCGCCCAGTCACGTTTCTGTTTGGTGGTAAACAGCGTTTCCGCCTTTATCACGGAGTCTTCCGCCATCACCACCGTACTGTCAGCATCCTGCGCATGGCATACACCAGTCGCACCGCCCCATACGATGACAGTCGTCACCACCAACTTTATTATATTTCGCTTCCAAAAGGACATATTCGCTACAAAATTAGTGCAAATCGAAAACAGAAACAAAAAATAATTCAATTATTTTTAAAGGTTTAATTTTTGAAATCATAGAACTTGATTTTATGATTTCAAAAATTGAAACTCGTTAAAACGCAGTTTTTGTCTCAGTTGAGCTGCAGCCTAACTTCGACAAAGTCAAAATTAGTGCAAATCAAGAACAACGCCAAAATAAATTTGTTTATTTCTTTATTGAATTAAAAAGTCGTGAAATTTATATTCATTAAAGTGGATCCACATCACAGTAAATGTTGATAGAGTTATATCGGCTGTCAGTAAGAAGTTCTTGTTGTGTACTGAGTAGTTGCTTGCGGATTTTGGAAACAGATAGTGTATTCTCTAATTTTAATACGATTTTCCGAATATAATAGTTCTTGGTTCGTGCAATAAATGGTTTGTCAGGACCAAGAACACGCTCACCAAAGATGTTTTTTAGTCTCCCAGAAAGTTCTATGGCAGCAGTATCTGCAATAATCTCCTTCTTGTGTTTAATAAAAATGTATATAAGGTGGGTAAATGGAGGATAGTGAAACATTTTGCGTTCGGCTAACATAGCCTTAAAATAGGTGTCGTAGTCATTGTTTACCACTTGCGTTATAAGTGGCATCTCAGGTGACATGGTCTGCAGTATTACCTCTCCTCGCTGTTCTTTACGACCAGCTCGTCCACTGACTTGGCACATCATCATAAAAGCATGCTCGTAAGCGCGAAAATCAGGATAATTCAGCATGGCATCTGCGTTAAGGATTCCCACTACTCCGACTTTGTCGAAATCGAGTCCTTTACTTACCATTTGCGTGCCAATAAGTAAATTTGTGTTCCCGTTAGAAAAGTCGGAAATGATATTTTCGTATGCAGAACGTGTCTTGGTGGTATCCAGGTCCATGCGCGCAACTTTCGCCTTGGGGAATAATTTGATTACATAGTCCTCAATCTTTTCTGTACCAAATCCTTTGTCTATAAACTTAGTGCCTCCACATTCTGGACATATCTCTGGAATTTTGTATGTGTGTCCACAATAATGACAAGTGAGTGAGTCACTTTTTTTATGATACGTTAGAGATACGTCACACCCAGAACATTTTGGCCTCCATCCGCATTCTTTGCATATAAGAGTCGGAGCAAAACCACGTCTGTTTTGAAATAGGATAACTTGCTGTTCAGCAGCGAGAGCATTATTTATACTTTCAATGAGTTGCGGAGAAAAAGGACCATTCATCATCTTTCGATGTTTCAAATCCTTTATGTCAACAACTTTTATTTCTGGCATTTGTATGTCTTTGTGACGATGTGAAAGCACAACCAAACCATATTTTCCAGAAATAGCATTATAGTACGATTCTATCGAAGGTGTTGCTGTCCCTAATAATGTCTTTGCTTTGTACATATCTGCCAAAACAACAGCAACGCTGCGGGCATGATAACGAGGGGCTGGGTCTTGTTGTTTGAAAGATGCTTCATGTTCCTCATCAATGATTACCAGTCCCAAATTTGAGAATGGTAGAAATACGGAACTGCGGACTCCGAGAATGATGTCATATGGTTGGCTGGATAGTTGTTTATACCATACTGCTGTACGTTCGGAATCAGAATACTTGGAATGATATATTCCTAATCTTTCTCCGAATACCTTTTGTAGCCGTTGCATTATCTGTACAGTCAATGCAATCTCTGGAAGAATGTACAACACTTGCTTCCCCTTTTTCAGTTCTTCTTCAATGAGGTGTATGTATATTTCCGTTTTGCCACTTGATGTTACTCCGTGAAGAAGTGTTACATTGTGTTTACTGAAGCTATCCTTTATTTCTGTGTATGCTTTTTCCTGAAAATTGTTAAGGGGTTGTATATCCGTGGTTTTAGATTCGTAGAATATGTTTTTTTGATCACCTTGTTTTGCTGTCCGACGTAAATATCGTTTGTAACCCTCAACCGTTTTTATCTCGGAAGGAACGGCTGCTGTGTATATGTCTCCTAATGAAGAAATGTAATAATTGGAGATCCATTGCCATAAATGAAATTGCTGTGATGTCAATATGGGTTTTTCATCCAGGACTTCTATGACATTTTTAATGGCATACTGTCCACTATGCTTTTCGTGGATGTTAACAACAATGGCGATGTATGTCTTGTTTGTTCCAAATGGCACAAGAACACGCATGCCTCGCTGTATGCGGGGCATGCTCTTGTTGTTGTCTGTACTTGTTTTTGGTAAACGGTATGTAAACAGACTGTCAAGATGCAGAGGCAGTATGACGTCTATATACATTAAAAGTAATATGCCAGACCTATCTGCCAGGTGTTGGATTTTCCTTCAATAAAGGCTTCTTTTGTATTATTCAATATACCTTCACCCGTCTTGCCACATGCAATGTTGTAGTTTGCAGATATTTCCAGATGTCTTATCAGTGTTGCGCCAGCACCAAGGTTAATACTGAAATTGGATGATTCTAGGGTATATTCAGCTATATCAGCAAGATTAAAATCTTTTGTGCCTACTGGAAAAGCAAATTGAGGACCTGCTTTCAGGAATATATTTGCCATTTGCCCCAATCCAAATTCCCAACGCAGGTTAATAGGGATTGCAATCTCGCTCTCCTTGATTGTTTCTTCTGCAATCTTTGAGTTCTTCTGATTGTAGAGTGCAGAAGCATCAAGTCCAAAACCACCAAGTGGAAGAGAGAACTTGACAGTAGGACCGATGTAGAATCCTGCCTGATTCTCTTTCTTCACATTGTCTGATAAGTCGCCACTAAGTGAAAGGCTGGTTAAGTTTAAACCACCTCGCAAACCGAATTTTACTTGTGCATTGGCAGAAATAGCCATTGTTGCCACGAGGGCAATCATAATAATCTTTTTCATAACTTAATCTGGGTATTTAATTCTTGTATGATAAATAGTCATCAATTTTTCTGTAAGAACAGTTTTTGTTATCTGTATATCACGGTATGTAATAGGACAGTCCTTAAAAAATCCACTGTCCATTTGTGAGTTTATAATCTTTTCGGTGAGTTCCGCAATATTCTTTTCGGTATACTCTGTAAGAGAACGCGAAGCTGCCTCGCATGCGTCACTCATCATAACAATGGCCTGTTCTCGTGTGAACGGATTAGGACCAGGATATGTAAATGCTAAAGTGTCGAAATCATCGCCATATTTCTTTTTTGCTTCTGCGAAGAAATAACTGCATTTTCCTTGCCCGTGATGTGTTGAAATAAATTCTTTTATCACATTTGGAAGTTTGTATTTATCAGCAATTCTGAGACCTTCCGTGACATGGCTGATTACAATGTTTGCACTTTCAATCGGTGACAACTGCTCATGAGGACTATGTCCTGACTGATTTTCTATGAAAAATGCAGGATTGGTAAGTTTCCCTATGTCATGATACAAGGCACCAGTACGGCAGAGCTGAGCTTTTAATTGAAGCCTGTTTGCTACCTCAGCTGCAAGATTGCTGACCTGTATGGCATGCTGAAAAGTTCCAGGGGCAGTCTCTGACAAAAGCCGTAATGGCTCATTGTTGGTGTTTGAAAGTTCAACCAATGTGACATCGGAGATGAAATTGAATAATTTTTCTATGCCCCACATAAGTGGATATGCAAACAACAACAATATGCTGTTTAGGAAGAAACAGATGTAAGTGTTCGCCTCCAGATGATGGATATCCCCGCTCTGCATAGTTTCCAAAGCAAAGTAAATTATGCAACTGAAAATGAAGATGTAAATGGAACTTCTGATTAGTTGCCATCGTGATGACAGGTCGCGTAGTGAAACTATTGCGACAAATCCTGTGACACTCTGCAATACGATAAATTCAAACGGATAGCGAATTGAACATGCACACAGTATCACAATTAGTATATGAGTAATGAATGCCGTACGTGAATCCATGAACAATCTAATGAATATAGGTGCCATGGCAAAAGGTATGATATAGACATTAGTTATCCGATATTGTACATTCAGATAACATATTACAGGGAATACAATCAACAATACAAAAAGCATCATTGCATTGCTGATTTTATCCAGATAATCTCTTCTGAAAAAGTATAAGTATGCAAAGAATATATCAACGATGATTAACAAAAACAGGATTTGCCCTAATAGCACGTAAGCATTTTTTGCTGTTCCTTCTTTTGCATTCAGTTCCTTTTCATACGAAGTTAATGTATTATAGATTTCTTTGGTCACCAGTTCTCCTTTTTCAACAATCTTTTGTCCGTTTTGAACGATACCTGTTGCCAAAGGTATGGACGAAATCAGTTCCTGTTTTGTTTCTTCATTGCGTTCTTTGTCATACGATATGTTGGGAACGATATAATCGTTTATATTGTATTGATGCAAAAATATACTGTATTCGGGATTGTCTGAGAGTATCTTCTCGTATGCCTTTACGGTTGAATACAAGGTGTTTAGTCGTACTGTAATTGCATGGTTATCTTCAACGATACGGATATAACTGGCAGTATCTTCTGCCATCATATTATATTCGGAAGCATCAAGAATCCCTGTGTCGTATAATTCTGCGAGTTGTTGTGTGAGACTTTCAACTATCTTATACTGATCTTTCGACAGACTGTCTTTTATATCCTCTTTTAGATTTATGAGCATACGTTCTGAAACTTGTTTGTCCATAGCAAAATAAGGAACAAAATTTCTCAATAGGCTGTCCTTTTCTTTGTCTATGTCTTCAGAGGATTTGAGTATGGGGAAATCAAAATCTGCAATCAGGGATGCGTCATTCCATGGTTTGTCCATGTCGAACTGAAAATTATATGTGTTTCCTCTCGGCAGAAAGACGGTCAGTATAGCCACAGTAATGACTATGAACCCCAAATATATTATTGTGTTTTTTTGTTGTTGTGAACGCTTCACTGTCTTAAAATCATTCATACGACTTAAAAAAATCTACAACCGTGACAAAGGTACGAAAAAAAGTTGTAAATTTGCAAAAATTTTAGAAAGGCATATTTTTAGCGTATGAACGATGTCAATGATAAAAAAGTGAGAGTGCGTTTTGCTCCGAGTCCTACAGGTCCGCTTCATATAGGTGGCGTAAGGACAGCATTATACAATTGTCTTTTTGCACGTCAGCATGGTGGTGATTTCGTGTTCAGAATAGAAGATACGGATACGAATAGATTTGTTCCAGGTGCAGAAGAATATATCATTGAGAGTTTTAAGTGGTTGGGCTTGACCTTTGACGAAGGTGTTGGCATAGGAGGCAAATATGGTCCTTATCGCCAGAGTGAAAGACGAGAGATATATAAAAAGTATGTGCAACAGTTGTTAGATAGTGACAAAGCATACGTTGCCTTTGATACACCGGAGGAGTTGGAAAAGAAACGTAGTGAGGTGGAGAACTTCCAATATGATGCACACACTCGTGGCATGATGCGCAACTCACTGACTTTGCCGAAAGAAGAAACAGAAAGACTTATTGCTGAGGGTGCGCAGTATGTGGTGCGTTTCAAAGTCGAACCAGGCATCTCTGTGATGGTTGATGACATCATCCGTGGTGAGGTTGTAATCCAGAGTGACATCCTTGATGACAAGGTGTTGTTCAAGAGTGCAGATCAACTGCCTACATATCATTTGGCAAATATAGTAGATGACCATCTCATGGAGATAACACATGTCATCCGTGGTGAAGAATGGTTGCCGAGTGCTCCGTTGCACGTATTGTTGTACGAGGCTTTCGGATGGGGAGATACAATGCCGCGTTTTGCTCATCTGCCTTTGCTGCTGAAACCTGTCGGGAATGGCAAACTGTCAAAACGTGACGGAGATAAACTTGGCTTCCCTGTATTTCCATTGGAATGGCATGATCCCCAATCAGGACAAGTGTCATCGGGATATAGGGAGAAGGGTTATCTGCCAGAGGCAGTCATCAACTTCCTTGCACTTCTTGGTTGGAATCCAGGAACAGAACAAGAGATTTTTAGTCTTGAACAACTGGTAGATGCTTTCGACCTTGGGAAATGCAGCAAGGCTGGTGCACGATTTGACTACATCAAAGGTATGTGGTTTAACCAACAGTACTTGTTGAATAAATCGGCGATAGAATGGACAGATGAATTTGATCGTATCCTGAAAGCCAATGACATACAGAGCACACCGGAAAGAGAATCCATGGTTGTAGAGATGATGAAACAGAAGGTTGTTGAATATACCGACAGTAATAATGTGGTCCATAAACGCAACATCAGTTTTGTCAGCGATCTGTGGCCTCTGTGCAAATTCTTCTTCATTGCTCCTGAGAAATATGATAAAGAGGATAAATTTGTGCGCAAGAACTGGAAAGAAGACACTGGCGACATGATGAAACTCCTTGTCGAGAAACTGAAAGACGTGTCAGACTTCACGATAGAAAATATCAGACAGACGGTTGACCCGTGGACAGAGGAATCTGGTTTTCGCCCATGGAATGCATGGCGTGTGGCTCTTGTAGGAACAGGTCAAGGACCGGACATGTATGAGTTGTCTGCTTTTTTAGGAAAGGATGAAACTGTCAACCGCATCAACTTTGCCATTTCACAGCTATCGTAGAACGAATCAATTATCCTGAACAGCAATGTATTATTTGATGTACAACATAATCATATTTCTCTACAATATCGGAGTCATTGTTGCCTCATGTTTCAGTGAGAAGGTAAGGAAGATGAGAAAGGGGGAACTTGCTGCTTTTGGATATCTGAAAGCAAATGTTGACCCAAATGAGAAATATATATGGTTTCATGCTGCTTCATTAGGCGAATTTGAACAAGGACGACCTATGATGGAGTATATCCGTGAGCATCATCCGGAATATAAGATACTGCTTACATTCTTTTCTCCTTCAGGTTATGAGGTAAGAAAAGACTATGCTGGTGCCGACCTGATATGCTATCTTCCTATTGACACCACGCATGGCGCATTGATGTTCTTACATTTCATACGCCCTGTGATGGCATTCTTTATAAAATATGAGTTCTGGTGGAATTATCTGCATCTTCTCAAATATCTGAAGATACCTGTTTACAGTATGAGCAGCATTTTCCGTGATGGGCAGATATTCTTCCGTTGGTATGGCAGGGAATACTCTAAAGTGTTGAAATGTTTCACACATCTTTATGTGCAGAATGAAAAGAGTAAAAGTCTCCTTGACAAGATAGGGGTCAGAAATGTAACCGTGGTGGGCGATACACGATTTGACCGTGTACTGGACATCACGAAGAATGCAAAGAAGTTGCCGTTGATAGAAGCGTTTGTCAATGATTCTCCTGTGTTGGTTGTTGGAAGCAGTTGGCCGGGGGATGAAGACGTGATATTCCCTTGCCCATGCAAACTCATCATTGCTCCTCACAATGTAAGTGATGATAGGATAAACAACATCATATCCAAGTGTCATGGCAAGAAGGTGGTGCACTATTCGCAGGTTGAGCAGAGTGGCGATATGGCGGTATTGGCAGAAGCAGATGTACTTATCATAGACTGCTATGGTATTTTATCTTCTGTATATGGTTATGGAACGGTGACATTTGTAGGTGGTGGATTCGACCACACTGGTATCCATAATGTATTGGAGGCTGCCGTATGGGAGAAACCAGTTTTGTATGGACCTAACTACCATGAATATCAGGAGGGAGAAGAACTTATAGCTTCTGGTGGTGGTATAGAATTGCATGATGCGGAGGAGTTCAGAAATGTGATGAATAAATTGTTGTCTGACGAGAAATATCTCAATTCTATTTCGGTGAAATCGGCAGATTATGTAAAAAGTAAGACTGGTGCGACAAGAAAGATAATAGAACATATAGGTTTATAGACTGAATTAAATTTTTAACAACTAAAAAATAAAACGAAATGAAATTTTTGACAAATGACAAATTGGTGATTGTCGGAGCAGCCGGCATGATTGGTTCAAACATGGTTCAGACAGCCCTTATGATGGGACTTACAAACAACATTTGCCTTTATGATGTGTTCTCACCAGAAGGTGTTGCAGAAGAAATGCGTCAGAGTGGTTTCGGTGATGTTGTCATCACAGCAACGACGGATGTGAAAGAAGCATTTACAGATGCTAAGTACATCATTTCATCAGGTGGTGCCCCTCGTAAGGAAGGTATGACCCGTGAAGACCTTCTCGCAGGCAACTGCAAGATAGCAGAAGAACTTGGCAAGAACATAAAGACTTATTGTCCAGACGTTAAGCAGGTTGTTATCATCTTCAACCCTGCCGACCTTACAGGACTTGTTACATTGCTTTATTCTGGTTTGAAACCAGGTCAGGTGACAACTCTTGCTGGTCTTGACACAACTCGTCTGCAGAGTGCTTTGGCAAAGAAGTTCAATGTTATGCAGAGCGAGATTACAGGTTGTGCAACCTATGGCGGTCATGGCGAGCAGATGGCAGTATTTGGCAGCAACGTGAAAGTTGACGGTAAGGCTCTTACAGACCTCATCGGTACATCTGCTTTCCCTACAGAGGAATGGGAACAGATGAAGAAAGATGTAACGCAGGGTGGTGCTGCCATTATCAAGTTGCGTGGCAGAAGTTCTTTCCAGAGTCCTTCATATCTTGCTGTAGAGATGATTCGTGCTGCTATGGGTGGTGATGATTTCAAATTCCCTGTAGGAACATACGTTTCCAACGAGAAATACAACCATATCATGATGGCTATGGATACGAAGTTCAACAACGGAGTATGTACATATAACATGCCGAAGGGAACTGCCGATGAAATCGCGAAACTCGATGCAAGTTATGAACATCTTTGCAAGATGCGCGACGAACTGGTGACTTTGAACATCGTTCCACCAGTATCAGAATGGAACAAGATAAATCCAAATTTGTAAATTCAGCTGTTGACTGTTGACCGTTGACTGTTGACCGTAAAAAATGTTATGGCACTGATAAAAGAAGTCAAAGGACTGAAACCGAAATGGGGGAAAGATTGCTATTTCAGCGAGAATGCCACCATCGTGGGCGATGTTCAGATGGGCGACGAATGTTCCGTGTGGTTTAATGCCGTAGTACGTGGCGATGTGAACTGGATAAAGATGGGCAACCGTTGCAATGTACAGGATGGAGCATGTCTGCATACGACTTACAAGACAGGGCCATTAGAGATAGAAGACGATGTCACAATAGGACATCTGGCGATGGTTCATGCCTGTAAGATACACAAAGGTGCGCTTATAGGCATGAATTCAACGCTTCTTGACCATTGTGAGATTGGTGAGGGAGCAATCGTCGCTGCCGGTGCTCTGGTACTCGGTGGCACGAAGATTGGCGACCATGAGATTTGGGGCGGTGTACCGGCAAAATTTATAAAGAAGACGGCTCCAAATCAGGCGGAATCATTTGCAGAACACTACGTGATGTATTCTAAGTGGTTTCTGGATGAAGAATGACAATCTTAAATCCTTACGGGAAGAAATGAAAAAGGAAGGTCTCAGCGCCTTCATCTTTCCATCTGCTGATGCTCATAATAGTGAATACACTCCTGCTCATTGGCATGGCCGTGAGTGGATAAGTGGCTTTTCCGGTAGTGCCGGTACAGCTGTTGTCACCATGGACAAGGCTGCTCTATGGACAGATTCAAGATATTTTATTGCAGCAGCAGAGATGTTGCAGGGTACGGAGTTCGAGTTGATGAAAGACGGACTTCCTTCAACACCTTCCATAAGCAAATGGTTAGGGCATGTCCTGTCTTCTGTCGATGGTGCTGAAGTCGGTGTTGACGGTTTCTGTTACACACAGCATGAAGCGCAGACAATGCGTACTGCCCTTCGTCACGAAGGAGGAATAACCCTGCGCACAAATCTTGACATACTCTCGCGGATATGGAAAGACAGACCGCCGATACCCCAAGACAAGGTGTTCATACTTCCACAGGGATATACAGGCATTTCTGCTAAGGAAAAACTGCATAATCTCAGGATGGAGTTGAACAGACAGCACCTTTGTGGCATGCTTGTTTCTGCATTGGATGAGATAGCATGGCTTCTTAATCTGCGTGGCAGTGATGTCCACTGCACACCGGTCTTTGTTGCGTATCTTCTTCTTGAGCAGGAAAAGACAACGCTGTATATTGATCCTCACAAGGTGGATGATGATGTCGCACATTACCTGCATGAGCAGGGAGTAAGTGTTGATGACTATTCCCATATTGAAAAAGGGCTGCATTCATATTCGCAATATAACATATTGCTTGACAGCCACAATACAAGTTGCATGCTGTATGAGAAGGTGAAATGTCAGGAGGTAATAGATCGCCCGTCACCGGTTGCAAGGATGAAGGCCGTTAAGAATGAAACGGAACTGGAGGGCATACGCAATGCCATGCTCAAGGATGGTATTGCTCTGACTAAATTGTGCAGGTGGCTGAAGGATGGCAGTGCGTCAATGAGTGAACTGTCCGTTGATGAACAGTTGCTGACCTTCAAGAAAGAACAGCCATTGTTTCATGGCTTGTCATTTGATACGATAGTTGGATATAAAGAGCATGGCGCAATCGTGCATTATGAGGCAACGGAAAAGACAAACTATCCGATAAAACCGAATGGATTGCTGCTTGTTGACTGTGGCAGTCAGTATCTTGACGGTACGACAGATATTACCCGCACCTTCGCCATAGGCACACTTACTCAAGAGGAGAAAGACATCTGTACCATAGTGCTGAAAGCACATATACGGTTGGCAAAAGCCAGATGGATGGCAGGGACAACAGGTACACAACTCGACATACTTGCACGCGGAGTGGTGTGGGATGCAGGCTATCATTATGGACATGGTACAGGACATGGCGTAGGCTGTTTCCTTTCCTGTCATGAAGGACCGCAGAGGATACGCATCCAGTATTCTGATGAAGCCCTCGTGCCGGGGATGATAGTATCAGATGAACCGGGCATTTATGTGGAAGGCAAGTATGGATGTCGTTGGGAAAATCTTTTACTTGTCGTTTCCGATGGTAAAGGTGTGCAGGGAGAAGATTTTTACAGGTTTGAAAATCTGTCCTTATGTCCTTTTGACAAAGAAACGATAAATGTGGGAATGCTCACAGCAGATGAGAAAGACTGGATTAACGCCTATCATCAAAAAGTGTATGAGACACTTTCCCCACATCTTGACACCCTCCACAGCACATGGCTCAAAACAGCCTGTGCACCAATAAACTGAATTTTTTTTTTTCTGTTGTCCTTTGACTGTTGACCGTTGACTTTTCGCTGTTGACCGTTAATCGCAAGCTGCAACCGATTCTTTGCAACGTGTCGCACGATTATTTGCGAAGCTGTAGCCAATTATATATGATGTGTCGGGCAATTATATGTGATGTGTCGGATAATTATATGTGAAGCGCGTTGGTGTCTGACTTGGAGTTCGTTGTCTCCCTTTTTGTGGCGCGTTGTGTGTTGATGTGAAGTTCGGTGTGTAGGTGCTAGCAGTTACGGCCGTAGGTGCTAGGTCTTACGCTCGTAGGTGCTAGGTCTTCTGCCCGTAACTGCTAGCACCTACACACCGCTCGTCAAATAGAAATGCACCGAACTTTTGAAAGGAGGACACCGCTCGTCACAAAGCGATGCAGCTCGCCTCGCATTAGCAAGCTCGCCTCGTGGTAAATAAACGGTCGCAACTCCAGAAATAATTGTTCATAACTTCAAGTATAATTGTTTGCAACTTCAAGTGTATTTGCTTGCTCCTTCAGGTATCGTAGGTCGTAAGATGAGGAATGGCGTTTTGTAAGATGAAAAATAGTGTTTTGTATGATGCGTTCTGGTAGGTTATAATATAGGGTGTATGTTGTTGCAATGTGAGGTATGGATTGATGTGGAATTGAAATTTGATTTTTTTCTTATGAGTTTTTTCTTTTTTGAAATCATCAGAGTGAACTCTATGCTTTCTAAAAATAAAAACCTAAAATAATTGTATTCTTGCGCTCCAGTAGGTGCTCAGGCGAGAAAAATCTTGGAATCTTTTTGGCATTGTCCTTGATTTGCACTAATTTTGTGCACGTTAAAATATAAAGACGAATGAATTATCTTGATAGAAATGAATTCAATTTTCAACCTTCGGAGGAGGTTGTGAAGGCTATAAAGGATTTCGATATTGGTAAATTCTGCTTTTATACAAGAATATATGATCAGGGCAAGAAAAGCATACTGTCGGTATATCTGAGTGAGATGTTTGATGTGCCGGAAGAGCAGGTGCTCTTGGGGTATGGTGCCGAAGACTTGCTGAAAAATGCAGTGCATTATTTTCTTACGAAAGGCGACAACAATAAGATGCTCATCCCTAAATTTTCTTGGTGGTATTATAAGAGTATTGCTGACGAGGTGGAGGGACGGACTCTCCAATATCCTGTGTATGAGACGGATGATTCTTTTTGCTATGATTTCGATGGTCTTAAGAAGATGATTGCAGAAGTAAACCCTCGTATCCTCTTGGTGGCTTCTCCTAACAACCCTACGGGAAACGGATTGGTGCCGGATGAACTGGATGAGGTGATGGGGATGGTCGGTGATGATACTATCGTCATCGTGGATGAGGCTTATGCTTCTTACGTGTCAACGGAAACGGGATATATCAAACGCCTTGTTGACAAACATCCGAACATCATCATCTGCCGTACGCTGTCTAAATTCTATGGCCTTCCGGGGTTGAGGATGGGATTCGGCTTTATCGGTAAGAGCGATGTGATGGGCAAATTTGCAAAGTATTCTAACAAATATCTTGGTTATGACCGTCTTTCAGAGGAGGTGGGTATTGCGGCTCTGAAGAGCGATGCTCATTATAGAAAGATTGCCAATGTTATGGATGAGGCAAGGAAGATGTATGCCGATGAATTGGGGTGTCTGCCAGGGTTCAAGGTGTATAAAAGTCGTGCAAATTTCATTTTGATTAAATATCCTATTGCAAAAAAGGAGGCTCTGCAGACTGCTTTCGCTGAACAGGATTACAAGGTGAAGTTCATGAAAGAACCAGACCTTAATGAACACATGAGAATAACGTTAGGCCGCAGAGAACAGAATCGTACTATCTGCGATACTATATTGGCAGTATGCAAGCAGTAATACTTGCAGCAGGAACTGCATCGAGGTTGCGCCCGTTGACGGACAACTGTCCGAAATGTTTGTTGAAAGTGGGCGGAAAAACACTTTTGGAAAGGACTGTTGACGCCATCCATGCAGCAGGGATAAAAGAGATAACTGTCGTCACTGGATATTTACAGGGGATGATAGTTTCTTTTTTGAATGCTCACTATCCGCAGGACATATTCCATTATATCCATAATGCTGATTATGCTTCTACAAATAATATCTATTCTTTGTGGCTGGCTCGTCCGCAGGTGGATGGAAAAGATTTTCTTCTTATGGACAGCGATATATACTGTGATGCACAACTCATAAAGACTATTGCAGAACAAGAGTCCTCGGCTTTGGCTGTGAGCAGACATGAGCTGGGAGAAGAAGAGATGAAAGTGGTGGTGGATGCTGACAACAATATCACCGAGATTAGCAAGACTTGCCGTGTGACCGATGCGTTGGGCGAATCTGTCGGTGTGGAGAAGATATGTGCTGCTTATTCGTCAGCACTATATGAGGAACTGGAGATGATGTGTGAACATGAAGGGCTTGAAAATAAGTTCTATGAATTGGCTTTTGAACGACTGATTGCAAAGGGACATGCATTCAAGGTTGTCGATACGACACATTTCTTCAGTATGGAATTGGATACTGTGGAGGATTTCAACAATGCTGGAAGCCTACCCCAACCCTCCCCGTAGAAGGGGCTAACATCGTTTCCCCTGCGGATGGAGGCTTAGAGGAGGCCACCGTAGACTGTTGACCGTAGACTTTTGACAATTAATAATATGAGAGTATGTCTTTTCTGTGAACATAAATATGCCGTAAGTATCCTTGAGCCGATACAGGTTGAGGTGAACAGGCAAGGAGTAGATGAAACATTGTGGTTTGTCGATGCCCGCAATATCTCGGATTTCCCGTTGAAAGATAGTGTGCGATATACTAATTCCATTCAAGAGGTATATGATTATTCTCCAGAAGTCATCTTCTGCCCGGGAAACATAATCCCTTATTATCTTCCCGGAGTTAAGATTGAAATCTTTCACGGATATGCATCAGAAAAGAAAGATCATTGGGTGATACGCAGGTACATAGATACGTATTTTACACAAGGACCATATTTTACTCAGGGCTTTGAGCGGCTGGCAAAGAAATATAAGGATTTTGAAGTGCTCGAAACAGGGTGGCCGAGACAAGATTGGATTTTTGCAAATCTGCATACTTTCGATGGTGAAAAAGAACAATATCTGAAGAAATATAAGAAAAGTAAGGTTGTCCTCTATGCCCCTACTTTCTCTCCATCCCTTACCTCTTTGCCATATATGGTAGATGCATTCAGAACGTTTGCAGAAAAAGAGGATGTTGTCATTCTTTTCAAGTTCCATCCACTGACGGCACAGAAATATATAGACATATATAAACAACTTGCCGAAGATGTGGAAAATATTGTATGGATTGACGATTTCAACGTAACAAAATACATGCTGATGAGTGATGTGATGATAAGCGATACCAGCAGTACTATCTATGAGTTTTTGTTGCTGGATAAGCCGGTGATCACACTTCGGGCGGTAGCAAAGCAGAAATATTGGAGAAATATGGAGCAACCGGAGGAATTGTCCACAGCATATCATGATGTCTTGAATGATGACAGATATACGGATTTGCGCCATTGGGTAATAGATAATTATGATCCTTATCTTGACGGTAACGTAGCGAAGAGAATGCTTGAAGGTGCGAGGGATTATATAAAGCGTCACGGGGTTCCAAAATATAGGAAACTGAATATCTGGAGGAAATATACAAGTATTAAAACATTCGGTAGAATCAAGAAATAATGACGGTTGACAAACTGCCTGAATGGAGCGCGATAAAAGGGCTGGTATATCCTGAGCGAGTGTCTTTGGAACAATGTTCATCAGAATATACGGCCAAATACAAGGCAAATGTAATAAGACGGCTTTTCCAACGACAAGGGTTGCCATTGGATTCTTTTATTGATTTGACCGGTGGCTTCGGTGTTGACTGTTATTATATAGGAAAGGATTTTCGCCATGCGGTATATGTTGAGCAAAATGCCGCACTTTGTGATATTGTGAAGAATAATTATTCGTTGTTGGGCTATCTGCATAGTGAGTGCATCAATGACAGTGCTGAAAGTTTTATTACAACAGCATCAAAGGCAGACCTTATATATATAGATCCTTCCCGGCGTGACAGATATGGCAATCGTACGTATGACATAAAAGACTGTACCCCGAATGTGAAGGAATTACGCGAGGTATTGCTGGACAAGGCTCGTGTGGTGATGATAAAGCTGTCGCCAATGTTCGACTGGCATAAGGCTGTGGTTGATTTACCAAATGTGACAGAGGTACATGTCGTATCTGTAAAAAATGAATGTAAGGAGTTGCTGCTTGTTCTTGAGAAAGGGGTGAAACCATTGACGATAACATGTGCCAATGATGATAATCTGTTTACGTACACCTTAGACAATACAGGAGAAGCAATAAGGAAAGTTTATCCTTCATGGGAAGATATAAATTCTGCCGCGTATCTATATGAACCTAATGCTTCAATAATGAAAGCAGGATGTTTTAATTGTGTGAGAGATAGGTTCGGCATAGAAAAGATAAGTGCAAATTCTCATCTCTATCTGTCGGATAAATATATTGATGATTTTCCAGGGCGTGTATTTAGTATTATTGCGGTTTCATCGCTGAATAGAAAGGAAGTAAAAGAGGTTTTGCATGGCGTGACAAATGCAAATGTAGCCACTCGAAACTTTCCTGTCAGTGTGGAAGAAGTAAAGAAAAGGTTGAAACTCAAAGATGGTGGAGATATTTATGTGTTTGCAACAACGACAGATGAAAACAAACACATTATTTTTGTCTGTAAGAAGAAAATTATGTAAATTTGCACATCATGATATAATCCAACAACGATGTCAGTCGAAATAAAATCAGTAAAAAGTCAAAAGGATTTAAGGCAATTCATAAATTTTAATTACGAACTGTACAAAGACAGCAAATACAATGTGCCTTATCTGTTTTTTGATGAGAAAAATACTCTACGCAAAGACAAAAACGCTGCATTTGAATTCTGCGATGCAGAGTATTTTATGGCATTTAAGGACGGACGTATGGTTGGGCGTGTGGCTGCAATCATCAATAATAAAGCCAATAGGAAATGGCAGATGAATGCCGTGCGTTTTGGTTGGCTCGATTTCATCGATGATGCTGAGGTCTCTGATGCTTTGTTGCAGGCTGTTGAACGATATGGGAAACAGCACGGAATGGATACCGTAGTAGGCCCATTGGGATTTACAGATCTTGATCGTGAGGGGATGCTCATTGATGGTTTTGAGGAGATGGGCAACATGTACACAAATTATAATTTCCCATATTACCCAAAACACCTGGAGTCGGTAGGTTTTGCTAAGGATTATGATTATATAGAATCCGTTATTACCATTCCTGACAGGATACCAGATAAATTTCTTAAGGTAGCAAACATCGCACGTACAAGATACAATCTGCAGGCATATAAGCCTACGCGTGAGGAATTGTTGAAAAAAGGATTTGCAAAGGCAATATTTGATAACATCAATATTACGTATAAAGATTTGTTCGGGTACTCTGAATTGTCTGATAGGCAGATAGAACAGTATGTGTCAAGTTATATAGGATCAGCGGATACAAACCTTGTTGTTGTGATTGTCGATGCAAATGAAGATAATAAGGTTGTAGGTTTTGGTATCAGTTTTCCTTCTTTTGCAAAAGCTCTGCAGCATACAAGGAAGGGACGGTTGTTTCCATTTGGTTGGTGGCATTTGCTGAAAGCGCTGAAGCTCCACCAGACAGATGATGTGGACCTGTTGCTTATAGGTGTGCTTCCTGAATATCGTGTAAAAGGTGCCAATGCTCTTATATTCTGCGATTTGCTTGGTAAATTCATAGAGTATGGATTTAAGTGTGCTCATGCAATGCCACAATTGGAAACAAATGAGATTGCACTGTCCAGTTGGAATTATTTTGATGCTCGTCCATATCGTCGTCGTCGTTGTTATACTAAAGAAATTAAGTGATATGCCGAAAGAAGATAAGAAAGTGATTGACGTTCAGCAGCCGGAAATGGTGGAATATACTGATGCGAATATCCGACATTTGTCTGATATGGAGCATGTGCGTACTCGTCCGGGTATGTATATCGGAAGGCTTGGTGATGGTGGTCATGCGGAAGACGGCATATATGTTTTACTGAAAGAGATAATTGACAACTCTATCGATGAGTTCAAGATGAATGCCGGAAAACGCATTGAGGTGGATATTGAAGATAACCTGCGTGTTTCGGTGCGTGATTATGGTCGTGGAATACCGCAGAAAAGTCTTGTAAATGCTGTGAGTCAACTCAACACGGGTGGAAAATATGATTCCAAAGCATTTAAGAAGAGTGTTGGTCTCAATGGTGTAGGTGCAAAGGCCGTAAATGCATTGAGCTCGGAATTTGAAGTCCGTTCCTATCGTGAAGGGAAGGTAAGGTCTGCAAAGTTTCAATGTGGTATTTTGAAAGAAGATAAAACGGCAAAGTCTGCCGATGAAAATGGAACTTACATATATTTCGTCCCTGACAATACATTATTCCTGAATTATCGTTTTCACGATGACATTGTTGAGACGATGTTGCGCAATTACACATATCTCAATTCGGGGCTTACCATAATGTTCAATGGCCGCCGTATATTGTCACGCAATGGTCTTGAGGATTTGCTGAAAGATAACATGACAACAGAGCCATTGTATCCTATCATTCATGTGAAGGGTGAAGATATAGAGATTGCATTTACCCATACTTCGCAGTACGGTGATGAATACTACTCTTTTGTCAATGGTCAGCATACCACTCAAGGTGGAACTCATCAAAGTGCATTCAAGGAACATATTGCAAAGACGATAAAAGAATTTTTCAATAAGAACTTTGAATCCACCGATGTGCGCAATGGTATGGTAGCGGCAATAGCCATAAACGTACAGGAACCGACATTTGAATCTCAGACAAAGATAAAACTGGGCTCTCTGACAATGGAGCCTAATGGTGGTGTGAGCATAAATAAATATGTCGGTGATTTCGTGAAACATGAGATTGACAATTTCCTGCATAAGAATTCAGAGATAGCTGAAATTATACAACAGAAGGTACAGTCGTCAGAAAAAGAACGTAAGGAAATAGCAGGGGTGTCGAAACTTGTGCGTGAACGTGCAAAGAAGGCAAATCTTCATAATGCTAAGCTGCGTGACTGCCGTATTCATTTTTGTGATGCAAAGAATGAGCGTAAACAGGAGAGTAGTATCTTCATCACGGAGGGAAATTCAGCAAGTGGAAGTATCACTAAATGTCGTGATGTAAATACACAGGCAGTTTTCTCTCTTCGTGGCAAACCGAAGAACTGTTATGGCTTGACAAAGAAGGTTGTATATGAAAATGAAGAATTCAATCTTCTTCAAGCGGCACTTGACATTGAAGACGGACTTGACGGATTGCGTTACAATAAGGTTATCGTGGCGACAGATGCCGATGTTGACGGAATGCATATTCGTCTGCTGACAATTACATTTTTTCTGCAGTTCTTTCCAGAGTTGGTAAAGAAAGGACATGTATATGTGTTGCAGACACCATTGTTCCGAGTGCGCAATAAGAAGACTAAGATAAGGAATAAGAAACTTCTGACTGAATATAAGAAAAAGGCCGATAAGAGCGATTTCATCACGATGTATTGCTATAGCGAGGAGGATAGAATTCATGCAATAGAAGAACTTGGACCTGACCCTGAGATAACACGATTTAAAGGTCTCGGAGAAATATCTCCCGAAGAATTTGCTAATTTTATAGGCCCAGATATGAAACTCGAACAGGTGACGCTGCAGAAAAGTGACAAGGTGGCTGAATTGATGAGTTACTATATGGGAAAGAATACTATGGAAAGGCAGAATTTCATTATTGATAACCTTGTAATAGAAGAAGATAGAACGGAACCAGATGTTGAAATATTCTAAAATCATATTTGTTTCTTGTGCATTGATATTGACATGCACCGTGTCCGGTCAGATAAAACTGAATTTAGGAATGGACTCTCCTTCACGTAAACTACAGATGGCTGAACATGTGATATCATGTCTGTATGTAGATTCCGTTGATGAGACAAGACTTGTTGAAGATGCTATCCGTGGTATGTTGGAAAAGTTAGATCCACATTCTACCTATTCTACTCCTAAAGAGATGCAGGAACTTACAGAACCGTTGAACGGTAGTTTTGACGGAATCGGAGTTCAATATAACATGCTTGATGACACCTTGGTAGTAATACAGACTATCAGCGGAGGACCATCGGAAAAGGTGGGGGTGCTTGCCGGTGATAAAATAATATCTGTCAACGATACTGCTATTGCAGGAGTAAAAATGTCTCAGGATGATATTAAAAAACGTCTGCGTGGAAAACGTGGTACAACCGTTACCGTCGGCGTAATGCGACAGGGAATAGCAGATAAATTGACATTCATCATCAGACGTGACCAGATTCCGATGCATTCCGTGATATCTTCTTATATGATACGTCCTAAGACGGGCTTCATCAAAATAGAGAGTTTTGGTGCAAAGACATACGATGAATTCATGGAGTCTTTGAAACAACTCAAGAAGGAGGGTATGCAAAATCTCATTCTTGACTTGCAGGAAAATGGTGGTGGGTATATGCAGGCAGCCATTGATATCGCCAATGAATTTCTTAGTGATACATGCATGATAGTCTTTACAAAAGGTAGAAGTATGCCGAATAAAGCATATCGTGCCAAAGGTAATGGACGTATGAGAGATGGTAATGTTGTCGTCTTGGTTAACGAATATTCTGCATCAGCATCAGAGATTGTTACTGGTGCTCTGCAGGATCAAGACAGGGCTATCGTTGTGGGACGCCGTACTTTCGGGAAAGGATTGGTACAGCGACCGATAGAACTTAATGATGGTAGTTTGATTCGTCTTACGACGGCTCATTATTATACACCTTCTGGACGATGCATACAAAAACCGTACGAGAAAGGAAACCGAAAAGACTATTCTATGGATGTCTATAATCGTCTGAAGCACGGAGAGCTCACAAATCTCGACAGTATTCATTTCCCAGATTCTTTGAAATTTTACACTCTGCGTAAACATCGCCCAGTATATGGTGGCGGTGGCATAATGCCGGATTATTTTATACCACTTGATACAACCGTGTACACTGCTTTCCATCGTGAGATGGCTGCAAAAGGTATAATCATCCAACAAAGTCTTCGGTACATGGAATCACATCGAAAAGAATTGCAGAAGCATTATAGTAAATTTTCTGATTTTGTTACTTATTATGATGTGCCAGAGTCATATATCAATCAGATTGTAGCTGTTGCTGCGCAACAGGGTGTCAAACCTAAGAATGATGATGAGTATCAGCGAACATTACCGCAACTCAAGTTGCAATTAAAGGCATTGATCGCTCGTGATATGTGGGATCTCAATCATTACTACCAGATAATAAATGAAAGCAATGATATAGTGAAGAAAGCTATTGAATTGTTAAAGTAATGATATCAAACGCAGAGCTTCATTTTCTGCTTGCTCCATTTTTGCCCGTTCTCCTTTCCCCTTGTCATTGATACCGCAGAGGTGCAGTATTCCGTGTATTATCACGCGATGCAGTTCTTGGTTATAATCAGTATCTTGTTGTTGAGAATTGGATAAGACGGTATCAAGGGATATGAAGATGTCTCCATTAATGACTTGATTCTCAGTATAATCAAAGGTTATGATGTCCGTATAATAGTCATGACCAAGGTATTGTCTGTTGACTTCCAATATCTTATTATCATTGCAGAAAATATATGCCACATCTCCAACTTTTTTGTTGTAGATAGTCGCAACATCACGAATCCATTTGTTGGTCTGTCTTTTTGCAATGACAGGCATCTTTACATTATCACACTGGTAAGAAATCATTGCAGTTTTCTCCTTTATTTAATAATTCTCTCACTCTTGTGCTGCTCACATCTGCCAGTTTTGGATCTGCACACAAGAGTATGGTTTCTATGTTCCCTTTTTCTTTATTGAAAAGTGCTTGCTGATATTCGTATTCAAAATCCTCTTTATCACGTACGCCTTTTACGATAAAATCGATGTTTTCTCTTTTTGCAAAATCAATGGTGAGATCTTCGTATGTTTTTACTGTTATCTGCCCATTGCTTTCAAAAATCTTTTTTATTGTATCTGAACGTTTTTCTGCGCATTGGCTGTATTTCTTCTCTTTGTTTATTCCGATGCCTATAACAAGTTCGTCACATAAGGCCAAAGCTCTGTCAACGATGTTCTTATGTCCTATCGTGAACGGATCAAAACTTCCGCAGAAAAGTCCTCTTCGTTTCATTTGTGTCAGAATAATGATTGCTCAGCATCAAAACGTGACTTCCCAAGATGCTTGTATGCCTTTTCTGTAACTTCTCTGCCTCGTGGGGTGCGACGGATGAAACCTTCCATGATAAGGAATGGCTCATACACTTCTTCTATGGTTCCAGCTTCCTCACCAATGGCAGTGGCTATTGTCGTCAATCCTACAGGACCACCTTTGAATTTATCAATAATGGTAAGTAGTATCTTGTTGTCAATCTCATCAAGACCGAATCTGTCTATATTCAATGCCTCTAATGCTATCCTTGCTATCTGAGTGTCAATATGCCCATCGCCACGTACTTGTGCAAAGTCACGTACACGGCGCAAGAGAGCATTCGCAATTCGTGGCGTTCCTCTACTCCTGCGGCTTATCTCAATTGCGGCATTATCATCAATTGGTACATTTAGAATACGCGCAGAACGCTTAATAATTTTTTTCAATACATCTGAATTATAATATTCCAAATGTAGATTTATGCCGAAGCGAGCTCTCAGGGGGGCAGTAAGGAGTCCACTCCGTGTTGTCGCACCTACGAGTGTGAAAGGATTTAACCCAATCTGGACACTGCGTGCCGAAGGCCCTTTGTCAATCATGATGTCTATACGATAATCCTCCATGGCAGAATATAGATACTCTTCTACCACTGGTGACAGACGATGGATCTCATCAATGAATAATACGTCATTTGGTTCCAATGACGTCAGCAAGCCTGCCAAGTCACCAGGTTTATCCAGTACAGGGCCACTTGTAATCTTGAAACCGACCCCCAATTCATTGGCAATGATATTGCTCAGTGTCGTCTTGCCTAATCCCGGAGGACCATGCATGAGTGTATGATCAAGAGGTTCGTCTCGTTGCCGAGCTGCCTCTACAAACACTTTTAGATTATCGACTATCTTCTCTTGTCCGCTGAAATCGTCAAAACTTAAAGGCCGCAAAGCTTTTTCAAAATCTTTTTCAGCAGATGATGAAGATGTTTTTCTTATGTCAAAATCTTCCATATAACTGCAAAAGTATAGATTTTTTTCAAAACAAACAAATGATTTTATAGTTTAGCTGACGATGTTAGATTCTGTAAGTGAAAGAACTGCCGCCGAGGAACTCACGCAATAATGATGTCGGAGGAACTTCTTTATCGGATACAGGAATGAAGTAGTTTAGGAATCTGAACAATCTGTGTGCTTCAGCATATTCTGGGCAATTCTTCGGTACCGTTGCCAAAATAGGTTCTGCATGATTACGTAATACTGCCAGTTCTATGAGCAATGCTGAGTTGAACATCATGTCTGCACTTTCCTGATAAGGTTTTATCCATTTCTCTTCTGCTTCACAAACGCTAGGCCATTGGCTTATGGTATCGCGTGCAGAAAATGCGCCCTTATTGTAATCTCGTACTATGCGCCGCAACAGACGATTGTCAGTAGGAGGAATTACATTATGGTCATCAAGACTGATACAGGTCAATGTTGATATAAAAATGCGGAATTTTTTATTGTCTTCAATCTTATTGGTAAGTAATGGATTGAGTGCATGAATGCCCTCGATGAGTAGTACAGAATTGTCGTCAAGTTTCATCTTCTTGCCGTTAAACTCACGTTTTCCTGTCCTGAAGTTATATTCAGGCACTTCTATTTCTTCCCCTTCCAACATTTTGATGACATCTTGTTGCAGCATTGCGTGGTCAACAGTGTCGAAGTTATCAAAATCAAATCTCCCATCAGGTAACAATGGCGTGTCAAGACGATTAACGAAATAGTCGTCAGTGGACATGCTGACAGGAGTTATTCCGCATGCCATAAGCTGTATGCTGATACGTTTGCAGAAAGTGGTTTTTCCAGATGATGACGGCCCAGATATCAACACTACCTTCAGGGGATTCTTCTTGTCGCCATGTCTCCTTGATATTTCTTCTGCTATCTGTACAATTTTCTTTTCTTGCAATGCTTCTGACACTTGTATCAGTTCGCTCGCTTTTCCGTCCAGACATGCATGATTGACATCTCCGACTGTACGGAGGTGCATAATGTTGTTCCATTTTCTGGCTTCAGTAAACATTTCCAGTGTGCGAGGCTGATTCATCGGATCTGCAAGACGTGTCGGATTGTTATGATCCGGCAATTGGAGAATGAAGCCGTTGGCATATCTCTCCAAACCAAAAACATTCAAATAACCCGCATCAGGAACAAGTCGGCCATAGTAATAATCGACAAAATCGTCGAGAGTGTAATAGTCAGTATATACCTTTCCACTTGTTTCAAGGAGTTTTATTTTATCTTCAACCTTGCGTTCACGGAACAGTTCTATCGCTTCTTCCATGTGTACTTCATGACGATGAAAAGGCATTTTGTTGGAAATGATCTCTCGCATACGATGCTGGAGATTGCATACGATGGTATCCAAATCGTCAGAAGATGTGGTTTCTATGGAACAGAAAAGCCCGTTGCTGACAGGATGTTCAATGTGTATCTTTGTCCCTCTATATAAATCATGGACGGCCTTGCATAGCACAAAACTCAGGGATCTTGTATAGACACGCATTGCAGACGCATCACGGAGATCAAGAAATTCCACGTCACGATTATGATACAGACGGAATTTCAGCCCTTGACTGACATTGTTTATTTTCGCTGAAATAATGGGGTAAGCGTTATTGAGATGGAAGATGTCAAGCAGTTCCAATAATGTACATCCGTCTTGAACGTCTTTCGTCTCGCCAGTGTTCTTGCAAAAAATCTTTAACATATTGAGAATATTTTGCATGCAAATATACTCAATTTTTGCATTTGCGTAAAACAAACGTGTGAATATTTTTTGAAAAAAGTTTTGTGTTTGTTAAAAATGTTGTACCTTTGCGCTCGCTTATGATATGATGGCGGGATAGCTCAGCTGGTTAGAGCGCATGATTCATAATCATGAGGTCCCCAGTTCAATCCTGGGTCCCGCTACAGTAGTTTTTTAGGTGTGTTTCGCGACACACCTATTTTTTTTGTTTTTTCTTTTTGTTACAATTATTATTATAAATAATGACAAAAATTTGGTAATTGTGTTTTTTTATGTAACTTTGCTCCGAATTATGCGTATTAGTCGCATTAACGTAATGTGAGGATCTAAATACTAAGGTATTAAATTTTTTAAGTTCACTTAATTATTAACAACAAAAACAAATGCTTATGAAGAAAAAGATTTTATCTTTGATTTGCGCTCTTGTCTTGATAGTACTTGGCGCAAATGCTGCTTCAGCAGTCACACAGGGTGTCAAGGCAAAGGTCGCCCCTCGTGTTGCTGTGGAGCAGGTGAAGAAAGCTCAGCTTGAGAGTTTCAATCTCAAGCAGGATGGACGTCCTGAATTAGGACAATTCTCTTATACCGTTACCCGTGATGCGGGAGTTAAGCCTATAAGGGGAACCAAATCAGCTTCGCCAAAGAAGGGTGATGGTTCTGAGGTTGTTGATGAACATGGAATCATCATCGAGCCTGCAGCTGGTAAAACGCAAGAGTATAATCGTCTTGCAACCAACACCTGTTTCTATGTAAATTCATCAGGAGGAACAGGATTGTCCTATCAATCCGGTACAGCGACATTGGTAGAGTGTGCTGACGGTACCGTTTATTGGAAAGATCCTATTAGCGCATATACTCCAGGTTCTTGGATTAAGGGGAAGAAGGAAGGTACTACTATTACTTTCCCGACCAAACAACCGGTTGTTTACAATCCCAAATATAGCACAACATTGAGTGTTCGGTGGGGTTATTTTAGTACGACTAATTTTACTGCAGCTGATGACTATGCTGATTCCTTTATTTTGGACATCAAGGGTGATTCGCTGATTATGCGTGGCA
>JAKSJA010000011.1 GCA_024398495.1 Bacteroidaceae bacterium | reverse complement strand
ACATAACCTCGTAAGAGGCAAGATTTTCTCTGCGAGAGGCTTATTTTCATTTGCGTTTTTATTGTTATTGTTATCGTTATCGTAGCGTCAGCGTATCGTAGCGAAGCGTATCGTAGCGAAGCGTATCGTTGACCTTCCATTTCATCAATCATCAATGTGCTTCCAGCCAATTCAATCCCCATCCTGCATCTGCAATGAGAGGTACCTTGAGTTTTACAACATTCTGCATCTCTTCGATGACAAGTTTTTCAAGGGTTTCTTCTTCTCCCGGAACGACAGTAAAGTCAAGTTCATCATGTACCTGCAAAATCATCTTTGACTTCATCTTTGCTGACTGCATCCTACGGTCTATATTTACCATTGCAATCTTGATGATGTCAGCAGCAGATCCCTGTATCGGAGCATTGATGGCATTACGTTCTGCATACCCACGAACTACTGAGTTCTGGGAATTGATGTCAGGCAGATAACAGCGTCTGCCGAATAATGTTTCAGCATAGCCTTTTTCACGTACCATATCTTTCGATTTCTCCATATATGCCTGCACGTCCGGATATGTCTGGAAGTATTCATCTATCAATGCCTTTGCCTCCGTACGGCTTACCTGCATACGTTCTGCAAGACCAAATGTCGAGATTCCATAGATAATACCGAAGTTTGCCACCTTTGCCTTTCTACGTTCATCCGGAGTGACTTCTTCTATCGGCTTCTTGAATACCTTTGCAGCAGTGGCAGCATGAATGTCCTGCCCACTGTTAAAGGCATCAATCATATTTTTATCACCACTGAGATGAGCCATTATACGCAACTCTATCTGCGAATAGTCGGCACCGAAAAACATACAATTCTTATCAGGGATGAAAGCCTTGCGCACCTCCTTGCCATTCTCATCACGGATAGGGATATTCTGCAAATTCGGAGTACTCGATGACAGACGGCCTGTTACCGTCACTGCCTGATTGAATGAGGTATGAAGATAACCGTTTTCATCGGTCATCTTCGGTAGAGCATCTATGTAGGTAGAAAGGAGTTTTTTGTATCCGCGATAATCAAGGATACGTGCCACTATCTCATGTTCTTTCAATTCCTGCAACACCTCTTCCGATGTGACATAATGCCCACTTTTCGTTTTCTTGGCATGTCGGGAGAGTTTTAAGTTGTCAAACAGGACTTCTCCCACCTGCTTTGGCGATGAGATATTAAATTGCATCCCTGCCAAACGGTATATGTCTTTTTCTATCTCATTGATTTTCAATGTAAACTCTTTTGATGTCTCACGTAAAGAGTTTTTATCAATGAGAACACCATTGCGTTCCATACGTGCAAGGACAACCATAAGAGGCATCTCTACCTTTGTGAACAATCTGTAGAGACCATCACGTTTAAGGTCTTCTTCAAGCTCTGCCTTGATTTCCGCACTATAGTTGCCATCGTCATATATGCGGATATCCGGATGAAGCAGATAACGAGCCAACATAATATCGAAGAATGGCCCTTCAAGTTCATTACCCTTCTTCCATTCTTCAAGGATGGCTTTTTTCAAATCGTACCCCACAAGAGTATCACCGATACGATTGCCATATTTCGTAGCCTCGTTTGGTTGGGTATTGTTTACAACATTATCTTCGGGAGAAGAGAACAAATCCAACTCACCACTATCCTGAGGTTTTTGGCGTCTGACAGGTTGAGGAGCAGCCTGTGAGAACAGACTTGCCTCAGTATTATTTATCTTGAGAACTCTTTCCGTCAACCCCCGAAACTCCAGCTCATGGAACAACCTCTGCACCTCATCATTATTAGGTTCTACATATTTAAGTTCATCAAGATTAAGAGTCACAGGAACATCCGTGACTATGGTGACAAGTTCTTTCGACAGACGTATGCTGTCGGCATTGCTTTCCACCTTATCTTTCAATGTTCCTTTCAGTTCGCTGGAATGCTCCAATAGTCCCTCAATGCTACCATAATCTCTTATCAGTTGTGCTGCCGTCTTAGGACCTACACCCGGACATCCCGGAACATTATCTGAAGCGTCTCCCATAAGACCGAGAAGGTCTATAACTTGCAGAGGAGTGTCGATGCCATGCTTTTCGCAAATCTCTTTTGGTCCCAACTTGTCAAAACCTGTCCCCAAATGTTTTGGACGAAGCATTCTGACATTATCACGTACCAACTGACCATAATCTTTGTCAAGAGTCATCATGAATGTTTCCAAATCGTCATGTAAGGAAGCCTGCAATGCCAAAGTACCTATCACGTCGTCGGCTTCATAACCGACAACCTCAAAGATAGGTATGTTGAATGCTTTGAGGATGTCTTTTATTATCGGTACGGCTATGCTGATGTCTTCCGGAGTCTTCTCACGCTGTGCTTTATAGTTCTCGTCCAACTGTGTACGGAAACTTCCTCCTTTAGGGTCAAATGCCACACCAAGATAGTCGGGATTTTCTTTATTTATCACATCTACAAGAGTATTTACAAAACCAAATATAGCAGACGTGTTGATACCCTTACTGTTTATCCTCGGACTTTTTATAAAAGCATAATAAGCCCTGTATATCATAGCATAGGCATCAATGAGTATAAGTTTTTTCATTTCCGAAAGATTTTGTTACAAAAGTAACAATAATTTATAATATTTCTTTATTTTTGTGTCATGAAAATACAACACTCTGTTATTATAAACCATTTCGAGGAGACAGGCACCACCATACATGCTGGCAGAAATGTCATCAAACTCATCGATACCGACGAAGGAAAAGTCGTGGTAAAACGATTTCGAAAACCTGATTTTCTTCAAAAGATTATCTATACTTTCTTTCGTAAGACAAAGGCATTCAGAGCATACAGAAATGGAAACGAACTGATACAGAGAGGATTTTCTACCCCACAACCGATAACTTATATTGAAACAAAAAAATACGGTTTCATCGACTATTGCTACTATGTCTGTGGCATTGACAATAATCCTCCAATAGAAGACCTTACCGACCGTGACGACTGGAACAGAGAACTTGCAGCAGATTTCGCTGTCTTCGTTGCCAAACTGCATTCAAAAGGTATTCTGCATCACGACCTCAACGATACAAACGTGCTATACAATAAGGATGAAGAGGGCCGGTTTTCTTTTTCACTTATTGACATTAACAGGATGCAATTCTATCCGTGGGGGAAGGATATTCCATTAAAAAAATGTCTGGACAATCTTACCCGTTTCACCGGTAGAATGGACCTTTTTCAATATGTTGTAGAACAATATGCCAAAGAACGTAATCTTGACATTGAAAGCACGGTTGATACAGGCTTAAAAATAAAAACCGTTCACGACCGCAATTGGTATCGGCGCAAACGGTTTACAAACAAATTGAAGAAACTATTCTAACGAAAAGAATCCTATTTTTTCAAAGACTCTATAAGTTGTTTCATATTAGATATATATACTGCTGTTGATATTCCCATTACCTGTGTAGTAGGTGAAAATGGAGATGTATCATAAAATGTGTAGCACATTTCATTGTATGCTTTATGTCCTTTACGTTAGTCGAATTGACTAACATACACATTGACATAAGCATCAAAAAACCTAAAAGATTTTTTTCATCAAAGAAAATCCTTCCTCATCGGTGCAAACGTGTCGATGAGTACACCTGCTTCAAGGCACTTGCATCCATGGAGGATATCTGGTTCCATATACAATCCGTCACCGGCAGAAACGATTTTCGTCTCATCTCCAATAGTAAACTCAAACTTACCTGAAGCAACAAAAGTGGTCTGGGTATGATGATGAGTGTGAGGAGTTCCTATTGCTCCCGTCTCAAATTTAACCTTCACCAGCATGATATCGTCATTATACCCCATTATCTGACGCACTACATTGACACCAGCATTCTGCCATTCTGTTTCCTTTTCAAAAATAAACTTTGATGAATTCATATTACTATCTAATTTTTGCGGTTATACGGTTATACGGTTGTACGGTTGACTGTTCTTCGACTAGCGAAGTGGCAGAGCCTATGAGTCCGTTGACCTTAATTAGTGTTTATACTCTGCCAAACGTGCCTGCATCTTGGCTTTGCAGAATGGCTTGATGTTATCCACAATCCACTGGCGCATATCCTTGCCCTCCTGCGTTTCCTGTTTGTAACTCATAAAATCAAGGGAGATGCCAAGACTGTCAGCAATACGCAACGCAAAGACAGGCCATATCATACCAATATCGCCAATGACAGGGATACTTCCTTCATGACGTGCAAATGCTGACATCTCCATGCGGAAAGGTATCTTCGACAGTTTCGTCTTCGGCAACCCTTTGTTGATGGCCTCCTGTATCATGGCACTCTGCTTCTGCAGATCCTGTGCTTTGCGAAGGTTCTCATCGAGGTCAAAACGTATGAGTGATTTCTCTTTGAGATTATATGTCGGCAAGTTCTGCCACCACGACCAGATACCATGTCCCGTATAGGTCTCAAATGGTCCGTCATGAATCTCTTGTGTGAGTGCTACGGCAGACTCTATCACTACATCAGACTGTCCGATGAGTTCGGCAATTCTACGTGAACGTTCAGCGATAGGGATACTGTCACCGACAGCAAGTCCCACATGTCCACCACCTACCAACTGCGGGATGGTGACAAGAACAGGGACACCCTTCTTTGCACCAGCACCAAGCATGGTACGTTCATCACATCCCCAACCGGCAACAACCTCGAAAGGCTGTCCTGTCTGACGACAAATGGAGTGTATCTCCTCCGCTATCAACTCCGTGCGCAGCCCCATAGGATATGCCATGTTGGCAGCAGCCTTAATGAGATAATGTCCTTCTGCGTCCTTGCGTTTAGCCAGAAGACTCCTGTCCAGAATCATCTCCTTCGACAGTTCATCCAGTTGTTCGTCGGTGAGGTCGGTAAACTCGAACACGTTTCCACGCGGCATCTTCTCTTCCGGCAATCCGAACTGTGCAGCAGGACACATCTTCACTCTGTCCAGAGTACCACCCATCTCATGACTGACAACGGCAGAACTTGTGGTAACACCATCCACGACACCTTTTGATATAAGTTCTGCGATGAGCGTGGTGACACCCTCGTGGATATTAGGTCCACTTCCTGTCACTATTGCAACCTTTCCACCATGTTCTTTTGCCTTAACAACCTTCTCTACAGAAGCATCAAGAGACTCACGTGAACGGTCGTCAAGGTCTGAGTAAAACTGTTCTATTAGGGTACGATTTATATTTGTCATGTCTATTTATGTTTTTAAAAAGTCTAAAGTCTACGGTCTACAGTCTACGGCTTTGTTATTGTCTACAGTATACGTTTTTTTTCGTTGACCGTTGACATTCAGCTGTTGACCTTCATTTTCCACAACTACGTAAACAGTATCAACAACCCTGCCTCTTTCATCATTGGCAAAACGCTTTGACACATTGGCAAAGTCCTTGTCTAATACTGTTACATCATCTACAAAATAATCGGTTTCACCACGATTTTGGAACACGTTTTTCCATCCCCACACCTCGTGGTATTTTATCTTTATCTTCCAACCTTCCACCTGTGCTGAATACAGCAACTGGATAAGGGAATCTTGGTCTGTCCTGTCGTTATCGAACGAAAAAGAAAAAGGTTCTCCGCTGGTGTTCATTCCCGTCTGTGTCAGGTTCAGACGACCTTCCCACGAGTCCCATACCACTCCTTTCTTGGTAAACTCAATAAGGTTGCCCACCTTTTCACCCGTAGAATAGTATTCCTTACAACCAGTAAAGGCAATACACACCACAGCCAACAAAACAACTTTCAATACTTTCATTGTCATTATTATTGATTCAAATGCCAAAATTACAACAAACCGAAAACAGAAACAAAAAATTTGGATTTTTTTTAGATTTTAATTTTTAGAAAATAATCACTACCTTTGTCAGAGAATTATGAAGAAGTTTTTTATTATAATGGCCGTGATAGTTGCAAGCCTATGCTCATGCAGCAACGGAAGCAAACTCGTTATACTTGCAGCTGAAGAAGCCGAGTACAACAGATGTAGGGAGATTTTTCCCGATATAGAATGCATAAGGACTGGAGTCGGTGCCGGCAATGTCATCAAGGCCTGTTGCACTCTTCCCAAAGGAACCCGCATCATCAACATCGGCTATGCCGGGAGCAACAACGTCGCTATTGGAACGGTATCTCTGGTGAGCGACTCGTTCAGGTACACTGATGGGAATTATAAGTTCGATGACCACGCGAACCCTCTCCACCTCTCGGACGAAGGACTTCCGTGTTATACGGGAAACAGTTTTTTTACTGAATCCGATAGAGCAGAACCCACACTCTATGATATGGAGCTCAACTATATAGCATCCTTCTCACCCCACCTCGAACTGGTTGCATCGGTGAAAATCGTCAGTGACAACCTGAGTGTGGATGCCTTCTTGAACAACGCCATACGTGAATCGGGTGTGCTTACAAGCGATGAAGTCTGGGCGAATGTAAAACAGACTGTGGAAACAATATTGTCCCGTAACTAAGACATGAAGAGACTGCAAACTCTTTGACAGGCTCCGGCTCAGTCGTTTGTTTCATCCGTATGTACGGCGAATGCGGAATCACACTTTGCTAGACTGGAACATTCCAAAAGCTTCGAGGATGGTGTTAGTTCTTTCCTTGATGTCTGCTTCGGTAAAGTCAGTATTGGTCTTTGACAACTGCTTCAACTCCTCAACGTAGGTAGCTTTCTTGCCATCACCTTTAGATGTTGGATAGTCATTGTAATACTTCATCTTGTCCCCAAAGCGGAAGTTGGATGTACGAATGTTGATACACTTTTCGAAAATAGACTTGTTTCCGAGTTTCTCTACCATTTTTTGAACTTAAGGATTTATCCAAATACATTCTCTGCATAGGCACACTTGTTTCTAAGTACATTAACAAGCTTGCCTGTATGTAATATCATAGCTATCTATTATCTAATAGACATAAACTTTTAGACTTATTTTACTTGTTGCGAAGTTACAAATAATTTCCCGAAACAAAAACAAAAACAAAAAAGTGCAATTTTAATAATATTGTATTTTCAATTTTTTTCGTACCTTTGCACCAGAAATGCTTGAATGACAGTAGCTGGAGTACCTTCTTTATTGGAGGTATCTACGGTTTAAGCATTTCTTTTTGTATCTTACTTAACTCTGTCGTACCTGGATTCAATCTTACATCAATCCATACCTTACCTTGCAAAACAACGTACTCTATCTTACTACCTACCAGACCGCATCTTACAAAACACCATTCCTCATCTTACGGTCTACCTTACTTGAAGATGTGGCCTGCCATACTTGAAGTTATAAGCAATTATACCTGAAGCTGTGGCCTATCATTTATGACGTTATGACCTTGTTGACATAAAGTTCGTTGTCCTCCTTTGTGACGAGCGTTGCCCTCCTTTCGCACGAGCGGTGTCACCCTTTGTGACGAGCGGTGTGTAGGTGCTAGCAGTTACGGGCATAAGACCTAGCACCTACGAGCGTAAGACCTAGCACCTACGGCCGTAACTGCTAGCACCTACACACCGAACTTCACATCAACACACAACGAAGTACAAAAAAGGAGACAGCGAACTCCACGTCAGACACCAACGCGCATCACATAGAATAGGGCGACGCATCACAAATGACAGGTCATAACATCATGAAGAATTGTACACCTCGTCGTAAATAATTGACCATATCTTGCGGTGGAGTGAGGAACAGGGTGGGAAATGATTTGCACTAACTTTATCTGCGGTTTGTTGTAATTTTGACTGCGGTGAACTGACGACGAAATGAGAGCAGAGATAAACTCGTTTATAGTTTGCCGAATTGAGGAGGAAGAAAAGGATGAACATCCTTAAATTAGGCTACATCAAGACAATGCACTAACTTTAACTTCGTTGAAATTAGGCTACATCAAGACAATGCCAGAAACAATGTTTCCTTTTTTATTGTGTTGAAAAATCCCTGAAATGCATTTCGCGACTTTTCAACACAATAAAGAAATAAATAAAATTTATTTTGGCATTGTCCTTGATTTGCACTAATTTTGACCCCGCGAATTAAATTCTATAAGAATTTTGAGACTATTAGATAAGATAGAAATACCATGTGACCTGCGTAGGCTTAACGTGAACCAATTACCTCAGGTGTGCGACGAGTTGAGACAGTTTCTCATTGAGG
Source organism: Bacteroidaceae bacterium (assembly GCA_024398495.1). Classification (GTDB taxonomy): domain Bacteria; phylum Bacteroidota; class Bacteroidia; order Bacteroidales; family Bacteroidaceae; genus Prevotella. The sequence continues at coordinate 45,252 of JAKSJA010000011.1, read as the reverse complement.
AACTGGCGAACAATCCGGGGCATCTGGGTTCTTCGCTGGGCACGGTGGAGATGACGGTGGCTCTGCACTACGTGTACGACACGCCAAAGGACAAGTTGGTGTGGGACGTGGGGCATCAGGCTTACGGGCATAAGATTCTCACTGGCAGACGGAAGATTTTTTCCACCAACAGGAAGTTCGGCGGACTGCGTCCGTTTCCTACTCCTGCGGAAAGCGAATACGATACCTTCGTGTGCGGTCATGCCAGCAACTCCATCTCTGCCGCACTTGGCATGGCGGTGGCGGCAAAGAAACTGAAAGAGAAACCGGAACACGTCGTTGCGATTATCGGTGACGGTGCCATGAGCGGCGGTCTGGCGTATGAGGGGCTCAACAATGCATCACAATATCCTAACGACATGCTCATCATCCTCAATGACAACAACATGAGCATCGACAGGAGTGTCGGGGGGATGAAGGACTATCTGCTGCATCTCAACACGAATAAAAACTACAACAGGGTACGTTTCAAGATTTCCAACTGGCTGCATAACCGCGGTATGCTGGATGAGCAGAGGAAGAAATCCATAATACGTTTCAACAATGCCATAAAGTCGCTGCTGTCGCAGCAGCAGAATATCTTTGAGGGCATGGACATACGCTACTTCGGTCCTATTGACGGACATAACGTCATCGAGATGGTGCGTGTGCTGAAAGAGATAAAGGATATGACGGGGCCGAAAATACTTCATATTCACACCGTGAAAGGCAAGGGATACAAACCGGCGGAGGAGAATCCGACCATCTTCCATGCACCCGGAATGTTCGACCCTGATACGGGAGAACGCATCACGGAAAATAATACTGAACAGCCACTGAAATACCAAGAGGTGTTCGGACGGACGCTTCTTGAACTGGCACAACAGAATGAAAAAATAATAGGCGTCACCCCTGCCATGCCTTCGGGATGCAGCATGAACATCCTGATGAAGGAGATGCCGGAAAGGACTTTTGATGTAGGCATAGCAGAGGGTCATGCGGTGACATTCTCCGGTGGAATGGCGATAAACGGGCTAATCCCTTTCTGTAACATATACAGTTCTTTTGCCCAGCGTGCATACGATAATATCATCCACGACGCGGCAATGCTTGACCTGCCTGTGGTGATATGCCTTGACAGAGCCGGCATCGTGGGCGAAGACGGTGCGACTCATCATGGTGCTTTCGACATGGCTTATCTGCGGCCGATACCTAACATCACCATCTGCTCACCGATGGACGAGACGGAACTGCGGAAGATGATGTACACGGCACAACTGCCGGGGAAGGGTACTTTCGTGATACGCTATCCACGAGGGAAAGGAGAACTTTTAGACTGGCAATGCCCATTTGAGGAGATTCCTGTGGGAAAAGGAAGAAAACTGCGGGATGGCAACAAGACTGCCGTGCTGTCAATAGGTCCGATAGGATACAAGGTACGGAAGGTACTGCAGACCATACCTGACGTGGCACATTATGACATGCGTTTTGTAAAACCGCTTGACGAAGAGTTGCTGCGGGAAATAGGAGAAAGATACAAGACAATCATAACGGTGGAAAACGGCGTGAGAAACGGCGGCATGGGCTCTGCCGTAACGGAATGGCTGCAGGACAATGGGTATGAAACGCATGTGGTGCGTATGGGACTGCCTGATGAATTTGTGGAACACGGATGTGTAAGTGAACTGATGAAACTTGTAGGTCTGGATGAAGAATCCATAGCCGAACAAATAAACAGACTGATATGAAAATCATTATTTCCGGTGCAAACAGTATAGGGATACATCTGTCCAAACTGCTCAGCAGAGACAGAGAGGACATCGTTCTCATTGATGAGGACGAAGAAACGCTGTCGGGGATGTCGAATGACCTTGACCTGATGACCGTCAACGCCTCGCCTACAAGCATACAGACATTGAAGGAAGCGGGGATAGCAAACGCAGACCTCTTTGTTGCTGTACAGGCGGATGAAAATGTCAACACTGCCAGTTGCAGCATTGCCAAGGCATTGGGAGCAAAGAAGACCATTGCCAGGATAGACAATCCGGAATACATGTCACCGGAAGTACAAAAGGTATTCACGGACATTGGTATTGATGACCTTATCTATCCGGAACTGCTGGCTGCCAATGACATCGTAAAAAGTCTGAAATTCAGTTGGGCACGTCTGAGATGGGATGTATATAATGGCGAGCTCATCATGCTCGGTATTAAATTGCGTGAGGGCTGCGAGATATTAAACCAGACTCTCATGGAACTGGCACGGCATGAGGAACCTTTCCATATCGTCGCCATCAAACGTAAAGGGCATACACTGATACCGAAAGGCGGTGACCAACTTATGCTGGGTGACATAGCATATTTCATGACGGTGAAAGAAAAAATACCTTATATCAAAAAACTTGTCGGGAAAGACGGATATGAGGATGTGAAAAATGTCATTATCATGGGTGGAGGCAAGACTGCCGTGAGAACGGCAAAACTGATACCCGACAATATGAATGTCAAGATAATCGAAAAGGATGAACACCGCTGTGAAAAACTCAATGAACTCATAGACAGGGAAAACGTACTCGTCATCAACGGTGACGGACGTGATCTTTCACTATTGTCCGAAGAAGGGATAAAGAATACTCAGGCCTTCATCGCGCTGACGAATAATACGGAAACAAACATATTGTCGTGCCTGGCTGCCAAGCGTTTCGGTGTGAGAAAGACGGTAGCGATGGTGGATAACATCGATTATGTAAGCATGGCGGAAAGCCTTGACATCGGCACTCTTGTCAACAAACGCACAATATCAGCAGGACATATTTATCAGATGATGCTGCAGGGAGAAGTGCGAAATGTCAAGTTCATGATGACTGCCCATGCGGATGTTGCCGAATTTATCGTACATGAAGGAGCAAAGATAACGAAGAAACTCGTAAAAGACCTCAAACTCCCGCCAGAGATGACCATTGGCGGACTGGTACGCGACAATGTAGGAACTCTGGTAAACGGTAACACACAGATATTGCCGGGTGACCGCGTGGTGGTATTCTGCTACGAGACGATGATAAGAAAAATAGAAAAATTATTCCACTAATCATCACTGACAAAGATGAGAAACTTAAAACTCGTTTCCAAAATCATAGGCATACTACTCTATTTTGAAACAGTAATGATGCTTCTCTGCGGCATAATCTCCGTATGCTACGGAGAAGATGACATGTTGCCATTCCTTGTTTCCTTTGTAGTCACCGCCATTGGCAGTTTTCTATTTATGAGATATGGACGAGGTGCAGATGACTATCTTACACGGAGAGATTCTTATCTTGTAGTGACAGCCTCATGGCTGGTCTTCTCTCTTGCCGGTACGATGCCGTATCTGTTGAGCGGATATATAGATAACTTTACAGATGCATTTTTTGAGGCTATATCTTGCTTTACCACTACTGGTATATCTGTTTCAGATTTACAGAAATCACACGGATTGATTTTCTGGCAATCATTAACACAATGGATAGGAGGTTTAGGAATAGTATTCTTTACCATAGCCATCATACCGTCTTTTACTGACGGTGACATAAAGATATTTGCCGCAGAGGCTACTGGCATTTCGAAATCAAGAGTACATCCACGTATCACAACAAATGCACGATGGATATGGGCTACATATCTTTCTGTTACTGCTGCATGTATAATATGTCTATGGTTGGCCGGTATGGACGTTTTTGACAGTATAAACTATGCTATGGTCACTACTGCTTCTGGTGGTAATACTCCGTATGGCGGGGGCATTGCAATGTTTAATTCTGCAACAATAGAATATATTGAGATTGTCTTTATGTTCCTCGCAGGTATAAACTTCACATTACTATATACTCTCCTGTTCCGTTTCAAGATAAAGACTTTTTTCAAAGATAATGAGATACGGTTCTTTGTTGGGGTACTGATAACAGCAACAATAATCGTATTTATTATGCTGTTGACAAAACGTGGCTGGGATGTGGAACATGCCTTCCGTGCCTCGTTGTTTGAGGTGACATCAATAATTTCTTCAACAGGACTATGCAGTGAAGATACGGGAACATGGCCTGCCTTTACATGGTTTATACTGGCATTCTGTATGATTATGGGAGCATGTGCCGGCAGTACCAGTGGCGGAATAAAGAGTGTACGTGTGCTGATGCTTCTGAAATTGGCACGCAACGAATTCAAGCATATATTACATCCTAATGCTATCTTGCCGGCACGACTGAACGGACACATGATGACACGCGGAAACAAGGCCACACTGACAGCATTCCTTACTGTCTATATAATAATAGTGATGATTTCAAGTGCTGTGTTCATAGCATGCGACATTCCTATGCAGAAATCGTTTACCATAGTCATCAGTTGCCTATCCAACTGCGGCCCTGCTTTCGGGCAGAGTATAGACGGAATGTTGGCATGGTCGGCACTCCCAGATGCACTAAAATGGTTCTGCAGCATACTGATGCTCGTCGGCCGTCTTGAGATATTCTCCGTATTGATAATTTTTACCAAGGCATTCTGGAAAGACAACTGATTTCATGAAAAAAGGATTCATATATGGTTTGACAGCGATATTTGCAGCAAATATCATCTGGGGTGTAATGGCTCCTATGTTGAAATCATTCTTGAATATGGGTGTCATTGACCCTATGACATTATCTGCACTAAGAATGGTAGGAGGAGCAATACTTTTCTGGATTGTAGATATCATCACTCCATATATAAATCATAACTATAATTACACAAGAATAGATGCAAAAGATATCTGGAAACTTATCATTGCATCACTGCTGATAATCATAGGAACACAAGTGGTGACAACGGTTGCCATGAAATATACATATCCTATCGATGTGTCGGTATTGTGCTCTACGACACCTTTCTTTACCCTATTATTGAGTGCTTTATTTCTGCGTCAGAAACCGAAATTTTTCCATATTGCAGGAGTAATAATAGGTTTTATCGGGCTGTTTATGTTCGTCACTTATGGACAGGAGGACAATAATATGAACGCCAGTAATCCATTGATAGGAAATGTCTTATGTATCCTGTCACAGGTGTTTGGAGCGACATATCTGATATTCTTTACAAACATAATAAAGAAATACAATGCACTTACATTGATGAAATGGCTATTCACTATTTCTGGTGTTTGCATCTTGCCATTTACGGCAAGTGACATCTTTACCATACATTGGGCAGCATTGGGGGTAGAAGGATGGGCTGATATACTGTATATCATAATCCTTGGTTCTTGTTTCTCTTATCTGTTACTGCCAATAGCACAGAGAACAATAAGTCCTACTTCCATTGCTATTTGCAACTACATACAACCTATTACAGCAACTATCGTAAGTGTAATAATAGGAGTTGCAGCGATAACGGGACAAAACTTACTAGCCACACTCCTCATATTCGCAGGAGTATGGCTGGTAAATAAGAATTAGATACCCTTTCTAAATCATCCTGAAAGGGAAAAATTTTCAATTATCAATCCAGATGGAAGACTTCTTCCATGTCTGCCCACCATTCGCCTTCGGCGCGATTAGGGACAGGCTGCTGGCAAGGCATACATACATCCCACCAACGCTGTGTTTCAGGATCTGCGGCCATCTTTGCCATGTCTGCTTCGTAGTTGTCGCCAGTATATTCATAATAACTGAACAAATAACCATCCTTATAATATATACTGTAATTTTCAAGATGACATTCCTTTATCATCTCCAATACCTTAGGCCACACTGCTGAATGAAGTTTTTTGTACTCTTCCAATTTACCAGGTGCAACACCTATCACCTGTCCATAACGTCTTTTCATATTCTTTTCTATTTTGGGGTTATTGTCTTCTTTTACAGCCTGGAAAAGTGCTTCAATATTCTCTGGTTTTATATCTGGTAATACAGCCTCATGAGAAGGTGATATAACAAGTCCTGTAGGGAATATCTGCTTTAGACGACGGACATCTTCCTTCACATCATCAGGAGTACCGTTTACAAGAAGATACTGTGCATCCACACCACCAAAGAAACTGCCATGGTCTCCAAAGTCTGCAGATAACTTTTCTGCCTGCATATCTTTTGCTTTTGCCTGAATAGGATGAATGGTATCTATGCCTAAATCAAACAAATCATCTATGATTGGATAAATACTCCCACAAGAATGATGAACAACAACAAGTCCATAACTCTTTGCTTGGTCAACAAGTGCCTTTGTACCAGGAAATACATATTTTCGTATGCTGTCTGGATCAACCATCAGTCCACTCTGTGAACCGAAATCATTACCTATAAGCACTGCATCCAAATATCCTTTTGTAGCCTCATAAAAAATTTCACCACAATCAAGATAAAATTTTGTAATCCTATCAATGACGGCTTTATACATTTCCGGATATGCCATCATTGTAATAAGTGCATTCTCCATTCCAAAAGCAGAGCATGAATCTTGAAAATGTGCTGCCCACATGATACCCATACGTGCCATATCATCCGGAGCATTTTTTGCTAGTTCCCTACATTTATTAAAATCTATATGCTCCTCTGGATTTGGCCAAGGAAACGTCTCAACAAGTGAAGGGTCTGTCATATCCTCGAAAAATCCCGGAGCAGTAAGTGTCCGTTCATCCTGTCGTCCGTCTGCACCACTTTTTGCAAACGCAAGGGAACAGCCTATATCATTTGTAGGTGGATTATTATAAGGAACACAGATAGGATAGACATCATCATCAATAATCTTTTTCAGTTCATCTATTGTGTTTACTTTGAAATGTTTTAATAGATTAGGAATAGCATCAGGGACAGGAAGTCCCAGCCATGATGCAGGACGGTCAACAGGTTTGCGCTGCACTGTTGCAAAAAATCTTTCTCTGTGTGTCATAAGGTAACAATTTATCTTTCTGCAAATATAATAAAACTTATAAAATAAAAATATAGTTATTAACCATTATTGTGTAAAAAGTGTGGATAACACTTATAATAACTATGTTAATATACACAAATAAGCCATTTCCAATAAAGATTGTGGATAACTCTATATTTATTCAATTTTTATACAAAATTATTCACTTTTGTTTTTTATCTTTGCAATACAAAAAAGTGCCACGTATATAAATATATAAAGGTGTAATAAATACTTTTCCACTTATTAACACTACTATCATACTTATCATTCTTATATTTTAAATAAAAAAAATATGAATATTAAAGAAGAAATTAAACAATTGTGCAAAACTAAAAATGCTATAATATTAGCACACTATTACACAAAAGATGAAATACAGGAAGTTGCTGATTATATAGGTGACAGTCTTGCTCTTGCTCGGTATGCTACTACTACAGATGCAAGTATATTAGTGATGTGTGGTGTAAACTTTATGGCTGAAACATGTAAGATATTATGTCCAGACAAAAAAGTACTTATTCCTGACCTTAATGCAGGTTGCAGTCTTGCAGACAGTTGTAATGCTTCTGATTTAAAAAGATTTTTAGAAAATAATAAGGATATTAAAGTAGTAAGTTATGTCAATACTACGGCTGAGGTAAAGGCTTTATCGTATATATGTGTTACATCAGGGAATGCAAAAAAGATTATAGACAGTTTTCCAAAAGATGAAAAATTACTTTTCTGCCCTGATAAAAATCTCGGTTCTTATATAAATAAGGTAACAGGACGTAATATGATATTATGGGATGGTGGATGTCATGTACACGGACGCTATTCAAGGGAAAAAATCATTGAACTAAAAGAAAAGCATCCCAATGCAAAAGTTCTTGCTCATCCTGAATGTAAAGAAGATATATTGCAATTAGCGGATATAATAGGAAGTACGGCACAGATAATAAAAGAAATAGAAAATTTTGGTGCGGTAACAAATGAATTTATCATTGTTACAGAACCTGGAATATTTTATGAATTAAAAAGACTTTATCCTGAAAAGAAATTTATTTCTGCATTAGATATAAATAATTGTGAGTATATGAAAATGAATACACTTGAAAATTTATATACAGCCTTGAAAACAGAAACACCAGCGATAGAAATTGATGAAACATTGCGACAACAAGCTATAATTCCTATTGAGAGAATGCTTGAAAGGAGTTAAATAAAAAAAGGGTTCGACAAAAAATCGAACCCCTTTTTTATGGAAAAGATTAATTATTAATTATTTTCATTTTCCCCAACGAATGGATCAAATGTTCCCATTGCTCCACCATTGTTGTTATCTTCCCATCCAATAGTCTGACCTATTTGCTTATTATTACTCTGTGCTCCCTTAGAGAGTCCAAGGAAATAATATCTTGGAAGGAATTTGATATACAGAGGAATATGATTTTGGTCATAAGAGTCACCTTTCTTGGTCTTACGTTTCAGATAATCTTCATACCATGATTGTAAATTCGCTGTCTGTGCGTCAAGTTCCTTTCTGAGGTCAATAGGAGCACAACGATTTTCACCAGAAACTACAAGTGGATCAGAATCGTATGTTGTTCCACCTATAGCATAATCGTCACCCTCTCCAGCAGTACGGAATTCAATATTTTCACGACGCTGTCCATTGAAAGGTTTGAAGCCTAACCAAGTACAAGTGTTGCCATCCCATCCTGTGAGAGTCCATGATTCAGGAGCGCCCTCTACTTTCTCTGCACCTCCATCAAACAACATCCAACGGCGCATATCATCAAAACGCTTTCCTTCATACGCAAGTTCTATCTGACGTTCATAGAGAACAGCACTCATACATACATCTTGTTTCATTCCGTCAGGAATGCCACAATCACCGGTATAACCTACTCTCTGACGTATCTGACGCAGGAACTGTATTGCAACTTCTGTCTGACCAGCACCACATGCTACCTCTGCAAGGTTAAGAAGAACCTCTGCATAACGCAATTCTATATAAGGTGCTGCAGAACATGCAAAGCCACCTCCACTTTGGAGTACATCCCAAGAATAGAGTGGGCTGTTTACGTCGAGGTCATCAGAACGTTTGCGTACATACATACCCTTTGCATTCTTAAGAAGGTTGTCTGCACCATAACATTCACTACTTTCTGGATTATCAAGTGCACTTTCCTCTGTGTACCATACATAGTTCCAAAGAGCATAGTTTGCACCATCATTTGGATTGTATGGATCTTTTTCAGAAGCATCACCATTATAAGCCCAGCGTACGCCAGGGAAAGCAAATGTACGATAGAAACGTGGATCACGTCCAACGAAAGGATATTCTGCTTTATATTCTATAGATGATTTTTCTAATTTTGTATAATTATCAAGTAGTGTGCCAGGACACTTACCATCTTTCATAGGGAACATATCTACTAACATAGCAGATGGATTCTTACCGCTACCAGTAGTATTTCCTGGACGAACACCACGCTCCCAAGGATTATTTTTCTGAGTAAGTCCCGAAGTTGTAATGTTATTATATAATGTAACGAATACTGCTTCAGGATTTTTACCAGGCTGGCAGAACATAGCAGCAAAATCAGATCCATTTATGTTGTTTGCAGTTTGATACAAACCATATCCGCAAGCTTGAATTGTGATAAGATCTTTTGCCATCTCTTCGTAAGCCTCTTTCCAGCGATTTACATCATTACTACGGTTGAAGATAGGAGAACACCACCACAACAATACACGACCCTTGAGAGCCAATGCAGTACCTGATGTTACATGTCCCCATTTATTGCTTGGCCATCCACCATTGCAAGTAGCCTTCTCAAGACGTTTTGCAGCCTCATTGAGGTCATTAACAATAAATTCGATGCAACTCTTTACAGAAGAACGTGGAGTATAGTTACCTTCAACAGGTTCAAGAACTTCTGTTACGATAGGTACACCACCATACCATTTAACGAGGTTGAAATAGCACCAAGCACGGAAGAACAATGCCTGTCCTATAAACTCATCTTTTTCATCCTGAGAGAGAGAACCTCCATTAACACCTTTCATGAAATCGTTGATGTTACGGATACGTCCCCATACAGATTCCTGGATGTTATTCAACTGATTCTGGAAATAATCAGGAACAATAGTTCCACTCATAGATGTAAGAGGATTTTCAGGATTTACGAAAGCACTGAAACCAGAATATTCTTCTGTTGATTTACCGGCATCGTCAGCATCACCTACAGAAGGATTTCTCCATGTAAGGCTGCTGTTAGTATTTGGCAGACACCATGAATAGAGGTCATTGAGACGTCCTTCACATCCACTATAGTAATCATAAATACCGGTATTTACATTATCATAGTTCCTTTTGTCTTCGAGAAAACTGTCAGAACAAGATGCTAAAAACACTAAGGTTAACAGCAAAGAACTGATACTAAAAATATTTATTTTTTTCATATTGCAAATCTCCTATTTATTAGAATGAAATGTTTACACCAAGAGTGAATTTTCTAAGTGTAGGGTAACTTCCATAGCTCATCATCGGATCAATGAACTTATCAGGGTAGTCATTGTAGAGACTCAGGAGGTTCTGTCCTGTAACATTGAAACGACAGCTCTGGACACCAATGTTCTTAATCCATTTTGTAGGAAGAGAATAAGCGAGGGTCAGACGGCTGAGGGTTACTCTTGCGTCGTTGATACGCCAGAATGTAGAAGCCTGTGAGTTAATACCGTATGCCAAGTTTGGATATTGTGCATCTCTGTTTGCCTCAACGACAACATTTCCGCTGCCGTCAACGATATCCTGATATGAATACATATTGTCAGCATTCCAGAATGAAGGCATGTTGGTATTTTCAATAGAACTGCCAGAAATCATAGAAGTCTTGAGAGCAAATGTAGGTATTGTTTTGTAACCACCCCAACTTGCTGACAGCTGGCCTGTGAGTGAAAATCTCTTGTATTCACATCCGAAGTTCAAAGTGAAGCCATAAGGATTTGCACGGTCAGAAAGTCTTACAAGGTCATTTTCTGCATCAACAATTCCATCAGGACCTGCTGCACTTCCATCTGGTTGCTGTGGACCACGTACATCCTTGTAAATCAACATACCAGGACGTACTTCGTCTTTTGACATACCCATATAAGAGGTAATCTGATATTTGTCGAAATATTCTTCGATATCTTGGAAACTGCGGAACATTCCCAGACATTGCAGACCCCATGTACCAACATCTGAACGGCTACCCGGTCTAACTTGACGATAGAGATAATCTGTTTTCCAGTCCATAACGAGTACTTCATTGTCTGTATAACCAGTGTTAACACCAACGTGATATTTGAAATGCTCGCCAACTTTGTCTTTCCAGTTGATACCAAACTCCCATCCCCAGTTATCCATTTCACCGAGGTTGATGGCTGCAGATTGTGTACCTATTGTACCTGCTACGTTCTGTGCAATGTTCATCAACATCTCACGGTTACGTACATAGTAGTAGTCGATAGTGAAACCTAAACGTTTCTGCAGTACGCTTAAATCGATACCTGCATTGAACTTATAAGATTTGTCCCAGTGAACGTCACGGTTTACAGCAGAGTTCACCTTATTGATAGTAATACGGTTTCCTGTTGCGATATTGGTACCTTCGCCGAAGATAACACCGCGGTCAGCATCCTGTGCATATACCTGCATCCACTGCCATGCTGCAGTATTATCACGACCAGTAAGACCGTAAGATGCACGGAGTTTCAGGAAGTCAACCCAAGGAAGACCTTTCTGGAACCATTTTTCTTCAGACATTACCCAACCTGCAGATACTGAAGGGAAGTAACCCCAGAAGTTTTCTGGTGCAAACTTTGTGGAAGCATCAGCACGGAAGAGGAACTCGAAGAGATATTTGTTGGCGTATGCATAGTTGATACGACCGATATATGACAATGTACCTGCTTCAGCACGTTTGAAGTCTGTTGTCTGTTCACCTGATGCAGAATTAGACTGACCAGTTGTGAATTCGTATGGCTGACCAACCTTACCCATCAGATATTCACTTTCGCTTTCAGACTTTTCTACTGAGAACAGAGCACCTACAGTGTGTTTTCCGAATTCACGGTTGTAAGCAGCTGTGAAGTTCATCTGATAACTGTCTGCACGCGTCATGTCACGGCTGAGGAAATCACCATTGTTCAGCAGGATAGGTTTGAAATTATCTTCGCTCAAGTCAATCTCTCCATTGACTGGAGTATAGAGGTGAGCACCGCTACCTGTACGGTTAACCATCTGATAGAGAGTGTAAGCAGATCCATACTGGTTGCCCTTTGAGTTGTTGATACTCTTTGAGTAAGTGAATTTGAGGTTCAGACCCTTCAAAGGTTTCCAGAAGCCCATGTCGAGATCGATGCCAGTATTGATAGTAGTATTGTTCGTCTTAGTTTCACTATAGTCACCATTGTTCTGCAGAACATCGTAATGATAATTGTCAGCCTTTGATGTCTCAGAGTTGTTGATACCGTAAGATGCTATAGGATAACCGTTAACATATTCTGGAATATAACGTGGACGGGCAAGGAGATAACGATATTCGTTTTCAATGTTCTCACTACCAACCTTTACGAGAGGTTTGTTTTTCTCACCGTAGTCACCGGAAACAGTAAGGTTTGCCTTAATCCATTTGTTTATCTTCACATCAATACCTGCACGGTAGTTCCAGCGGCTGTAATCCAACTTGCCGAGATTACCGTCCTGTGTAAAGTAAGAAACGTTACCAAAGTAGTTTACGTTGTCTGTACCACCACTGATGTTGATACCATGCTTGTATGTTGCACCTGTCTTCCAGTTCTTGTCTAACAAGTCATAATTGAGGTCTTTCATTGCCTCAAGTTCGTCTGCCTGATAGAGTCCTGTAAGATGGTTCAGAGTAGTGTTCTTAGGGTCTGCTGCAGCAACTGCATTGTACAGACGTCCCCACTGGTAAGAATCCAGCATCTTAGGAGTTGACACGGCACCTGTGAAACCATACTGTCCAGAATAAGAGATGCGAGGAGCGCCAACCTTACCTTTCTTTGTGGTAACGAGGACGACACCGTTTGCTGCACGTGCACCATAAACGGCTGCTGCAGCATCTTTCAATACTGAGATGTTTTCTACTTCATTAGGGTCAAGGTTGTTGAAAGCTTCTTCGCCGAGATTTTGATAACCGTTACCAACCTTCATGTCATTAGGATAGATATATCCGTCAATGACGTAGAGAGGAGACTGTGATGTTACACCTACCTCACCAAGGTCATTAGTATCACGGATACGTATTGTTGCATTTTCGCCAGGACGACCCTGACCACCGCTTACACTAACACCATTGATGAGACCTGACAAAGTACTTGCCAGACCACCTGATGACAGGTCTGTAATCTCATCCATCGGCACAGTTGCAATAGAACCGGTCAAATGAGCTTTCTTCTGCGTACCATAACCTACTACCACTACCTCGTCAAGGTTCTGTGCGTCTGGTTTCATCTTTACCTCCCCGCCAGGAACGACAGTCTGAGTAGTGTAACCAATATAAGAGATAGAAACCTTACTGCCTTTAGGTGCGGCAATAGAATAATTACCATTGAGGTCTGTAACAGTACCACCTGTTGTCTGACCTACAATCTTTACTGTTGCACCGATGATAGGTTCGCCCGTTTCATCAACAACAGTTCCAGTTACCTTGTTTTGTGCAAATGTAGATAATGAAATGCACATCAAGGCGATGATTGATAATACTATTCTTTTCATATTATTATTCATTATTGTACATCTTACATTACTTTATCCAACGAGGGTCACCGGTCTTGAACTTCAACTGGTCTGCACCGCTTATGGTGAAATCACCATTGTCCGGGTCAGCAAATCCAGGGTCTGTCTTCAAAGTAGGAACACCTTTTGTAAAGCGTTCATCTTCGATTACCTCTTCGCCATCATACCAATAAGTATTATTACTATAGATAAGTGTGTTGTTACCATTAGCAGTAGTACTTTCAAGGATTTTCTTGAGACCACAGTTAACAAAAATAACATTTTGAATATCCATAGTGACATCTGGTTTTCCAGAATACTGTCCCCAACTAGCCCATTTAACACTATATCCTATGTTGTACACCGTACAGTTATTGAATTTGAATAAAGATGTATTGTACAGAACATCATCAAGATTTTTAATCTTCTTACCAGCATTACCACCGAAGTTTACAAACAATTTATTAGTTTGTGTAGTACTCCATAATGTACAGTTAGTGAGACCGAATTTGATATAACTGCCCAAACTGAAGTAGAATAATGTATTCTGATGATCTACTTTAATGTTACAACCGATGTATTCGAGGTCTTCGATACAATATTTCTGCTTGTTGTCGTATGCAATATATTTTGTCAAGTCGTTGATTTCACATTCTTGGAAGATAACAGACTTAACGATATACTGTCCCGTAGAAGATAGGATACTTGGCTCAGGAGTAGCAGGCATCGTCAGCACACCATTTGTAATCTTTGCGGCATTGAGAGTGAGCCACTGAATCTTCATTGATCTCCAGCAAGAGAAGAAAGCCTTTTCGCCCATCTCCACGATAGCATGAGCCTGTTTGTCACCACGCAATACAGCAGGATAACCTAGGAAATCTACAGAATCATTCATCGTGTAAGTCTTTCCTCCTTCAAGTTCGAAAGCCAACTTGTAGTTGTTAGGGTCTTCCTGATACTTCTGATCTAACTCCTCCTTGTTTTCAGTAATGTACTTTCCGATAAATTCTGAAATGTCATTACCTTCAGGAATCTTGATAGCCTCTACCAATGTTGAATAAGTGAATACTGACGGAGCGTCAGCACCAGCATTATTCAGTTTTTCATTACCGAGTGTCGTCACCTCACAGAGATAATTTGTGTCCTCAGCCTTATCGAACAGAACGGTAAGTCCGTCAATAAGAGTGTCAACTAATACCTCTGGCTCTTCAGGATTGTCAAGACTGGATACTCTACAATAATATCCACCAGCACCCTTCACTAACGGCCAGGTAAATTTCACGAGTTCTGCACCACTGGCAGATGTAACGGTAGTAAAACAACTCTTGTCGATTTCAGGAGAACTCAACTGAGCATTCTGAACATCGCTTGAGAAACGTTCACTATCATCACAACCTTCAGCACACGAAGACAGAACCATTACAGAGATACATATGAGTAACCCTGCAAAAAATTTTACTGTTTTCATCATAAAAAAATAAGTTGTGTTAATAATAAAGTTTTATAAAAAGTAAGTCAATGTTATGTTATTTCCTTGCAAAAATATGTATTCTTTTATATATGGGCAAATATTTTTTATAAAAAATATGAAAAAGTTGTTTATTTGATGTATGAATACATAAAAATTGTATAAAAGTTGCACATATCAGAAAAAAGGGGCATCTTTGTGGTGTTCAAAATAAAGATTCGATTTTAGATCTGTCCGACATCTATGTAATGATATGGTTATAAGGGACTTATAAGTAGAGATTCATTTTTTGTAACTATCAAATAACTAAAATAATAAAATATGGTGAAGAAAAAGGTATTGTCAGTAATTGGTTGGTTGATGCTGGCTGTTGTTGTGTGTCCTGCAAAACCTGTTAAGCAGGTATTTATTCCAATGGATTATTCTTATTGTGGGTATCATGCTTCTGAGATGGCTATTCCGTTTGTTGAAAATGTGCTGTATGTGACTGATGCACAGATGATTCAACCAGCTGTTGATGAACTGGCGAAAAGAAAATGCAACAAGAAAGGATTTCGAGGTGCTGTTCTCTTGGGTGAAGGCGTATTCGCAATAGATGAACCTATTCGTATCAAGGCTTCCGGTATTGTTCTTCGTGGTATGGGACGCGACAAGACCATATTGTTGAAGAAAGGCGTTGACAGAGGTGCAGTTGTGTATATAGAGGGAACAACCTCTCCACAGGAAGCAAAGGAAATAGATAAGTCTCCGCTTTTAGAGGGAGATTCAAAGGGGTCTCGTATCTCTATCTCATGGGTTGGTGATAAAGAATGGATAAAGAATCATAAATGTGATGACTTTGGTGGTGGACTTGATTATACCGGATGGAAAGAAGGTGACATAAATATGTGTTGGCATAGAAATGTCGTTGAAATCAATGGAAATGAGATTACTCTTGATGCTCCGATAACAATGTTTGGTAATGGGAAGAAGATAGACAAGACATTGCCGCAGATAAAGATTGAAAGATATGACTACTCTAATGAGATAATGGAGTGTGGTGTTGAAAATATGACGATAAAATCGGATGTTACATCTAATAATTTGAAAGATGAAGACCATTCTTGGGACGGTGTTTATATGGATAATGCCAGAGATTGCTGGGTTAGAATGGTAAACTTTTGCCATATGGCTGGTTCTGCTGTCAATTTACAGAGAGGTTGCAGTCGTATCACTGTGGAGGATTGTATTGCCTATGAACCTATATCAGAGATAGGAGGATGGAGGCGTGATGTGTTCCTCACTCGTGGAGAACAGACATTGTTTCAACGGTGTATCTCCCGTGAAGGTATCCATGATTTTGTTGCTGATTATTGTGCCGCAGGACCTAATGCCTTCGTACAATGTGAGGCAGAGCATTCACATGGCTTCAGTGGCAGTATCGGCGCATGGGCTCCGGGACTTCTGTTTGACATAGTAAACATTGATGGTAACGACTTGACATTCAGTAATCTGGAACAATTTCGTACGGGTACAGGTTGGAATACAGCAAACTCAATGTTCTGGCAGTGTACGGCAGCAAATATACGCTGTTATTCGCCTGACGAGGACAATAAGAACAGTGCCAATGGTTGTTGGGGATGTCTGTGGGGTGACGGAGAATGGACAAAGAGTAACGAGCATGTAAATCCACGTTCTCTTTTCTATAGCCAACTGGAGCAACGCATGGAAGCAAAGGGTAAGAAACAGGAAATAGACCCTTACCTTATACCAGTCTTCAGTCATGACGGTACTACAAGTCCTTCTCTTGAACAGGCATATCGTATGGCTCAGGAGTCTTTACATAAACCGAGGTTTACCATAGAGATGATGATAGACAGCATATATGGCAAGAATGTACTGTCTGGTATGAAAACATCGTTAAAACCGTATAATAAAAAGATACAGAAAGTCACCGACGAGATAACAAAAGTAGATGTTGAAGATGGTATATGCTACTCCATTCCTTGGTGGAACGGTCGTACAAAAGACAACTGGGTGAAGAAGAGCGGTCGTCCTGCCATCACCCGTTTTGTTCCGGGAAGACATGGTACTGGCTGGACGGATGATATTGATGAGGTTGTGGCATTTCTCAAGAAATTCCATTTCAAGGCATGGGAAAATCACTATGGTCTTTGGTATGACCTGCGCCGTATAGATCATGAGCGTATAAGAAGGGCTGATGGTAATGTGGAAGCTCCTTTCTACGAACAGGCCTTTGCACGTTCCGGTGAGGGTACGGCATGGGATGGCCTGAGTCTTTATGACTTGACAAAGCCGAACAAATGGTACTGGATGCGTCTGCGTAAGTTTGCACATAAAGCTGCAAAAGAAAACATCCTGCTCTATAACAATATGTATTTCCAGCATAACATTCTGGAGGCTGGCGCTCATTGGGTTGACTGCCCGTGGCGTACGGTAAACAATATCAATGGTACTGATTTTCCAGAACCTGTACCGTTTGCCGGCGATAAGCGCATATTTATGGCAAACCAGTTCTACGATATAAACGACTTTGTTTTGCGTCCATTGCATCGCCAGTATATAAGGATGTGTCTGGAGCAGTTGGCAGACGAACCGAATGTAGTGCATTTTCTCAGTGCTGAATATACGGGTCCTCTGCATTTTACCCGTTTCTGGCTTGAGACAATTGCCGAATGGGAAGCAGAGACAGGTAAACATCCTCATGTGGCGATAAGTTGTACAAAAGATGCTACTGACGCTATACTTGCCGATCCTCGTTTGTCGAAGATAGTCGATGTGATAGATATCCGTTACTGGCATTATACGCAAGATGGTCTATGGGCTCCGACTGAAGGTAAAAACCTTGCACCACGCCAGTGGATGCGCATTACCAAAAAGGGGAAGACAGATAAGTCCTGCGTGGAGAAGGCGATAAAGGAATACAAAGACAGATACCCTGACAAGGTTGTCATCTACAATGCTCAAGGGCAGAAGTAGCCATAATTTTTTACTCCTTTTTTTGGCTTACTCCTTATTTTATAGTAACTTCGCGACCGATTTATACAAGATGTGTATAATGCAGATGTTAAATTTTTTAGATGTTTAAGAAAAAGTTATGAATGTAATTACAAAGAAAGTTTCATTGCCTGACGGAAGAGAAATCAGCATTGAAACAGGACGTTTAGCAAAGCAGGCAGACGGTGCCGTGATGTTGAAGATGAATAACACCGTACTTATTGCAACTGTCTGTGGAGCACAGGATGCTGTACCGGGAACAGATTTTATGCCTCTTCAGGTTGAATATCGTGAAAAGTATTCGGCAGCAGGCCGATTTCCTGGAGGTTTTACAAAGCGTGAAGGCAAGCCGAGTGATGAAGAAATTCTCACATGTCGTCTTGTGGACCGCGCACTCCGTCCGTTGTTCCCTTCAAATTATCATGCAGAAGTATATGTAAATGTGATAGTATTTTCTGCTGACGGAGTAGATATGCCAGATGCACTTGCAGGATTTGCTGCATCAGCAGCCCTTGCATGTTCAGATATACCTTTTGAAGGACCGATATCAGAAGTACGTGTAGCACGCATCAACGGTGAGTTTGTCATCAACCCAACTTTCGAACAGTTGAAGTCTGCCGATATGGACCTCATGGTAGGTGCAACGGAAGAGAACATCATGATGGTCGAAGGCGAGATGAAGGAAGTATCTGAGCAGGATTTGCTCGGTGCCCTCAAGGCTGCACACGATGCAATCAAACCACAGTGCCAGTTGCAGAAAGTATTGATGAAGGAATTGGGTACAGATGTTAAACGTGAGTACAACCACGAAATTAATGATGAAGATTTGCGCGAAGATGTGAAGAAGGTGTGCTATCAGCCAGCCTATGACGTTACAAAGCAAGGCTTGGAAAAGCATGAACGTGCTGCTGCCTTCGAGAAGATATGCGAAGATTATAAAGAGGCTTATCTTGCTACTCATCCAGAACTTACGGAAGATGAACAGGAAGAGAAGGCGACGCTCATTGAACGTTATTATCATGACGTAGAGCGTGATGCAATGCGTCGTTGCATCCTTGACGAAGGAACACGTCTTGATGGTCGTAAGACAACGGACATCCGCCCTATATGGTGCGAGGTTCCGGCTTTGCCTTACCCTCACGGAAGTGCTATCTTCACTCGTGGTGAAACACAGGCTTTAGCAACAGCAACATTGGGAACAAAACTGGATGAAAAACTTGTAGATGGAGCATTGGAACGCTATTACAACCGTTTCCTCCTTCACTATAACTTCCCTCCTTTCTCTACTGGTGAGGCAAAGGCTCAGAGAAGTGTAGGACGTCGTGAAATTGGTCATGGTCATCTGGCATGGCGTGGTATCAAGGGACAGATTCCAGAAGACTTCCCTTACACAGTACGTGTAGTTTCCGATATCCTTGAATCAAACGGTTCTTCATCTATGGCGACAACGTGTGCAGGTACACTTGCACTTATGGATGCCGGTGTCCCTTTGAAAAACCCTGTATCTGGTATCGCTATGGGACTCATTAAGAATCCTGGTGAAGACAAATATGCTATCCTCAGTGATATCCTCGGTGACGAAGACCATCTCGGAGATATGGACTTTAAGACTACAGGAACAAAGAATGGTCTTACTGCTACGCAGATGGATATCAAATGTGATGGTTTGTCTTTCGAAATTCTTGAAAAGGCTCTCATGCAGGCAAAGGCTGGACGTGAGCATATCATGGGCGAGATGATGAAAGTTATCTCTGAACCACGTGCAGAGTTCAAACCTCAGGTGCCGCGTATGGAGATGATAATACTCAAGAAAGAGATGATAGGTGCTGTCATAGGTCCTGGCGGAAAGGTAATACAGGGCATACAGGAAGAGACAGGAACAACTATCACTATTGAGGAACTGGAAGATGGTACAGGCCAGTGTATTGTCAGCGGTCCTGGTAAGGAAAGCATAACAGCTGCTTTGGCTAAGATACGTGCTATCATCGCTGTACCAGAGATTGGTGAGGTGTATGAAGGTGTTATCCGTTCTTTGATGCCTTATGGTGTGTTTGTTGAGTTTATGCCAGGTAAAGATGGTTTGCTGCATATCAGCGAAATCAGTTGGAACCGTCTGGAGACAGTTGAAGAGGCAGGTCTTAAGGAAGGTGACAAGATTACCGTCAAGCTTGTTGACGTAGATAAGAAGACTGGTAAGTTCAAGCTTTCTCACCGTGTGCTGACACCGAAACCAGAAGGATATGTGGAGCGTGAGCGTCGTCCTCGTCCTGAACGTGGAAACCGTCGTGAAAATAAAGGTCCAAGACCAGAACGCAGTGAAGAATAATTATGAGATAATGGCTCCTGTAGGCTCCTTGGAGAGCCTGCAGGCTGCAATACAAGCCGGTGCCAACAGTGTTTACTTTGGCATCGGTGTTTTGAATATGCGCTCGCACAGCGCAAATCATTTTTCTATTGATGACTTACGCGACATTGCTGCGGTATGTCGAGAAAAGAGTATTAAGTCATATCTTACTGTCAACACTATTATCTATGGTGAAGATATTGTCACCATGCATGAGATTATAGATGCTGCTGTTGAGGCAGGCATTTCTGCTGTTATTGCATGCGACATTGCCGTTATGCAATATTGTCAACAGAAAGGTATGGAGGTGCATCTATCCACACAACTGAATATTTCGAACATTGAGTCGTTGAAATTCTATGCACAGTTTGCTGATGTCGTCGTCTTGGCACGTGAACTCAATCTGGAGCAGGTGGCAGAGATATACCGTCAGATAGAGGAGCAGGATATATGTGGCCCTTCGGGTGAACGCATACGTATAGAGATGTTCTGCCATGGTGCTCTTTGTATGGCTGTCAGCGGCAAGTGTTACATGTCGCTTGACAATACAGGACGCAGTGCCAACCGTGGAGAGTGCATGCAGATTTGTCGTAGGGGATATATCCTTACCGACCGTGAGACGGGAAGCGAACTTGAGGTGGATAACAAGTACATAATGTCACCGAAAGACCTTAAAACAATCCGTTTCATCGACAGGATGATGAAAGCTGGCGTGAGGGTGTTTAAGATTGAAGGTCGTGCACGTTCTGCCGAATATGTATATACTGTCGTATCCTGTTACCGTGAGGCTATAGATCTTGTTGCTGACGGTAAGCCGGACAACTGGAAGGAACGTTGTGATGAATGGGATAAGAGGTTGGCAACAGTTTTCAACCGTGGTTTTTGGGACGGTTACTATCTCGGTCAGAAATTGGGTGAATGGAACAGCAACTACGGCTCTAACGCTACGGAGAAAAAAGTGTATATAGGAAAGGGAGTACGTTATTTCAGTAATATTGGAGTGGCAGAGTTCAAATTAGAGGCAGGAGGTTTCTGTAAAGGTGACCGTTTGCTCATCACAGGACCTACAACAGGCGTCATCTATTATACTGCCGACGAGATACGTGTCGATTTGAAAGTTGTGGATGAGGCTATGAAAGGACAGTCCGTATCCATACCTATTGAGAGCAAGATACGTCCTTCCGACAAACTTTATAAACTAATAATCCAGGATTAGATTATTTTTACTAATTTTGCACAATAGATAACAAAAAACAAAAAATATAAAAATGGCATTTACAAGACTTACTGCAGCAGAGGCTGCTGCAATGATTAAGGATGGAGAAAACATTGGTTTGAGTGGTTTCACGCCAGCTGGAACAGCGAAGGCTGTCACTCGTGAGTTGGCAAAAATAGCAGAAGCAGAACATGCTGCAGGCCGTCCATTCAAGGTTGGCATATTTACTGGTGCATCAACAGGACAGAGTACTGATGGTGTGTTGAGCAATGTGCAGGCTATCCGTTATCGTGCACCTTATACTACAAATCCAGATTTTCGCAAGCATGTCAATGCTGGAGAACTGTCATACAACGATATTCATCTCAGCCAGATGGCACAGGAACTACGTTATGGTTTTATGGGACAATGCGACTGGGGTATCCTTGAGGTGTGCGAGATAACAGATGATGGCAAGGCGTATCTCACTGCAGCAGGCGGTATTGCTCCTACTGTAGCTCGCGTAGCAAAGAAGATTATCATCGAACTAAACTCATTCCATACGAAGAGTGCCATGCAGTTGCATGATGTCTATGAACTGCAGGACCCTCCTTATCGCCAGCCTATTCCTATCGTACATCCAGGCGACAAGATAGGTACACCTTATGTGCAGATAGACCCTAAGAAGATCGTAGGTGTTGTAGAGTGTAACATCCCTGACGAGGCACGTGCTTTCTCTGATGCATCAGAGATTACTGATACCATAGGTTATAATGTGGCAGAGTTCCTCGTAGCAGATATGCATAGAGGTATCATTCCTAACACATTCCTGCCGTTGCAGAGTGGTGTAGGCAGTACTGCAAACGCCATCCTTGGTGCTCTGGGTGAAGACAAGCATGTCCCTAACTTCAATGTATATACGGAAGTCTTGCAGGATGCTGTCGTAGGACTTATGGAAAAAGGACGTGTTGTCAATGCAAGTACATGTTCACTTACCGTATCCAACGAATGTCTGTATAAGATTTATGACAACATAGATTATTTCAAGGACCATCTGGTACTCCGTCCTAGTGAGTTGTCTAACTCTCCTGAGGTCATCCGCCGTCTTGGTGTCATCGCCATCAACACAGCCATCGAAGTAGATATTTATGGTAATGCAAACTCTACTCATATCGGTGGTACGAGGATGATGAACGGTATAGGTGGCAGTGGTGACTTTGAGAGAAATGCATATATAAGCATCTTTACCTGTCCAAGTACTGCAAAGAACGGTCTTATATCTTCAATAGTACCGTTTGTGAGTCATTCTGACCATTCAGAGCACGATGTAAATGTCATCGTTACTGAACAGGGTGTTGCTGACTTGCGTGGAAAGAGTCCGAGAGAACGTGCACAACTCATCATTGAGAACTGTGCTCACCCTGACTACAAGCAGTTGTTGTGGGATTACCTCAAACTCACGAAAGGTGGTCAGACTCCTCATTATCTGCCGGCAGCATTTGCAATGCACGACACACTGAACAGAAAGGGTGATATGCACCTTACTGACTTCAGCGAGTACGTGAAGGATTAAGCCGTTGACTAAAAAATTATGTATAAGATTGTTACATTCATTCTCTGGGCAATCTCACTTCTACCGTTTCGGTGTCTGTACATATTGAGCGATTGTATAAGCCCCATAGTGAGGCTTGTATATAGAAGAAAGGTTGTCCGTGAGAATCTTGTAACATCTTTCCCAGAGAAATCCCTTAAGGAGATAAAGATGATAGAACGCAAGTTCTACCGTTTCTTCTGCGACCTATGGCTTGAGACCATAAAGCAATTCTCAATGTCAAAGGAGGAGATGATGCGTCATCTCATCTTCAAGGGCATGGAGCCTATAAAGAAAGGTTTTGATAGTGGCAAGGATGATGCGTTCTGTTATCTTGGTCATTATGGCAATTGGGAATGGATAGCTTCGTTGCAATATTGGGCGCCAGGTTATCAGTGTGCGCAGATTTATCATCCATTGTATAACAAGGTTATGGATAGGTTGTTTCTCAATCTCCGCAATAGATATGGTGGGCTGAGTATTCCGATGAAATCGGCACTTCGTATTCTCATCAATGAACGTAACAAAGGCTCAAAGATTTGGTTGGGACTTATCAGCGACCAACAGCCGAAATGGGAAAACATCCATCACTTCACGCCATTTCTCAATCATGATACAGCTGTCTTCACAGGTGGCGAGCAGATGGGAAAGAAGTTTGATGCCATGATGTATTATATGAGAGTTCTCCGCCCGAAACGTGGTTACTATGAGGTGGAGTTCATACCTATGTTCCACGATTCAAAGAAAGTGGAAGACTTCAAGGTTACCGACCGTTTCATGGAGATGTTTGAAGAAGATATCAGGCGTTGTCCTGAACTGTGGTTGTGGACACATAAACGGTGGAGCCGTACCAAAGAAGAATGGCTGCGCCGAAAGGCACAGGGCTTGTAGTTTTGGCAGATAGTTTATAAAAATAAATTTGGGAATCAATGGTATCATCTTGTAAAAACAGCAAAGTTTTTTGGTTGTTGTTGCTCGTGTGCATAATCACCCTTTTCCCTTTTTTGGGAATGTACGAGTACAATACGAAAGGAGAGCCGCGTGAGGCTATAGTATCGCAGAGTATGCTTGCTACGGACAATTGGGTGCTACCACGCAATAATGGCGGTGAGATGGCATATAAACCACCATTCTTTCATTGGTCAGTAGCAGCCACATCGCTGATAGGTAATGAGGTTACGGAGCCAACGTCACGTATTCCGTCAGCCATCGCCCTTACCGTTCTCGTTATGACTACTTTTGTATTCTTCTCAAGACGTAAGGGTGCTGTTGTAGGTGCTACCTCCGCTCTCATCTGTCTGCTGTGTATGGAACTCCATCGTGCTGGTGGCAACTGTCGTGTTGATATGGTACTCACAGCATTTACCGTAGGAGCATTTTTCCTTTTCTATCGGTGGTATGAGCAAGGTTGTCACCGACTGCCGTTATGGACAGTCATCGTCATGAGTCTTGCTACTCTCACCAAAGGTCCTGTTGGGGTTATAGTACCATGTTGTGTCATCGGTGGTTTTCTGCTGTTGAAGAAGAAACCATTTCTGATAGTCTTCGGCAAGTTGTTTGCCTGTGGCATACTGTCGCTCATCATTCCTGCTCTGTGGTATTATGCAGCATGGCAGCAGGGAGGACAGGAGTTTGTGGACCTCATGATGGAGGAAAACATAGGTAGGATGACAAGCACCATGGCATATGAATCATGCGTTGAACCATGGTGGTACAACTTCCTCACTCTTACCTACGGGCTAATACCGTTTACGCTCATACTCCTTTTCGGCTTGTTCAGTCTCAAAGGTGTGTCTTTCAAGTCATCATGTAATGATAACTGGTGGAGACGCTTCTGTAAATGGCTTTTTGCTCTTGACGATGTAACCCTCTTCTCCTTTGCAGGAGCAGTAATAGTCATCGTTTTCTACTGCATACCACAGAGCAAGCGTAGCGTATATCTTATGCCGATGTATCCTTTCCTTGCTTATTTCATCGCCATGTTTATGCTGTGGTTGGCAAAGAAAAAGAAGAAGTCGCTGACGATATATACCGATCTTCTTGCTGTTTTGGGATTGTTGCTTTTTATCGTATTCATCGTTATAAAAGCAGGACTTGTACCAGATACCATCTTCCATGGTAAACATGCACCAGAGAACATTCTCATGCTTCACAATCTTGCCTCTCTCGGCACATGGTATGAATGGATCTGCATCCTCACCCCGACAATAGTATGTGCTTACTGGTGGCATTACCGCCGTCATACTACTGATAATGTACGGTATGTTTTCTATTCCATGTTTATCGTCTTGGCTGTTTATCTTGCCGTCAGTGGAGCCTACAAACCGGCAGCCCTTAATGCCAAATCGAGTAAGTATGTAATAGCAGAATTACAGAAGGTATGTCTGGAGTCAGAAGGAAATATGTACGAATATATCGAAGTTGGCGAGAAAGCCCTTGGCGACCCCGTACATTATTTTGAACTTAATTTCTATCTTGGAAACAAAATAGAGAATTTCCGTAAGTCACGTCCGTCACATGGTTTTCTTCTCATTGGCGAAGATGACATGGCATTGCGTCGGTCAGAGTTTGAAAGTCAGGGGTATCATTTCGATAGTCCGTCATATATTTCCCCTCGCAGGGTAGCTGGGCAGGTACTCCATGTCTATCGTTTCCACAGATAGACAAGGCGTAGTATGAGATAGTTTACTGGAGTCACGGCGACAAGAGTCACTATTCCCGCCAGTTGTTTACCCATACCGAAGTACAAGAAGACGTTCAGCACACCCAATTCGAGCAGGTAGTTTATTACATGGCTTACGGTAAACCCTGCAGCATTTCTCACTGATGACTTGGTACGGAAGGTGAAATAAGTTGTAAGCACATAGTTTACGCAGAAGCCCACAGCATACCCTCCCGTATAGGAGATACTTGGCGACAGCCATCGCAATAGTATGAGATACGTACCATAGTGTATTCCTGTGGCAAGAACACCGATAATGCCGAAACGCATTATCCTGTATAACTCCCCCTTCGAAATCTTCATCAGTCAAGGAAATCCTTTTCGTTATACAGCGGACGTCGTTTCACTTCTTGGTATATCTTTCCCACATACGCGCCCACACACCCAAGAGCAATAAGGATGACGCCCCCCACGAACCATACCGACAGGATTAGGGAAGCCCATCCATGAACAGCGTTGCCATTGAGGAGAGAGATGAAAACGTATATGGCGATGAGGATGCTGATAAGGATAAACGTTACACCGGTATATACCACATAGTAGAGAGGTTTTGATGAAAACGATGTTATCCCGTCAAGGGCAAGGTTCAGCATCTTGTTCAGCGTATATTTCGATCTGCCAGCCTCACGCTCGCTGAGCCTGTCCTCCACCGTAGTGGAAGAGAATCCAATCTGTGGTATGAGTCCTCTTAGGTACAGGTTGCGCTCCGGATATCGTGACAGGGCTTCCACCACCCTCTTGCTGATAAGCCGGAAGTCAGCATGGTTATACACCATATCAACCCCCATCTTCTTCTGCAGTTTGTAGAACATCTGTGCCGACATCCTCTTCATCCACGAATCAGCCTTTCTCTCTGCTTTCACTCCATATACTACGTCATAACCCTGTGCATGGGCATCCACCATCTGCTCTATACACAGCAGGTCGTCCTGCAGGTCAGCGTCTATGGTTATGAGAGCATCACACATATCCTTCGCCTTCATCATGCCGGCGAAGATAGCCGACTGGTGCCCCACGTTGTGTGCGAGGTTCAGTCCCTTCACAAACGGATATTCATTGTGCAGTTGTGCAATGACATCCCACGTTGCATCCTTACTGCCATCATTGACAAACAGGACAAAACTGTCTTTACTTATCTTCTCCCTTTCCAAGAGGTCCTTGAACAGTGCATCCAGTTTCTTTGCAGACAGAGGAAGAATTTCCTCCTCGTTATAACATGGTAATACCAATGCCAGTCGTATCATATCGTTGTGAAGTTTATGAGTTAAAATTTAAGATTTCTGCAAAAATACTAAAAACTTTCTTACCTTTGCATAAAACAAATACACAAAATGATATTATTAAGTTTCGACACAGAAGAATTTGACGTACCACGCGAGCACGGTGTGGACTTCTCACTTGAACAAGGAATGGCAGTATCTATATACGGCACCGAGAAGATTCTCAACATTCTGAAAGACAACGATGTAAAGGCAACATTCTATTGTACAGCAAACTTTGTCCGTTATGCTCCTGCCACTATGCAGCGCATACAAGCCGAAGGACATGAGATAGCATGTCACGGCTGTGATCATTGGCAACCGAAAGCCACTGACGTACGGGAGTCGAAACAGTATATAGAGAAGCAGATGAACATCGTCTGCCACGGCTACCGACAGCCGCGAATGTTTCCCGTCAGTGATGACGAACTGCAGAAGAATGGCTATGTATATAACTCCTCTTTGAATCCGGCATTTATCCCTGGACGTTACATGCATCTCACAGCCCCACGCACTGCCTTCATGAAAGACGGTGTCCTGCAGATACCTGCCTCCGTAACACCATTGTTGCGCATACCGCTCTTCTGGCTCTCCTTGCACAACTTCCCCGAGAAGTTCTATCATTGGCTTGTCCTTCGCACGCTGAAGAAAGACGGATATTTCAACACCTATTTCCATCCATGGGAGTTTTATGAACTTAAGGAGCATCCAGAGTTCCGCATGCCGTTCATCATCCGCAACCATAGTGGCAAGCAGATGCAAGAGAGATTAGACCGTCTCATCAAAACCCTCAAGTCACGAGGCGAACAGTTTGTCACCTATTACGACTTTGCCCAACACTTCGGAAATTCTTTCCGCACTGTTGGTGGCACCTCAGCATAAAGTAAACTTACCTTTTTATAAATGAATATGAATATGATGAAGAAATTTGTTTTTTTATTTGGTTTGTTGATGTGTTGTGCGATGTCTTCTTATGCGCAGACACAAGATGAGGATGTCAAGGTATATGACGTAGTGGAAAAGATGCCACAATTTGAGGGTGGTGATTCTGTGATGGTCGCTTGGCTGAATGAGCATATCAATTATCCTAAAATTGCAGAGTTTCGTAAAATTGAAGGTCGTGTATTTGTCCGTTTCATTGTTGAGAAAGATGGCTCTATTGGTGAAATACAGTTAGCAAGGTCTGTAGATCCTTGGCTTGACCAGGAGGCGATGCGCGTTGTGAAATCAATGCCGAAATGGATTCCTGGCAAACAAAACGGTAAGCCTGTGCGTGTTTGGTATACATTGCCTGTTCATTTCAAATTGAATGGTGCCAATAGTGATAAAATGACTCATTAGTGGCACACGGATAAGAAAAAAACGGAAAAATTTGGTAATTTAGAAAAAAGGTTGTATTTTTGCACCCGCTTTTTGGCGATGGTCCCTTCGTCTATCGGCTAGGACGAGAGATTTTCATTCTCTAAAGAGGAGTTCGACTCTCCTAGGGACTACATAAGATAAATAAAAAAATAAGAAGAAATAAAATGGCAAATCACAAATCATCTGTAAAGAGAATCCGTCAGACCAAGACAAAAACTTTGCACAACAAGTACTATGCAAAGACTATGCGTAATGCAGTTCGTAAGTTCCGTGCTCTTACTGACGTTAAGGAAGCAACAGAGTTATATCCGAAGATGCAGAAGATGCTGGATAAGTTGGCAAAGACCAATATCATCCATAAAAATAAAGCTGCAAACCTCAAGTCAGGTCTTGCTCAGCATTTGAATTCTCTTAAGAAGTAATTCGGTTTAAGGATTTGAATGTTTTGGGTTGAAAATCCAGATATGGGACAACCTTAAACTGATTAAATATGTAAAGTCATTGTGGGAGCAGTGACTTTTTTTGTTTTTTTATGAAAAAACGTTTATTAGCATTCTGCTAATAATTTTTTTTTGCTATCTTTGCAGAAAATATAAGTGATTTTCACTGCTGAAACTAAAGATTATGTCAGAAGAAATCAAAAATAGTGCAGAAAATTATTCTGCCAGTAACATTCAGGTCCTTGAGGGACTTGAGGCTGTGCGTAAGCGCCCGGCGATGTATATAGGTGATATCTCCGAAAAAGGTCTTCATCATCTGGTTTATGAAACTGTCGATAACTCTATCGATGAGGCTTTGGCAGGATATTGTACCGAGATTGAGGTGACAATAGAAGAAGATGGTTCTATTGTTGTTCTTGATAATGGTCGTGGTATTCCTGTTGACGAGCATAAGAAAGAGCATAAGTCGGCTTTGGAGGTTGTGATGACCGTCTTGCATGCCGGCGGTAAGTTCGATAAAGGCTCTTACAAGGTTTCCGGTGGCCTGCATGGTGTGGGTGTGTCTTGTGTCAATGCGCTTTCATCACACATGCTTTCACAGGTCTATCGTGACGGTAAAATATATCAGCAGGAATATGAGAAAGGTAAGGCCCTATATCCTGTGAAGGTTGTCGGTGAGATAGACAAATGCGGTACGCGTCAGCAGTTCTGGCCAGACGGAACGATATTTACTACTACGGAGTATAAATATGATATCCTTGCAGCACGTATGCGCGAACTGGCTTATCTTAATGCTGGGTTGAAGATTTCCCTTTTCGACAAACGTAAGGATGAACAGGGTAATACCCGTGAGGATGTGTTCTACTCTGAAGGTGGTCTTAAAGATTTTGTACGTTTCATAGACCGTCATCGTAACCATCTGTTCGATGATGTCATATACATAAAGACCGAGAAGCAGAATACGCCTATTGAGGTTGCCATAATGTATAACACTGATTATAGTGAAAACCTTCATTCTTATGTGAACAATATAAACACTATAGAGGGTGGTACTCATCTTCAGGGTTTCCGTATGGCACTGACACGTACCTTGAAGAAGTATGCTGATAATGATTCTCAGATTTCAAAGACTCTTGAAAAGGGAAAAATAGAGATTTCCGGTGAGGACTTCCGCGAAGGTCTTACTGCTGTGATATCAATAAAGGTTGCAGAACCTCAGTTTGAGGGGCAGACAAAGACAAAACTCGGTAACTCTGAGGTCGCCGGTGCTGTGCAGCAAGCTGTTGGCGAGGCTCTGCAGAACTATCTTGAAGAACATCCGAAGGAAGCAAAACTTATCGTTGACAAGGTGGTGTTGGCAGCACAGGCACGTATTGCCGCCCGCAAGGCTCGTGAGAACGTGCAGCGCAAGAATCCTATGACAGGTGGTGGACTTCCGGGCAAGTTAGCCGACTGCTCTAACAGAGACCCTCACGAATGTGAGATATTCCTCGTCGAGGGTGACTCTGCCGGTGGTTCTGCAAAACAGGGGCGCGACAGACATTTCCAGGCAATTCTCCCATTGCGCGGTAAGATTTTGAATGTAGAGAAAGTAATGCGCCATAAGGTGTTCGATTCAGAATCTGTGATGAACATCATACAGAGTATAGGTATACGCTTCGGACTTGATGGCGATGACAATGCTGTTGACTTGTCGAAACTGCGTTATGACAAGATTATCATCATGACCGATGCCGATGTGGACGGTCGTCATATAGACACTCTCATTATGACACTCTTCTATCGTTATATGCCGGAGATCATTCAACAAGGACATCTGTATATTGCAAATCCTCCACTCTACCGTTGCACTAAAGGCAAGGTTACAGAGTATTGTTATACGGAAGTTGACCGTCTGCGCTTTATGGATAAGTATGGTGACGGAACGGAGGCAGGCATACATACACAGCGATATAAAGGTCTTGGTGAAATGAATCCAGAGCAGTTGTGGGAGACGACAATGGATCCAAGTACACGTTTGCTGAAACAGGTAAACATTGAGAATGCTGCACAGGCAGATGAAATCTTCTCAATGCTCATGGGTGATGATGTAGAACCGCGTCGTGAGTTTATTGAAAAGAATGCTCATTACGCAACTATTGATGCTTGATAAATAGTAATAAAGCAGAAAAAAGTCTGCGGTCTATGGTCAGCGGAAGAAGAATATCCGTATACTGTAGGCCGTTGATTGTTAGAAAGAATTTATATGGAAAAGAAATTTAAGAGAACACTTATAACGTCTGCATTACCTTATGCCAACGGACCTGTCCATATAGGTCACATGGCTGGAGTGTATATACCTGCAGATATATACAGCCGTTATCTCCGTTTGAAAGGTGAAGATGTACTTTTTGTTGGTGGCAGTGATGAACATGGAGTTCCGGTTACTATTCGTGCTCGACAGGAAGGATGCACTCCACAGGATGTAGTGGATCGTTATCATTCTATCATAAAGAAGAGTTTTGCCGATTTCGGTATCTCTTTTGATGTGTATTCACGCACCACATCGGACATCCATCATAAGTTTGCAGCAGACTTTTTCCGCAAACTATATGATGACGGTAAGTTCATCCAGATGGAAAGTGAGCAGTATTACGACGAAAAAGAAGGAGAGTTCCTTACTGACCGTAATATCCGTGGCACATGTCCTCATTGTGGTAATGAAGGTGCTTATGGTGACCAGTGCGAGAAGTGTGGTCGTGATCTTTCTCCTGAAGAACTGAAAAATCCTTATAATGCTGTAACAGGCAATCCACTTGTAAAGAAAGCGACTAAACACTGGTATCTTCCTTTGGATAAGTATCAGCAATGGTTGGAAGAATGGATATTGGATGGTCACAAGGAATGGCGTCCGAATGTATATGGCCAGTGTAAGAGTTGGCTTGACAGCGGATTACGTCCTCGTGCGGTGACACGTGACCTCAGTTGGGGAATCCCTGTTCCTGTGGAAGGTGCTGAAGGTAAGGTGCTGTATGTATGGTTTGATGCGCCTATCGGCTATATAAGCAATACAAAGGAATTGTGTGATGCACAGCCTGAGAAATATGGAAAATGGGAACAATGGTGGCAGGATGAAGAAACGAAGATGGTTTGTTTCATAGGAAAAGACAACATCGTTTTTCATTGCATCGTCTTCCCATCAATGTTGAAGGCACACGGTGATTATATATTACCAGAGAATGTCCCGTCAAACGAGTTCTTAAACCTTGAAGGTGACAAGATAAGTACCTCAAAAAATTGGGCAGTGTGGCTCAATGAATATCTTGAGGAGTTGCCGGGCAAACAGGATGTACTGCGTTACGTGCTGACAGCCAATGCTCCTGAAACGAAAGATAATGATTTTACGTGGAAAGATTATCAGGCACGCAACAACAATGAACTGGTTGCTGTATATGGAAATTTCGTAAACCGTGCTTTGCAGTTGACGAAGAAATATTACGACAGCATTGTCCCGGAGTGTGGCGAACTTACTGATTACGATAAACAGACGATAGCCGAATTCCGTGACATCAAGGATAGAATGGAATCATTACTTGACCAGTACAAGTTCCGTGACGCACAGAAGGAAGCGATGAACCTTGCACGAATCGGAAATAAATACATTGCTGACTCTGAACCATGGAAAGTTGTGAAGACAGATCCGGAAAGGGTAAAGACAATAATTTTCGTTTCTCTGCAACTGACAGCAAACCTGTCTATTGCCTTTGAACCATTCCTGCCGATGAGCAGCAAGAAATTGCGTGAGATGTTGAATCTCTGTGATTTCAGTTGGGAACAGTTGGGGAAAATGGATATCCTGCCTGTTGGAAAGAAACTCGGCGAGCCGTCTCTGTTGTTTGAAAAGATAGAAGACGATGTCATTCAGGTGCAGATAGATAAACTGGAGGCCATAAAGAAACAGAAAGAGGCAGAAGCTACTCCTGTTGAGCCTGTAAAACCAGTCTGCTCATTTGATGACTTTGAAAAACTGGATATTCGTGTGGGTACAGTACTGGAGTGCGAGAAAGTTCCGAAAATGAACAAACTCCTTCGTTTCCTTATTGATGATGGAATGGAAAAAAGAACTATTGTCAGCGGTATAGCCAAATATTATACAGAACCCGAAAAACTTGTAGGCAAGCAAGTACTGTTCATTGCAAACTTTGCTCCAAAAGAGTTCAAGAATGGTTTGGTAAGCAATGGTATGATACTGTCGGCAGTAGATGCGGACGAAAGTCTTGTACTTTCGACTGTATCAAGAAACGTAAAACCAGGAAGTGTGGTTGGATAAATGAAGTTAACAGACAAAATACAAAACGATATGAAGACAAATTATGAAATTCGTTATGCATCTCATCCAGAAGATGCAAAGAATTATGACACCAAACGTATTCGTCGTGATTTTTTAATAGAGACATTATTCGTCAGCGATGAGGTCAATATGGTTTATTCTATGTATGACCGTATGGTTGTCGGAGGTGCAATGCCAGTGAAAGAAGAACTGAAACTTGAGGCCATTGATCCGTTGAAAGCACCGTTTTTCACTACACGCCGCGAAGTAGGTATCTTCAATGTAGGTGGTGAAGGAACAGTAAAGGTTGGTAATGAGACTTTTGAACTTGGCTATAAGGAAGCATTATATATTGGTAGTGGCGACAGGGATGTTATCTTTATCAGCAAAGATGCAAAGACACCTGCCAAATTCTATTTCAACTCAACGACAGCCCACAAGAATTATCCTTGTAAGAAGATAACAAAGAAAGAGGCTGTTGTTGCTCACATGGGTAGCCTCGAGATGAGTAATGAACGTGATATAAACAAGATGATTGTAAATCAAGTTCTTCCTACATGCCAGTTGCAGATGGGTATGACAGAACTGGCAACAGGTAGTGTTTGGAATACTATGCCGGCACATGTACACTCACGCAGAATGGAGGCTTATTTCTATTTTGAAGTACCGGAAGATCAGGCTGTATGTCATTTCATGGGTGAAATAGACGAAACACGCCACATCTGGATGAAAGGTGATCAGGCTGTATTGTCACCAGAATGGAGTATTCACTCTGCTGCCGCAACTCATAACTATACATTCATCTGGGGTATGGGTGGCGAAAATCTCGATTATGGAGATCAGGACTTTTCAAAGATCACAGATCTCAGGTAAGATTGTTTTTATAAAGAATAAACAGAAAATCAAATAATTATGGCTAATTTATTTTCACTTGAAGGTAAGAATGCGTGGATAACAGGCGCATCTTATGGAATTGGTTTTAACATTGCAAAAGCTTTTGTTGCTGCCGGTATAAAGAATATCATTTTTAATGACATCAATGAGGCTGCTCTTGAGCGTGGTTTGAACAACTATAAGGAGGCTGGTATAAGCAATGTGAAAGGCTATGTATGCGATGTCACAAAAGAAGATGATGTAAAGGCTCTTGTAGAGACAATACATAAGGAGGTAGGTCAGATTGACATTCTTGTAAATAATGCGGGCATCATCAAACGCATACCTATGCATGAGATGAAACGCGCTGAATTCCAGCAAGTTATTGATGTGGACCTCGTGGCACCATACATCGTAAGTTCTGCTGTTATCCCAGAGATGATGGAAAGAAGAGAAGGAAAGATTATAAACATCTGTTCGATGATGTCAGAACTCGGTCGTGAAACGGTTTCTGCATACGCAGCAGCAAAAGGTGGTCTGAAGATGCTCACCCGTAATATATGCTCTGAATATGGGGAGTATAATATCCAGTGTAACGGAATCGGCCCTGGTTATATCGCTACTCCGCAGACGGCTCCTCTCCGTGAGAAACAGCCTGACGGCAGCCGTCATCCATTTGATTCATTCATCTGTGCAAAGACACCTGCAGGACGTTGGCTCGACCCATCGGAATTGGGTGGACCTGCCGTGTTCCTGGCATCACATGCATC
Source organism: Bacteroidaceae bacterium (assembly GCA_024398495.1). Taxonomy (GTDB): domain Bacteria; phylum Bacteroidota; class Bacteroidia; order Bacteroidales; family Bacteroidaceae; genus Prevotella. The sequence goes on along the minus strand of JAKSJA010000011.1, from coordinate 10,214 downwards.
TGATGCAGTAAATGGTCATGTACTGTATGTCGATGGTGGTATCCTGGCATATATTGGCAAACAACCATAATAGACTATGCGTATTCCTACAGTAACAAAGAACCTGTTGATAATTAATGCAATAGCGTTCTTTGCCATGTATGTTTTCCAAATGAGAGGTGTGGACCTAAATGGCATTTTAGGTCTGCACTTCTTCAAAGCGCCAGATTTTCATGTTTACCAACTGGTGACTTATATGTTCATGCATGCCAACTTCTCGCATATATTGTTCAATATGTTTGCCTTGTGGATGTTTGGTATGACAATAGAACGTGTAATGGGAGAAAAACGCTTCCTCACCTATTATCTCGTATGTGGTATAGGTGCAGGACTCATACAGGAGTTGGTGCAGTTGATTTCATTCTATGTTCAGGGGTTGGCTGCATACCAGACAGTTAACATTGATGGCCATACCGTAATAGCCATGAGCCAATTTTTGAATTCATGGACAACAGTAGGTGCTTCCGGGGCTATATATGGCATATTGCTGGCATTCGGTATGATATTTCCAAATGAAAGAATCTTCATCTTTCCACTTCCGATACCGATTAAAGCAAAATGGTTTATAACTTTTTATGTTGTCTTGGAATTGGTGTCAGGTATAGCGAGCTACGGTAATGATAATGTTGCGCATTTTGCTCATCTTGGCGGTATGTTGTTCGGCTATCTTCTCATACGTTATTGGCAAAGGGGACGAGGTCGTAGGAACTATTATGACGATATGGGTCCCATAGGACGATTTTTCAGATGATTATCAAACTGAGAAAAATAATTCTGAATATCATCGCTGTAGTTAATTCAGTTATAATCCTCTTTATGATTATCACTGGATACAGCGGACATATCAATCCGGAATCATTTCCTTCTGTGTCAACATGGGGTTTGGTGTTCCCATTTTTTCTTTTGGCTAATGTTGTCCTCATTCCGCTGTGGTTGTTTATAAAGAAGAAGATGATTATCCTTCCTTTAGCAGGTTTCCTCCTGTGTGTAGGACCGATACGTTCCTATTGTCCGCTTAACATACCAAAATCTGCACCGGATGATGCAATAAAGATACTGACTTACAATACGTTGGGGTTCGGACATCTGACAGATGATGCTCTCCCCGACATCCCAACACTTGAATACATTAAAAATAGTAATGCGGACATTGTCTGCTTGCAGGAAAGTGCCAAGCCTTGTATGTCGATAGACAGTGTGAAAAGCACCCTTAGTCAGTACGATTTTGTGGGAACTCTTGACGATGGAGAAACTGCAGATAACGACCTGATAGTATTCAGTAAATACCCTATAAAAAAGAAATATACTATACCGATAGAATCGAAAGGAAATGCGGCTTGTGCATTCTGGCTTGATATCAACGGAGAAGAGGTTATCCTCATCAACGTACATCTTGAAAGTTACAATCTGTCAGAGGAAGACAAGGAAGGGTATGTCGAGATGCTGAAAGACATTAAAGACAGCAACATCGATAGAGACTCCATTAAGAGCGAATCATTGTTTCTGTCACGTAAATTGGCAGCAGTAAATGCTGTGCGTGCTAAACAAGCACAGGTTTTACTCGATTTCATCAAGAAAAATAAAGATACAAGCATTATATTGTGTGGCGACTTTAATGACAGTCCTCTATCATATACAAACTATCTTGTAGGAGAAGAACTTACAGATTGTTACGTGTCATCAGGCAATGGGCCCGGGTGGTCTTTCAACGAAAAGGGATTTAATTTTAGAATAGACAATATATACTGCTCAAAAGACTGGCGGGCGTATGGAGCTAAAGTGGATAACAAGGCAGAAGGCAGCGACCATTATCCATTGTATTGTTGGTTGAAAAAGAAGCAAAAACAATAATATTATATATTATTTTGATGTTTGATGCCACGAAATATAAAAAAATGTCGTATATTTGCACGCTTAAATACAATCGGTAAACAAAACAACTAATAAATAAAATTAAAAATCATGCAAAACAAAGGAATTGTAAAGTTCATAGCAATCGCTTTAGCGTTAGTATGTATTTTCTACCTTTCATTCACATTCGTGACAAGTCATTATGAGAATAAGGCTGCTGCCATGGGTGAAGAGGAAGGCAGAGAGTATCTTGATTCCATTGCAAACGAAAAGGTTTGGTTGGGATACACGTTTAAGCAGTGCCGTGAAACTGGTATCGGTCTTGGTCTTGACCTGAAGGGCGGTATGAACGTCATTCTTGAAGTGTCTGTACCTGATGTTGTTGATATCTTGGCTGACCACAAGAAAGACCCAGAGTATCTCAAAGCCTTCTCAATGGCAAAAGAAGAAGCAAAGACATCTCAGACAGATTTTATCACTCTGTTTGCCAATGCTTACAAACAAGTAAAACCTACTGGACATCTGGCAGAAATCTTTGCCACACAGCAACTGAAAGGCGAAGTGAATACACAGAGTACAGACAAGGAAGTCATTGCCGTACTCAACAAGGAAGTTGAAGCTGCAATCGCCAATTCTTACAATGTGGTACGCAGTCGTATCGACAAGTTCGGTGTTGTACAGCCTAATATCCAGAAACTTGAAGGACAGCAGGGACGTATCATGGTGGAAATGCCGGGTATCAAAGAGCCTGAGCGTATGCGTAAACTCTTGCAGGGTAGTGCAAACCTTGAGTTCTGGGAGACATTCAATGCAAATGAAATCATTCCTTATCTTACTCAGATAGACCAACAGTTTGCCAATGTTGGGAGTGTAGAAAAGAATGATACTGCAGCAACAGAGGCTGTCAAAGATACGACGGCTGTTGAAACTACAAAACAGAATCTTGCCGCAGCACTCAGCAAGGACAATGGTGCAAAGGCTGCCGCTGCAAAATCAAAGGCAAATGCAGCAGATGCTGAAAAGGCCAAGAAGGAGCACCCATTGCTGTCAGTATTACAGCCAGCACAGGGACAAAGTCTTTCTGTTGTAGGATATGCAAGTTATCGTGATACTGCAGATGTAAACAAGGTAATATACAGTGATATTGCAAAGAAGATATTGCCGTCAGATGTAAAACTGCTCTGGAGTGCTACTCCTGCTGATTTCCAGACAACGGTAGAGATTTTTGAACTTCATGCTCTGAAGGTAACACAATCTAACGGCCGCGCTCCTCTGGAAGGTGATGTCATCACATCAGCACGCGATGAGTTTGATAACTTCGGTCATCCTTCTGTATCAATGAGCATGAACTCAGACGGTGCTCGTCGTTGGGCACAACTCACCAAGGCTAACATAGGAAAGGCAGTTGCAATCGTACTTGATGATGCTGTTTACAGTGCTCCACGTGTAAACAGTGAGATTGACGGTGGTAACTCACAGATTACAGGTAACTTCACGGTAGAAACAACAAAAGACCTTGCCAACACATTGCAGTCAGGTAAGATGCCTGCTCCTGCACGCATCGTACAGGAAGAAGTTGTCGGCCCATCACTCGGTCAGGCTTCCATCATTCAGGGTATATGGTCGTTCATCATAGCATTTGTACTGTTGATGATCTTCATGATTTGCCTCTATGGATTCATTCCGGGTATGGTGGCAAATACAGCATTGTTGCTCAACCTCTTCTTCACATTAGGTATCCTCACATCATTCCAGGCAGCATTGACAATGCCGGGTATCGCCGGTATCGTGCTCACGTTGGGTATGGCAGTCGATGCCAACGTGCTTATCTATGAACGTACAAAAGAAGAACTCCGTTCCGGTAAGGATGTACGTCAGGCACTCGGTGCAGGTTACAGCAATGCATTCTCTGCAATCTTCGACTCTAACCTTACCTCTATTATCACAGGTATAATCCTGTATATGTTCGGTACAGGTCCTATTCGCGGATTCGCAACAACCCTCATCATCGGTATCGTTTGTTCATTCTTCACAGCAGTGTTCCTTACACGTCTTGTATATGAACGTCAGATGAAACACGACAAGTGGCTGCATCTGTCATTCGTAACACCGATGTCAAAGAACTTTGCACAGAACACCCATTTCAACTTTATGGGTATGGGCAAGAAGATGTCTGTTGTCATTACAATCTTCTCAATAGTATGCATTGCAAGTTTTGCAGTACGTGGATTGAGCAAGAGTATTGATTTCACAGGTGGTCGCAACTACGTAGTTGTATTTGAAAATGCCGTAGAGCCAGAACAGGTAAACGAAGCACTTACTCCGGAATTTGAAGGAGCAAACGTCTCTGCTATTGCACTCGGTACTGACCATAAGACCATCCGTGTATCAACAAACTATAAAATTGATGAAAACGATCCTACGATAGACGGACAGGTAGAAGAAAAACTCTTCAATGCACTCTTCAAATCAGGACTTACTACGCAGAAAGACTTTGAGACATTCAAGAATCCAGATCTCCGTCAGGGCGGTAGTATCATATCTTCTACTAAGGTCGGTCCTTCAATAGCAAAGGATATCACATACGGAGCCATCATCAGCGTCATCATCGCCTTGATAGCAATCTTCCTGTATATCCTCCTGCGTTTCCGCAACGTAGCGTTCTCAGTAGGCTCAACGGTAGCATTGTTCTTCGATACACTCTTCGTACTCGGTCTTTATTCACTCTGCTGGGGATGGATGCCATTCTCACTGGAAATAGACCAGACGTTCATCGGTGCCATCCTTACCGTAGTAGGTTATTCTATCAACGACAAGGTGGTAGTCTTCGACCGTATGCGTGAGAACCTGAAGCTGTATCCTAACCGTGATCGCTATCAGCTGTTCAACGAGTCATTGAATCAGACTTTGGCACGTACCATAAATACATCACTCACAACACTCCTCGTATTGTTGTGTATCTTCTTCATCGGAGGTCAGAGCATACGCTCCTTCGCCTTCGCCATGATACTTGGTGTGATATTCGGTACATTGTCATCAATCTTCATCGCATCTCCTACTGCCTATAAGGTAATGGGAAAGAATACGAAGAAGGCATAGACCAAATCAAAAGGTGAGCCGCAACTCATGGCTCACCTTTTTTATTTAGTATTTCTTCCGCTCTCATAGTTCAATGGATAGAACAAATCTCTCCTAAAGATTAGATCCCAGTTCGATTCTGGGTGGGAGTACTGACAGCCGGACGGCTGTTTTTTTGTTATTACGTAAAAAAATACGTTGATACTTTCGCAAGCACCAACGTAATAACTAACTAATTTTTTAAATTTTAAAACTGGAATTGGTTTTCCTCCTCCAGAAGTTCCCATTAGGGGAGAATAATAAACGGGGACTTCACAGTTGCCGTTTGCTATCCTTGAAACAATTTCTTTATACCCTAAATAAAAAACTTACCTATTAACAAAATTACTACTAACCTAAAACAATCTATTAACCTTTTGACAATGCAAAGGTAGTGCGATTTTGTGTTCACGCAAACAATTTTTACAAAATAACCTGATAAATGGGCGTTTTCTTGACCTATGTCAAGGGTGGGCAATAATAAGACCGTTATTTTATATTGTGTGTTCGGACACACGTTGTAAAAATGAAACTATTTTGTGAATATAGGTTTCATTTTGTCACATTCTTTGCGAGGAATTTGATATGGCTGAAAGCGGTTGCCCATATTCCATAATACTTTTGCATTATACGGTACCGTTCCTTGAGTGAAGCGATGCGGTTTCTTGTTGTTGTTCCCTCGTTGAGATAATTGACAAGGACTCTGTCTGTATTTATCAAAGACAACGAATGTTCCTCTGCATGTTCCATTATGCGAATGCACCAGTCAAAATCTGCGGAGTATTTGTATTGCATATTGAAAGGTGTCTGTTGTGCAATGTCAGTACGTGCATAGAATGCTTGATGGCAGACGGTCATCCCGTCTTTGAAACTTTGCCAATTCAGAACTACTGGTGGTCGTTTTGTTCGTCTGCACAGATGATTTCCCTGTTCATCGACAATGTCTGTATCGCCATATACCACCGCCGGCATCGTGCTTCCTTTTGTGGCGTTGTTTATTGCATCCGCGATTTCTTGTGTCGTATTGCTGTCCGGCAGCCAGTCACCAGCATTGAGGAAACATATATAGTCACCGGTAGCCATCTTTATTCCTTTGTTCATGGCATCATAGATTCCTTTGTCCTGTTCGCTGATTATTCTGACAATATGGTTGCTGCCGCTCTTGCTTGTTTTCTCCTTGTATTCTGATGCAATGCGAATGGTATCATCAGCAGATTTTCCGTCCACGATGATATGTTCTATTTCCGTGTATGACTGTGTCAGCACGCTTCCTATTGTTGCAGGGATAGTCTGTGCTGCATTGTAGGTAACGGTGATATATGTTATTTTCAACATTATTCCAACGGGTTTGTGTAATTGTTGCAAAGATAGTGTTATTTTTTGTAACCACGATAAAGCATAAAAAAAACCTTGTCGTGCATCACTGCAGAACAAGGCAAAATGTGTTTAAAAGATTAGTGAAAATTGAGAAGTATTAAAAAAATTAATATTTAAGGATTTGTCCCACGACAACCTTAAAATTCTTTCCTATATGATTTTTCTTACACAGTTCCTGAACGGTTGTTCCGCGCAGTCTTGCGATAGAATATAGTGATTCTCCCTTAGATACCTTGTGGAAGTTTGCAACCTGTTCAGATTCATCCATCTGTCTGTTGACAGTCTCTATGTTCTGTACATCCGGTGCTTTCTGTGCAATGTCTCTGTCGTCATCAACATTCTTGCTGCGGGCATAAGCATTCCTGCTTGAATTTACGTCACCGGTATTCACGTGAGCCATGACACGGCGTACAGCCTCGTTATGGTCTCTTTGATAGTTACGTTTCGTATATACGTAGAAATCGCCCGTCACGTCCTGATGATAGAAATCAAACATTATTGCAGGGTTCAGGGCAACACCGCACAGACGGGTTTCGAAATGCAGGTGTGAACCCGTTGAGCGTCCTGTATTTCCACCGAGTCCGATGATGTCGCCGGCATGTACAGTCTGATTTTCTCTTACCAACTGCTTGCTGAGGTGTCCATATACTGTCTCAAGTCCGTTGTTATGACGGATGACGATGAACTTTCCGTAACCTCTCGGGTCTGTGCGTACCACACGAACCTTTCCGGCAAATGCAGAACGTATCGTGTCGCCGATATACACCTTTATGTCCAGTCCTTTGTGCTGACGTCCCCAACGCGGACCGAAGTTCGATGTTATCTTTCGGCTTGGTGTCGGCATGTGGAATCCACGAAGGTCAATGCGGAATGTATCTGGCAGAACGCCGGAAGCATGAGCCTTGTCGTTATTCCAGTCGTTGTATAATCCGTTGGCATTAGGATTGAAATAGTCCTCGATTGACATCACCTCCTTCAATTCCAGAGGGTCTATCGTGTTCATCTTTCTATCCACGGGAGCCTGACGTGCCAACAAATCCTGAGCACTGACAGAAGCCGTCGCCAACATCATAAAAGTTATAATAAATAGAATTTTTAGTACTCTCATTACGTCTTTTTTCGTTCAACATCTTTGGAATCTCAGAGGATTCGAGGCGTAGGCGGAAAACTGACAAATTGCCACAAAAGGTTGCCTTTACCTTCGTTAGTTGTGGTGCAAAGATATGCAAATTTCTTGAAATGACCAAATTTTTTTTACGATAGGAATTTTTTTAAGTTTATTTTCACTACTTTTGCACCGGTTTTTTACAAGGATATGGATACTTTTACATTATACAAAAAAGATAAATATTCGGAGTCTTGGTCGGATGCCGAACTTACGGAGATAAGGGAGCGTATCGTCAACGCATTCAAGGAGTTAGAGTTTTTTCCAGAGCCTCATAAGTACTATCTTCATGGCAAGGAACTGATGTCCGTTTCCAACGTGGCCCATCGTTTCAAGACACCGTTTGACAAAGACCTTGTTGCCACACGCACTTTTAACAAATATTATGACAATCCACGTTCACCTTATTATAAAAAGACCGTTGAGGAGATAAAGGCAATGTGGGATAAAAACAATATGTCTGCTTGTGAAAATGGCAAGGAACATCATGATTTCGGAGAGTCCTGTTTCTGGTTCATGACCGGCAATGAAGACAAGATATCTTCCCATTACCGTGACCGTCTCACCTCCGATGGCGGTTTCAGGGCTTGCGATACGCAGGAGATTGCTGTTGCACAGTTTTGGGACAGTCTGCCGGCAGATGTGATGCCCATATTGTGTGAAAACAAGATTTGCCGCGAAGATTTAGGATATGCCGGCACCTTCGATCTCCTTCTGTACCACGAAGGCAAGTTCATAATTGCTGATTACAAGACAAACAAAGATTTGCATAAGCACTCCTACGGAAGGAAAATGCTCACACCGTTCAATGATATGGACGAAAACGACGAATCCCTGTACACTCTGCAGTTAAGCCTTTATCAGTTGGCTTTGGAGCATATTGGATTGGATATAAAAGATTTGCGTCTTATCTGGTTGAACCCGGAAGGAGGGTACAAGGAGATAAGACTTACTTCTCACGCAGAGCAGTTTGAAACTTATCTAAGATCGCATCCGCTATAGCCTGCATTTCTTCCGCCGACAGTTTCGGACGGTCTGTCTTGCTGAAGTTCATGGATTGTTCCCCATCCGTAAGAGGTCCGAGATGGATATGAGCGTGTGGCACGTCAAGTCCTAAAACGCACATTCCCACCTTTTCACAAGGGAACACAGCCTTTATTGCCTTTGCCACCTTCTTTGTGAAAGCCATCATCGCAGCCAGTTCCTCATCTGAGAGGTCGAAGATATAGTCCTCCTCACGTTTTGGCACCACGAGTGTATGTCCCTTCATCAAAGGGTTTATGTCGAGAAAAGCATAAAACCTTTCGTCTTCGGCACATTTATAACTTGGAATCTCACCAGCGATGATCTTGGAAAAAATAGAAGCCATAATGATATTATAATGTTATCGATTCTATCCTCAGTTCTATTGTACCCTGCGGAATCTGGATGGTAGCAATGTCGCCAACCTTTTTGTCCAGCAATCCCTGTGCGATAGGAGTCTTGATGGAGATCTTTCCCTCTCGGATGTTTGCCTCACTTTCGCTCACGATGGTATAGGTCATACGAGCATTCGTCTTAAGGTTTGTCATCTCTACCTTCGACAGAATCTGCACGACATCACCCTTCAGGCGTGACTTGTCCACAATCTTTGCCTCCAGCAGTTCAGCCTTCAGCTTGTTAATTCTCGCTTCCAGTTTTGCCTGAGCCTCTTTGGCAGAATGATATTCGTAATTCTCGCTAAGGTCACCCTTGTCGCGTGCCTCTGCTATCGCCTGTGATGCAGCAGGACGGTCAATGGTTTCCAGTTTGTGTAGTTTGGCAACGAGCTCATCGTAGCCTTCTTGTGACATATGTGACATAATGTTCCTTGTTTTAATATCAACAGAAAAAAGAGAGAGCCCCAGTCTTAACACTGGAACCCTGACAATCTTCTAACCGCCTGCAAAAGTAGGCAAAAAAAAGAAATTACCAAAATTTTCAAGATATTATATTTTTGTTTATCTTTGCCGTCCATATTACTAACCTGACGGAAAATGTCTATTGTTATAAGGAAGAAATCTGACCATTCTCTTGAAATGGAGAATACAGTCAATGCAAAGGCGACAGCAAGCATAGGCGAGTTCTATGTTGACCGCCGCAACAACCTGCCATCTGTGGCAGAAAGTGAACTGGTGCAGAAGAAAGACCACTATTGTGTCATCCTTGCAGGAGGCAAGGGCAGACGGTTATGGCCACTGTCAAAGATAGACAAGCCAAAGCAGTTTGTCGATTTGTTCGGAGTGGGACGCACCTCACTGCAGCAGACCTTCGACAGGTTTTCCAAGTTCCTCCCAGCAGAGAACATCATCGTCAGCACATTGGCAGATTTCGTTCCTATCGTAAGGGAACAGTTGCCGGAACTCCCTGAGGGCAATATCATCGCCGAGCCGATAGTAAGAGGCACCGCACCCGCACTGATGTTGGCAGCCGACAACATCTGTCGGCGAAACGCAGACGCCGCCATCATCGCCACACCTGCGGACCTTATGATTCTCAATGAAGACATTTTCGTTGAGAATATGCAGGATGCGCTGACATTCGTAGGCAAGGAAAAGAAACTTCTTACGATAGGCGTCAAGCCAACACGACCGGAACGCGGCTATGGCTATATCCAGACAGATGTTGAGTCGCCACAGCCAAATGT
>JAKSJA010000010.1 GCA_024398495.1 Bacteroidaceae bacterium | reverse complement strand
CAAAAAGAAGTGACAAACTCGTCACAAAGAAATGGTCAACTCTTCATAAAGAATTGTCCAACTCTTCATAAAGTTTTTAGTAACTCTTCACGTAGTTTTATCCACATCTTCATAAAGAATTTGTCAACGCGTCATTTCAACAACATCTTCACGTCGTTTTGACAAAAACTATATGAAGTGTTGAAATCGAAATCTGCTCGCAAGGTGTTAAGTCTCTCGCAGAGCAAAATTTATGGTTCTATGAACTTCCGTGAATAATAACAGCCACAATAATGTAAATACATTTATTATTGATATCTGTTCTTCTTCACGACTGCTGACGCAGATTCATAAATTTTGTACGCAGAGGGCAGAGGCGCAACTTGTCGGTGCTACGCAGAGTTTTTGGTGGCGGATAAGATAAACATTCTTTACACGAGTTCTTGTGTCAATGATAAAGTCAACTTGGTGCACTCGTACTTTCAACTAAGTACACATAAACGACCAACAATGGTCATTTGTATTTTCAATAGTGGTTGGTCGTACTTCCAACTATGCACATTCGTATTTCCAACAGTGGTTGGTCGTACTTCCAACTATGTACATTCGTATTTCCAATAGTGGTTGTACACATCATCAATTGCGGTAGCTAACATCAACATTTGCAGCTGCTGACATCAGCATTTAGGGGTACTAACATCTGCAATTGCGGTTGCTTGTCTTTTTTTGATTTTAGTTCAATACTTGCTTCAAGGTGGCTACAATTCTTAGCTCTCCATCTTCATCCTCAACGTCAATCACCTTGTATTGAGGGTCTTGGTTAAGCGGACGGAGTAGGAATATCGGGAGAGTCAACTTTACGAATGGACTCTTTATCTTTCGTTACCTCCTCTTGACAAGGTTTTGTTTTGACGTAAACCTTAAACTGATCTAAAGTCAACGTGTCCTGTTCTCCACATAGTAAACGAGTGATGTACCATTCTTCATCCTTTCGTACTGGTAAGTAGAATACGTGATTTGTAATGATAGATGCTTGCTTATAGCAACGTATCAATTCATTCATTTTTCTCTTATATGCTTCACTATCAAATGCTGCAGGTGTTGCGTTAGAGATATTGACACTTTTTACTTCAAAGATGTGTATTCGACCGAAGCAATCCTCCATGACGAAATCTGGATAAGATGTATGTATGCCATCAAGGCAATATTCGTATTTGATTTCAGAATTAGCAATGAAGTTCTTTCCCCACAGATATTTTTTTGAAGGATTGATTTTGTCGGGTTCAACTGTACCATCAATATTGCGTTCTCCTGCCAATGGATTAGTTTTGCCTACTAGCACTCGCTCTGCAACACGCCTTGGTTCTTGTTCGTCCGTATCATCCTTTGCTAAATTCTGGATAATGCTTGCCCATTCTTTTTCCGCATCACTATCAAAGGCAAAGTTACTCCCTTTCGCCACCTTATGTTTCCATACCCAGTCATCTATGGTTACGTTATTTCCGTTATCTGTATAGGTTGACTCAACAGGGAAAGACACGTCTTTTATTTCCCCATTTTCATCAGTGGTGAGTTCCATACTTTCTGCATAATTACATATGTATTTTGAACTTTCTTTGATTACAGCATCAATGTTTTCTGCAAACTTCAACCATTTGCAAGGTCTGTCAGCATAATTGAAAGCTAACTGTCGCACTTCAGGTTCTGCCTTTTTGTATTTCCTATACAAAGTAAAGATGTCGGCATATCTGTTATCGTCTGTCTGCTCATCCATAAATTTATGAATGTCGAAACCATGCCTTAGAGATAGCGTCTTCAGTTTTGTCGTACGAATTCTTATCTTGTCGGTAATATCCGTAGGTTCGTCAAAAAGAGTGGCATAGAACATCTTTTGTTGTTCCTTCTTTCTGACGCCCCACACCCATGCCTTCATTGCTAGTTCCTGAGCTTCGGGCAACAAACGCTCATAGTCAAGGAGTCGCGGATTACGTCTTACACGTCCTACGACCTGCTCGTCCAACTGGTCACTCTGAGTAGGTCGCATTTGGTACAACATGCATGCGCGAGGAATATCCCATCCCTCAGTAATGACCATCTTGAAAATTATGATATCAATGGTCGATTCCTTGCTCTTTGCATAATCTTTCCATTTCGAGACTGGCAGTTTCTTTGCCTTGAAAACATCGTTAGTATTGCAATCCTTGTCCTTATCAACGATAAGCATCCATTTCAAATCCTTATGTTCTGGTTTATCAAGCACATCGTAAATGCGGGCTAAGTCATCATTAGCCTTATTCTTGTTAGAGATCTGGATGATCAGACAAGGATTTACGTCCAGTAAGTTTCGATAATCCTTTTTTATCTCTTCCAACTTCTCAATGGCTTCTGCCACATCGCTGTCATTTTCATTCCATTCTACGGTCTTGATGAGTTTTGCGTTGATGGCGGTCTCTTCTGTTACTTCCACATCAGGTACTTGTCCTCGGTTCAGCTTTGGTGTAGCGGAAATGTTGATGGTCTTGGAAAAGTAATCATCTGAAATTGTATCAAGATTGTTGGTCGCCTGATGACACTCATCCTTTATCAGATAGACCTGCTTGTTCATACCATTGCCGAACAGATTGCTGGTAATGGTTTGCAGAAAGTTGTCCATTGCACCCTGCATCAGTCGTCCCCCTTTCTTATACAAGTCGCGTGGCAGAACATAGACATTGTAGTCAATCGGTACGAAAACACTTTCTTCGCCTGAGACATCACTGGAAATCATATAGGGGTTTAAATGAGGAAACTCTCCATGCTCCTTGTACTCACAAAATTTGTCGTAGTTTTGTTTCGCCAGTTCACTCTTTGAGAGTGACGATACGAGAAAGACCACATCATTCCTTTCGCTCAGTACCCTATCCATAAGGTCTGCCATCATATAGGTCTTGCCACTACCTGTAGGCGACTTGAAAGTGATGACGTTCTTCTGTGATATTTTATCGACGAGAGCGGTTACAGCTTCATCGTGGAGTTGTATGATTTCCTGTAGCATAATCGCTTTTCCTTATTCTTTTTCTACAAGCTTGTCCTGTGTTGCTTCAAAGTTTTCGCACACCCAGCGTATTTTATCTTCCAACGATTCAAATTTCTCTTTGCCGTAAAGCGTTTCGTCAATCACATCGAAAGGAGTCTTACCACAGACGTGTTCCGCATTAGAGACAGATTCGATCTCGTAAACATCAAGGCTACCACCAAATGGTTCGTTGTCTTTCAACCACGCAAAATCGTTACATCCTGTGTAGAATGGATATTTTTCTGATTGTTTGTAGCAAGAGCCCGTCATTATTCTTTTCAGACGAGGAGTCGTCGCATCTAAGGCTATGCCATTAGGATTCTTTTCTGTAATTTCATTATTTGTACATAATATACAACACCTTTTCCCTTCGTCCCTATTTAGATTTAAGGTTGCATGAAGGGTAGTGCCAGAACCCGCAAAGAAATCTAATATGGTGATATCTTCATCTTTATTAACCATATTAATTAAATACTCTATTAGTGTCGTAGGCTTCGGATTGTCGAAAACATCAGGCTTTAGAATAGAATCTAAAATACTTGTACCTTCCTCATTTGTTCCTACACCTAATGAAGAATCAATATTATTTTGAGGGGTCTTCAGAGCCATCTCTCCAATCTTTTGGTATCGGGGTGAAAATTTTTTAGATTTTATCAAAAAATATGTTCCGTTGGCTACTTCATTCTTCAAGTTCTCTTGACTCCATTTCCAATGAGCTTCTGCGGAGAACTCGTTTGCATTTCGTCCGTCACATACTATCACCTTACTGAGTAACCTGATCTTTTTTGTTTCGTCATCAGAATATTCTCCATCTGGGATGTTAAATAAAACACTTCCTATAGGAAATGTCAAGGTCCCTAAAGAATTAGATTCATTTAATAACGGCGCATCACCACCATCTATATGACCTTGAGCAAACTTATACGATTTAGGGACATCCAATCCATAGCAAAGGACATACTCGTATTTCTTTCTAACCTTATTCGACAATGCAGGAGGAGTGTCTGTTTTTTTCCACAAATAAGTTGCAATATAGTTCTTTTCTCCAAATACTTCGTCCATTAACAATTTGACGTAAGCATAATTCTTGTCATCTATGCTACAAAATATTACACCTTCTTTGGCCAATATCTGTTTTGATAAATTCAATCTCGGATGTAGCATTGACAAAAGATTATCTCTCGTTATTGCATTATCATAGTTGGTTTGGGCAAACTCGCCCATACTATCCTTTCCGTATGGCGGGTCAATGTAAATAACATCAACTTTACCGCGATACTGGATAAGAAGATTCTGTAAAGCATCGTAATTATCACCAATGATCAGTTTATGGTGTGGGGAATCGGACCCATCGCTGAAACTCAGCTGTTCATTCTTCTTAAAATACTTGATGGTGTTTCCACGTTGTTTTTCCAATCGTTTGTCATAATGAAGACCTGTACGTTTGTATGTTGTTCCCAACTGGGCGATAGCCATTGCCTCGTCCAATGTGTCTGCATTACGTATAAGCTTGGTAAGTAAGTCGGCATTTGTCTGCTCAAGTATTTTGTCATCAACACGTCGTTGAATCTCTGCGATAAGACTTTCGCGAGTAGCTGTAATGTTATTCTCTGCCATAGTAGTAAATCGTTGCAAAACAATTGGTGCATTGATCTACCATTTACCTTATCGCACAAGAAAGGCATGAACCTTCTTATGCGTTCTCCGAGGCTTCGTCCGGAAGTTGAGACCTCATCCCCCAATAAGAAATGTCCACGCCCAAAGCGTAAACATTGAACTCTTATATTGAGGGATAAGGCACAACTCTTCCGTAGAAGTTGCCTAACCACTATTCTTTGTGTTCTTATCTCAAATCAGTTTTCCGGACGAATTCAGGAGAACGCAAATAATAGTCAATGCGCGTTATTTGTTAATATGTTATTCTTTCTGTTATTTCTGTTTGTTGTTATAAAAAGTTTATTTCGGTGTGTTGTTTTTTTTGTTAGCCATAGTAAATGTGCGTGATATGTTAATATGTTACTATTTACAAAATCATTACTGCACTTTCTTCCAAGTGAATGTGGCGGTGTAGCGTGTATGATCTGTTTTTTCGCGGAGTCCAGACCATTTCATTATGCCGTTCTTCATTTGGATGATGTCCCAACTCTCGTAATCGTAATCTGCTCCTGGCATTACACGCCATCGGGAAGTGAGCCAATCGCCGTCAATGTTGTATTCGTTATCCACATCTGTACTCGGTTTCCAACTGTCACCGTCCTTGTCATAGTATGTATATGTCCCGTCTGCCTTATATTCGATGCGGTGGTTTATGTCTCCAAATGTCTCTTCTCCAGTCATCTCCACGCCTTCCCACATGCCGATGATGTCTTTGGAATAATCAACGGTGACTTTCTGGAAGGTATTACTCATTTTAACAGGGACATATTCTCCATCAATTAAGTATTCGTAATCATTTTCACATAATTTATTTTCGTCAATGGATGTTATCTTTGATTTGATTTTAGATGGTTCATCCTCATACACAAAACTTTCGTACAGATTGTTTTCTTTAACCTCATATTTGAACATGAGTTTGTTTTGCCATACGTGTTCACCCTCAAAACAACGAGAGGTAGAATAGGTTCCTTCTTGTTTGGTGATAAATGTTTTTACCAATCTATCATTTGTTAAGACTTCCATTCCATCATTTACTATCTCTTTCCACTTTCCGATAATCTTCGTCTCGATATCCTTTTGTGATGGGTAGTCATCGCTATCTGAGCAGGATGAAAGTGCAACCATTGCTACGATGCTGTAAACAGCCAGTTTAAGTATTTTCTTCATAAGAGTTATTAATTTATACGATGCAAAAGTACGATTAAGTGAGCGATTTGCCAAATTCATTTGAAAAAATCCGAACGTGAGTATTACGGTTATACGGTTGACCTTTCGGTCTTCCTCCTTCGCACCTCGGCAATTCAAGTTTACTTGATTGCTCTCGGTTTGGCGTCGGTTGTGCGGTTTTGCGGTTGTACGGTTTTCGTTATCGTAGCGTCAGCGTATCGTTATCGTAGGCGAAGCCTCCTCTCAGCTTTAGATATTTATATCCAGTTCTACTGGGCAGTGGTCGGAGCCTTCGTAGTCGGTGAGTATCTTGGCATCGGTGAGGTTGTCCTTCAACGACTGCGACGTGAGGAAATAGTCGATACGCCAACCGATGTTTTTCTCCCTTGCGTGGAAACGGTATGACCACCATGAATAGATGTTTTCCTTGTCAGGATAGAAGAATCGGAATGTATCGATGAATCCTGCTGCCTGCATCTTTGTCATCTGCTCCCGTTCTTCGTCTGTGAAGCCGGGGTTGCCATGGTTTGTCTTTGGGTTGCGGAGGTCTATGTCTTTGTGTGCTACGTTGAGGTCGCCACAGACGATGACGGGTTTCTGTTTTTCCAATGACTGCAGGTATCTGAGGAAATGCTTTTCCCACTTCACCCTCTGTTGCAGACGTTTGAGTCCGTCCTGTGAGTTGGGAGTGTAGCAGGTGACGAGATAGAAATGTTCCATCTCGAGTGTGATGACACGTCCTTCGGTGTGCATACGCAGATACTCGTCATCGGTATCTGTTATCTTTTCGTTGTCAATACGACAGCCGTATGTGACCTGCAGCGGATGATGTTTTGTGTATATGGCTGTGCCGGAATAGCCTTTCCTCTCGGCATAGTTCCAATAACTCTCATATCCTTCAAAGGTGAGGTCTAACTGTCCTTGTTGCATCTTCGTCTCCTGTAGGCAGAAGAAGTCGGCGTCCAACTGTCGGAAAGATTCTACGAACCCTTTGTTTACAATGGCTCGCAGTCCGTTTACATTCCATGATATGAATTTCAGGTTCATTCTATCGTAAGTTTGTCAAAAATCATCTTGTCTATACCTTCGCCAGTGAGGGTGACATGGTATGTTCCTGCATTGACATAGCCACCTGTGGTGATACTTGTCGTCTTGCGTTTTTTCTTTGCTGCCTGTGTTTGAAGAAAACTGATGTCGTCATCGACATAACGGACTCCATTCTGGTCGGTGATGGTGACATGCAGTTTGCGTGGTTTCTCACCATTCCAGTATTTGAATCGCAGGGAGTATATCTTTGCTACGCCGACAGAGAAGGTCCAAGAGAGCTGAGAGCTGAGAGGTGAGAGGTGAGAGGTGAGAGGCCTTGAGGCTTCCACTTCGATGGCTTTGGATGTCTTTGGTGGCAGGAGTGAGTCTGGTGTCTTGACGAGGATGTCGTTGTCGAAAGAGGACCAGGAGAGCTGAGAGCTGAGAGTCTGAGGGGTCTGAGAGGTCTGAGGGGTCTGTGAGGTCTGAGGGGTCTGAGGGGTCTGTGAGTTTTCGACTCTTAGACTTTTAGACTTTTTGACTCTTTGACTTTTAGACTCTTTGACTTTTAAACTCTTTGACTTTTTGAGATTGGCTATTGCTATTGCTGAGATTATCGCCTGTCCGGATTTAACTTTCGGGAATGAAATCTTTATATGGTCAGTATCGTTATGAAAGTTTATTATATGCTTATAGACGCGCCCGTAGCCCACTTGTGACCATATATCTATGTCGTGCAATACAGTACTGTCGTTGACAGCTACATCAAACAGTCGCCATCCTTCATAGTCGGAGTCGTCAATAGTGCCTTTGTACCATGGCTCGGTGAAATAGAGTTCTATCTGATAGTCTCCGCGAGGTGCATCGAAATGGTAATAGAGTTCATGACGTCCGAAACGACTTCTCTGGAACAATGGTGACAATGGTAGTTCTGGGTTGTAAGTCTGTGAACATTGATATGAGCTGACTCCATCGAACCTGTCGCCCCATGAGTGGCTGTAGAAAGAATGAGGAGCCTCTCCTAAATCCTCCCCGAAGGAAAGGACTTTCTGCTCCCCTCCTTTTGGGAGGGGCTGGGGGTAGGCTTTTCTCTTGGAGTGGTCTTGTTCCCAACGGTTGCCGTCGTCATCGATATATTCATCGCCACCGCAGTTGACACGGTAGAGGACTTTTTTGCGGTTATGAGGTTTTGCGGTTATACGGTTGTACGGTTGTACGGTTATGGTTGAGTCTTCTCTCTCTTTATACCAATAGAATGCATCTACTGGTTGTTCCCAGATGGTAAATAGTCCTTTGTAGTTGAATGGTCCAACCTTGTCAATGCGTCGAAGTGCTTCGTCTGGTTGTCTGCGTCCCGGATTGTCATGACTGTTGAGCAACCACAAGAATTGCCCGCATACACTGTCCTTGGCACACTCTGCCAGTTCTACCTTTCTCTTCAAGATGTTGAGATATTTTTCTTCGGTATAACCCTCACCGGTATGGTTGCCTATGGTGCGCCATGCACCATATTCGCCGTTAAGCAACTGCTCGTCTTGTTTTAGTTCGGTAGCATATTTTTCGATGTCGCCACCGTATGTGCCACTCCAGTTTTGTACCACATTCCAATCCGTGCCCTCGCCACCGTTGCAGGTGGTGACGAGACGCTGACTGCCACAGGTTGGGTCCATATCGCGTATTATCTGAGTACACTCCTCTGCAAAGTCTTTCGGCAGGGTGCTTTCATTCTGTAATCCCCACAGTACCAATGATGGTGAGTTCCTGCGTTCTTTCACCCATTGGCGTAAGTGTCTTTTGAAACTCTCGCGGAACTTCGGGGTGTCGTACCATATATGGGCAGAGAACTGTGCCCACCATAGTATGCCTTCCCTGTCGAGAAGTGTCTTGTAGTGCAGATTGTGTGGCTGGTGGGCATCTCTAAAAGCATTGAAACCAGCTTGCTGCACTTCTTTGATTCGTGTCTCTATCTGTTCGTGAGTGAAGGCATGACTTTGTCCAAAGATATGTTCATATTCGCATACTCCATTGATGAATACAGGTTTGTTGTTCAGCAGAAAACGTTTATCGTCTGATGTCTGCCGTATGCTGGACTTAGGCCATGAGACAGTCCTGAAACCAAATGGTGTGTCCTGACTGTCAGTAGCCTTACCATTACGCTTGATGATGCTGTTTACCTTGTAAAGGTATGGCTCTGCAACAGACCATAGATGTATTGGGGTGAGAGCTGAGAGCTGAGAGCTGAGAACTGAGAGGTTGTTGTTGGTTAAAGAAGCCTGCTGACGGATGATCTTCGTCTCGCCGGGTAGTAGTGAAAATTCATCAGTGAGACGTATTACCTGTCTGCCTGTAGCGTCAGAAAGTTTTGTTACAAGTGATGAAATTATTTCCTTACTGTCATAGTTTTTTATCTCGGTTTCAATGAACAGGCTGTCGCAATTGTTGTTGCTCCACACATGAACTCCAAATGGTTCGATGCGTACCTTGTCTGTGACTTCGAGGGTGACAGGACGGAAGATGCCGAAAGGTTGTGACCCTTCTGAGAACCCCCATTCGCTACTGCATCCGCCACATACCCACGGCATGTCGGTGATGCCTTCAGGATGAGAGATGTTGAGAATGATTGTGTTCGTGTCGTTGAGATGAACGAATTTCGTGATGTCAATGCACTCACAAGTTCGTCCTATGTCGTAAGTACCGAGATTATGTCCGTTTAGTTCTATGGCTGCATACGTGCCGACTCCTTCGAAGTTTATAAAATACTCCTTGTTGTCAGTGCCTTCAAGGAAAAACTCTTTTCGACATGTGACGGAGCCATGCAGGTTGCCATGTTCTTTCTGTAATGCTCCGAAGTAGTCGTCAAGGTTGAAAGGTACATCGACCATGTTTTTCCCGTGTAGGAGACCATTATTATTGATAGCAGGATTGTCGGAAATTATCTCCCAGTCCTTGTCGAGCGACATCGTGATGCGATGTCCGGTAGGGTCAGGGGTAGGGAAGGATACCTCGCTTTTGCCGAGATGTCGGCTGGTGGCAACGGCGATACCCCTCTGACCATCATTATTGACGGCACAATAGAAATGATATACTATGCCATCATGCTTGACAACATAACTCTTGTGTGCAAACATCTCGTCATACGGCTTGGACGGTATTATGAGGTCATCACCATCCCAGTCTGTCCAATGAATAAGGTCGTGACTTGCTGCAAACGTATTGTAAGCGTTATATTTCCTTGTTGGGTTGAAAGCAGAGAAATAAAACATTACAAAGATGTCTCCCATCCGTACAATCTGTGCATCGCCAGTTATCGTACCGTCAGAATCGTGTGCAAAGACAGGGTTGCCCTTGAAACGAGTCCAATGAAGCATGTCGTCAGACAAGGCAATCCCAATACGTTCACCCTTTGGATGCGTTGCATCCTTTCCTCCAGCGTTGTAGAACATGACGAAAGGATGACCAAAGTATTTCTTATCTACTTTATATATAGTACTCTTGTACTGTGTCAGTTGTTCCCACCATTGTGCATCATCGTCAGCATAACTGATGACAGGATGTGGAAGACATTGCCATGGATGCGGTTTTGTTATGTCTTTCTTCGTTGATGCCAATCCTACGCTCAAAGGCGACTGCACAGCCTCATAGCCAGTTCCGTTGCCTCCAATGTACGTCATCCAATGCGCACCTTTGTACTTCCCCATCTTGTACGAGCCATTCCATTCATAATCGATGAGTGCAGGGAAACCACCACGTTGGTTGGCATCCCATAATGTTGATGGGGTAGAAGGAAATTCAAGAATACGTCCCAAGATGTTCCAATGTAGAAGGTCGTCACTTTCTGCCAACCATGTCTCATACCCTCTGCCATCGTTACCTCCCTTACCATCGTAACAGACAAAGGTCATATACCATTTGTCCTTCTCGCGGAAGACGGTAGGACAGTCGTATTTATGTTTGTTGTCCTGCGGTGCAATGACAAGACCATATTTATAAGGAGTCTTTGCTTCCTCGTAGATACGTTCCATACGTTGATGGTCCACGACTTGTGCCGACAGGCTTATTGCCCACAGACAGCAGAGGAAAAGAATACGTATTCTGTTCATAGAGTATTACATGAAAAGCCAATCTACTTCTTCATTTCTTCCGTTCAAACCTGCGTCACGGTGTTGTAGATCCGTTGTCGTGAATCCTGCAACCATGATGATGCCTCGTGGCAGGTTGATGACATGATGTCCCGGTTTGAAATGATAAGAATGTATGTTTACAATAGGCATACCCGTCATAGAGATTGCATTGGTGATGACAGGTTCTGCCTGACCATATTCGTTGCCTGTAGCATCTATTTCCAGTTTTGGTGGAGATGCAAATTTCTTTTGATCATCGACAAAGAAGCCCACGAGCATCTGCGTGTTCTGCTTGCAGGAGAACTCGACGGTAACTCCGCGTTCTCTCGTCGTATCCCGATTGAGCAATAATGCTTTCAATCCTTCCAGTTCCGGTGCAACAGAGTCGATACGTTCAGGACGTCCTTCGAAAAGATGTGCATCCTTGCACAGAGGTATTAACGTATAAGGCTTTCCAGATATGACGACATCAGCATTTTTTGCTTTTATTATCTTTACAGGCTGCTGTGATGTGGAAGCATTGTTTAGTGAGGCGAGATTTTTCTTCAGATTGGCAAGTTCTTCTTCATAGACAGGCAACATCTCTTCCCACGTCTTGAACTTACCGTTGTCGCCACCAACAGGTATGCGCCTCTGTGCTGTCTGCATGGAATTAGCATAGAGATAGGTGTCTTTTGTCAATGCCACAAGACGTCGCCATGCATCATTACTCTTTTCCAACAGAGGGATGGCTTTTTCAAGATATTTGGTGTCCTTGCTCCATTTGTAATTAAGTACTTCCTGTGCTGCCAATACCTTGAATCGGAAGGCGATGGCAAACTCCTTGTAGCAATTCATGTCGTTTGCCAAACGAGAAAATTCATCTGCGTTCTTTGTGACACCTTTTCTTGCCTGTATGACAGCATTGACAGCCTTAGTACCATGAGCGACACATTGCTCAACAATGTCTAATGGAAGTTCGCCAACGTGTTTATATTCTTCGCTGTTTTCATTTCCAGCCTGTTTCTGTTTCCACTCCTTTTCTACATATTCGATGAGTTTCTCTCCCTCAGGACCACAACTCTCATAGAAACCGGAATAGATGGTGTATTTGTATGGGTTTACCAGTTCGCTCATCTTCATTCCTAAGAGGAGAGTCTGACGGTTGCCTTCTGTGATACCAAAACGGCGAATCAGTTTAGGTGCAATCTCTCCGCACTCATCGTAAGCAACGAGGATGTTGCGTGCGGTAGCGGCATCACAACCATAATACTCTTGCAGAGTGTTCACCCAGAAATCATAGTCGTCAGCATTACGGTTTTCATTCCATGAATAACGTCCCCATGCCTTGTACCACATCCAGTCGCGGTCAACTTGTAACAGTCGTCCGTCTCCAACCCTATCGGCAGAGTAAGGCCAGTCCCAATAAGAAGCCTGTGGGTAGAGATGAAGACCATTGGCATGATGCACGCTGTGCATTGCCTTTACCGTTTTCTGTACAAAGACAGGAGAACTCCATCTCCATGGTTCGAGGTTTGCAAGTATATGCACATTGCTTATGTGAATAGGTGCAGCGGCAGCCAGTTTGCGGTGTGTCTCTGCCCAAGGGCCGCGAGGCTCATAGGTGGTAAGGCTCTCACCGGTATATTTTGACATAGTATAAATGTTCTTATACAAAGGCAATGACGCTGCCAATACTCTTGGTCCGTCTGTGTCGTGAGCCCTCAAGATGATAGGTGGCTCATCAGTACGGTTGGATGCTTTGAGTCCGTCTTTTATGGCAGGGATGATGGTTTCCGTCATCCATTGTATGTCTGTGTCAATGCCGTTCATCGCCTCTCCAAGGCAGATGAGCAGTCCCACGTTAGGGTATTTCTCAATGAAGGCTGCGATGCTTTTGCGCGTATAGTCGGCAATGAGAGGGGTGATAGGACGGTTGCGGTCCTGTGTCTTGATGCCGTAATGGTCAGCAAAAGGTTTTGAGACGATGATATTGTAGAACATCTGTATCACCATGATACCCCGTCGGGATGCCTCAGTAGTGATGAAAGAAAACATTTCCTGATTCTTCTGCATTGTAGCATCATCAACTTCAGGAGCAAATGGATAGTCATTCAGTTTAACAAGTGAAGCAAACGGATGACCGTTCCATAGATAAACAGCGTTGAAGTTGTCTGCTGCCAGCATGTCCAGATATTCAATCCACAATTCCTTATCATAAAACCAAGGGAAGTTCTCCGGTGTATATGGGTACTCATATACTCTGTGTCCTGGCAGATATACAGTCTTCTGCAATCCAAGACACGTTCCACGCAGTTTCATACCCGGCTTTTCCGATATAGCCTCTTTGATGTCTATATTGCCATGAATGTTAAAATACTCTTTCAGTTTGTTTGCAGCATAGATACATCCGTTACCGTCGTTACCAGTAAGGATGACCTTCTTGCCTTTACGCTGTATAGTAAAAGCCTCTGGAATGTTGCCTGTGTTTTTTGCATCCTGCTGTATTATGATGTTGCCGGGGATGTCCTTGACTATTGTTGCGGCATACTCCGTTTGTGGGGAGTGCGATTTGATGATTATCTTTGCCAATGACTCTGCTGACAAACTGCAGAAAAACAACAAGACTGCGAGATATCTGATAAAATAACTCTTGTCGTCAGTTGATCGGAATGTCAAATTCTTCATGAGGTGTTATTTTAATTGTTTTATTTTTCAATATCAAAGTGCCGTCTCCACCGTCACTTTTTATATGTATGTGTTGTCTGTCCATCTTTATATAGATACCCCCGAAAGGAGTAGGGACGGTGCCTTCCATCCATTCCAACCCTCCGAGTGAAGGTTTGATTTCATACTGGCTGTATCCTGCGGCAAGCGGTCTTACGCCAAGATAATATCTTCCTAAGAGATAGATGGGACTTGCTCCCCATGCGTGACAGAGACTCTTCCCATACGGCCGTCCGTACATTGCCAGATGTTGTCTGCCCTTTTCTGTTGGGACGTATTTCTCCCAAAAAGAAGTGGCTCCTTCATGGAGCATTCCTCCCCAATAGGATTTTATTTCTGTCAGTACTTTATCTTGCATTCCCATAGAGCATAATGCTTCCAGTTCATAGAAACGCATATATGGTGTGGTGATGGCTTCAACATCAGGGTTTAACAGTACGTGTTCTTTGATTTCTTCCTTCCGTTTTTCATCGGCATAACCATATATGATGGCAAAGATATTCGGAAATTTCGTCACCATATCGTTGATGTGCCCATCTTCAATGTTGTGCAGAAAAGCATGTTTCTCATTGTCCCAGAATGTTTCTGTAAATGTATTGTTCAGTCTCTGTGCCAGTGTGTCGTATCTTTTGGCATCGTCATCATGTCCGCAAATGTCAGCACATAACTTCATTGTCTCCAAAGACTTGCAGAACAATATCTGCTCAAAACACATTACACCACGTTTGTGCATAGGGAAATCCACCCAATCAACAAAAATCCAGTCATCGGGTTGTCCTTCTGCCATACCATTTTTGTCTGTTCTTCCAAGACAATAATCCATCAATGTCTGCATCTTCGGATACATCTCTTTGACAAAGTCACCATCATTGGTATAGAGGTAGTAGTCATAGATACCTTTGAACCAATAGAATGTATAGTCCATTATGGTATTTATGTGTGCCGTGACAGGGTCTTTCCCACGCAGAAGACGTATGGTGCGTTTTACACATTCTGTATCGAAGAACAGGTAGTAGTTCATCAGGAAACTCTGGATGGCATCGCCACTCCATACCCAACGGTCGCGTTTTATCCCATCCATGAAGAACTCCCTCGTAGTCAGTTGCATTGTGTATTGTGCAACATCCCAAATCCTGTTTATTTCATTGTCATTACATCGGAAACTGCCACGCGATTCTTCCGGCAGATATTCATACAAAATGGAAATATCCTTGACGGTGATGTCACCTTCACATTCTATCATCACGTAACGGAATGCCTTGGAATAACGCAGGGTGTAGTCAAAACTGTCATTGCCACCTTTTAGCGATGTAATGCAGTCGGTGATGTTATGTCCAAGGTCAGTAATGCTGTCTGCTGATGTTTCGACAAGGATTCTGTCAAGAGTCTCGCAATGCCACTTGTCCTGTGCCTCTTCTGCACTTTCACCGTAATAGATATGTATTGTCCCGTCGCCTTTTATTCCTTTCAGTATGACATATCCGATTGTTTCTACGCCAAAGTCGTACAGGATATGGCTGTTTTCAAGTGCTGTATGCTTATCGTATTTCTTTTCCTCAGTCTGCAAGCGGAATGCAGACGGTGGGGTGGTGATACTGTTGAAGTTCCAGTGTCCCGCAGGAACATATATCCCAGAGCCATGTGCATCGCCATTTTCATCAATCCATATCTTGTCTTCAAATGTTGCCAACCATGACTCGTCAGATTTTACTGACTTGCTCTGTACGAATAATGCTGGTGGACAGGATTGGTTTATTACCTTGATGTTTATCTTATGCTTACCTGCGGGGACAGTAACAGACTTTGGCATTCCAAAGACTTTCTCCCCGTCAATGGCTACATTATAATCTCCCTCGACTGCAATCTCTATAGTTTCAGCCTCTTGGAGTGTTGTCTCCCTGCTGAATTCAACCATAGGATAGTGGCTGTCCTGTTTCCAGAATGTAGGTGATAGAGCACCACGTTCCGAGCGGAGGTTATTGAACTTGTTCCCAAGCCATATCTCGAAGTCGCCGGGATACCATATCCATGTTGCTGCTGACTTATTCGCCATATCTTTCTTTTGTGATTTCTTCAAGAGATTTTCCTCGTGTCTTCGGTGCTCCTATCACTCCGATTAGGAATGATATGATGAGCAATATCATCATGATATATGCTGCTGTGGTAAAGCCGTCACCGTTCTCTCCGTAGATATATACAAAGCACAGTCCCCAAACAGCTGAAAGACCTCGCACGATAAAGAACATCAGTCCTTGTGCTGCAGCACGGTATTTTACAGGGAACAGTTCTGATGCCCACAGTGCATAGAATGTCTGGACGGATATACCTCCTTGCAATGCCCACAGAAGAGTGAAGACAACCAATCCGGCAATACCGCTTATACCTACATAGATGACTATCACCCATGCTGCGATGGCGAAGCCGACACCGATGGCATAGAGACCACGCTGGTTTACTTTGTCCACGATGAGAGAGAACAGGAATGTAGCGAGAATTATTATCAACCATTGCCCCAGTGTAAGCATGTTGGCATATTCATTGGAAAGTCCTCCGGCAGTTTCATAGATATGTGGTTGGAAGAAACCCATTACAGAACTGACGAGATTCCAAGTGAGATACATACCGGCAAGGAAGCAGATGGCTTTGATGTTTATCTTGTTTGTGAGCAGTTCTCCAAAAGATGAGAATATGCTTTTCGCCATCACGGTCTCATCTTTTTCCTTATTGTTCTTCCATTCTTCTGATTCGTCAAGACGACGTTGCAGAAGCCATGCAATGAATGCAACGATGAACAATGATGCAAAGACAATACGACTGGTAAAGACATTAAGTGACGCCCCCACTGCTGTACCTCCGGTGATGAGGGTGGCAATGCCCTGTACGACATCAAAGCATACTCCTCCCTCCTGTCCTCCAGTAGGAGGTGCCAAGAGTGTTCCCAAAACGAGTATTATCGTGGGACCAATGCCCCAAGCCATCTGCGATATTGCAATGTTACGTCCTCTGTTACCAGTTTCGGAGTTTTCGGATATGTATGTCCATGATGCAGGTACTCCCACGCCTACCGATATTCCTGTAATCAGAAAACCTGCAAGGAGCATCGGGAAGTTTACGGAACACATCATCAGTAATACTCCCAGCATATATATCAACATGTTGTAAGAGTATATGAGTTTTCTACCGTATTTGTCTGCAAGGATACCACCTATTATTGCACCTACGGCTGCCCCAAGGCAGTTTGCACTTATTGCATTCAGCCAACCGAGATGTCCTTCGGTCAAACCGAGATAGTCTTTCCACAGGGTTAGTCCGCTTGCTCCTGCAACGATAGCTCCTGCATCAAGATAATTGGTTAATGAAACTGTAATTGTCGATTTAAGACTTCCTTTTCTTTTGCTCATGGTTATGTTTTTTTGTTAATTGCTGTTTTTTATCTTGTTTCTTTTATCTTCTTCCGGCTTGTGCTTTTATTGCCTCTGCCACCTTCGGACCGTTGTTTTCCCAGATGTTTCCCGGTCCGTTGGCATTCTGCAGATATTTTTCTTCTGGTGTCCAGTTGTCTTTTACGGTAATGTTGGAACTGCCTTCATCTGTATATAGGTAGAACCAATGCTGTGGATCGTGTGCATACCCTGGTGTATAGATGTCTCTTACTACGTTTTCGGTAATAAATGTGTTAGGCTGATTCCCTAACGTATATACTCCGGCGGTATCGTACATGTGCTTTGCATAGTGATGGATGAGGTTTGCATGAACAAGATTGTTTTTCATCGCACATGGTTGTCTGTTCCATCCCCAGCCTAATGATATTCCTGTATATGACACATCTGAAATCTCGTTGTGTGTTATCTTTGTGTTCTTGACGAAACCGGCTGCGATGCCTATGCATCCCCAGTCCTCATTGGCAACATCATTGATGTAGTTGTTGTCGATGACAAGTCCATCGCATATCTCACGCCCGTCAGATGGGTTGTAAGGTAGATGAGCTTCGTGATTTTCTTCCCCGAAACTGCCAGCAACGATTGCACTTCCGGCAATGTCTGTAAACGTGCAATTGGTGATGCTCCCATCTTTGGTGTAGCGATGGTAGTCGATGCCTGTCGCACCAGTATGCTGAATGGTGCAATGTGTAAATGATACGTTCTCGGCACTATTGAGCAGTATGGCAGCAGATGGTCTTCCTACCCATCCTTGATTGTCCAGTTTATGGTCGTCAACACGTTCTATCTTCGGTTTTACCTTGTATGCTTCAATCATATACATCCCTGCCTGCAATGGTGCATGCCCTTCTTTTGAAGGTCGCAGCCACGTGGACTCCTCAAACGTGATATTGGAAATTCTTACATTTTTCACCGGCTCATCGGGTGTACCTTCCACTTTCAATAATGTCTCTATTGCTGGTACTTCGATGTCATCTGTTGTGTCGCCTTCCTTCGGGTAATAATAGACGAGATGATTATAGTCATCCAACCACCATTCTCCTGGCGTGTCGAGGAATGTCTTTGACATTATATAGAATGCCGAGTTATGTCCGTCTTTTGTCACCATTGGCGATGGCCATGGATGCATGAAATGTATGTGACTTTCCGGTTGGTGGAAGAAGACAGCAGCACTGTCGCCCATCATCACAATGTCTTTGATACGCAGGTTTGCCACACACCACATTTCATGTAGTACCAATTCAGCATCGTAGCAATGCTTATGCTCTTTTACCAACTTTCTTACAGCTGTGGAAGGAACATACAGACATTCTTTTTTCTTATCCACAGATATGATACGGAACATCTTTTCAAAGTCTTCCATGTCGCGCGCCCGGGTGGCTTTTTTGCCGTTTATATATAGTTGACGGAACTCCAGCGGTCTTCCGTTGAATGTAGGTTGCGGTGCTACAAACAGTTGTCCGTGTTTTTTCCATCCTTCTATCTTTATTCCCCCGCTTATCACAGTACCTTCCACACCTTCCATCGTCATCCCATTGTCTTCAGGACGGATGATGATGGGTTGGGAGATTCGGAATGTTCCTTTCTGCAATTTCAGATGTACGTCCGTTATGCCCTCGTGTATTCTGTCGAGACGCGACTGTTGCAATGCCTTTTCTATTGCGAACTCCCCGTCAGCAGGATTGACGTGATAGTCTTTTGCCTGTGCAAGTGTCCCGATGGCAAGACAGAAGATGTATAAAAGTGTTCTGTGCATGAATTATCAATTAAATGTTACGGGAATCCATACTGTCATCTCTCCCTTGCCTCTGTTTCCCCAAGCATAATATGGTATGAGGCGGATTTTGACTTTTTCTTTCTTCTTGTTCAGTTCACGATAGAGATACTGCTTACCATTGTATGTGCTGTCGTGTCTGTAGATGGCTTCCGTCTCAAGAGCCTTGATATGACTGTCTGCGATGTGTGCATCTACCACATTGAATGTTGCGTCACACGGAATCATTATATCATCAATGCTGTGTCCCTGTAAGTCCTGACTTTCCAGACAGTATATCACTGGACCTCTCTGCACTGCCACTTGTCCGCGTGCTTCCTCTACCAACGGATTCGCTTCTATGAGTTTCGTCTGCATATCCAGTGACAGTTCGATGATGTCACCACGTTTCCACTTTCTGGAGATGCTTGCATAACCATCTTTATATATTGGCACTGCCTGTTTTCCGTTTATGGTAAGGTCGTATTTCTCACACCAAGCAGGAATCCTCAGTTTAATGGAAAACTCTTTTTTGCTCAATTTCTTTCCGATGAATTCCAATTTTATGTCACCGTCCCACGGATATTCTGTTGTCTGTTTTATGCCGACATTACCTATGCCCTCTATTGACGTGTTCAGTTCATTCTCACCGTAGAGGTTTACATATATACCGTCTTTGCTTACGGAATAGGCATAGTCCTGTACTTCACACAGTGTGCGGAGGGTGTTTGGCGGACAGCAGAAACAGCTGATGTATTCTTTTCTTTCTTTCGGCCAACGCAGTTTGTATGGCAGGTTGTCTGACACCCTGAGAGGGTTTGTGTAGAAATACTTCTTTCCGTCAAGACTTATGCCGCACAGTATGCTGTTGAAGAAACAGTTTTCCACCAAGTCAGTATATTTGCCGTCACCGGTAGCCTCGAACAGTCGCCAGTTCAGTAACATGTTTCCAATGTTTGCACAAGTCTCATTGTGTGCTGTTGACTGTGGCAGTTGGTAAGGACGTCCGTAGCTTTGGTGCACCTTCTGTATGGAGTCTGGTTTGTAGCAGGTACCGTCAGGCGATGTTCCGTCATAGAGCGCTCCACAAGCTCCGTTGATATACATCTTTCTTGTTACGATGTCTGTCCATATTGCTGTGAGGTTTTTCATCAACTGTTCCTCGCCTGTCTCCATGTACAAGTCTGCGACACCGGCATAGAGGTAGTTTGCTCTTACGGCATGCCCCATAGCATTGTATTGCTCACGGAAAGGGTTGCGGTCTTGATTGTCGTCAGTACCGCCATCGACACTTCCGCGTATGTCAATGAGTTTTTGTGCCAGTTCCAGATATTTTTTGTTCTCTGTTTCACGGTACATTTCTGCGGCAGCCATATAATGTGACGGACAGACGGCATTGCGTGCCAACTCATCCGGATTCTTCATACAGAAATCGTAGAGGAAGTCTGCCGCCTTCACGCCACAATCGAAGAACGTGGTCTTTCCCGTTGCTCTCTTGTGGATGATGCTTGCCGTTATCAGATGACCGAGGTTATATGTCTCAAAGTTCAGTTTGTTACCGAATGCTCCGTCATTGCCTGTGCCGACTGCAGTTCCTACAACGGTGTTGTCCGTCTGGTTTCCTTCTGCCTGAGATTTTAGCCTCTTGTTCAGTTCCACTATCACGACAGGAGTGTGTATATAGCCATTCGGCATCTGCGATTTCGCAACACATCCGATGAAACGGTCCATAATCTTGTCCAGTTCCTTGTCTTTTGTTATGGCGTACACCGATGCTACTGCTTCCAGCCATTTGTACATATCGCCGTCATGGAACGGAGGACCGTGGTGTTTGCCTTTCTTCTCCCCCGACGCAACGAGGAAGTTATGGAAACCATGTGAACGGTCCGACTGCCATGTCTCCCACATGCTCTGTACGGATGTTTCGCTGAATACCTTGAAACGCTCTCCCCAGAAACCTCCTGTCCATATTACTGCATCAACAGGCGTGGCAGACGTCACAGCATACGTGCTATGGCGTGTGTCTGTGATTTGTGCCTTGCATGATGAGGCAATGATTATTACAAGTGCAATAAAAACAACTCTTTTCATAGTTTTCCTCCTTTTGCTTTAACTCTTGCGCCCCAGTTTTGGCGTTCTTTCTTCAAATCGTACCCCCTCTGACTCAACCAGATGGTGTATCGTCCCATATATTTCTTGAACAGGGCGTGTTTCTCTTTCGAACCCTTTGCATCAATGGCATATTCGCGTGCCTCATTCAGCAAGTTCATCAGATATTCGCGTTCCTCAATGTTCAGGGTAGGTATCATCTCCAACTGTGCCTCATATTTGACGTTTCTCACATTGTATGTCATGAGGTCTTTTATCATGTCAACCTCTGCTGGCGTGCATACTGCATTGAGGTTTGCGATGAAGTCGAAGTGATGGTCGTAAAGTTTTGCCTTTACATCCTTGTTTTCCTCATATACCTTATTCAAAAAGAAATAATGATTTGCCAGAATGTTCTTCACGTTGTCACCCTTTGATGTTCCCGTGATGTTCAGTTCGTCCGTAATCTTCTGTGAACGGTTCAGTATGGTGTTGATATACGCTTCTTCAAAACCTGTTGTATCGTCGAGTTGGAAACGTACTGGTGCGAATACGTCTTTCAGGTATCTTACGTTCTCCCCGAAGTTTCTCTTTACGTTTCTCACCATCGTGGTGTCTCTGCTGCGTTCTACGAACATCCATCCTTCCCAGCCAATTTCCGTCAGCACCTTACGGATGGCTTTCAGGTCTATGGTAGTGTCGTTTTTCAGCCATACGCCGTCAGGGTTGCTGGCATGGAATGCACAGATGTTGTCTTTACCAAGTGTCTTTATCTCAGCACAGATATCGTAACCATTTTCTGTTGCCGTCTGCCACTTGTAGAAAATCTTTATACCCTTTGAATTTATCTTTTTCAGCAGTTTCAGATTTCCTGCAGCGTCCAGAGGAGTATCGATACCTATTACCTTCCCACGTTTTGCAGCCATATTTCCTACCTCATGCAGACGTTTTATTATTACCTTCAGTTTCTTCTGGTTTGTTGTCCAGTCCTTGCCGCATCCGCCGAGAGGCAGGAAGGCAACTTTTACATTGTTCATCTTGTCCATAGTGTTCAGACAGTCCTCTATGAGCCATCGGTAAGTGGGCTTTTCTCCGAAGTTCTGTCCGTAGAAACCACTCATGGCAATGGCACCTATCTCTATCTTCGTGCTGTCCGCCATCTTGAGGAATTTCTGTACCTCATAATCGTTGCGCAACTTGTTGTCAAAGGAGTCACGTTTGCCGAGTCCTCCCATATCCAGTTCCAGACCGTCTGCGCAGACGTGCTTTGCCAATGTGAAGGCTCCGGGCTTCTGCCGTTTCAGCACCATCCAGTCGGCAACGCCCACTTTAATCTCCGCTGATACGGTCAAGGTGTAAATAACGATGATGAAAAACAAAAAAATGCTTTTGTGAGTAAAAAAGAAACGTCTCATAGTTAATTTTGCTTAATTTTATTGTTAAATAAAGTTATCTGTATGCAAAGTTAAAAAAAAGTATCCAATTTTGCATCGTGAAAACAGTTAAACTTTTAAAAAAAATGAAGAAAAAAATTATCATTTTTGTATTTAGTGCTTGTTTTGCCCTCGCAGCAAATGCTCAGTATCCACAGCTGACAAGTGAGGCGGCAAAGCAGGCTGCGGAGTATGGCATGGCAGTAAAGGCACACAATGACTCTGCTTGGGAAATAGCAAAACTCGTTGTTGCTCAGGAGGCAAAGGAAGGCCGTCCTTATATTCCTTGGGCATCACGTCCTTATGACCTTCCACAGGCAAAGATTCCTGCATTCCCGGGTGCTGAAGGTGGCGGTATGTTTACTTTCGGTGGCCGTGGCGGCAAGGTGCTGACAGTCACAAACCTCAATGACGATGGTCCCGGCTCATTCCGTTGGGCTTGTGAACAGGGTGGAGCACGTATCGTAGTGTTCAACGTATCCGGCATCATCCGTCTTAAGAGCCCTATCTCCGTACGCGCTCCGTATATCACTATAGCAGGACAGACTGCCCCCGGTGACGGTATCTGTATAGCAGGCGAGTCTTTCTGGGTAGATACTCATGATGTCATCGTACGTCACATGCGCTTCCGCCGTGGTGAGACAAATGTGATGCGCCGTGATGACAGTTTCGGTGGAAACCCAATAGGAAACATCATGATTGACCATTGCTCTTGCGAGTGGGGACTCGATGAAAATATCTCATTCTATCGTCACATGTATGACCCAGGCGATGGCAACAAGGCAAGAAAGTCTCCTACGGTCAACGTGACAATTCAGAACACTATATCTGCCAAGGCTCTCGACACTTGGAACCACTCATTCGGCAGTACACTCGGTGGCGAAAACTGCTCATTCATACGCAACCTCTGGGCTGACAACTGCGGTCGTAACCCTTCTGTAGGTTGGAACGGCGTATTCAACTTCGTAAACAACGTGCTTTACAACTGGGTTCACCGTTCTGTTGATGGTGGCGATTACACGGCAATGTTCAATATGATAAATAACTATTTCAAGCCAGGTCCTCTGACAGATGTGGATGCTCCTATAGGACACCGTATTCTCAAGCCAGAGTCTGGCCGCAGCAAACTGCCGTACAAGCAGTATGGTCGTGTATATGCTGCAGGCAATGTGATAGAAGGCAATGAGACTGTCACTAACGACAACTGGGCAGGTGGTATTCAAGTAGAATCACGTCCTGATTGTGGCGAGAATGAACCGTTCATGCACTCTAACGAACCATACGCTATGCCTTACCTCACAATCATGCCTGCACAGGAGGCTTACAACTACGTGATTGATAACGTAGGCGCACTGTTCCCTAAGCGTGACATCATCGACGAGCGTGTCATCAACGAAGTAAAGACTGGCGAAGTTTATTATGAGAATAAACTGCCGAAGAAGAACCCTTATGGCGACATGACAGGACTTTCTCCAAAATCAATGAACGAAGAAGGTTTCTTCAAGTATCGTCGTCTGCCGAAGGATTCTTACAAGCAGGGCATCATCACTCATCCATGCCAGATGGGTGGCTATCCTGAATATAAGGGAAAACCTTACAAGGATACCGACTTGGACGGAATGCCAGATGCATGGGAGACTGCCAATGGCCTTAACCCTAACGATGCTTCAGATGCAAACAAGGACTGCACTGGTGACGGATATACAAATATTGAAAAATATATCAATGGCATAAGTACGAAAGAGAAAGTTGATTGGACAGACTTGAAGAACAATCACGAGACTCTTACAAAGGCATTGTTCTAAAACGATAATGCATACGATAATAAGACAGCCCCTTCACGCGAAGGGGCTGTCTTGCTTTTTTTGTTCCTTGCAGAGGCAAAAGTACTAAATGTTCTTTTGCTTGCGATAAAGAGAGGGCTATCTCTCCAGAGGAGTACGCAATCTGTGATTGCCGTGCAGAGATTTTACAATAGTTACTATCACATTTGACAGAGCTACCAACTGTATTCCCGTTGTTACTCTGCGAGAGGTTAAATTTTATTTGTGAGAGGTTTTAATGTTTAGAGTCGAAAGTTTAGAGTTGGTAGTTTTTTTGAGTTTTTTTTGTTTATGTTTTCGATTTGCATTAATTTTGCAGACACATTAAAATGTGTGAGATAATAAAAGCAATAATATATTATGGGAATATTTTCGTTGGTACATGAAATCGCAATGGACTTGGGTACAGCCAATACTATTATCATCAGGAATGATAAGATTGTGGTTGACCAGCCTTCTGTTGTTGCCTTGGACTCTCGTACGGAGAAGATGATTGCTGTCGGTGACAGCGCAAAGATGATGTATGAGAAGACTAATAAAAACGTCATTGCAGTACGCCCTCTCCGTGACGGTGTCATCAGTGACTTCTCTGCTTGTGAAAAGATGATTCGCGGATTCATCCGTATGGCATATACGAAAGGTTGGTTTTTCTCTCCGTCTCTGCGAATGGTCATCGGTGTTCCTTCCGGCTCTACGGAAGTGGAACTGCGTGCTGTTCGTGATGCTGCGGAACATGCCAACGGCCGTGATGTCTATCTTCTGTTCGAACCTATGGCTGCCGCCCTCGGTATAGGTCTTGATGTCGAGGCTCCGGAAGGTAATATGGTTGTCGATATAGGTGGAGGTACTACGGAAATTGCTGTCATCTCGCTCGGAGGTATAATCACAGACTCTTCCATTCGCGTGGCAGGTGATGACCTTTCTCAAGATATCCGTGAGTATATGGCTCGTCAGCACAATATGCGTATTTCTGAGCGTATGGCTGAACGTATAAAGATAAATCTGGGTAGTGCGCTTACCGATTTGGGCGATGAGGCTCCAGAAGATTATGTTGTGGACGGACCTAACCGTATCACTGGTCTTCCTATCAGTATTCCTGTTACTTATCAGGAGATCGCCCATTGCATTGACCATACGGTTACAAAATTGGAAAATGCCATACTTGCTGCTCTGGAAGAGACTCCACCAGAACTGTACGCTGATATCATCAGAAACGGTATCTACCTTACTGGTGGCGGTGCTCTGCTGCGTGGTCTTGATAAGCGTCTTTCTGACAAGATAAAGATTCCTTTCCATGTGGCAGACGACCCATTGCATAGTGTGGCAGAAGGTGTCGGTATAGCATTGAAGAACATTGACCGATTCCAATTCTTGATGAGATAACCGTCTCTTAAACTTCGAAATTCTATTATGGGAAATCTAATCGACCTCCTCAGACAAATCAGTCATTGGATTCTGTTTGTTGTTTTGGAGGTGATTAGTCTTGTGTTGTTGTTTTCTTACAATGGCTATCATGGTAGTGTCTGGTTTTCTTCTGCCAATTCTATCAGCGGTAGTCTGAATGAGGCGACATCTTTTGTTGAGTCTTTTTTTACGCAGGCTTCGATAAATACGGAGCTTACACAGCGTAATGTGGAACTCCAACAGGAAAATGAGTATTTGCGGTCTTGCCTGAAAGCAAAAGGACTGAACTCAAAACAATGTATCCCTGCAGACAAACGTGATGTCTCCATTCCAGCAAAGGTGATTACCAATTCCCTACATGAACGTAACAACATCATAACTCTGAACAAGGGTTACAAAGACGGTATCCGTGAAAATATGGGTGTCGTTGACGGCAATGGTGTAGTGGGTGTAGTATATCTGGTGTCGGACCATTATTGCACGGTATTGTCGTTGCTCAACTCCCGTACGCGTCTGTCGTGTATGATAAAACATCGTGGTGTGTTCGGGATGTTCCACTGGCGTGGCAAGGAGTGGGATATGGCTTATGTGGAAGACATACCGATGCACATCCGCTTCAATGCCGGAGATACGATGATAACGAGTGGATATTCTACCATCTTCCCAAAGGGGATACCTGTGGGGACAGTGGTGGAAGCATACAAGGCTCCTGACGGATTTTCATGTCAGGTGAAGATAAAACTGATGACAGACTTCACAAGGCTGTGTGATGTGCGTGTGCTGAAAAACAGTCAATGGGCAGAACGCAGAAGCCTTGAAACCCTTTCTGCAGATAGTCTGGGTAGATAACATTAGGAAACGGAAATGGAAGATTTATTCAAAAGAACTGTAACGTTTATCATCTTTGTACTGGCACAGGTGGTGATTTTCAGCCGTATCCATCTGTTTGGGGTGGCAATTCCGTTACTATTCGTATATTTCAT
Organism: Bacteroidaceae bacterium; assembly: GCA_024398495.1. Classification (GTDB taxonomy): domain Bacteria; phylum Bacteroidota; class Bacteroidia; order Bacteroidales; family Bacteroidaceae; genus Prevotella. The sequence continues at coordinate 27,296 of JAKSJA010000010.1, read as the reverse complement.
CCTGCAGATTCCATTGAACTATCCTCGTTGGGGTGCCATTGTGTGGGGCTTCCTCATGGGGTTGGTAATAGATGTCTTTACCAATACTCCGGGCGTAGCATCAGCCTCATTGACGATAATGGGCTTGATACAGCCATATCTTCTCTACGCCTTTTATCCAAAAGATGCCAATGACAGGAGAAACCCGTCCGTGAAGTCAATGCCTGTGCTGAACTATGTGATATATGCTTCGTTGGCAGTATTGATATTCTGCTTACTGTTCTTTACATTCGAATCATTCAATCTGTTTAATTTTGCAGACTGGATACTGAGAGTCGTGACAAGTTGGTTTGTGACGGTTGTCCTTATCCTTGTCTTCGAAAATTTCAAACGATGACAGAACAGAGATTGTCACAGAGATGTTTTGTTATTGCCGGCATTGCTGTCGTCATTGTCATCATCTTCATTTCCCGTCTGTTCACATTGCAGATTTTGTCGCCAGACTACAAGAAGTCGGCAGAGTCCATTGCCTTGCTGAAGAAGACGGCTCTCCCTGCACGTGGCGTGATAAAGGACCGTCATAAGAAACTGCTTGTGTATAACAGCAAGACCTACGACCTTATGGTCGTGATGAATGAGGTAAATCCAAATATGGATACCCTCGACTTGTGCCGTACTCTCGGTGTGTCAAAAGAGGATTTCATTCAGCGCATCGAAGAAATAAAAGACTATTCCAAGAATCCTGCTTATTCGAGATATACCCAACAGGTGGTGTTCCCTCAGTTGACAGCAGAAGACTTCAATATATTTGAAGAAAAGAAATTCCGTTTTCCGGGATTCAGCGTCCAGAGACGTTATGTGCGTCAATATGCAAAGAATTGTGCCGCTCACGTGCTTGGTGAGGTTGGCGAAGTTAATTCAGATGATATTCTTGAAGATGACTATTATCAGTCGGGTGAGTATAAAGGGAAGATTGGAATAGAATGTTCCTACGAACAGCAGCTGCGTGGTAAGAAAGGCGTCAATATTCTTCTCCGTGATTCACACGGAAGGGTACGCGGACAGTATGAGGGTGGAAGGTACGATGTGGCTCCGCATCCGGGCAAAGACCTCACGCTTTCTCTTGACCTGGATTTGCAACTGTTGGCAGAAAGTCTTATGGTGGGACATCGTGGAAGTATTGTTGCCATAGAGCCATCGACTGGCGAAGTTCTGTGTATGGTGTCGGCACCGTCTTATGATTTGAGGATATTGAATACGAAACAACGTGCAAAGTATGTGAGACAGTTGCAGAACGATGAAAGGAAACCGCTTGTGAACCGTGCTATCATGGGAACATATCCTCCGGGCAGTACGTTCAAACCGTCACAGGCTCTTGCATTCCTTCAGGAAGGTATTATAGACACGCTTACCAGTTACCCTTGCCATCACGGATTTCGTTACAAACGTATGAAGGTGGGGTGTCATGGCCATGCCTCTCCTCTGCGGTTGCGGCAAGCGATATCCACGTCATGTAACGGATATTTCTGTTGGGGGCTGTATAACATGCTCAACAACAGACATCATTATTCTTCTCTTCACAGTGCCATGTCGAAATGGCGTGACTATATGGTCAGCATGGGTTTCGGATATACTCTTGGCATAGACCTGCCGGGAGAGAAGAGAGGAATGATACCGAATGCGGAATTTTATGACAAGGCATACAATGAACATTGGAATCCGCTGACAGTAATCTCTATCTCCATAGGGCAGGGGGAGGTTACCAATACACCATTGCAGATAGCAAATCAGGCAGCGACAATCGCCAATAGGGGATATTACATCGTACCTCACATGGTAAAAGGAATCTCAGGAGAAGAGATAGACAAGAAATATAAGGAACGCCATTATACTATGGTGGACAGACGGAATTATGAACATGTCGTGCAGGGTATGCGTTCAGCCGTGCTGCGTGGAACATGCGTGGGCACTAACATTCCGGGCGTGGAGGTGTGCGGTAAGACAGGAACTGCACAGAACCGTGGCAGTGACCATTCGGTGTTCATGGGGTTTGCACCTCGGCAGAATCCGCGTATCGCTATCGCCATATATGTGGAAAATGGTGGCTTCGGTGCAAGGACTGCCGTCCCAATGGCAAGGCAGTTGTTTACAAAGTATCTGAATGTTCAAAAGCACGGAACAAATAGAGTGAGGCAAAAAATCAAACAGCCAGATAGCTTAACAGTAAAAGTGTAAAAAAATGATTTCCGGTAATAAACGACCAACTGTATTTCAGGCTTTAGACCCATGGATAATGGGCCTGTTTATCGCGATGCTCATTTGTGGCTTGTTTGCAGTCTGCGGGGCCAGTTATACGGAGGAAACAGAGATATTCAGTTTCTCTTCCCGCTCCGGCATGCAGTTGGTATGGATAGGGACAGCATTGATATTGGCCTTCGTGATATTGCTCATTGACTACGATTCTCTTGATTCCGCGTCGTATGTCTTGTATGGCGTGATGATGTTTATACTGTTTATCACAATTTTCAATCCGAAACAGATTCATGGCTCGCGGTCATGGTTGGTGTTGGGTCCCGTGCAGGTACAGCCGGCAGAGTTCGCCAAGTTCGTTACGGCATTGGCGGTGGCAAAATTCATGAACTCGTATGGTTTCAATTCTTCCCATGTCAAACACTGGTTCGTGCCTGTTGCCATTGTCGTATTCCCGATGTTGCTCATCATAATGCAGAAAGAGACAGGTTCTGCGTTGGTATACCTTGCATTTTTCCTTATGTTCTACCGTGAGGGGATGACAGGAGTTGTCTTGTTTACGGGTATAGCATTGATATTCTATTTTGTCGTAGGCATTAAATACCAAGACGTTTTGCTTTGGAATGAATCAACAAGGTTGGGTACATTCCTTGTGTATCTCGGCATACTCATATTTACAGCAACTATGGAGTATATGTATGGTAAACAGACAGCTGAGAAACATCATACACATTACGTGTCCAATACACTTGTCAAGATGATAATAGTCGCAATCGTGCCAATATCGATAATCGTGTCATGTTATATCGCTCCTTTTAATGTTAATATAGTATTGTTGTTGCTCATCATTGCCGCTATAATTTATTTTGCCTACAAAGGAATAAAAGATGGGTATAAACACTGTCTTGTCATTACAGGATTTATTGTCGTATCATTGGGATTTTATGGTTCGGCAAACTATGTCCTCAATGATGTGATGAAACCATATCAGAAAGCACGTATCAACGTTCTTGTCGGCTTGGAAGAAGACCTTGCCGGTGTGGGCTATAATGTACATCAGAGCAAGATTGCTATTGGTTCCGGAGGAGTGGTAGGTAAGGGCTTTCTGAAAGGTACGCAGACAAAACTGAAATATGTACCAGAACAGGATACTGATTTCATATATTGTACAATAGGTGAGGAAGAAGGTTTCCTTGGATGTACTTTTGTATTGTTGCTTTTCCTTGGTTTTATATTGCGGCTTATCTTCTTGGCGGAGCGGCAGGTGACGCGTTTTGCACGAGTCTATGGATATTGTGTGGCAAGTATATTTATCTTCCACCTACTTATCAATATAGGTATGGTGTTGGGCATAACGCCCGTGATAGGAATTCCGCTGCCGTTCTTCTCTTATGGTGGCTCTTCATTGTGGGGATTTACTATTCTGCTCTTTATTTTCCTGCGACTTGATGCAGAACGCAAAATATCATCAAAGATATGATACAAAAAAAGGTCAATGGGAATTGACCTTTTTATATTTTATGCTTCACTTTTCGTGATGTCTTCGTAGAATTTTGCAAGGGTAGTCATCATATAAGGCTCTATCCATATAAAACCAATGCCGAAAGTGATGATACCGATTATTAGCCATCCAATAAAGCTGAGACTCAATAAGAAAAGACGCATTTTGTGACCGTTCATTATTCTTGCACTCTCTTTTAGGGCTGCCATGTTTTTCAGTTCAGGATGATCCTTTAATACAAACGGTACCATGCACCAGCAAAGAGATAGAATAATGCCAGGGATGATGAACAAAATAAGCCCTATTATAACACCGATGCAATATATAAATAATGTGGTGAATATCCTCACAAATTCGTTTCCTCTATAGCCGTCAAAAATTTTTGAGATAGAAATTTTCTCTCCTCTGCATAAGCCTAGAAAGACGACATAGAAACCCCATACTAAAGGTAATGCAATGATTGATGCAATGGTGCTTGCCCAGTCTGATTTGAAGTTTTCCGTAAATGAGATTGTATGGTTAATGCCACATAATGTGAAAATGCCTTGTACTGCCAATGTCAGTAAGATAGTGGTTATGAGAAATACCAATGTTGCGATTGCTGCATCGCCCCAATTGTTTTCCAAACTCTTTTTTGCTTCTCTTTTGTAGAATCTTAATGGTGTCATAATTGAATTTTTTTAGATGAAATATTTTTATTGTGCACAAAGATAATGTTATTTTCTTCAAAATAGACAAAATAATTTTGTTATTTTTTGTTTTTCGTTTCAGTTGCATTAACTTTGCTCACGAAAGTATTTTTTAATCTACATTCTACGAAAATGAAAATAAATGATATAATGACGGTAGCCGCCACATTTTTGGTGGCTATCATTTTTGGTGCTTGCTCCGATGCTCCTTGCTATAGAATAGAAGGAAAGACTGCTGTTGATGATGTTGGGCAGATGATGTATCTCAAAGTCTATAAAAGTGATAAAATTCTGGATTCAGCAGTGGTGGAAAATCATCATTTCTTGTTTGAAGGCTCTGTGGAAACTCCAGTGATGGTTACTGTCAGTAGCGACGTGTCGCATGGCGGATGGCTGTTTGTGCTGGAAGGTGGAGAAATGTTGTTGTCAGATACTGTTGACTACGCTGTCGGTGGTGGACTGAATGCGGAACTGAAATCTTTGTTTGAGGCACTTGACTCTTTGGATGAAAATAAAAACAAAGATGAGATTAAACAATTGACAATAGACTGTTGGAACAAACACAATGATGATGCGTTGGGTGCGTATGTTACGTCTGTCGCCATATATTCTCTTGGTGCCCAGTTCGTTGATTCTCTGTACCAGACTGCTGGTGAGGACATTAAGGATGATGTACTTTTCAAGATGGTGAAAAAGAACATTGAACGTGAGAAGCAGACAGATGTTGGGCAGATGTTTTCTGATGTAACACTGCTGACAGTTGATGGTAAGGAGGTTGAACTGTCCAATTATGTAGGCAAGGGCAAATATGTCATCATGGATTGCTGGGCAAGTTGGTGTCCGCCATGCAGAGCTTTGATCTCAAAACTAAAAGATATTTACTTGAGTCAACAGCAAAAAACGTTTGACATCATCGGTGTGGCAACCCGTGATAAACTTAAGAATACGAGAGATGCAATAAATGAATTGCAGATACCGTGGACAGTACTATCAGACGACGGAATGCCAACGAGCATACGTGATGTGTATGGCTTCGAAGGCATTCCGTTTGTGATTCTCTTTGCACCAGACGGTACAATATTGGGTAGAAATATAGATGAAACCCAAATAAAACAAATGATAGGAATGTAAGGGAAAAACTATCGTTAGAAACGATTGAGATATTTCTCTACGATACCTTCCAGTTGTTGTTTGTCTTTGAAATACTGGTATGTTGACAACTTAAGGTCAACGGTTGCATCTTCATCACAGACGATGTTTCCATGAGGGTGCATCTGTAATGCAGAGGCTGTCCACATGTGATTTATTCCGTAGTCGATGATGTGATGAAGGGCGCGTGACTTCTGAGGACCATTGCATACGATAAGCACCTCTTTTGCTGCCATCACAGTAGCAACACCAACCGTGAGTGCCTGCTTGGGCACTTTGTTGATGTCGTTGTCAAAGAAACGACTGTTTGCTTGAATAGTATTTGTGGTTAAAGTCTTTACCCTTGTTTTGCTGCCAAGTGAACTGCCTGGTTCATTGAATGCGATGTGTCCGTCAGGACCTATTCCACCCATGAAAAGATCTATGCCACCGGCTTTTTCTATGGCTTTTTCGTAGTCTTCACATTCTTTCATGAGGTCTTTGGCATTGCCGTTCAAGATATGCACATTTTCTTTTTTAATGTCAATATGGTTGAAGAAGTTCGTCCACATGAAACTATGGTAACTTTCTGGATGCGATTCAGGAAGTCCAACATATTCGTCCATATTGAATGTGATGACATTCTTGAAACTTATTTTGCCTTCTTTATTCAGTTTGATGAGTTGCTTGTAAAGTCCTAAAGGCGAACTTCCTGTGGGACAACCAAGAACAAATGGCTTTTCTGGGGTAGGATTAGCTTCAATTATTTTTTCAGCAACATAATTTGCTGCCCAGATAGACATTTTCTCATAGTCTTCAGCAATAATCACTCTCATAGTTATTGAAATTTAATGTTTATTATACTAATTGTATTTAATTTATTTGTGTGCAAAATTAGAAAAAAACTAAAAAATACACTTATTTCAGTGGATTTTTTTCGCTTTTATACCAGTAGATGAAATGAGCAATACCTTCTTTCAAAGATGTTGATGGCTTATATCCCATATCATGCTCTAATTTTGATGTGTCAGCATAGGTTTGATAGACATCCCCTGGCTGCATAGGGAGCATTATCTTTTCCGCATCCTTTCCTATCGCAGTCTCAATGGTAGAGATAAAGTCCATTAGTTTTACTGGATTACTGCAACCTATGTTATATACAGTATGCGGAGTCTGATTGTCTGATGCAGGTGGATTGTCGATGACTCGTATAATACCATTGACAATATCCTCAACATATGTAAAGTCTCGCATCATATCTCCATGGTTGAATACTTTTATCGGTTGTCCGTTTGAGATGGCGTGGGCAAACAGCATAGGTGCCATGTCTGGTCTTCCCCAAGGTCCGTAAACGGTGAAAAATCTCAAACCTGTTGCAGGAATGTCGTACAACTTGCTGTAACAACTTGCCATCAGTTCGTTAGATTTTTTTGTTGCGGCATACAGTGATACGGGATTATCTACTTTGTCATCTTCTGAGAATGGCGTCTTTGTGTTTCCACCATATACACTACTTGATGAAGCATATACAAGATGTTTGACAGGATTATGACGGCAACATTCCAGTATGTTCGCGAAACCTACGAGATTTGCCTCTATGTATGCGAATGGGTTTTCAATAGAGTAGCGTACACCAGCCTGTGCTGCGAGATTGACAACAATGTCAAAATGTTCACTCTCAAAAAGCATAGGCAGTAATTTTCTGTCTGCAATATCTCCGTAGATGAAGGAAAACCGCTCATAGGTTGATGACTGGTGCTTTTCATTCTCTTGTAGATTTGTTATGCCCAACTCTTCCAGCCGTGCATATTTTAACTTCTGTGGATAGTAATTGTTGATATTGTCCAATCCTACAACTTCATCTCCACGCTCCAAAAGCCATTTTGTTAGATGCATTCCTATGAAGCCAGCTGCTCCCGTTACTAATATTTTCATATATTGTATGTTCTGTTATGAATATGATTATATTCCGTTTTTGTATTTTTCGTATATTTCAAGATTCCCGATGTCATAACGTTTGCCAGGCATTTCCCATGCATGAACGATGGATTTGTCGCAAAGATAATGAGCCAGATTGCCGGGGGCGTCATAACCGCATCCGTTTTCAATGCAATGTTGTATTATGTTGAAATCCTCGCGCGCGTATATATAAAAAGGAGGTACTGCCCAATGTGATTTCGGCTCCTGTGGCTTTTCTTCCATCAGCAACACCTTGTTGTTGTCGTCAAGACATACCACTCCGGTACGTTGTAGGGCAGGGATGCTTTCTTCATGATGACACATTATCAGCGATGTTTTCTTCTCATGGAAGAATTTTATGAAACCTTTCAAGGAAAAATCCAGAATGTTGTCAGCGGCTAATACTAATACGTCTTCTTGGGACTGATAGATATTGCTCAATGCCAATAATAAATCTTTGACAGCACCGATACGATTGTCATTATTGGTTGAACCGTCGTTGATAATGGTTATAGGTTTCTTATAAGATGATTTCTCTTTCCACTCCTCAAATATGTGGGTGAACTTTGCATTTGTTACGAGGATATGTGCAGAGATGTCTTCAAGCTCATCTACGTCAGCCATGAGTCTGTCCAATATGCTGGTACCACCAATCTTCAGGAGAGGTTTCGGATAATTCTCTGTCAGCGGATACATTCTTGTGGCATACCCTGCAGCCAAAATGATATTTATCATTGTAGTATATTAGTTAATGAACCTTGCCCCGTCATCAATTTTACAGAAATGAACCTCGAAGGTTCCTTCATATTCTGGGAATTGCTCCAAATAACGGTTTGTCAGCTGTTCTCGTATTTTGTCTTCTTTCTCAGGATTTACCATGGCGATACAAGCCCCCTTGAAGCCAGCACCGGAAAATCTTCCTCCATAGATGCCGTCAAGGCTACGCATGATATTGTATATTGCAATCAACTCAGGTGAACCGCATTCGTAGTTGTGGATACTGCTTTCGCAACTCTCAAACGACAGTTTGCCGAATAGTTGAATATTGCCGCTTTCCCATGCTGTCACCCCCTGTCGTACGCGACGGTATTCTGTATAGAAATGTTCAGCACGTTTTGCAAAGCGTTTTGGCATCATATCGCATGTATTCTCATATGTTTCTCTTGGAATGTCACGCAGATATGTCTTGTCGAGTTTTTTCAACGGCTGGTCGGTATATGCCAACATGTTCCATGCTGCTGTCTTGCATTCTGCAACACGGAGATTGTAGTCGCTGCCTACTAATGAACGTGTCAGACCAGAGAAGAAAATACCTAAATGGAAGTCTGGCATCTTTGGATTTTTCTTTATGACGCGATAGTCTTCCGTATCTGTGTCAAGGAAAAGCAAAGAGTCTTTTTCTGACAGTACGATACAACTTTGGTCAAGAATACCATTGTTTAGACCGATGTACTCTCTCTCTGCCTGTGATGCGATGTTGACGATTTCCATCTTCGTCAGTTCTATGTCATTAGCCTTTGCAAGTGCCATTACGTATGCAACCAACACTGCTGCTGATGATGAAAGACCTCCTATAGGTAACGTGCCTTTTAGTACACCTTTTATGCCCTTTTTGAGTGTGAACCGTTGTCTCAAAGCAAACTTGGCACCACGTGCATAGTCTCCCCAATTACCATGCTTAACCTGTGTGGGGATCTGTACGTTGAAGTTGATGTCGCCTTCAAAGGAAAGGCTGTGCAATTCTACAGTACCGTCTTCGGTAGGTGAGAACGCGAGATGTACACCTTTGTCAAAGGCGAAGCCGGTAACTATGCCATGTTGGTGGTCAACATGTGCTCCAAGCGGGCAAACCCGATATGGCGCGAAAATGACATACTGTGGTTCGTTGCCATAAAACGTCTTGTAGCTTTCTTTGATGTTACTCATATTGATAAGAGTATAAATTCTTTGCAAAGATACAAAAAGTTAGTGTCTTTATGCAAGGTTTTGATTAAAACAAGAATCCCCAACCTTGAATAGTTGAGGATTCTTTAACAATATGATATTTACGGTTAAGCTTCTTTGTCAGCAACACCCATTTCTTCGAGTGCTTCTTTCTCGTCTTCAGCTTCTGTTGCTTCGTCAATACCGTTCTCGGCAGCCTTTGCTGCGTCTTTCTTTGCCTGCAGTTCTGCCTTGCGAGCTCTTGCCTCTGCTGCCAGTTCTTCTGCGTTTTCAGCGATGACCTTTACAGGTATCTCAACAACAACTTCCTTGTGGAAATGAACCAGGGCAACGAAATCGCCAACTTTCTTCACATCACGCATAGTGACAATCTTGCGGTCAATATCAAAACCTTGTGCTTTCAGTGCTTCAATAACTTGAGTTACACCTACTGAGCCGTATGCTACGCCATTTGCACTAACTTTTACTGGTATTTCAACACTTGCACCCTGCAGAGCGTCGCCTTTCTTCTGAGCCTCAAGCTTGATAGCCTCAAGTTTGCGTGCCTGCTGTTTGATGTTCTCTGCGAGAATCTTCTTTGCAGTCGGAGAGGCAATAACACCTTTTCCTGTAGGGATAAGATAGTTACGACCGTAACCAGGTTTTACATTCACGATGTCATTCTTGTAGCCTAAGCCCAGAATATCTTCTTTTAATATAATTTCCATAGTTCAGCCTCCGATTTATTTCATCATATCAGTTACATAAGGAAGAAGAGCGAGTTGGCGTGCACGCTTTACAGCCTGTGCTACGCGACGCTGGTATTTGAGAGAGTTTCCTGTGATACGGCGAGGAAGAATCTTGCCTTGCTCGTTGAGGAATTTTTTCAAGAATTCAGCATCTTTATAGTCTATATATTTGATGCCGCTTTTCTTGAAACGACAGTATTTCTTCTTTTTGTTATCGACTGCTACAGGAGTCAGATATCTTACTTCACTATTCTGTGCCATAATTATTCCTCCTCAAATGTTTCTGGTTCAACAATCTTTTTTTCTGCCGGTTTCTCTTCGCTCTTGTTGCTGTACTTCTTGCGACGTTTTTCAGCATACTCAATAGCATACTTGTCGAGTTTTACAGTGATGAAACGAAGAACTTTCTCATCACGGCGGAAAGCAATTTCCAATTTGTTTACTACGTCAGGCTCAGCTGTAAATTCAAACAGATTGTAAAAACCTGTTGTCTTCTTGTCAATAGCATAAGCCATTTTTTTAAGACCCCAAGCCTCTTCGTTCAAAATCTTTGCCTCGCTGTCTGTGAGAACCTTTTTGAACTTAGCGACCGTTTCCTTCATCTGAGCATCAGATAAAACGGGAGTCAAAATGAAAACGGTTTCATAATGTTGCATAATGCGTTTTTGTTTTTTAATTGTTTATAAATTTTTTAATGCATTTTCAAAATGCGGATGCAAAGTTACAATAAACTGAAAACACTACCAAATAAATTTATATTTATTTTCAATACTCTATATTCGTCAGGAATAAAGCGTGTGCTGGCACGGAGTCGCCGGCATCGTTGCGCGAACCGTTTTGGATGATGCCTTGGAACTCGCTGAGCGTTATCTTTCCCCTTCCCACCTCGATGAGGGTGCCTACTATGGCACGCACCATATTTCTCAGAAAACGGTTGGCAGTGATGATGAACGTGAAACTGTTTTCGTGAGTCTTTTCCCATTTTGCTTCATAAATGGTGCATTCTGTTGTCTTCGTGTCGCTGCCAGCTTTGCAAAATGCCCTGAAGTCAGTTTGTTCAATCAATATGTTGCAGGCTTCGTTCATTTTCCCAAAATCAAGAGGGTAGGTGAGGTAATACGAATAATCTCTAAGAAAAGCGTCCTTTCGCGTGTGGATATGATAGTGGTATGTCCTCTTTTTTGCAGAAAATCGGGCATGCATGTCATCATCAACATGTTCAATCTTGTTTATGCATACGTCATTTGGCAGAATCTTGTTTAGTTTATATGTCAGTTGACCGCAATCTTCTATTGGATGTGGCGTATCGAAATGACAAACCATCATTGACGCATGGACACCGGTATCAGTACGCCCAGCACCAACAATGTCAATGGACTGCCGGAAAATTGTTGCGAGTGCTTTCTCAACAGTCTCCTCTACGGTAATGGCATTTGGTTGTATCTGCCAACCGTGATAATTCTTTCCGTCGTATTGAAGTGTGATGAAATAACGCATAAGTTATGCGTGCAAAGTTACAAAAAAACAGAAAAAGAGTCTCAGAAAATGATTTTTTTGTTTTCGATAAGGAAAATCTAAAATAATTCAAATTATTTTTGTTTCTGTGCTCGGTTTTTTGTAACTTTACCTTTGGTGAACTTACACGGCACCTCAACATAAACAAAAAACTGCGTTTTAATGATTTTTCATTTTCGAAATCATTAGAGTAGAACTCTATGCTTTCTATAAATAAAATCTAAAATAATTCAAATTATTTTTGTTTCTGTGCTCGGTTTGTTGTAACTTTGCGAGCAAATCGGAATAATTTAATTTTTTAAACAAAAACACTTATGAAAAAACTTTTACTTTTTGTATGTGCAATTGTGATTTCTGCAACATCTTTTGCACAGGACATAGTTTTAGACTTTACCACTAATGAAAAGTGGGGATTACCTGTAGGTTCTGGTGCTGGGCTGAAAGAGGAGAAGACATTCTTTGATGGGACTTATTCTATTACTTTGGCTGCATCAAACGCTTATTATTTCAACACGCAAGGTTATTTGATGTTAGGTAAGAAAGGTTCTACTCTTACTTTTTCTGCTTTCAAATCTGCGGTAACAAAGATTGAAGTTGTAGGTACATCTAGTGCTTCTACAGCAGTTAAGCAAAACATTTTTGCTGTAAATGGTGACGAAACCGTAGCAGTCAGCACAGAGACAACAGGAGCCAAGGATGTTACAAATAGTTATGCTATTGACTCTAAATATCAGGCTGCGGGTACAATCTATCAGCTTCAGGTAACATCTGAGCACAACACCCAAATTACGAAAATAAACATCTACTTTGCAGGCAGTCTTACGGCACCTAAATTCAGTATAAAGGGTGGTGTGTTCTACGAAACACAAAAAGTTGAACTTACAGCAGAGGCTGGTAAGATTTACTACTCTATTGATGGCGTAAATTACAACGAATATAAATCTGCTATCACAGTAGATCAGACTACAACGATATCTGCTTATGCAGAAAAAGACGGCAAGAAGAGCGCTATCAGTTCGGAAACTTATCAGATGGCAAAAACTTATGCAGGTCTTGACGATCTCTTGAAAGAGACTCCAACAACTGAAGGATGGCCTGTAATCGTGCCTATCAAAGATGAAGAGATAGACGATTTCGCTACAAATGCAAGTGGTAATGTAAATGGTGTATTCCTCACTCGCAAAGTGGGTGAAAAGAATCTTGAACTCTATGCCAACGGTGTTCCTTCACACTGGATGATAGGCGATCTTCTTAGTGGTACTTGCAAGGGAGTCTATAAAGACTATAATGGTCAGCCAGAAATCGCTCTTGTCAACTGGAATGATATCACAAACGGAACAGCTCCAACACCAATCGGTGGTCTTGAGACATTTGAGAATGGTGATTTTGAAACTTGGGTAAATAACTTGCCGAAGAGTTGGAAGTCTGCATGTACTGCATCAAATGCAACTCTTGAGCAAAGCACAGATGCTCATGGAGGAAGTTATGCCGTAAACGTAAAGTGTAATGCTTCAAGCAATGTTCGTCTTGCGTTCAAGGAGATGAAACTCCCTGCTGGATGGTATGCCGTTAAGTTCTATGCAAAAACCAACAGTGCCACTCAAGATGCATCACAAGTTCGTCCAGGCTACGTTCCTGTTGTTGACGGAAAAGCAGGCACTTATAAGTATGATGAGTATGTTGATGTGAATAACAAAGGATGGACAGAAGTATCTTATACATTCGAACTTCCTGAAGAGACAATAATCTGCCTCGTTGTTATGAATCCTAAGACATCAGATAAAGCTACAGCCTGCGACGTTCTAATTGACGACTATTCAATAACAACAACAACGGATATCAAAGCAATTAACGAAGTACAAAGTGCAAAGCACGATATTATCTATAATGTGCAAGGCGTTAGAGTAAATGAAGGCTATCGCGGTATTGTTTTGCGTCAAGGTAAAAAATACATAAAGCAATAACTGAAATCCATATTTATACATACAAAAAGCCGAGATGAAAATCTTGGCTTTTTTCTTTGTTGCGTGTGAAAAAAAATGTAACTTTACACCGTTTTACGGAAGATTACAAACTAAAATATCTATTGTTATGAAAAAGTTATTAAAATCGGTCCAGTATATTTTGGGCGTAAGTATGGTTGTTTCTTTGTTTGCTTGTGCGGAAAATGACTTGTCTCTTGATGAGGCGAAGTTTGATACTGTAGTTAATGACAAGGCTGTAAAATTGTTTACCATTGTCAATGAAAATGGTATGAGTGTGAGCATTACGAATTTTGGTGCTCGCATCGTACAGATTCTTGTCGCGGATAAAGATGGAAAATTGCAAGATGTTGTTCTTGGTTATGATAACATCAAACAGTATGCAGATACAGCCACCTATGGCGGCAGTGACTTTGGAGCAGCCATTGGTAGGTATGCAAATAGAATAAACAAAGGACATATTGTTGTTGAAGGAAGGGATATTCAGTTGCCTGTGAATAACTATGGACATTGTTTGCATGGTGGTCCTCAGGGGTGGCAGTATGCTGTATATGATGGCGAACAAGTTAATGATTCGGTGGTAAAGATGACGCTTGTGTCTCCAGACGGTGACTCCAACTTCCCAGGCGAGGTGACGGCATCTGTTGTCTATACTCTTAAAGCGGACAATACAATAGATGTTGATTATACTGCAACAACAACTGCTACAACAGTCATTAATATGACTAATCATAGCTACTTTAATCTGAATGGAGATCCTTCAAGAAACATTGAGAACTGTGAACTGTATATCAATGCCGACTATATGACACCTGTTGATAGTACGTTCATGACAACGGGAGAGATAATAAGTGTAAAAGATACTCCTTTTGACTTCCGAACTCCAAAGGCGATTGGCAAGGATATAAATGCAGACAATCAGCAGTTGAAATTCGGTATGGGATATGACCATAACTGGTGCTTGAACACATATAGCGGAAGTGCTGATGTTGAAAATGGTGAAATTGCAGTAAGTCTGTGGTCTCCGATAACCGGCATCCGTTTGGATGTATATACTAACGAACCTGGAGTGCAGGTTTATACTGGCAATTTCCTTGACGGAAGTGTCACGGGAAAATATGGGAAGGTTTATGATAAGCGTGCTGCAATTTGTCTTGAAACGCAGAAATATCCAGATACTCCGAACAAACCAAATTGGCCGGCAGCATTGTTGAAAGCAGGGGAAATATATCACAGCCATTGTGCATATAAGTTTTCTGTTGCAGAGAAATTGACAAAATGATAAATAACAAAAAATATTTAATTATGAAGATAATAGAAGCTTTACAGAATAACGGTTTCGCAACTATTGACTATATCGTCTTTGGTTGCTATATTGTGTTACTTATTTGTCTGGGGTTGTTCCTTTCAAAGGGTAAAAAGGGACAGGAAAAGAATTCAACAGATTACTTCCTCGCAGGTAATACTCTCACATGGTGGGCGGTTGGTGCATCGCTTATTGCCGCCAATATCTCTGCAGAACAATTTATCGGAATGTCAGGTTCTGCCTTTGCTTCCGGAATTGCCATTGCGGCATACGAACTTATGGCAGCGGCAACACTGCTCATTGTCGGTAAGTTCTTGTTACCATTGATGATAGAAAAGAAAATTTTTACTATACCTCAATTCCTGCGTGATCGTTACAATGGTGGTGTGGGTATAGCTTTCTCTATCTTCTGGTTGTTCCTTTATGTGTTCATCAATCTTACATCAGTATCATGGTTAGGTGCTCTTGCCATCAAGCAGATTCTTGGTTTGCCAGCTGTTCCTGGTGTCTTGATGGGAATGAATGTGGACTGGACACTTATTGTTTTGATATTGTTCCTTTTTGTTGTGGCAGGTATCTATTCAATCTATGGTGGTTTGAGTTCTGTAG
Organism: Bacteroidaceae bacterium; assembly: GCA_024398495.1. Taxonomy (GTDB): domain Bacteria; phylum Bacteroidota; class Bacteroidia; order Bacteroidales; family Bacteroidaceae; genus Prevotella. The sequence continues at coordinate 11,706 of JAKSJA010000010.1, read as the reverse complement.
CATGGACAGACGTAATGCAGGTGACATTCCTAGTAGGTGGTGGACTCATCACAGCATATGCTGCTCTTGATGTCATCGCTGATAAGATGGATATTGCCGGTGGTGCGTTAGGTGCATTGGGACATATTGGTAACTGGTGTGCATCACAGACTGGCGACCATCATTTTAATCTTGTCGTAACACGTAATGAAACATTGTTCCCGAATATTACAGATGACCCATATTTCACACTTCCTGGTATAGCTCTTGTAGTTGGTGCAATGTGGCTGACAAATACAGGTTATTGGGGATTCAACCAGTATATCATTCAGAAAGGATTGGCGGCAAAGTCATTGTCTGAAGCAAAGAAGGGTATGATATTCGCTGCATTCCTCAAGATATTGATTCCTTTCATTGTTTGCATCCCTGGTGTATGTGCTTTCTATATCATGAACTCTCCGGAATGTGCTGATTTAAAGGCGACTCTGTTTGGCTCTATTGACCGTTCGGATGATGCCTATCCGTTCCTCATTCGTAACTTTACGCCAGTATTCGTCAAGGGACTTTCTTTTGCTGCTCTTGCTGCGGCTGTAATATCGTCTTTGGCATCAATGTTTAACTCCACTTCCACGATATTCACTATGGATATCTATAAACAATACATCAATAAGAAGGCATCGGAGAAGAAACTGGTAGGTGTAGGACGTCTGACGTCTTTCTGTGCTCTTGTCATTGCGTTGATAGCAGTATATCCAATCATGGGTGGTGCTGACCAGGCATTCCAGATTATACAGGAATATTCTGGCTTTGTATATCCGGGTATAGTGGTAATATTTGGCCTTGGACTTCTGTGGAAACGTGCTTCAGGTGCCGCTGCTGTTGCTGCTGCAATAGGTACGTTTGCATTCTCAATCCTGTTCAAGTTCATTATGCCGGATACACCGTTCCTCATTCGTATGGGATATGTATTCTTCTGCTTGGTGGCAATATTTGTTACAATGTCATTGATGAGCAAGAAGACGGAAACAGCAGATGCGCTTACAGATAAAGAGATAAAGATGCAGATTAAATACTCCCGTATTTTCTTTGTGCTTGCAATAATATGCTTTGCAATAGGTATTGTAGGTGTCGTGGAACCGGGAATGCGTGCACTTGGATTTGAGTCTGTATTCTTCCTTGCTGTGTTGTTCCTTGTATTGTCCATCTATCTGCGTTCAAATGCAAAAGATAAAGTACAGGATCCTAAACGTGTAGCAATAGATTTGGATATATTCAAGACGGACAAGGCATTTAATTGGGGGGCTGTTGCTGTAATAGCAATTTTAGCCGTTCTGTATATCTGGTTGTGGTAAAAAATATATTATAATGTTAGAAGAACTAAAAGAAAAAGTTTTCAAGGCAAATCTTGATTTGGTAAAACATGGTCTTGTGATTTTTACATGGGGAAATGTCTCAGGTATTGATCGTGAAAAAGGACTTGTCGTAATAAAACCTTCTGGCGTCAGTTATGATGCCATGAAGGTTTCCGATATGGTTGTTGTGGATTTGGAAACAGGAAAGGTCGTAGAAGGCGATCTTAATCCGTCTTCCGACACACCGACACATCTTGTTTTGTATAAGGCATTCCCGAATATTGGTGGTATTGTTCATACCCATTCTACCTATGCCACCGCTTGGGCACAGGCAGGGATGGATATTAAGAACATTGGTACTACTCATGCAGATTATTTCCATGATGAGATACCGTGTACTGCTGATATGCGTAAGGAACAGATGGATGAGTATGAGAAAGAGACAGGTGTCGTCATTGTGGAACGTTTCTCAAAACTCAATTATATTCACAATCCGGGTGTGTTGGTAAAGAATCATGGTCCTTTTGCATGGGGTAAAGATCCTGCTGAGGCTGTTTATCATGCTACTGTCATGGAACAGTGTGCCAAGATGGCCTATATTTCTTATACGTTAAATCCTAATACGACAATGAATCCATTGCTTGTAGAGAAACATTTTAGTCGCAAACATGGCCCAAATGCTTATTATGGTCAAAAGAAAACAATTTAAAATTACATATTATGATTAAAAATTTTGCAAATTTAGAAGTTTGGTGGGTTACCGGTGCACAGTTGCTTTATGGTGGCGAAACCGTAAGGATTGTTGATGGTCATTCAAAGGAAATGGTAAACGGGCTCAACGAGTCAGGAAATATACCTGTTAAGGTGGTGTATAAGGGTACAGCCAACTCTTCCAAAGAAGTGGAAGAGGTAATGAAGGCTGCCAACAATGAAGAGAAATGCATCGGTATCATAACATGGATGCATACATTCTCACCTGCCAAGATGTGGATAAAGGGTTTGCAGGCTCTGCAGAAACCGTTATTGCATTTCCATACACAATACAACTCGGAAATTCCATGGGATACAATGGATATGGACTTTATGAACCTGAACCAGAGTGCTCATGGAGATATTGAGTTTGGACATATTTGTACTCGCATGCGCGTACCAAGAAAAGTCGTTGTAGGATATTGGAAGAGCGAAGATGCCCAGAAGAAGATTGCTGTTTGGGCACGTGTCGCTGCTGGTATTGCTGATTCAAAGAATGTGCGTTGTCTTATGTTTGGTATGAACATGAACAATGTAGCTGTAACAGATGGAGACCGCGTGGAATTTGAACAACGTCTGGGTTATCATGTCGATTACTATCCTGTATCATCATTAATGGAGTATTTCAAAAAGGTGACAGATGCAGAAGTTGGGGAACTTGTTGAGCAGTATAAGAAAGAATATAAGATCAAGATTGACGAATCTGGTGAAGATGTGTATTGGGAGAAAGTTCGGAATGCTGCAAAAGCAGAGATCGCTCTCCGTCGTGTCTTGCAAGACGAGGGTGCGACAGCCTTTACTACCAACTTTGATGACCTTGGTGATGCTGATATTGATAATCCGAATTTTGTTGGTTTCGACCAGATCCCGGGACTTGCATCCCAACGTCTCATGGCAGAAGGTATTGGATTCGGAGCAGAAGGCGATTGGAAAACAGCATGCCTGTATCGTAGCCTGTGGGTTATTCAACAGGGAATGCCAACCGGCTGTTCTTTTCTCGAAGATTATACACTTAACTTTGCCGGCGACAGAAGTTCTATCCTTCAATCGCACATGCTTGAAGTGTGTCCGCTCATCTCAACTGACAAGCCTACACTTGAAGTGCATTTCCTCGGTATTGGTGTTCGTAAACAACAGACAGCCCGTCTGGTATTTACCTCCAAGGTGGGCAAGGGTATCAAGGCTACGGTCGTTGATTTGGGTAACCGTTTCCGTCTTATCACTCAAGAAGTGGAATGTATCGAACCGAAACCAATGCCAAACTTACCTGTAGCGTCTGCTTTATGGGTACCACAGCCATCGTTTGAGGTTGGTGCTGCCGCATGGATTCTCGCCGGAGGTACACACCATAGTGCCTTCTCTTACGATATTACAGCAGAGTACTGGGATGACTTCGCAGAGATGGCAGGTATAGAATATGTTCAGATTAACAAGGACACTACCATACCTGAGTTCAAGAAAGAACTCCGTATGAATGAGGTCTATTATATGCTGAATAAGGCACTTAAATAAAATAGATAATTATATGACAGCAAAAGAAATAATACAGGCGGGCAAGGCTGTTCTTGGCATCGAATTTGGTTCGACGAGAATAAAGGCAGTGCTCATTGATGATGAGAATAAACCTATCGCACAGGGGAGTCATACATGGGAAAATCTACTTATTGATAATCTTTGGACCTATAGTATTGATGAAGTGTGGAGCGGATTGCAGAGCTGCTATGGTAGTTTGCGTGACGATGTGAAGAAACAGTATGGCGTGGAAATTGAAAATCTTGCCGCAATAGGTATCAGCGCAATGATGCACGGCTATATGGCTTTCAATGACGAAGAAAAAATCCTCGTTCCTTTCCGTACGTGGCGAAATACCAATACAGGTAAGGCGGCATCAGAATTGTCGAAACTTTTCAACTTTAACATACCTCTCAGGTGGAGTATATCCCATCTGTATCAATGTATCTTGGAAGGTAACGACCATGTAAAAGATATAAAATATCTTACAACACTTTCTGGCTACATACATTGGCAACTGACTGGATGTAAGGTGTTGGGTATAGGCGATGCTTCGGGTATGTTGCCAATAGATTCCACAACAAAAGATTATTCTGCATCTATGGTTGAGAAGTTTAACAATCTCATTGCTCCAAAGGGATATGGATGGACATTACTGGATATTCTTCCAAAGGTGCTTGTGGCAGGAGAAGATGCTGGAATGCTTACGGCAGAAGGTGCTGCTCGGCTTGATGTTAGTGGACACTTGAATGCAGGCATACCACTCTGTCCTCCGGAAGGTGATGCGGGTACTGGAATGGTTGCAACGAATGCTGTCAAACAGCGTACGGGTAATGTGTCTGCAGGTACGTCCTCTTTCTCCATGCTTGTCTTGGAAAAAGAGCTGTCCCGCCCGTATGAGGCAATAGATATGGTGACCACTCCTGACGGTAGTCCTGTAGCAATGGTACATTGCAATAACTGTACATCCGATATCAATGCTTGGGTTAATATCTTCAAAGAATATCAGGAATTGATAGGTGTCCCTGTCGATATGTATCAGATTTATGTGAAGCTCTTCAACGAGGCTCTGCGTGGTGACGCTGATTGTGGAGGATTGGTTTCATACAACTATATCTCAGGTGAGCCTATTACGGGACTTGCAGAGGGCAGACCTTTGGTTGTCCGTTCTGCAAATGACAAATTCTCCCTTGCCAATTTCATGCGCGCCAATCTTTATGCTGCCGTATGTGCTTTGAAGATAGGTAATGACATCCTCATCAAGGATGAACATGTACGTGTTGACAGAATAACGGGGCATGGTGGATATTTTACAACTCCTGTCGTGGGACAGAAGATGCTTGCTGCCGCTTTGAATTCTCCAATTTCCGTCATGGAAACCGCTGGTGAAGGTGGCGCTTGGGGTATCGCACTATTGGCAGCATATCTCATTAAGTCGGAAGGTAAAAATCTTGCCGACTATCTTGAAGATGTTGTGTTTGCGGGCAATACTGGAACAGAGATAGCACCTACAGATGAGGAGGTGGAAGGTTTCAATCGCTATCTGGATAATTACAAGGCGTGTCTTCCTATTGAACATGCCGCTGTGGAATCCAAAAAATAAATTATAGACATTCAATTCATTAACAACGATAAAATGAACGACATTAAGACACTTAATCGTGCGGCAGACAACATCCGTATTCTTGCTGCATCAATGGTTGAAAAAGCAAAAAGTGGCCATCCGGGCGGTGCTATGGGTGGTGCAGATTTTATAAATGTATTGTATTCGGAATATCTTATTTACGACCCTGAGAATCCATCATGGAAGGCTCGCGACCGTTTCTTCCTTGACCCGGGGCATATGGCGCCGATGTTGTATGCACAACTCTGTCTCGCAGGTAAGTATTCGCTTGACGAACTCGCAAACCTGCGTCAGTGGGGTTCTCCTACAACGGGACATCCTGAGTTTAATATCGCTCGTGGTATAGAGAATACATCCGGTCCTCTTGGGCAGGGACATACTTACGCTGTTGGTGCTGCCATCGCAGCGAAGTTCTTGGCTGCCCATACTGGAAACCCTTCTTTTTCGAAAGAAACTATCTATGCTTACATCTCAGATGGTGGAGTGGAGGAGGAAATCTCACAGGGTGCAGGACGCATTGCTGGTATTCTCGGCCTTGATAACCTTGTGATGTTCTATGACTCCAATGACATACAACTTTCAACAGAAGTGAAAGTGGTAATGCAGGAAAATACCGCTGCCAAATATATGGCATGGGGTTGGAAGGTTAAAGAGATTGACGGTAATGATGTTTTGCAGATACGTGAGGCAATAGAGTGGGCAAAAGCTGTCAAGGGAAGTCCTGCTCTTATCATAGGAAAATGTATCATGGGTAAGGGTGCACGTAAGGAAGATGGTTCTTCTTATGAGGCAAATTGCAAGACACATGGTGCTCCGCTCGGTGGAGGAAACTTTGTGAAAACAATAGAAAATCTTGGTGGCAACCCAGAATCACCGTTCCAGATCTTTGATGATGTGAAACAGTTGTATGCGCAGCGTGCGACAGACTTGAAGAAGATATGTGCAGAACGCTATGCGGAAGAAAATGCATGGGAGAGAGCCAACCATGATAAGGCTGCTCAGTTGGAGGAATGGTTCAGCGGTAAAGTCCCTTCCATTGATTGGAATAAGGTGGTCCAGAAGGAGAACGATGCTACACGCAGCGCAAGTGCTACGGTACTCGCACAGTTGGCACAGCAAGTGCCTAACATGATATGTGCTTCTGCTGACTTGTCCAATTCTGATAAGACAGACGGATTTCTCAAACAGACAACATCGTTTGCTGCTAATGATTTCAGTGGTGCATTCTTCCAGGCTGGTGTTGCTGAGATTACGATGGCATGTTGTTGTATTGGTATGGCTCTGCATGGTGGCGTTATACCGGCATGTGGCACATTCTTCGTATTTTCCGATTATATGAAACCTGCTGTACGTATGGCTGCACTCATGGAATTACCTGTAAAGTTTATATGGACTCACGATGCTTTCCGTGTAGGAGAAGATGGCCCTACGCATGAGCCTGTAGAACAGGAGGCACAGATACGTCTTATGGAGAAGTTACAGAATCATCACGGACATAATTCCATGCTTGTCTTGCGTCCTGCTGATGCAAAGGAGACAACGGTGGCTTGGCAGATGGCAATGGAAAATACTACAACGCCTACAGCCCTCATCTTCTCTCGTCAGGGTATCAACGACCTGCCAGCAGGTAATGACTACTCTCTGGCAAAGAAGGGTGCTTATGTTGTTGCCGGCTCTGACACAAATCCTGATGTTGTTCTTGTTGCTTCTGGTTCTGAGGTAAGCACACTTGTCGCCGGTGCAGAACTGTTACGTAAGGATGGCATCAAATGCAGTATTGTCAGTGCACCGTCAGAGGGACTGTTCCGTAATCAGCCCGAGGCATACCAGAAAGAGGTTTTGCCATGTGGCGTCAAACGATTTGGCATGACGGCAGGTTTGCCTGTGACACTCGAAGGACTCGTCCCTGCATGTTGCGGAAAAATCTGGGGTATGCGTAGCTTCGGTTTCTCTGCACCATACAAAGTGCTGGATGAGAAACTCGGCTACACTGGAGAAAATGTATATAATCAGGTAAAAGAACTTTTGAAATGACCATAGGAATTGCAAGTGACCATGCAGGGTTTGAACTGAAACAGTTTGTCAAAAAATATCTGGACGAAAAAGGACTGGCATACAAAGATTATGGCACATATACAGATGCCAGTTGCAATTATGCTGAGTTCGGGCATAAACTTGCAGAGGGCATTGAACATGGGGAAGTCTATCCGGGTATAGCCATATGTGGCAGTGGAGAAGGTATCTCTATGACACTCAATAAGCATCAGGCTATCCGTGCCGGTTTGGCATGGATACCTGAAATTGCTCATCTCATACGTCAGCATAATGATGCCAATGTACTCGTCATGCCGGGACGGTTTGTATCCACGGATGTAGCACGTGAGATCATGGATGAGTTCTTTGCCACAGATTTCGAGGGTGGACGTCATCAGACACGTATTGATGCAATTCCTGTCCAGAATAAAAGTAAATAACATTTAATATGAACAGAGTTTGTGATATCTTCGGACTTCGTTATCCCATCATCGCCGGTGGCATGGTGTGGTGTTCCGGTTGGCGTCTTGCGTCAGCAGTGTGCAGGGCAGGCGGACTGGGACTCATCGGTGCAGGCAGCATGACGGCTGATATTCTTCGTGAACATATCGGGAAACTTAGAGAGTCGCTCTCTGATTCGGATGCAAATGGCAATTGGGGTGTGAATCTTCCGATGATGAAACCCAATATAGAAGAACTTGTGGATGTCATAAAGGAAGAGCTTCCACCGATAGTGTTCACATCTGCAGGAAATCCGAAAAAATATACAGAGATGTTTCATTCTCTTGGCATCAAGGTGGGACATGTCGTCTCAAGCAGCAAGTTTGCACTTAAATGTCAGGAGGCAGGTGTTGACGCTGTTGTCGCAGAAGGCTTTGAGGCCGGCGGACACAACGGACGGGAGGAGACCACGACAATGACTCTCATACCGCAAGTGGTGGATGCCTTAAATGCAACAGCAAGTCCTGCAATACCTGTCATCGCTGCCGGTGGCATAGCTTCCAGTAGGGCTATGGCAGCAGCCTTTGCACTTGGAGCGGAAGGTGTGCAGGTGGGAACAGCCTTTGCATTGTGTGAAGAAAGTGGAGCATGTGAAGCATTCAAAAAATATTGTCTCAACCTTCAAGAAGGTGATACCATGCTGGTACTGAAGAAACTGTCGCCGACACGACTTGTGAAAAATGAGTTTTTCCAGCGTATTCTTGAAGCGGAGAACAGAGGTGCAAGTGCAGAGGAACTACTGGAAATAATCGGAGCTGGCAGACCGAAGCTTGGAATCTATGACGGAGACCTTGTGGAAGGTGAACTGGAGATAGGACAGATAGTATCGCATATAAAGGAAATAAAGACTGCTGGCGGTATTATTGCAGAAATGATAGATGGCTTCAATAAGGTGACATTGCAAAATTTTTGACGCAAAATTTTTGTAACAGACTAATTATTACTATCTTTGTAGCGTTTTTTCGAAATATAGAAACATAAAAGGATATGACAAAAGCAGAATTGGTCAATAACATTTCACTGCGTACGGGGGTTGACAAGAAGACGGCTCTTGTAATCGTTGAAGCTACTATGGAAGAAATAAAGGCTGCGATGAAGAATAAAGAAAATGTCTATCTTCGCGGTTTTGGAACATTCCTTCTGAAACGCCGTGCAGAGAAGACTGCACGTAATATCTCAAGAAATACTACAATCATTGTTCCTGCACATGACATACCGGTTTTCAAGGCATGCAAGACATTTGCGGGACAGGTAGAGGAAATATGATAATGTATAATTTTTAAATATTTACAGATATGCCTAACGGAAAAAAGAAAAAAGGCCACAAGATGGCTACGCATAAGCGTAAAAAAAGACTGAGAAAGAACAGACATAAGAGCAAGTAAGAGTACTTGCTCTTTCGCTAATACCTTAAGTAAGAGAAATGAAAAATGAAGTTGTTATTGATGTCCAACAGGAAGAAATCTCAATAGCACTTCTCGAAGACGGAAAACTAGTTGAAGTTCAAAAAGAGAAGGCAGCAGAATCATTTTCTGTTGGTAACATCTATGTGGCAAAGGTTAAGAAACTGATGCCGGGATTGAATGCCAGCTTTATAAACATAGGCTCCGAAAAGGATGCCTTTCTTCATTATCCAGACTTAGGTAGTCAATTTATTTCACATACAAAGTATCTTAAACAAGTCATCAGCGACAGGAAGAGGATACCCCCTTTTGCAAAGGCAAAAAGGGAAATGGATACACCTAAAGACGGCTTGATTCAGAATTTCTTGGAGAAAGACCAGGAAGTGTTGGTACAGATTACCAAAGAGTCAATATCGACAAAGGGGCCGCGTGTCTCGGGAGAGATATCTCTGACCGGGCGTTATCTGATATTACTCCCATTTGGGAACAGGATAACCGTATCTTCTAAAATCGCAGACAAACAAGAGAAAACGCGCCTAAGACATCTTGTCTCAAGCATACTTCCGCAAAATGTCGGGATAATAATCCGTACTGCTGCTGAAGGAAAGAAAGTGGCAGACCTTGATGCAGAACTCAAGAGGCTTATGGCAAGGTGGAAAACAATCATTGAGAATGTCCATAAGTCGGACTCGTTTCCAACGCTTGTCTATGAAGAAAGGCACAGGGTGGTATCAATGTTGCGTGATATTTTCAATTCTTCATTTGAGAGTATCTATGTTAATGACAAGAATGTTGCTGAAGAGGTTCGGGAATATGTGTCCCTGATAGAGCCGAAGAAGAAGGGCATCGTCAGTTACTATTCCGAATTGGAGCCAATCTTCGACAAATTCGATGTGACAAGGCAAATCAAATCATCGTTTAGCAGAATTGTAAGTGTCAAGAAAGGCGCATATCTCGTTGTTGAACACACGGAGGCACTGCATGTGGTGGACGTCAACAGTGGAATAAGAACGCAGTCGAAGGATGGGCATGAGGCAAATGCTCTGGAAGTAAACCTCATGGCAGCCGATGAGTTGGCACATCAGTTGCGACTGCGTGATATGGGAGGAATAATCGTCGTGGATTTCATCGACATGGACTTGGCGGAAGACCGACAGACTTTGTATGAACGCATGTGTGAGAACATGGAAGCAGACAGGGCAAAACATAATATCCTGCCGCTGACCAAGTTCGGACTCATGCAAATCACGCGCCAGAGGGTGCGTCCAGTGATAGACTTCAACGCAGATGAGAAATGTCCCGTATGTATGGGCACAGGAAAGATTGGAGGAAGCATCTTCTTCGTTGATAAGCTTGAAGAAAAAATTGACTATGTAGTTAACGTATTGAAGCAACGGAAATTTGTTCTCTATGTGCATCCTTATATATATGCATATATCAATAAGGGACTTGTTTCCATAAAGCGCAAATGGCAATTTAAGTATGGACTGGGAATAAGAGTAGTCCAGTCACAGAAACTCACTTTCCTGCAGTTTGAATTCCGTGACGTGAACAAGAAACTTATAAACACGGAAATCGAAAAAACAGAGGAAGTGGAAGAAGCCTAAAAAAAGAGTTCGGATTTGTTCCGAACTCTTTTCGTGTGATTCTGAAATTTCCTTATTTGAAATATGCCTTCACGTCATCGTTAGGCACCATTTTCTCTTCGAAACAGTAAGCACCTGTCTTAGGACTCTTTATCATCTTGATGACCTTACTGTAAGTACGTCCTTCATTACCTGTCTGGAGGGTTGCAACGGTTTTTTTTGCCATCTTTAAGTTCCTTTCTTAAAAATATTATTTAATCTCCTTGTGAAGAGTCATCTTCTTCATTATAGGGTTATATTTCATCAACTCTAATCTTTCAGGAGTGTTCTTGCGGTTCTTTGTTGTAATATACCGGCTTGTTCCTGGGAGACCGCTGTTCTTTATCTCCGTACATTCAAGGATGACCTGAATTCTATCGCCTTTTGCTTTCTTTGCCATAGTGTTATTCTCCTATTACTTTAATATCTTTCCAATCGCAGTAACCTTTCTCTACAGCATTTTTCAGAGCAGCGTCAAGACCAACCTTGTTGATCATACGAAGCCCCTGAGCGCAAAGCTTGAGACTAATCCAGCAACCTTCTTCTACATAGTAGAACTTCTTTTGGAAGAGGTTGATGTCAAAACTGCGTTTTGTACGATGCTTAGAATGGGAAACATTGTTCCCGATCATAGCCTTCTTACCTGTGATTTGACAAACCTTAGACATATTATTTTTTACTTTATCGTTAATTTCGGGGTGCAAAGTTAATGCAAATTCAGCACAAAAACAAAAAATAATGCAATTATTTTAGAATTTTATGTTTGGCAAGCATATAACTTGTTATGATGCTGGCAAAACATGAAAGTCGTAAAAACGCAGTTTTTTTGTTTTTGTCTTAATGCCGCTTAAGTTCGACCGAAGGTCAAAGTTAATGCAATTATTTTAGAATTTTATGTTTGGCAAGCATATAACTTGTTATGATGC
>JAKSJA010000001.1 GCA_024398495.1 Bacteroidaceae bacterium | reverse complement strand
TCACGTGGTTTTGACAAAAACTATATGAAGTATTGAAATCAAGATTCGCTTGCAAAGTCTGCAATCGAGTGTCAACGGTCAACAGTCAACGGTCAACGGCTGATTTTGTCTCTCGCAGAGCAAAAACAAAGGAGCCTACCCCAACCCCTCCCTAAAAGGAAGGGAGTAAGAAAGTCTCTCCCCTCAGGGGGAGATTTAGAGGAGGCTTCTTCTTTCTGTTCTTCTTCACGACTGCTGACGCAGATTCATAAATTTTGTACGCAGAGGGCAGAGACGCAACTTTCAGTTGCTGCGCAGAGTTTTTGGTATCGGATAAGATAGACATTCTTTACACGAGTTCTTGTGTCAATGATAAAGTCAACTTGGTGCACTCGTACTTCCAACTAAGTACACTCGTACTTCCAATTAAGTACACATAAACTTCCAACAATGGTCATTCGTACTTCCAACTATGCACATTCGTATTTCCAATAGTGGTTGGTCGTACTTCCAACTATGTACATTCGTATTTCCAATAGTGGTTGTTTTTATTATCAATAGTGGTTGCACACATCATCAGTTGCGGTAGCAAACATCATCAGTTGCGGTAGCAAACATCAACATTTACGGTTGCACACATCTGCAATTGCGGTAGCGCACATCAAAATTTACGGGTGCTGACATCTGCATTTACGGCTTTGTAAAAATAGGTGTGGTGTTTTGTACAATGCAGTATGGCAGATTATAGAATGAGGTATATTTTCAATGAAGATTTTTAGACGTCAAAGTCTTGCGTAATAGTATTATTACAACATACAATAATATCAGTGAAGAAATGAGGGTTGCGTAAACAACGAAATCACTACCCATTATGTCAATCAATTTCGTATCTTCATTTGGGAAAAATCCCATCAGAACACATGCTACAGCATTATTTGCCACATGAACGATTACACCTGGGATGATACTATTCGTTTTATAGTACAACCATCCAAGCAGCAATCCCATCAGGAATGCATGAAAACCTTGTACTAACTCAAAATGTACAAGTCCGAATAGGAATGCAGAGATACATATTGCATACCAAGGTTTTATCTTTTTCAGTAATACGCGCTCTACAGAGCCACGAAAGACTATCTCTTCTGCTAATGGGCCAAGTAAGATGACGACAATAAACCCGACAGGCGATGACAGAACTTGCTCCATTGCTTTAATGAGTTGTTTTGATACCTGAGGTCCAAATTCTTCCATCCAAATCGATGGGATTATAGTTGTACATGCCAGAAGGCAGAATAATCCCAAGTCACGCCAAGACAAATCATATTCAGATTTCAATGGACAGGCTTTTATTACAAGGAAAAGTATCAATGTCAGTACATCTGCTGTGGACAACATAAGTGTCGTATTACCCGCAAAGAAATGTCCTACTACAAATCCAGCGACTATCTGTACTACCACAAAATAGAGAGTATATTCTATAGACTTCCACATATCTGTAAATCTTTGTTAAGTTGCTGTATCAATTCTTCTTTGGAAGAAAATTTCTGCTCATCTCTAATCCTATCAACAAAAAATATATAAAAATGTTCATCATATATATCCTCGTTGAAATCGAGGATATTTGTCTCCACCGTAACCTCATCATTAGTGTAGAATGTCGGTCGTGTGCCAATGTTTGTCATGCCTGTTCTCAATGAACTATCACTTGTCATGCAGCGAACACAATACACACCACCTTTAGGGATGAGTTTTCCCTCATCAACCTTTCCCATGTTGGCTGTAGGGAAACCAAGGGTGGCACCGATATGGTTGCCATGCACCACAATACCCTCCAACTTATACTCATAACCCAACAACTTATTAGCATTCCTCACGTCCCCTGCCTGCAAAAGTTTCCTTACTCGTGAAGAACTGACAGCGGAGCCATCTACGATCAGAGGCAGTGCTTCTTTAACTTCGATATTCAACTCCTTACCGAAGCGAACATAATCGTCAAAATCTTCCATACGATTATGCCCAAACATATTATCATAGCCTATTAAAAGTTCTGAAACATTAAGTTTGCGTTTCAGTATTGATGACATGAAATCGAAAGCCGAGAGAGAAGCGATGGAATCGTCAAAATGTATAATAATGACATTATCAACGCCCGTTTTTGCCAATAATGCTTTTTTTTCTTCAAGCGTATTGAGTAATGAAGGTTGGAAATCTTTCTTCAACACCTTTCGTGGATGTGAATCAAAAGTTATTATCGTTGATTCAAGATTTTTCGAAGCAGATTCTGCTTTCAGCTGGTCAATAAGATAAGAATGTCCAAGATGGACACCATCAAAAAATCCTATCGTAGCAACAGAAGGATTTATTTCAGAAGTCAAAGTTTCTAATCGTCCAATCTTCATTCGTCTCTACTGACATTGTGTGTATTCCCAATGCTATTGCGGCATTCCGATTCTTTTCGGAATCATCAATAAAAATCGTTTCTTCCGGCAATATTCCCGAATCATCTATCATATATTCAAATATCCGTCTGTCTGGTTTTGCAAGACCAAGTTCGTATGAAAGATAGCATTTTTCAAAATACGTTTTCGTATCTTTAAAGTAATTGTTGACAGAATACTCCCAATGGAATGCATTTGTATTGCTGAGAAGCAGGATGCGATACTTATTTTTCAATGACAGAATCTTATCCAACTTTTTTTGTGCGACACCTGTCAGCAACACCAACCAGGCATTTTTTATATCCTCATCAGCAAGTTGTTTGCCACACTGACGACGTGCCTCATCACAGAAGTCTTCCATATTAGTCTTGCCCAATTCCAAATCATTGAACAAATCTTCTGAACGATAGTCATCAATGTACTGAGCAATGACGTCTGCACCCAGATCTTTGAAAGCACGGACACTTGCATCTTTGTCAAGTCCGACAAGCACACCCCCGAAATCAAAGACGATATTCTTTATCATTTTGCCCTATGCTTCAATATCATAAGCCTGATGCGTTTGCACATCTGCCATAATTCACCGAGAATCATCACGACAGATGTCCCGACAAAGATATACAACCATTCACGCCAAGAAAGAGGTTCAGTACGAAACATCTCATCACCGAAGGTCACTATCAGCCATTGGCATAACAATATCAGCAACAGTACCAGCAAAAGCCCACCATCTCGCCACAGATAGCGGAAGGCAGAATGATTGCTGTCGAAAGTCTTTGCGTTGAATAAGTTCCAGAACTGCATCATAACAAAGACAGTAAAGAATACTGTCAGCTCATGAACACTGACATTATTGTTCCTTTCAAAATACCATAACAATGCCAAGAGAACGACAAACATGGATATACCGATGAAAGCGATACCATTAAGCATTTTCTTTGTTATGACCGATTCATCTTGATTTCGCGGACTGTCCTTCATCACCTCACGTGATGGCGGCAATGATGCGAGCGCAAGAGAAGCCATCGTATCCATGATGACATTTATCCACAGAATCTGTGTCACCGTCAAAGGCAATTCCTTGCCAACAAGAGCACCGAACAGAGACAATGACAAGGCTACGACATTAACCGTCAGTTGGAAGAACAGAAATCTCTGCAGATTCTTATACAACGACCTACCCCACATTACTGCTTTCACAATGCTCTTGAAACTATCATCAAGCAATGTTATCTCACTTGCTTCCTTTGCCACGTATGTACCAGAGCCAAGAGAAAGTCCCACATGAGCATAGTTCAGTGCCGGAGCATCATTCGTTCCATCACCAGTGACAGCCACTACCTCACCAGCCTTCTGCAATAACTGAACAAGACGCTGTTTATCCCCTGGACGTGCTCGGCTCATGACGAGAATCTTCTTCACACGTTCTAAAGCCGCATCATCTCCCAATGCTTGAAATTCCGCTCCTGTTATATGACAATCATCCGTAGTATCATCATTCCAGACGCCTATCTGACGAGCAATCTCTATTGCTGTATCTGCATTATCTCCAGTAACAATCTTCACATTCATCCCCGCCTCACGACATTCCGTAACGGCATCAGGTACATCCTGTCGAATAGGGTCACTGATACCAACCACAGCCTGTAATTTACCATCAACAGCAATGGCAATGGTACGCATTGCCTGCCTCTGCCATTCCAGCAACCTCTCCTGGACAAGGAAAGTGTTAGAATCTGTCATTGACATTACCACTTCCGGAGCACCCTTGATGAAGGTATGACGTACCCCATCAATTTCTGCAATGGTGGACATATATTTTTTCTCCGATGAAAACGGTATTTGTTCTATGATTTTTGTGTTTTGTCTCAGTTTCTGATATCCATACCCTTTCTCCAGCAACCACGAGAGCAGAGCCACCTCAGTAGGATTACCTATTCCGTTACCATTTTCATCCAATTCCGCAGTGGTATTGGCAGATATGGAATATGCCAGCGACAAAATATCTTCATTTTCATTGCAGTAATACACATCCGCCACTTTCATCCTGTTTTGAGTCAAAGTGCCGGTTTTATCGGTACATATCACTGTCACCGCTCCCATAGTCTCTGAAGCATGCAGTTTTCTCACGAGGTTATTGCTTTTCAGCATCCTTCGCATATTCAACGCCAAACTCAATGTTATAGCCATTGGCAATCCCTCCGGTACAGCCATGACGATAAGAGTCACAGCAAGCATAAAATACTTAAGGAATGTTCCGACATATTGCAACGTATCATATTCCCGCCAACCGTCATTGAGGAAATAGTCTTTTGCAACAAACACCACGAAGGCAAGTACGGAAATTATTATACCCACCTTGCTTATCTGTTTTGCCAACCGTTTCAACTGTTTGTCAAGAGGCGTCTCTACGTCTGTGGTCTCCATTGATTTTCGTGCCACATGACCAATCTCGGTATTATCCCCCACTTCGGTAACACGCATCACCCCACGGCCGTTCATGACCATCGTACTGCGATACACCATATTTGCAGGATAGGCAGAGGATGATGGGGTATCGGTTACTTCCACAGACTTCTCCGTCATCAGTTCTCCCGTCAGAGAACTCTCGTTTACCTCCAGTCCCATTGCCGTCAACAGATTGCCATCGGCAGGGATTTCATCCCCCATTTCCAGAAGAACGATATCGCCCACCACAATATCATGACGCGGGACGAGCATTACGATTCCGTCACGTCTTACCTTGACAGGAGAATCCTCATTGAATGAAGACAATACGTCAAACTTCCTTGAAGCGTCCATTTCAAAGATAAAACCTATTGTCGTAGCAAAGAACACCGCGATTATTATGCCCAGCGTCTCAACGACCTCACCGCTATAAAAAGAAAGGACGGCAGAGATAACGATTGCCGCCAAAAGGATCCTTATTACAGGATCATTATATTTCTCAAGATAAAGTCTCCACCAACTCTTCCGCTTTGCCGGAGTAAGATAGTTTGCCCCATGCAACTGACGGCTTCTTTCTACCTCCCGTTCAGTAAGTCCGGAATAAAATGCACTGTTTTTACCTTTTTCAAATTCCATCAGAAACGAAATGCTAATTTAATATTCCACCGACTGCATTTGGAATAATATACAATGTTATCATCAAATTTCGTAAAGTCCATCTGATATCCACCGCCGATGGCAAAACGGTCGTATGTAATATCCAATCCCGCATGACATCCAAAAGCGAACTTATTTGGCTTGCCGTATGCTTCCTGATACTGGTTGGAATATGAATCTTCCGCTATTGCATGCCATGTACCTTGCACACCAGCAAAAGGCTCAAGTCCCACATGCTCTGTTATGCAAAGATGATACATTATACTCAATGGAATGACGACATTAAGAAAATTTTCTCTGTCATCAATCAAGATGCTCTGATTTCCACTCTCAGTAGGGATGTCAATATGATCATACTTCTTTGAGTTCCACTGTATCGTAGCTCCAGCTACAGCATATAGGTTTGTCTCTTCCCATAGTTCAAAACCACGTTTATAGCCCACTGCGAAACCATTATAACGTTCCGTTCTTGCCCCATATCCTTCCATCTGTCCTTGCCATTCCATATCAAGCATCATGGGAGAATATCTCACACTTATTTCATGAAAATCCTGAGCCATAACAGATGCAATGTGCAATATCATGAACAATGATATAAATAAAAACCTTTTCATATAAACTCCAAACTTTAAACTCTAAACTTTAAACCCGTCACCCTCTCTATGGGAGATGGGTAAGAAATCCCCTGCAAAGGTAACAAAATTTATTAAAAATTTGGTACATGGTATTTTTTTATTAACTTTGCAGTCGCAAAAATGAATTGCATCGGGCTTTTAGCTCAGTTGGTTAGAGCAACAGACTCATAATCTGGAGGTCCCAGGTTCAAGCCCTGGATGGCCCACAAAAAAAAACGACTTACGCACTGACACGCAAGTCGTTTTTTGGTTTTTATAATTAAACTATAAAATCAATCTGCCGTATTACTTAAAGGAGAAGCCTGGACATAAACACGTGCTGCCAATTCCTTATCTATCTGATACAAACCATAAGAGTTATCCCCTATCATTTTCAGTTTGTTCACCAAGTCTAACGCGTGTTCTTCCTCCTCAACTTGTTCATCAATGAACCACTGCATACGACTCTGCATCGCATAATCATTTTCCTCTACTGCCATAGCCATAAGGTTATGAATAAGACCTGTTACTTTCTGTTCGTGTTGATAAGTATGTTCAAAAGCGGCTAATGGACTTGCCCATTCTGTATCAACAGCATCAATAGGTTTTAATATCACACGACCACCACGACTGACAAGATAATTATACAAAATCTGAGCATGATCCTGTTCCTCTTTAAACTGGATAGAAAACCAATTAGCTATACCAGAGAAACCTGCATCCTGACAATAAGCAGACATACTCAGATACAAATATGCTGACCACATCTCAGCATTGATTTGGGCGTTTATAGCGTCCTGCAAACGTTTTGAAATCATAATATTAATATTTTTATTGTTCAACAATCATTTAATTAAAAATACAAAAGTACATCTTTTATGATGTAAAAACAAATAAAATATAACGTATTTATAAAAATCAATTTTACTAATACAAAAAGAGGGCACTATCAGTACCCTCTAAAAAATGGAATCTTATTTTCTTACTTTTTGATATACTTTTTACCATTCAGAATATAAACATCACCCTTTTTAAAGTTCTTGACCTTCACACCCTGCAGGTTATAGACAGCAGTTGACTGTTGACCGTTGACTGTTGACTGAGATTTTATCTCCTCTATTCCTGTAACCTGTTCAAAGTGGGCATAGGCAGTAAGGTCTGTATCCGTGCTGTCACCATCCTTGTACTGGTTGCCACCCTCAGCAGCATCGAACCATCCGAGGAACTTATAGCCTTCTACGACAGGCTCTTCCGGGAAGATGAGGCTGTGGTTGTTGTAAACGACAGTAGTGTCACCAGCAGAGATGACGTAGTCGGTCTTCAATACCACGATGCTGTCTGCAAAGACAACAGGATGAGAAGTTGGATTGCTCATATCCTGTCCGAAAGCACCCACAGGCACACCATAGTTCAATTTACGTGACAGTTCACCATTGTGCAACTGTGTCTCAGTAACCGTAGTAACATTTGTTGATGTGATATTCACGCCATATATATCTGCGACAGTTGTTGTGGCTACTGCCTTACCACAAACGACATTGTAGTTCGTTGGTGTCACACCTGTTATCGCAACCGAACCATTTATATAATTGTTTTTGATTGTGCACATACCTTTACTCAAGTTTGCATATCCACAGAGTGCAGAACCATAGACGAAAGCCCCCGTAGAAGAACAAGTAATAGTTCCATCAAACCAAGAATTGGTGATTCCACCCTTTGCATCAACCACACTTGAATTGAACGTACCGACAAGACCGCCCCAGCCTCCTTTTGAGTTGTTTTTTCCTGCAATCATGTTACCGGAATATGAACACTGATTAACATTGACAGCCTTTGCACGCCCCAAGAGTCCTCCAGTATAAAGACCTATGCCATTCGTTCCATCTATATCCATAGTACTATGGCAGTTTTCCAAGAGAGAAAGAGCATTAGCCAGTCCTACGAAAGAGCCGACATCCTGATTGCTACCCGTTGGAGAACCTACAAACAGAATCTTTCCCTCAAGGTTTAGGTTTCTTATATATCCAGTACTGTTTGTCGCACCTACAAGTCCCGAACACAAGTCACCCTTTGCCGGTTCGAGATACAAGCCCTTGACAGTATGTCCATTGCCTTCGATGCAACCATTGTAATACTGTGTCGCGTTACCGATTGGAGTCCATTTATGATTTCCGAGATCTATGTCCTTTGTAAATACCACATTACCGGCAAATGTAGCCTTAGAAGCTATCTGTGAAATCCAAGCCAGTTCTGCACCATTAGTGATGATATACCAGTCATTGGCACCCTGCAAAGGTTCCACGACCGTCTTGCCATCCCACACTTCCGGTATTTCAGGACGTGAAGGTATGCCTTCTTCAGGGTCTATCTGTATTGTATCAGCATACGTCATCATTATCGTGTTCAAATATCCCACCTTATAGGTATCAATGCTTGATGGACCTGGAGTTATGGTGATACGAATCTTACCGTCTTGGGTTGGTTGTATATCATTTATCCAAGAAGTGTTACTCGTATTTCCATTAGCATTGAGTGTAATAAAGCGGTTGTTTTCCCCTATCGCTGTATATTCTGCTTCATAAACTTCTGTATTATCCGTTTGGGAAGCAAAGAAACAGAAGTTATACATCTTTGTCGGGTCCAAACCATTTATCTCCAGTTCTGCCTCATCTACCAACACTTCATCTTTTTTAACACCATTCACCCAATATGCTGTCTTCGATGCCTCTGCTGGCATTGCAAAATCTGCCGTAGTAGAAGTTGCACCACTCTCATTCACCCCTGCAAAGGCTTTTGTTATTTTAACACCGAACCCTGTGGATTTCTTATAAGCATTGATCATATTTTCCACACCGGCATTCAGGGCATTTTCAGTAATGTTGTTCCAATTGTCCGCCGCCACGTTTGCGGTATTTGTCAGGTTAATATATACAGGCACATCGCCTGGGGCAGAGAGATGAGGATTTATCTCAAGTGCATTGATAGCGACAGTCTTCTTATTGTCCGTATTGTTGTCACCAGCCTTGATAGTCAAAGTCACACGTCCCTGACTGTCGGCTACGATATTCTTAACCCATGCTGTTTTCTGTGTATTGTTTGCGACGTCTAATGCCACACTGTCTGAAGAAACACCGGTAAACACATATCTTGTTTCCATGTTGACATCAGCAGCAGAATAAGAGCCGAACACACCGAAATCGTAAGCCTGTCCTGCACGCAAGCCAGTGACAGACATCTTCGCATTACCAGTACCTATGAATGCCGTTGACGACACAGCGGCAGGCATATCGAACTCAGTCTCAGTCACCGTAGGACCGTCCACATAGCCAGCCGTCATAGGTTCCACGACAGCCACCTTGACACCAGTCTTCACAAACTTATTGTCAACCATCTTTTCTATCTGTCCCGTAGCATCCGCCGACTGCAACACATTCCAATATGTTCCGGCACATTCCTGTCCTTTCTTCGAATCGAAACTGACAAAGACAGGTCGAGCCAGAGGCGCATTCTTTATATCAGGGTCAACACCCCATTCTTCCGCCATGGAAGTAGGAGTTTTCGGAGTCTTGAATGCAATGTTTACAGCCTGTTGACAGAGTTTCGCCATGTTGTCAGAAATGGTAGCCGGATGATATGTCACCGTTTCCGGATCAATGCCAAGAACAGACTTTGCCCATGAAAGCCCTGCCACATAACGGCCATAGGTATAGTTGAGATGATAGCCATCACGGTTCATATTTTGCCCAATATAGGTACTGCGACAGTTTTGTATGGCAGTACCCGTAGGTATCACCGTTTCAATGCCAGCCGCTTCTGCAGCCCGATAAGCACAATCCACTATGGCATTATACATCGTCATCTGGTCATTGTTATATAGAGAAAAAGCACTATATGAAGACCCCTCATCGTAAGCCCATGTCATATACAGAATGAACTTCGCAGTAGGATTGGAAATATTGCTCTTCACGTACGTCATCAAGTCTGTAAGATACGGGAAGTAATGCGAATAAACTCCACTGTAGTTATGGTCTGTCTGGATGATGACGTAATCCCACGGCTCATCCACGATGGCAGTCTTCATTATCGTAGTACCCTTTGACACATAGGTATCCTTCCCAGCTTCAATCTTCCTATAGTTGTATATGGCATTATTCGTATTTATATATCCCATGTGTTGTTCCAAAGTAGTACCACCCTTATATGGGTATCCTATTATAACATCCTGTCCCGTGCTGTGAATAATCGGCGCAAGGTAATCCTCCACGGCATCAACAGTAAAACTGTTACCTATGGCAAGAATACGTATCTTTCCGTCGCTCTCCTTATTGTAGAAATGAGCATACAGAGTGATATCCTTATCTATCGTGCTGTCTGCAGTATATTGTTTACCATCATTGACAGCATCATACCATCCTGTAAATGTATCCGTGCCCTTTGCAGGGTCTGTCTTCGGCAGCACAATCTTACCATTGGTATATGCCACCTCATATTCAGATCCCTCAACAATATATGTTACCTTGAACACTCTGTTGCCAGCAGTTGCAACGACAGGAACAGATTCTGCATCTTTCAGTGTCTGACCAAAAGCAATCTGTGTCTGGTCACCATTGAGCAACCAGCAGAGTTCACCATTGTGCAGTTGAGTCTCGTCGGCAGTGATGACATTCGCATCACCAGTGATACCTACACCATAGTTGTTATTCATAACAAGGCTCTTGGTATTATTCTTACCGTAGATATTGCCATAGTTGGTAGGAGCCGTGCCAGTGATTTCTATTGAACCATTGATGTAGTTACCAGTAAGTGTGACAGTACCCTTGCTGAGACTTGGATATCCACAGAGGTAAGCACCGTAAGTAGCAGCAGCAGTTGCAGCACTCTTTATCGTACCGTCGAACCAGCTGTCCTTTATTGAACCTTCGAGACCTGATGTAGTGGAATTGTAAGAACCCACAAGACCACCCCAACCCTTGTTGAAGGTTGCGTCTGCACCGAATGTCATCGTTCCTGAATATGAGCAGGAAGTGAAGTGGCCAGCCTTCATCAGACCAATGAGACCACCGAGATAGTTGGCACCAGTTTCAACATTCATGGAGATGTTGACAGAACTGTGACAGTTGGTAAACTCAGGAATACCATTGTTGGAATAACCAATGAGAGTACCGACATTGTTACCAGTAGAACCAGACTTGATGTCCATGTTACCATTGATGTTTACGTTCTTGATGATTGCAGCAGGATTGCCGGCAGAAGTGTTTGTGAAACCAAATAGTCCCCAATAAGTCTTGGCATTCGTTGCCTCAATGTAGAGGTCGTTGATGGTATATCCCTGTCCGTCGAAGACACCATTGAATGCCTTGTCCTGACCGATAGGAGTCCATGCATGGTTGCCGAGATAGATGCTGTTGTCAAGGACGATGTTCCATGTGATGATGTCCTTGTTGGATTCAGAAGCAACCCATGCCAGTTCCGCACCGGTAGTGACATGATAGACACCCGTTTCGTCAGGAGTGATGGCTGTAAGAGTCACACCATCCCAGATGTCCTTAGGGTTTTCAGTGAACCGAGCATACAGAGTCATATCCTTCTCTATCGTGCTGCCAGCATTCACCTCATTGCCTTCAGTTTCAGCATCATACCATCCCACGAACGTATATTCCTCCTTAGTCGGATTCACAGAAGGGAGAACGACAGCATCATTTACATACAGAGAGTCATATCCTTCTGTTTCAAACTTGAAGAGTATCCTGTTCACTGCCTTTGAATCTTCGATGAGAGAAGGCAGAGCGTCAGCGGACAGATCCTGTCCGAACACACGTTTTGTCTGGTCACCGTTCAGCCGCCAGCACAGTTCCCCACTCTCGCCTTGTTCCTTCGTCAGATGGATGGCATTGGCATCTTCAATAGAATAATCCACAGCATAGTTATTGCCAACATTCATCGTAGGCGTATTGAATGTAGTGAATATGATTCCCTTGTCACTGTTCGTGTTGAACGCCCCCGCAGCATAACAGTTATGCATACTGAATGCCCCTTTCGTAAGAGCAGGGAACCCTACCAGTGCAGCCCCATACGAAGGAGCCTTCGCAGCACTGTTGTTTATCTTGCCGTCAAACCAGCAGTTGTCCATCATGGTCGTTGCACCATCGACAGTAGAGTTGAATGTACCCACAATGCCACCCCATCCTTTGTTGAAGGTAACATCATTACCTATCGAGAGGACGCCACCGTAGGAACTGCGCAACAGTTTCATAGCCTTAGCACGACCGATAAGACCACCCATATAGTTCGCTGCCCTACCATTTGCAGTGACACTGATGTTTACCTTACTGTGGCAGTTATCCACTGTCCCTATGGCATTGGCAAGACCAATCAGAGAGCCTATATCACACTGAGAAGAAGTATATACCTCTGCGACATTTATCACACCTTCAATACTAAGATTTTTTATGTACGCGGAAGCACTGTTTGTTTTGCCAACAAGCCCTACACACGTAGCAGTTGCATCAGGGGACATAAACAATCCCTTGACAGTATGTCCATTACCCTCGATAGAGCCATTGAAATACTGTTTCTGTCCAATAGGAGTCCAAGGCTTATTGCCCAAGTCTATATCGTTATCGATGATGACTTTGAATGTGCAAACAGCTTTGTTAGACTCATCTGCTACCCAAGCCAGTTCAGCACCGTTAGTGATGACATATGCCCCCTCAGAATTCTTCTGCGGTTCGGACATCGTAGAACCATCCCACACATCGTCACCGGCATAAGTATATACACCTACACCTAATACTGCAAAAAACAGCATTAAAGCAAAAATTTTCTTTTTCATAAATAAATAATTTTAGGTTGTGTTCTTATATCTTAAGAACACCCCAAAATATGAAATCACGTAAAAACCTATTCGTAATACGTAATAAAAAACAGAAACAGAACAGGAGTATTTATCTTTCCTCTCAATGTCCGCAAAGCTAATTCCAGATGTTTTTCCACAGTACGCACGGAAATACCCAATTCATTGGCAATATCCTGCGCCTTTATGTGTTCAATGCGGCTCATCTTGAAAATCCGTCTTCTCTTAGGTGGAAGAGCATCTATGAGTTTGTTTACCTTTTCCGACAGTTCTGCAAACGTCAA
The DNA here is from genome assembly GCA_024398495.1 of Bacteroidaceae bacterium. Classification (GTDB taxonomy): domain Bacteria; phylum Bacteroidota; class Bacteroidia; order Bacteroidales; family Bacteroidaceae; genus Prevotella. The sequence goes on along the minus strand of JAKSJA010000001.1, from coordinate 80,794 downwards.
ATCTTCGTACGGAGTAGCAAGATTTGTTACCAAAGACATACAGCCCTCATCAATGGCAGAAGTCTTATGGTTTCTAATTGCTCTGAAATGGTTACATATTTCATGTTTTGCCATCACATACAGATATGCCGGAAGAGCAAGATTTTCATCCAGATTTTCCCTATTCACCCATAGTTTCATAAAAATATTCTGAACGATATCTTGTGCAACATCATTATCTTTGACAAGCTTCAAAATAAAATAGTAGTATTTGGAACGATACCTTGAGAAGAACAATTCAAAAGCCTCGTAGTCCCCTTGCTTCAGCAGACAAATCATAATCCTGTCACTGTGTTCCGACTGCATAACTATTTTCAGATTATCAAGATCACATTCAAAAGGTTTGCAAATATAATTATTTTATTTTAATAAAACAAATTGTCTCATCATTCAGGCACATAAAAAAACTTCCGGTCTATCAATCAACTGACCAACCGGAAGTCCCGAAAACAATTACATTAACTTAAAATTTTTCAAATACTATTTCATAATATATTTCTTTCCATCACGGATATACAGTTGGCCATGTTGAATACTGCTGACCTTCACACCCTGCAGGTTGTATATAGCTCCCTCTCTTGTGGAGAGGGCTGGGGAGAGGCTTACATCCTCTATCCCAGCTGGTCTGCCATATTCGTATGCACCACGGCAAGCCATATCGTTCTGATTACGTTCAGCATATCTCTGGTCATATTTCAATGACTCTTTCATCTGTGCATTGAATGTGACATCCCCCAAGAACACACTCTCCTGCATATCTATTGTCCTCACGTCATTGATATACTTTATCCCGAAGGCGAGGTCTTTAACTGCTACAACAGGATAGATATGTTCATACTCTACATGTGCGATAAAATCGCCGTCTTTCACCTCTCCATCCAGAGTCTTTGCAAGAGCGCTGATACCAGCCTCTCTCGTTGACATGGAACAGTCTGTCGCCGACATAGTACAGTTCACGTCAGATGCACAGGTAAAGACATTTTTGTTTGAAGCCGTATTTTCCGGTTTCAAGACATTTACATCGGCACCAGTAGTGGCAGTAGTCTTGTTTCCTGCAATGATATTACTGCGTAACTGCATCGAGCAGTCCGATATGGTCTGTACGGCAGCACCATAGAAATCCGCAGACGGAGCTCCGGCAGTAAGGCAACTTGCACTATTGCCCACTATCGTGTTGTTCACAATTGCCACCTTGCTGTTTGCACCATTCATCTTTACCATGATAGCACTTCCCCCCTTCAGTTTGCTGCTCAGACCAGATGCAGTCGTTGCCTCAAGGATATTGTTGGCAAAGGTGTTGTTGGCAAAAGTCAGATTACCGTCATAACCCGTACGCACCGCGTATGCGATACCGGCATTTGTCGATTTATTGTTGTAGAACGAGTTTCCCACTACGCTCAGCCATGAGAAACCGCCATTGTAATAAGCGCCCCCCATAGTACCTCTGTTGCCGTAGAACTCACTATCTCTGACAGACATTCTCCAGTACAGTTCTCCAGAGTACGTCACAGTATAGCACGCACCACCGCTGCCATAGAGAGACACATTGTTGTTCATCTTGCATCTGATGACATCCAGAGCCCCACCGGCATATATCCCTGCACCATTGCTATATGACACGTTATCATGAATCCAACAGTTTTCCACTTTCAGTCTGTACCCAGGGCAGTAGATACCGCCACCCTGTCCCTGAGACTGCGGAGCATTGGCACCATGAATGTTGAAGTTCTCAATCTCCAAAGCACACGTATTTGCCACCGTTACGATACGGTACAGGTTATCAGATGTATTCGAAATGTTGAAATTATCATATTTATCATCACCATTCACGTCACCATTCAGTTCCGTCATACCGATGACCTCAGAGAAATCATCATTATATCCACCTATCAAAGTCGCTGTCTTTGACACCTTGACTGTTGCATTCTTTCCTTTGCCGCTGACAGGCATCTTGCCGGCCTTTACCATGATGGTGTCGCCAGCCCATGCCAATGAATCCAAAGCCGTCTGCAAATCCCTGTAAGGTTTTGCCTTTGTTCCGTCACCGCCATCGGCAGCCTGAGCATCCACATAGAGCACATGACTTTTCGGCCGTTCATCCAAAGTGACCACAGCCTGAATGGCGATATGGTCGGAAGGACACTCCTGATTTCCAAAAGTATCATCAATATGCCGATATTCAGAAGCCTTCATACCGCGGATCCATATATAGTCCAACCGCGAACCGCTCTTATAGGCAGGGTCCCAGAAATCCCTCCCATCCACCTTATGTTTGTTCAGAGTTCCTTCTCCTTTGTCTATGTTTATCTTTGTCGTTGCCACCATACGTGAGTCGTCCATGTAGGATGCCATCATATTGTAGAACGGAGGGCGTGCCTTTGAGGCATTATGATCACCACACAGGATAGCCGGATAGCCTGCAGCAATCAGCCGTACCTGTTCCATGTTTATGCGAGTCTGCTCATTTCTGGCATCCTCTCCCTGATGGTCGAGATGAGTCTGGAAATAGAACAATATCTGTCCCGTCTCCTTCACCTGCAGTTTTGCCCAGGCAGTGAGACGGTAGTTTCCAGCACTGTTATCCCAAGAGATACCGGGCTTCGTTATGTCCTCTGCATTCAGATAGAAGCAGCCGGAATCCAGCAATAAAAATTTATCCTTCTTATACAATATCGGTTCATACCCTTCAGGATATCCCGGCACGGCATGCTGGTCGTTGTACAGTACAAAGGCATACGTATCACCGAGCATCGTCTGCAGATCCGTCAACTGAACTCCGCCACGACATTCATTCATACCGATGATGTCATAGTCGTAAGTTGTGACCGTCCGTGCCACGTATGTTTTTCTACTACTCCAGTCTTTCCAGCCAGTATCACCATAAGAACCTGCAAAACGGATATTGTATGTTCCCACCTTCAATGAAGAAACATTTGCCGCAGCCGAAACTGCGACAAATGTCAAGAGTATAAATAAAGATTTTTTCATTTCACTACGTATTTTTTATCCCCACGGATAACGATACCCCTGTAGTTGCCGTTGACCTTCACACCCTGCAGGTTGTATATAGCTCCCTCTCTTGTGGAGAGGGCTGGGGAGAGGCTTATACCTTCTATTCCTGTAGAAGCAGTATAGAAATCGTATGCACCCGGAGCATAGTCTGCTTCACTCTCTGTGTTACGTGCAACTTTTCTCTGGTCAACAGTAAGATCAGGAACAGCGAAGCCTGTTGTTGCAAACAATGGAGCCATTGTAAGAGCCGTTGCAAGATTCGTGGCATCGTTTACGTATGGAGGCCAGTAAATCGATGAAGCAGCGAGTCCATCAAAATATGCCTTGCTTGGAATGACTGTCATCGTATTGCCACCATTGTCCTGCAATACTGCATCAGCGAAAACAGCCAGCCATGTGTTGGCCTCGTTCTGATAGTTCATTTCATCAAGATCCAAAGAAGGCTTCTGACCTTCAAGAAGACCTTCCATAGTACCTATGATGCTGAATGAGAGTTTGAGACTCTTTATACTTGCTTCCTTAAATTCATCCTTGATAACAAACGGAGCATAAGCCACCGTACCGTCGTCCATCTTACCCACGATGATGCTGTTCCATATCTCACAGTTAGGGTCGTTGGCAAGACGCAGTTCGCTGCCCACCCAAGAACCAGGGTTAGTGACAGCACCAGTCTCAGGGTCCGTCTTATAAAGTTCGGCAGGGTCTGCAGTACATTCATTGCCAGCAACAGTGCAGTTGATGAGATGCAGCTTACGGTCGGCATGTGCGCCACCGTTTGCAACGATACCGGCACCCTCGCAGAAAGAAGTATTTCCAGATACTGTAGAGTTCACCAGATACATCTCGCCTGCCGTGAGAGCGATGGCAGCACCGTAACGGTCCGTAAGAGTATTGTTATAGAAAGCACAACGCTCTACCACACCACGGGAATAACGAGTGTTGGCATTCACGTTGACACGCATTGCAGCACCTGTCTGACGAGCCATATTATTATAGAACTGGCAATCTTCCACCCTGTACAGAGAACCGTAGATATGAAGACCGGCAGCCTTGTCAGCATAATTGTCATGAATACTACAATTGTACAGTTCTATCCATCCCTGCTGAGAATCCACAGCACCCCATATAGCAGCATCAGAAGAAGATTCACTTGATGGAAACTCCTCCTCGTTGTAGCAGCACTTGAACTCGAAACCATGGATACGCAAAGGTCTCAGCGTACCGTCTTTTGCAGCCTGAACAACGGTATATACATCGCCCACGTCAGCCGTAGTGCTCTCATTCAGTGTAGAGCCGCGGCGCATGTGCATCAGGTTGCGAGAGTCACCAGGACTTGCAATCTCATTACCATCGAGGTCACCGGAAAATATTGTCGGCGTAGCAGATGGATACGCAGGTCTCCAACTTGGATCACTGATTTCACCCTTCGTAGGGTCACAGCCACCAACAAACACAAAGCCACGATAGATACGTGGAGCCACCCCAGCAGGAGTTGGAGAAGGATAATACGTACCACCGGCAAAGAAGAATACATCATCGTTGTAGAACTTCACGTTCTCTGTAGTACCAGCATCCGGTTTTTTCTCTGTAGCCTCATGAGCATAGATATCCCAAATAGTTATGGCAGTAGCCCATGTTTTTCCATCGTTACCAGTAGCAAACTCTCCCGGAACGACATAATACGTCTCTGCATTAACGTATCCACAGAACGCTAAAGCAGCAATTACGAGTAAAGATTTTAATTTCATAAAATTGCAATTTTTAATGAGTTAAACAATAAATTAATATATTAATTTAATTATATAAAACTTGAAATCCACTTTCTACGTAAAAACACACATCATTTTTTCAAATATTTTTTGCCACCACGGATATACAGCTGACCATGTTGAATACTGCTGACCTTTATGCCTTGCAAGTTGTATATAGCTCCCTCTCTTGTGGAGAGGGCTGGGGAGAGGCTTATACCTTCTATTCCTGTCGGATTTTCAAAATGTGCATAAAGAATCATATCATCCGACACTGGCGTATTCTCAAAATACTGTTCGCCACCTTCCGGAGAATCAAACCACCCCAAAAACTTATTGTCTTCTATGACTGGAGCGGCAGGAAAGACTGAAAGCATATCTGTATTGTAAAAACGAGATGAATAAGCAGTGTCACAGACAATGAAATGTTGTCTATATACCTGCATGCCATCAACATAATTCACCGGAATGCTTTCTCCGTCGGTGAGGTCTTGGCCGAAAGCTACGGATGTCTGGTCGCCGTTAAGCAACCAGCAGAGGTTGCCATTATGAAGTTGTTGGTCTGTCACCATTATAGCCCCATCGCTCGTTACAGCAGAAAGTCCTACAGAATAGTTATTTTCTGCCAACAATTTCATAGATGCTTTCTTTCCATAAATCACGCCATAATTCAAAGGAGTAGTTGTCATCTGAATCGTTCCTGCGGCGTAGCAATTTCTTATATTCTGTGTTCCCATAGTCATATTTGGGAAAGCGATGATAGCTGCAACATAATTGGTAGCACTATTGGAACGGTTGATGATATTGCCAGAAAACCAGCAATCACTGATTGTTGCAACACCTGACTTCGTGAGGTTGGAAGAAGCCACGATGCCCCCCAGAGACTGTGCTATTTTCGCCAGTTCTGACACTACTATGGTTCCCTCGAAAGAACACTGCTCAACAGACGCGTCTGTCATGCGACATATCAGTCCCCCTACATTGTTAACCTGTACTCCGGCACCAACATTAATCTTAAATTTTGAATGACAATTGACAATCTTACCCAAGTGGTAGGCATAACCAATGAATGAGCCATAATCCACATTTGAAGAATTATCTGTATTCACTACATCCAATGTGCCTTCTATGTTCAAACCAGATATTGTCTGTGTCTGTCCACCTGTTGTACCGAACAATCCGTAATAAGCATTTTTTGAGTCGGAAGTCATATACAGATTTTTTATCGTATGCCCATTGCCTTCCACATTTCCACAAAACCAATAGTTATTAGCCGTTGTGGCCTTGGAGCCTATTGGTATCCATGACTTGTTGCACATGTCTATATCATTGTCAAAAATCAAGTTGTCATTGAATGACACGTTCTGTGACTCAGCACTGACCCATGCCAGTTCTGGGGCACAGGTGATGATGAGGTTGCCATTGTTGTCGCGTTTAGGTTGCTGAGTTGAAAAGCCATTCCATTCGCCTTCTTTGCTTGTTGGGATATATTCCAATGCTCCGCGACATGAACCATTGGTCCGGCGGATGTTGTACTGTCGGTCATAGGTCATACAACCTTCGCGTTCTACATTGTTGTTTATGTCAGAGAGGAGATTGGATTCTGTAAGGTCAGTGGTGGTGAGGTCGTTGATCGCAACGCCTTTGAAAGAAGGTGTTCTGACGAACATCATCCCTGGGATGCTGTCGGCATTCAGCATTTCATTGATAGCACTCACGCTTTCTTCCAGAGTGGTGCATAGAATGTCTGAGGTGTCTGCGGTGTAATTTATATTCGATGCAACGGAATATACATTCTTCCTTGTCATCACGTTAGCAGGTGATGACAAAAGCACATCCTTACCAGAATTCTTTCCAAAGATATTGTTGCATATTTCCGTCTCCAATGAAGTATTTACATCGAAGGCTGTTTCACCATCATTGTTGACAATGGTATTGTTTATTATTGATATGTTCGACGTTTCCAGCCCATTCAACTGCAAATAAGCGGCTGAACCTTTTTGAGCTTTATTTTTGGTAAAAATATTATTGGTAAAGATTGTTCTGCCATTTGCATCTTTGGACGTATGTTGTATGTAAACCGTTCCATTTTCAGAAGACACATTGTCATAAAAAGAATTGTGCCCCACATAGAACTGAGTGTAACCGCCAGAATATCCTGCGGCACCATTTGTGGCTACATTGTCATGAAACTCGGAGCCTTCTATGGTGTATCTCCACCATATCGTTGACGTTGTCTGTTTTGTATAAAACGCACCTCCAAAATTCGCAGCAGAATTATTATACAATTGACAATTTTTCATTATCAATTGACCTCCAGCATATACACCCGCACCATTGCCAACAGCATGATTATCATATATCTTGCACGTATTCAGCACAAGGCGTGTTCCTGCACAATATATACCGGCACCATCTGGAGAAGATTCCGATGTCTGACCTTTACAGATGTCAACATTAGTAAGTTCCAATGCTGCATTGGTGTCAACATATAATATTCTTGAAGTTTTGTTTCCTTCTATTTCAGTAGAGCCGACTTGTCGGGAATAGTCATCATTATATCCACCGATAATCACAAGAGAATGGTCGATGGTCAGCGGTTTTGTTATTGTAAACTTACCCTGACGGACCAGGACTGTATCGCCCTGCTGGGTGTTGTTGATAGCAGACTGCAAACTCTCATACGATGCCTCTGCCACTGCATGATGAATAGGCTTATAGTCTTCCAAGGTTACAGTCGCTTGTATTGGGATATGATCTGAAGGAGTCTCTCCCCTATCGTAATCATCGTAAAAATGACTGTATTTCCCTACTGTTACTCCTTTTACCCAGATGAAGTCTATCCTTGCACTATTATGGAAATCAGGGTCCCATTTTGACACACCCTCAACAGTGCGATTAGTCATAGTACCTGCACCTTTTTCCAATCCCTCAAAAGATGCAGAGACTTTATAACTGTCTTTTAGATAAGAACGATAATAGTCGTATATAAACGTCCATCCGTCAGTACAGTTATGATCGCCTGCGATGATTGCTGGATAATTGCCTGCAATCTTTCGTACATGTTCTACGTTTATCCGAGCCTGTTCCTGACGTGCCATGACACCTGTCTGGTCAAGATGTGTGGAGAAATAATACAATATCTCTTCTGTATTCTTCACCTTGAGTTTTACCCACGTGGTATGGCGTATATTAGTACTATTATCCCAATAGGTCTTGGCATTACCATCGACGGAGAGAAAATAATATCCTGACTCCAACGCTTCAAACTTGTCTTGTAGGAAATAAATCGAATTCCAGTTGTGTTTTTTCCCATCCTCGTATTCCACATAGTCATATCCTTTCATGAGATTATGCAAATCCTTCTGCTGAGTTGTGGTACGCACTTCATTCAGTCCAACAATATCGTACTTATGGTCGATAAGTATCTGTGCCACATAGGATTTACGACTGGACCATGCTTTCAATCCCTTATCGTCCGTATTGTAATAACGGACATTATATGTTCCTACTTTTAGTTCTGTACCGGCATAACATGATACAGAGATGAATGATAATAACAATAAACTTAATGCTGTCTTTTTCATAATATTTTGTAGTTTTTTTGGTTCCATAATTCCCTACCTTTGGTGGAACTTTTTGCCTTCACGGATGATGAGACCTCTGTAGTTTCCATTGACCTTCACACCCTGCAGGTTGTATATAGCTCCCTCTCTTGTGGAGAGGGCTGGGGAGAGGCTTACATCCTCTACCCCTGTCGGATTTTCAAAATGTGCATAAAGAATCAAATTCTCCGTTACTGGTGTATTCTCGAAATGCTGTTCGCCTCCTTCCGGAGAATCAAACCACCCCAAGAACTTATTGTCTTCTATGACTGGAGCGGCAGGAAAGACTGAAAGCATATCTGTATTGTAAAAACGAGATGAATAAGCAGTGTCACAGACAATGAAATGTTGTCTATATACCTGCATGCCATCAACATAATTCACCGGAATGCTTTCTCCGTCGGTGAGGTCTTGGCCGAAAGCTACGGATGTCTGGTCGCCGTTAAGCAACCAGCAGAGGTTGCCATTATGAAGTTGTTGGTCTGTCACCATTATTGCTCCATCGCTAGTAGAGGCAGAAAGCCCTACAGAATAGTTGTTTGAGAATGTTGCTCCTGTTCCTTTCAGTGCGTATATAACACCGTAGTTTGTCGGTGGCAAGGTGCATGTCATCGTACCGCATGCATAATTGTTTTCGAGATAGCAACTGCCTCCGCTCAATGAAGGATAGCCCACGAGTGCAGCACCATACCTTGGGCGTGATGGCAATGAACTGTTTATGCACCCAGCAAACCAACTGTCTCGAAGTCCTCCATGATGTCCTGAGACGGTAGAGTTAAACGTACCTATCAGTCCTGCCCAGCCTTTCGCCACCTGTCCGCCAGACAGAGTCATCGTGCCAGAATAAGAACATCCCACAATCTGTGTATTTTTTACCAAACCTATCAGTCCACCTAGATAAGCCACAGAACCACCATCTTCAAGGACGATATCTACCTTACTATGACAGTTTATGATGGAGTCAACTCCATTTGCCTTACCTATGAGTCCTCCCATATTGATAGAACTGTTGGATGTTGAAATTTTCATCAGACCGGTGACATTCAGATTGGCGATGACAGAAGCAGTATTGTTTGTCTGCCCGATAAACCCATAATACTTCACCCCTGCCGCTGGCGAAAGATAGACGTTTTTTATGGTATGTCCATTGCCCTCTATATTGCCATTGAAACTTGACGACACACCTAATGGCGTCCATGGTTTATTATCAAGGTCTATGTCTGTCGTTATGTACAGATTGTCTGTTACCAATGCAGTTTTGGTCTTTGCTGCAACCCATGCCAGTTCTGTAGCCTTGTTTATCTGATACCAACCATCATAAGGACTGGTAATGTCTTCAATGCGCGACGGTTCTGTCAGGGTCACTCCATCCCACTTTTCAATAGCCTCAAAATGAGCATATAAAGTGGTATCAGAACTCATGATGTCGCTTGTTGTTATCTTTGTGCCTTCCGCGTTATACCATCCAATGAAAATGAAATCTTCTATTACTGGGTCGGCAGGGAATATCAGCATTTCATTGTTCAAATGCTTTTCATAGACTTCTTCATTGACCATATACTGTGTTTCATACACTTTGTTTTTCTTGTTTGCCGTGACAGGAACACTTGCCTTGTCGCTCAGGTCCTGACCAAACAATCCTTCACTACTATGGACATTCAGCATACGTGTCAACTCTCCATTATGTAATTGTTTGACCGTAACCGTGGCGACACCTGAATATTCACCATCAACACAATAGTTATTCCCCAATGTGGCAGTCATAACATTAGAGAATTGTCCACTGACACTTCCCATGAAATAATTACTGCGTATCGTACATTTGTCAAAGACTCCTGTCGTTGCCTCATCTTCAATAACAACATTTCCAGAATATGAGCACCCCTCTATCACAGTCCCTGTTGCATCTGCGATAATACTGCCGACAGTCGTGGACAATTGACCTTTTACAATTATATCCACTGAGGAATGTACACTGCATATCTGTGCTAAGCCATCGGCTTTTGCTATCACAGACCCGACATACTTTGCATCCGTCGCCTCCACACGTCCTGCAACACGCAGATTATGGATAGTCGAAGAACTGTTGTTCATCTTGCCGATAAGACCGACATATTCATTTGATTGCGATGCAGAGATGTTCAACCCGTAAATTTTGCGATTATTTCCCTCTATGCTACCGTTGAAATAATGTTTTCCCCCTATTGGATGCCACTCTTTATCATTCAAGTTTATATCGTTGGCAATATACAATGAACCATCGAAATCGGAGGTCTCCGTCTGTTGAGCCACCCATGCCATTTCCTCTGGTGTTGTGATGAGATAAAAATCTTTATATTCCCCACTCTCCAATATCTTTGGCTTTGACACTGCCATCCCATCCCAAGAGTTGCTGCACTGTATCTCTATCGCACCGCGTGTTGACGTGCCGTCAGTTCTTCGGACGGTTCCTGTCTGGTCAACGACTAATCGTTGCAGCATCTCGGCATTGTTATCCACATCACCATTGAATGTTTCTTCTCTCAGCATCTCATCTGTCACATCGTTGATGTCGCAGTCGCCATAGAAGGTGAGTTTCATCGGTATGATTCCTTCTGATGTTATTTCCGGTACAAAGAAGTCGTCTTCCACCTTGCCAGCGAACATTATGGACAACTTGGTAGCACAATCCTGCTCGGTGTATATGTTGTTCACATCTTTTACCACACGGGCAACTTCCGCAGTCTTGATATCGCCTCCTTTGTTGCCGGCTATGATATTATTGTACAAATTGATTTCTGACGCATTGTGGATATGTACGGCACATGCATCTGCTGACTGACTCATATTGCCTACAATGGTATTGTTCACTATCGCCACATAGCCATTTGCAGGTTGGTTTATAGATATGGCAGAGGCCATCCCTGCAGAAGTATTCCTTGCAAACGTATTGTTGGCAAATGTAGAATGAGAGGTGTTGCCAGTACGCTCCACGTGCATTGTGCCATACGTATTTGCTTTGTTGTCATAGACAGAATTACCCACTATGCTTACATAACAGAAGCCTCCAAGAAATCCTGCAGGTCCTATATTGGCTGTATTGTCGTGAATTTGGGTATTCAACACCGAGTGATGCCAATTTGTAAGAGGAGTAAAGAAGGCTCCTCCATTGCCATTCGCCACGTTATTATAGAAATTACACCCCTTTATCTCCAACTGACCGGCAGCATATACCCCAGCTCCGTTCCGAATTGCCACATTGTCATGGATGTCACAGTTGAACAAACCAAGATACCGTCCCAGGCAGTAGATACCCCCACCATCAAGGGCAGTCTTACCCCCACGAACATCCACATTTCGCATTGTCAGTGCAGATGTAGAAGAAACAGTTATGACGTGTTCCAGATCCGTAGCACTGAATTCTGTTTTGCCCACGACAGCAGAAAAATCATCATTATATCCACCCTCGATGACTACAGAATGAGTGATGTCAAGTGATGCAGAAAAATCTATTTTCCCCGATTTCACCAACACTTTTCCACCAACAGCACAATTGTTGACAGCATCCTGCATATTGTCTTTTGCAGGATCCACATAGACGACATACCTTTCTGCATCAGGCCTTTCCAACGTCAGCGTGGCTTGTATGGCAGAATGGTCGGAAGGACATTCGTTTTGCAATTCTGCATATCTGGTTGTGATATTCCTATATTCACTTATCTTTGAGACACCTTTGACAAAGATAAAATCAAGTCGTGTATTGTCAGGAATGGGCTCCCATTTTTCCACGCCGTCAACGGTGTGATGAATGATTGTTCCGTCACCATCTGGAATAACAACATTTTCAGCATTCATACGACAATCTTGCATATAAGCAGAAGCATATCCATAGAAAACACCGTCAGTATATACAGTATTGAAATCGCCGGAAAACATCGCTGGATAAAAACCGGAGATTTCCCGTATTTTATCAATGTTAAGCCTTGTTTCTTCATACCGTGCAATACTTCCCGACACATCATGATGCGTTTCAAAGTAATAAAATATCTCCCCTGTTTCTATCACCTCAAATTTTCCCCAAGAAGTAAAACGCACTAACGAATTTGTCATATCCCATGCCAGTCTTGCAGTTCCATCTGGCGACAGAAAATACATACCCTCATCCAGTTTCCTTATTCTACTCCTTTTGTAAAATATACTATTATAGCATGCATTTGCCCCTGCATCATTATATTCCACGACATCATATCCCGCATCGTTCATTAATGAATTTATATCATCATGTTGATGGTTGATGCCTCGGATTTCATTCATTCCAATGACGTCATAGTCATTGTCTTTCACAAGTTTCAGTATAAATCCTTTTCTGTTATTCCACTGATGTTGTGGGATAGTCTCGGAAGAATAGGATTTGATATTATATGTGCCTACTTTCAGTTCTGTGCCTGCATGGCACGCTACGGTGATGAGGGATAAGAACAATACTGTCAATGCTGTCTTTTTCATAAGTCAAAAGTTTAAGGTTTAAAGTTTAGGGGTGTTTATATTTTTCAAATATCTCCCTCAGGAGGGATATGTTGTCAATGGTGACTTCACCTGTTTTGAGTTCATACATGAAGGGTCCTGCATAATGGGCTTCCTTCAATGCTCGGATGACGCCTTGCCAGTCTATTATTCCCTTGCCGGGCAGCCAGTGGCGGTCTGCCTTGCCGTCTGTGTCTGAGATGTGCAAGTGGTGGACTCGTTGTCCGAATGCTTCTATCATGGCTACGGCATCGGTGGCATGGTTGGTGTCGATGGCAACATACACGTCTTCCGGCATCAACGACATTATCTGTTTCATCTCTGATATGTTGCGTCCAAGTGCCCGCTCATAATACTGTTCACGTTGCAGTACGGGGCCGCGCATATTCTCTATCACTATCTCTGCCCCAATCTTATGCACGTCTTCATTGAACGACTTCATGAACCGTGCCAACTGCTGCATCCTTGCTTCTCTGTTTGAGGGTTCCAACCTATAGAAACTGGGATGAAAGAGGATGATGTGTGGATGCAACACACTTACTATATCAAGGTATTTGCGGTATTTAATCTCTGCTATATGAAACAATTCCTCATCTGTTGATGACGGGTCGCAGTCCACCTCGTATGGCATATGGATGGACCATACGGTGACACCTGCACTGTCTGCCTGTGCCTTAATCATGGTCATCCGTTCTTTCAGCATGGACAGCGGTATGGCAGTCTTGCCGTTGACGACACCCGTAAGGGATATCTCTATGCAATCTACACCTGCCGACTTTGCCTTACGCAGATTTTCTACTGTCAGACCATTGAGTCCCCCGAAGACTGACAGTGTGGTTCCTATCTGCCATTGAGGAAAGAAGCCTACCCCTAACCCCTCGCCATAAGGGAGCCTCTCCCCAGCCCTCTCCACAAGAGAGGGAGTATAGAAAGTCTCCTCTTGAGGGGGAGATACAGAGGGGGCCGCTGTTGACTGTTGACTGTTGACTGTTGACAACAAGAAGATGATAACTGAAAGAAAAAGTCGTCTCATTGTTTTTTTCCGAACAGTCTGTCTATGATGAGTGTTATCGCTCCGTCACCGCTGACGTTACATGCCGGTCCGTAGCCATCAAGGGCAAGATAGATGGTCATCATCAGTGCTGACTGCTCTGGCGAAAATCCAAGTATTGACTCCAAGAGTCCTATCGATGCCATGAGCACTCCCCCCATCACTCCCGGTGCCGCTACTGCTGACACTCCCTGCAGGAGGACAAAGTTGGCAAACAGTGCTATGTCTATGTTCATCCCTGACATGTACATCACAGCAAACGAGGTAGTGGCGAGTTTTATGGTAGAACCGCACATGTGCACAGTGGAGCATAACGGTACGGTGAACTCGGCGATTTCTCTCTTTACCTTGTTCTTCAGGGTACAGTCGAGTGTGACTGGTATGACTGCGGAACTGGAACAGATGGAGAAACCTGTGAGATATGCCGGGATGATATTCCACAGGCAACGGAATGGATTTTTCTTTGCGATGATACCGGCAATGATGTATTGCAACACCAGATAGAGTATGGAGATTCCTACACCTGTGGCGATGACTTTCACTCCTGTTCCCATGACGGTTGCCAACTGTCCAGAAGCACTCATCTCGCACATCATGGTGAAGATGTAAAACGGAAGAAGTGGTATTATAACCCTTTCTATGGTGAGTTTTACTATTGCACCAAACTCATCAAAACCGCGTTTCAATGCTTCTGACTGGGTGAAGATGATTCCGATGCCTACCATAAAGGACAGCACCAATGCTGTCAGTATGTCGCAAAGCGGCGGTATCTGAATGTTTATGAATGGTTCAAAACTATGTGCTGCCTGTGATGACGGCAACAGTTCGCCGACTTCAATATAATGCGGCAACAGTTCTGACGACAGCCCAAAAGCGAAGAAGCCCGCACATATCGTCGACACATAGGATATGACGACTACTGCGAGCAGCATCTTACCAGCACCCTTGCCAAGATTTGCTATGGATGGCGTCACAAGTCCTAACACCAGCAGTGGGACAATGAACTTGAGCAGTTGTGCGAATATCACATTGAATGTCTTGAATGTCCTGACCAGAATATCCGGTGCTATCAGTCCTAACAGAGAACCTATGAATATGGCTATCAACACTTTTGGGAACAATCCCAGTTTCTTTTTCTTCATAATATTTTTTACGGTTTTGCGGTTATACGGTTTTACGGTTCTGCGGTTATACGGTTTTACGGTTATACGGTTTTACGGTTATACGGTTGACCTTTGACCTCTCATATTATCAATTATTAATTATTAATTAGAATTTATTCTAACCTTTACCATTGTTTTTTTCCGTATTGACCGTGGAGAGACATTGATGTAATGACGTTTGCTGTCAAAACCGCATAACTCTACACGGTAGGCACGTTTCCGTACCTGACCTTTATATGTTCCTTCGGTAGGATATATCGTTATCTCGCCCGTCTTCTGGGAATAACGCAGTCTTGTCTTTGCATACTCTCCTCTCTGATAATCACGGCTCACACCATCGTCTTCGTAGAGCACAAATGTGTTGTCACATCCTTGCTGTCCGGGATAAAGACGCAACACCAATGTGTCCAGCGAACAACTGGCTGGACGTCTGTTGTATGGCTGCATCGGCAACAGCCAACCGCCCTTGACGAAGACGGGGAATGTATAGATGTCTTTTTCTATGTCCGTAATCTCTCCGCCTTGGTGTCTCTCATCCGTGAAGAAGTCGTACCAGTCGTTGCCTTCCGGGAACCATACCGTCTGTGAGGCAGTCTTCAGTGCTCCCCTGCCGGGTTTCGTTATCGGTGCTGCCAGCAACAGGTCGCCGAACATATACTGTCCGTAACGTGAAAAGGCGTTCTTGTCTGTTGGATAATCAACGAACATACAACGGTTCAGCGGGAGCATGGTCTCGTGTGTGGTGCGTATGCTGCTGTATATGTACGGCATCATCTCACTGCGGAAATGATATGCTGTGCGTAATGCCTTCGTGGCAGTGTCGCCCCAGAGCCATGGACGGCGGTCGAGGTCGGCACCTCTGGCTGCATGGACTCGCAACGCTGCACTGAGTGCACCGAACTGACTCCAGCGGACAAGGAGTTCCGGTACTGTGCCTCCGTGGAATCCTCCTATGTCGTGTGCCCAGTAATAGCATCCTTGATTGCCGGATGTGGCAGACAGTTTGACTTCAAATGCCAGCACATCCCAGTTGCCATGGGCATCACCGGAGAAATTGATGGGGTGACGATGGTCGCCCCAGCCACCCCAGCGGCTGTAACCGGCTCCGCGCATGTTGCCCTTCTCGGTATCTTCATAAAAGAGTTTGTTTATCCATTTCAATGTCGGGGTCATAGTGCCACGTACAAATGGATATACGTAATCCTGCTGCCAGTCAACCCACCAGAAGGCTACACCATAGCGTCTGTTCTCACGGCGTGTGATGTCGAGATAGTTCTTCATATATATACTGTCACCGCAGTCAAAAAGCATGACGTCTTTCTTTGACGGATCCTTGCCCATGGCACGCATGAAGTCGGCATAACACTCTTCGTGTGGCAACACCCCGTCATGGGGATGTTCGTTGAGGGTGGTATGGATGCTGTCGGCAAGAAGACCTTTTATCAAGGCTTCTGGATCGGGATTCAACTTTCTGTTCCATGTAAATCCTGTCCAACCTTTGGTGAAGTTATGTCCGATGCCCACGGTAGCCTCTTCCTGAAGATGCCAGTCCATGTCCATGGAGAGGATGTCGAGAGGGAAGTCCTGTTCGTTGTATCCTTTTATCAGGGTATTGATATATTCCGCATCATAAGGATACCAACGCGAATACCATATGCCATGCTGATATTTACGTGTCATCGGCACATGTCCCGATATTGTTCCCAAATCACGGAACGGGGCATGGAAATCATCTCCATAGACGAAACAATACTGGTCCTGCACATGCTCTCTGTGACGGGATGTGAGCCAGCCGTCTTTCAGTACGTCAGTGCCGGTGTCTATGAGATAGTACCATCCATCGCTGCTGAGCAGGCCGTCATTGGTAGGTATCTCATGGGTAACGGCATCAAGAGTCGGTATGCTACCACCGAGGTTGTAGTTCTTCGTCTTGGAATGCAGGTTACGTCCTGTAATCTTTTTCTCCTTACCATTACGCATGAAATACACCCACGTGTTTATCTGTCCGAAAGGCAGGTTGTCATTATCCACCACAAGACGGAAACACGGTGTCTTTATCTCATACTGCTTCCCCCCGTCCAATGGGGTGACGACAAGGGCTGTATCGAGGATATGCCCACGCTCACGTGCGAACATCGTCGGTAGGTCAAGGAACTGCTGCTGCTCGGCATATTCCAGACGGAAAAGGGTTTGGGTGATGACGGTGATACGTTTATTTCCCAACACTATGGGGTTCTTGGACGAGCCAAGTGGCAAAGCCAATGAATGGCACTGTGCAGAAACTGCATTGCTGATGTCAGACAACGACACCAGCAATGCCAACAAAAAACAAAACAATCTCATTATTCTATAACGCTTATTGTCTTATACAGAGTTACTCCGTCATATTTGAAATTTGGATAGTCGTACTGTGTCCAGAAACTCAATTCCACGTTTCCTGCCCTTGTGAGTGTTATCTCTGGAGAGATAAATTCATTGGTGTCTGCTGTGCGTGTAACAAACAGGATACGGTCGCTTTCCGTCTTTCCGTCAGGATAGAAAAACCATTCCTTCTCTGCACGGATGTCTTCAGGATTTTCCGTAATCTGTTTTACAGTAAGCACAATCTTATCACCTACGTTATACACATCTTTTACCGGTGAAACGATGATTTCTGAGAACTGTGGCTTTGGCAGTCCTTCATCATCGGAACATGATGAAAAAGCAACAACACCAAGCATCACAACCAAAATGCAAAATATCTTTTTCATAATAAAATTATCCATTATCAATTATCAATTATTTATTGTCTACGGTTATACGGTTCTGCGGTTATACGTTTTTTTTGCTGTTGTCCGTTGACCGTTGACTTCTCATATTATAATTATCTCGGTATATCATCCCAGTTTGGATTTTGTGTCAGCATACCCTTTGACAGAGTCAATTCCGTAATAGGAAGTGGGTACAGATAGTCTCTGTTTTCGTCATGGCGACGAATCATGTCGTACAGGGCAATGATATGTCCCTGCGTGATTCCCTTCGTACCATCTGGGTCTGTATCAAGGAAGAGGTCTTTACCTATCGTCACTGCTGTCACGCCCGGAGCAGACAGTGGACGTTTTCCCTGAATATTTACAACAAAATCTACCGTACCGTCACCGTCCATATCAAACTTGCCAGAACCCGATACGTACGGACCTGCAAACTCGTAGCCATTGCGTACCTCGTCTGATGTCTGATTGTCGAAACGCAACAATTCACGCCAACGTACAAGGTCCTGATATCTGTTGCCTTCCATTGCCATCTCTATTGTACGTTCACGGCGTATCTCAAGGATGACACCCTTGTTCTTACCTTCCGGCACATTCTTATAACCATACTGTGCTCCACACAGGAATGGGTCTGGGTGTGCATTGGCTGCGTCCAAATCAAGGTTTGGCATCTTGACACGGTCACGAAGGAGTTTTATAGACTTGTTAATATCTTCCTGTGTAATTTTATCCAATTCTGCCTTTGCTTCGGCATAATTGAGAAGTACCTCTGCATAACGGAAGACTGGAATATCGACATGTGAACCGGATATCATCGTTGAACCTTCCACATATTTCACTATTGGATAGCCCGTAAGAGAAACACTCTTGTTGAATGTTGCCTTTGTTCCGTCCTTGTAGTTGAAACTCTTTGTAAGCAGGGTCTGTGCCATACGTGGGTCACGGTTGGCATATTCTGCGGGGTAGTCCCATGTCTCGTATCCCGGCTGATCCGTGATACGTTCACCATTCTTCATAAGATATGCCAATGCGAGTGTTCTTGTTGCTCCTGCCGCACCTTTTGATGCTACCAGTGCATATGCAGAAGCTTCGTGAGTGGAGACACCGTATGAACGTCTCAGGATATATTCCTTATTTGAAGGGTCGTTGTTTACAAACAAATCATAATAAGGTCTGTCACCCTGACTGTAGATCGCATATTTATTGCTTTCCATAATCTTTTCACAAACCTCAACGGTCTTCTGCAACAATGGCTTATATTCCAAAGTCTCGTTTTTCAGTTCGGCACGTCCATTGTGATACTTTCTGAACGTTCCTTCATAGAGGTTAGCACGTGCTTGAAGGGCTAATGCAGCATAACGGTTTACGAGCATGTTGCTCTCCTGTGCCTCTGGCAGATAGAGTGCTGCTGTATCCAAATCAGCATTTATCATCTTAATCACGTAGTCGCGCGTATCGCGGGCTTTGTACAAAAGTGCATCTCCAGAGCCTATCACCTCTTTATAGAAAGGTACCTCACCAAAACGCTGCAGTTTTTCGAAATAGAAATAAGCACGGAAGAAACGTCCCACACCTTCGTATTTCTTACGTACACTGACGTCAGTGCAACGGTCGAGATTGTTAAGCATATAGTTGATATGACGGAGTGCTGTAAAACTCCAGCCACCACCAGTACCTGGTACTATGTGTGAATATCCACGTACTGCATCGTTATACGCCAGACCATTGCATACCAAATCGGACATCTCCTGATAGAAATCAGATGCATCTGGCAGTTGGGTATAGAACTGATTGCTATACAGTCTCAGTTCTTTTTCATTCTTGAAATATGTCTCCGGTGAAATCGTATCTTCCGGATATTCATCAAGATTGCAGGCAGTCAACAATGATGCTGCCATAATCAATACGATATAAAATTTATTTAGTTGCATAATATCAATTTTTATTATCTACGGTCTGAAAGTCTGAAAGTCTAAAAGTCTGAGAGTCTTCTTTGACCCCTTTGACCTTTCTGACCTCTCTGACCTCTAATTCCTAGAATGTTATATCAATACCAAATGAGAATACCTTACTGAAGTTATACACCTCACCTGTACCAATTCCTTGGTTCTTGCTGTCTGAACCTACAGATACGCCAGAAACAGCCTGTTCAGGGTCTATGTATTTAGTATATTTCTTCATCGGTGACCAGTAGAAGAGGTTTTCTCCTGTGAAATAGAATCGTATCTGTTCAAGATATTTCTTCAATACAGGAAGGGTATAACCTATCGTGAGATTCTTCAGACGCAGATATGATGCATCCTGCAGGTAACGGTCGTTGATAGCTGTCAACTCAGCATTGTGTGAATAGTTGCCTGAATATGCTGTATAACCACGCTGACGTGGGAAATAACCACCAGGGTTGTCTTCTGACCATGTGTTGTCCAACATCTGCTGTGAGAGGAATGTGTTGTGAGGACGGCAATATGAGCCCCAGAACAAGTTCGACTCACCTGCTCCTGGATACCAGTCGCGTTTTCCTACTCCTTGGAAGAGAATAGAGAAGTCGAAACCTTTCCATGTGAAGTCTCCACCGAAACTGTATGAGTAGCGTGGAAGTACGTTTCCTATCACGGTACGGTCGCCTGAATCGTCAATAGTTGATTTTCCTAATGACAGTTTGTTATCTCCATCGAGGTCGAGATATTTCAAGTCGCCTGCCATCCAACCAGTATAAGGTGCTTTACAGTCAACGATATATTTCTGGAGATATGTCAGGTCAACAACTGATGCATATTCTGCTGCCTCTTCGTTAGTCTGGAACAGACCATCTGTACGCCAACCCCAGAGTTCGCCGAGTGTCTCGCCTTCATAGTGGTCGCCAATCTTGCCTGTCTCGTTCTCAAAGCGTGTTACCTTTGTCTTATAGTCACCGATGTTAGCACGTACGGTGTATATGAATGGTGAACCGAGCAGTTTGAAGCGGTCACGCCAAGTGATACCGATTTCCCAACCTTTTGTACGCATGTCTGCTGCGTTCTGCTTTGGTACGGATGCACCATAGACTGCAGGAAGAGATGCTCCTGCCACCATCATGTCTTCTGTATCACGAATATAATAGTCTGCTGTGACGTTCAACTTATGGAAGAAACCTAAGTCCAAACCTACGTCAAAGGTCTTCACCTTTTCCCATGTGAGGTCGCTTGCCACTGGTGCTGACTCCTGTGAGTATGTCAGTGGGTTCACACCATCAAGGGTGTAACTTGCATTAACCTTCTTTGTGTCGATTTCATCGATGAAAAGATAGTCGCTCACCTGCTGGTTACCGAGAGAACCGTAAGACAGGCGTACCTTTGCATTGCTCCACCATGACTCTATTGGCTTGAAGAATTTTTCCTCACTTACTCGCCATCCTAATGATGCTGAAGGGAAGAATGCCCAGCGGTTGTCGCTCCAGAAACGTGAACTACCATCGGCACGTCCTGACAGTTCTACAAGATAACGTCCTTTATAATCATAGTTCAAACGAGAGAAGAATCCGAGTGTCTTGTAACGACTCTTACCTCCTGACACGGTGTAAAGAGTGGCATCGGCAAGATTGAAGTCGTTAAGGTCCTCGGATAGCAGTCCGTTTGCAGAAATCTTGTTCTGATGATAATAGCGTGTATCATACTGCATACCTGCCATTGCCTTGAAGTTATGGGCCTTATCCCATGTATGGATATAGTCGGCGTATGCCTCGAAGGTGTGCTTGTATGTAGAACGGTTTTTCTCACTCAACTCGTTGCGGAACTTTGCTGATGGGTCGTCTGGTGTCCATGTGATGACTCCCGCACGTGTAGAATAAGGTGCAATGTTATAACGATACTGGTTAAACAGTTGTGAGAATCTGTAAGCATGACTCAGGTGAATGGCGAGACCTTTTGCCAGGTCTATATCAAAACCGTTCTTGATGGTCACGTCGTTTGTCTCCTCTGTCTGTGAGTTCTTACCGTATGTGAGCATCAGGTTATAGCCACCTGCCACATCTGCTGTCTGGTTACAGTTTTCATTCTTATGTATTATCGTGCCATCTGGGTTGAGAGCAGGGATATAAGGTGCTGCACCGTATGTCACGTTTGTAAACGCATACTGAGGATTTGTCATTCCCGGCCACCATGACTTACCATAGAAATAACTCATGTTGTTATGGTAATGCAACCACTTTGTGATGTTTACATCAATCTTGCTGCGGATGCTGTAGTTGTCGTATGGGTCGTTCTGTATCTTCATGATACCCTCTGTACCATAGTAACGTCCTGAAACAAAGTATTTCACCTTCTCATTTCCACCGCGGATGGATACGTTATGTTCCTGCTGTGTACGCTGACGTTTGAAGAAATATCCGTACCAGTCGAAGTTTGCATAGTATCTATAAGAACCGTCATCCTGAACCACTGCCCACGGACGTTCTGGATTTTCACTTGAATCACCACGTCTCATCCACAGTTCTGCATAGTCTGCATCGGTGTATTTCGTATAGTTACCACTCTTGTTCGATGCTGCCCAGAAGTTATCCACATTACGCAACCAGTCATAACCTTGAGTAATATAATCCGTGCTGGTAGTATTGTTCAAGAAACCTACACGACCGTTGTAACTGATTTTTATCTTTGAATCCGAGCCACTCTTCGTCGTGATGAGAACAACACCTGACGATGCCTTCGTACCATAAACAGAAGCAGCGGAAGCATCTTTCAAGACAGATACCGACTCGATGTCGTTAGGATTCAGACGGTTCAGTTCCATCTCGACACCATCAACGAGAATCAGCGGAGTACCACCATTCAATGATGATGCACCACGAATGTCAATGGTATAATCAGAGTTTGCCATACCGGAGTTGATGCCAATGTTAAGAGCCGGGTCAAGTCCCTGCAGAGCCTGAGCGGCTGTTGCCACTGGTCGTCCTTCAATCTCTTCTGCATCAATGACACTTACAGCACCAGTAAGATTCACTTTCTTCTGAGTACCGAAACCTACGACAACAACTTCCTTCAACAGGTTGTTGTCGCTTTGGATCTTAACACTGATGTTTCCTGCATTTGGAACCTTTACTTTCTTCGTTGCGTATCCTACGTAGGAAACAGACAGACTCTGACCGCTCTCTGCTTCTATGGAGAAGTTTCCGTCAATGTCAGTAAGTGCCTGCTTGCCTGTAGTGAGGTTTTTCACCACAGCACCGATGATAGGCTCATCAGAATCATCGAAGACAGTACCACGTCTTTCTGGTTTCTGTGTTGCAGTAACGGTGTTCTCCGCTACGGGTGCCTTGTCAATGACGATGATAGTCTTCCCGTTGATGCTGAAATCAACATTCTGACCAGCAAATATCTGACGTATCACATTGTCTGCTGTAGCATGCTTGAGATTGACGCTTACGGTACGCGTCATGTCAATCTTGTCAGCCTTGACAATGACAGAATAGGATTGTTCCTTCTGCAACTTGTTTATTGCTTCTGAAACAGGGATGTTCTTGCAGGTAAAGGTAAATCCTGCCGCATACGACATGGCAGGAAGCATCAACCCCACAAAAACCAATACGACTGCCATGAACAGTCGCAGATGTCTTTGGAAATTGTTTTTGTTGTCCATAAATAAACTATAATTGGTTATTGATTTTGTTAACATTCATCGTAAACAGTTATCACTCTCTTATGCGGAAAGAGGTATTGGAAGCCGCAGAAAAAGTCTTCAGCATATCTATGAGACTTTCATCATTCACAAAGACAGCATATAACTTCGTGTGTTTTGCTGTCGTATCTTCCATAGAAATGGTCACATCATATCTGCGTTCCAATTTCCGCAATATGTTGCACAGAGGTTCGTCAACAAAAAGGATATTGTTTTTCCATTGAAAAGTCCCGTCAGTCTGTTGTATTGAAGGGATGTTAAGCAACTTCACATTGCCGGAGCGTTTGTTAAGGATAAGATGTTCTCCCGGTTTCATATCCGTTGCTGTCACCTTGTTTTTGAAATGCGATTCTGTCACCACCCTACCGTCATACAAGGTCACGGTAAAATTGTCATCTTCTGCATAAGACGACACATTGAAAGAAGTTCCATAGACCTTTACGTCTGCCGTTTCACAATGCAGGACAAACATGCGTGACGGATCTTTTGCCACCTGCAGATATGCTTCGCCTTCCAGACTTACAGACCTCGTACCACCCTTCATAGCCTTTTCATACACCAACTTGCTCTCAGGTTGCAACAGCACCTCAGAAGAATCCGGCAGCACCACCGTACGGGTCACGCCTGTAGTCGTGGTCACCACAACCAGTTCATCGCTATTGTCCACATTGCTCGATGAGAACGAAATGTAATGCAATGCAAAGGCAACTATCAGCAATATCGATGCTGCAATACTAATATGCTTCACCAGACTTATCTTCTTGTGTACGAAGAATTCATCCACAAGCAATTCATCTAATTTTGGATTGTCCACATTTTCAATAAAGTCATCCATGAAATCATCCGTCTGCTTCTTATCAAGCAGACCATTCAAATACATCTTCAGTCCTGATTTTGTAATCATAGTTTTACCTATTTTTTATTATATAAAACATAATCGGCAAAAATTACGTAATCCGACCATTTGTGGAGTTATAATAATTGACAATTGACTTAAACTCCTAAATATGAAACTTCGTTTTCTATTGATAGTAATAAACTGCATGTTTGTCTTTTCTGTTACCTGCGCCGAACAGATTAAGGTAATGTCATTCAACATCCGTTTCAACAATCCCAAAGATACAGCATTGACGTCTTGGGAAGCACGCCGACAACCTTGTGGACTACTTATCAATACTGTCAAACCGGATGTCATCGGCATGCAGGAACCACGCGGAGAAAAGCAGATTAAGGACATCAAGCAGATGTTGACAGAATATGCTTCGTACGAAATACTCGAAGCCCCTGGATATAGCATCGACAAGGCAGGGCGTATCATGATTTTCTATGACAAGAACAAATATACGGAATCAAAAAAGGGATATTTCTGGCTCAACGACAATCCGAAAGTACCGGCTCCGTCTTTCTGTACTACTGACAGAAATAACATCCGTGCAGCCATGTGGATTAAACTGAAAAGCACCGCTTCACATAAAACATTCTATATCGTAACAACACACACGCCTTATAAAACAACACCGGAAGACAATACAGCACGCGCAAAATGTGCGGAGACAATCATCACACAGATGAAAAAGATTGCCGGTGAAAAGGCAACAATTTTCATAGTCGGTGACATGAATGCTTGTTTTAACGTAAAGGACTCACGCCGAAATTCTCTAATACCATTTTACACGTGGCTTCTTGATGCAAGAATCATGTCACCTTTGACTGATGCAAAGAGTTCTTTCAACGGTTTCACCGTAAGAAAAGACACATATCCTTGTACTCTTGACTACATCTTCTACCGCAATGCAACACCTCTGAAATTCCAAACTTACGATGAGCCAATATGGGGTGTACCTTATGTATCCGACCATTATCCTATCACGTGCGACTTTACAATTGATAATTGATAATATGAGAGGTCAAAGATCAACCGTAAAACCGCATAACCGCATAACCATATAACCATATAACCGCATAACCGTATAACCGCATAACCGTATAACCGCATAACCATATAACCGCATAACCGCATAACCGTATAACCACATAACCGCAAATAAATTATGAAGAAACTCTTTCTCCTGTCTATCGTCATTGCAGTTGCATCGCTTGCCACTGCAAAACAATTCTCCCTCACCTCACCTGACCACAAACTTGTCAGCGAAGTAAAGATAAATGAGGAAATCACATTCAATCTGAAGATTTTCGGCAAAAACATCATCAACGACTCCCCTATTGCCATGCAACTGCAGGACAACACATGGGGAAAGAGAGAAAGACTCATCAAATCATATAAACGGCACATAAACACCGTTATCGAATCACCCTTATACAAGAAAAATTCTGTTATCGACAAATACAATCAACTGTTGTTGCAGTTCGCTGAGTTTGAAATAGAATTCAGAATGTATGATGACGGCCTTGCATACCGTTTCATCGGAAAACACGATGGTAACATAATCGTAATAGACGAAAAGGCTCAGTATAACGTAAGCCACGACTATGAGGCATGGATACCATATGCACCGAGTAGGATGAAAAAAGCCGACTGTACAAAAGAAGAACAGTTATGGACAGACCATCAAAGTAGATACCTGCACACCAAAATCAGCAATGCCGACAAAAACAAACTCATGATAACTCCTCTCGTCCTCGATTTGGAGAATGGTCGGAAGTTATGCTTTGCCGAAGCGGACATCTGCGACTATCCTGGCATGTATCTCGAACAGGATGGGAAAGAAAATGCCGTTATGTTGAATGGCGTATTTGCCGCATATCCCACACAGATTGAAGAGGGAGGACATGGAAATATAGAAAAACTCGTCAAAGACAGAGCAGATTATATTGCAGCAACAGAGGGCGAGCGCACTTTTCCTTGGCGTACAATGATTGTCACAGACAATGCAGGTGGACTCATTGAAACAGACATGGTTTTCCGTTTGGCAAAAGAATGTCAGATAAAAGAGATTTCATGGATAAAATCGGGGAAAACCACATGGGACTGGTGGAACAATTCGGCTCTCTTCAATGTAGATTTCAAGGCAGGTTTCAATACCGATACATATAAGTATTTTATTGACTTTGCCTCTCAATATGGTCTTGACTTCATCCTCATTGACGAAGGATGGTTTGATACACAGAGTGCCGACATCTTCCAACTGTCACCGGAACTGGACCTCAAAGAAATTATACGTTATGCAGAAACCAAAAATATAGGTGTACTGTTGTGGACGGGGTATCTTTCATTTGAAAGAAATCTCGAAAAGGCTGTCAGACATTATGCTGAAATGGGCATAAAAGGATTTAAGATAGACTTCTTCAACCGCGATGATCAACTGATGATAAACGACATGTGGAAATTTGCACGTATCTGTGCCGAACATAAACTCGTCGTTGACTTCCATGGATGTTCCAAGCCATGGGGCATACAGCGCACATACCCTAATGTACTCAACTACGAAGCAGTATTCGGACTTGAACAGATGAGATGGTCAAAAAAAGATGTTGACATGGTGACACACGACGTCATCCTGCCATATACACGCATGGTAGCAGGACCTATGGACTATACTCCGGGGGCAATGCGCAACTCTTTGAAAGGCATGTACCACCCCAACAAGAAAAATCCTATGAGTCAAGGTACTCGCGCTCATCAGGTGGCAGAATATATCGTCTTCGATGCACCTCTCAACATGCTTGCCGACTCGCCATCAGCGTATATCAAAGAAGACGAGACCACGAAGTTCATCTCGCAGATACCTACCACATGGGACAACACCGTATTCCTTGACGGTGAAATCGGCGAATATGTCGTCATCGCACACCGTAAGGGGACCAAATGGTTCATTGGAGCACTCAACAACTGGGAAGAAAGAGACATCGTCATCGACCTCAACAAAATCGGCATTACTGGAACTTATTCCATCACAACATTCTCAGATGGTTTGAATGCCGACAAGGTTGCAGAAGACTTTGTTAAGTCTGAAAGTCTAAAAGTCAAAGAGTCTAAGAGTCTAAAAGTCGAAAACTCACAGACCTCTCAGACCCCTCAGACCTCTCAGACCCCTCAGACCTCTCAGACCCCTCAGACCCCTCAGACAACCATTCACCTCGCCCCCGGAGGAGGCTGGGCAGGAATCGTGGAAAGATAAAACTTCATAAAGAAATCGAAAATCTTCACGAAGTTTCGGTGAAATGTTTATGAAGTTTCGACCAATTCTTTATGAAGTTTCAGCAATTTCTTTATGAAGTTTCAGGCATTTCTTTATGACGCGTAGAACGTTTCTTTGTGACGCATAGAACCATTCTTTGTGATGCTTGACCCTACGGAACACTTATACTGAGTCTGCTCGACACTTATACTGAACCTGCCCGACACTAATATACGCTGTACGTCTTCGATACCTAAGGGCGACATGATGCAAATCTCACATCAACACATTGTAAAGAATTACCCAATTCATCGCAAATAATTAGTTGGCACATACCACTTTTTCTCTGCGAATGATTAAATCCCTAATTCCCCTCCTCACAGAGGAGAGCCCTCTGCGTAGCAATCGCAGATTGACTTTGTCTTCTGATGTCATGACTCGGCATAGTAAAAACTCTGCGTAGCACCTGAAAGGTGCGCCTCTGCTCTCTGCGTAAAATCATCGGCACTGCAATGCCAGTGCGTGGAGTCTATTAAAAGACAATGGCAAACTTGTTTGACGATTAGCTTTTAAGAGACCACACAAATTTTGCAAAGCAAAACGATGATTTCTCTGCGAGAGACAGAAAAATCTTTCCTAATTTTTCTCAAAATAGGGCAACTCGTCACTTTTTAGAGCTAACATACTGAATATAAGATAATTAAAAGGTGACAGATTATAATCAACCTATCACTAACTCGTCACTAACCCGTCACCGATTGGAGAGAAAATCTAAGAGTTTTTTAAAAGGCAATAAGTCTAAATATCCAACTGGGAACAGTGTTGAAATCGCATAATTTCAAGAACGAGCATCTGAATAAAAACTCTGAATATTACATTGTGACAAGTCAGTCAGCATGAATGGCGAGTGACGGGTTGGTGACGGGTTGGTGATGACTTAGTGACGACTTAGCACCAACTCGTCACTTCGTAACAGTCAGTATTTCAGCTACATATCCTCATTTGGTGACGACTTGAGGCTTTTGAGAAAATTTAATTTTTCTAAGATTTTTTTGTTTATTGGAAATAATTTGTACTTTTGTAGAAAGTGTTATGTCTTTTGACATAAGACAGACTAAAACAATAATTAAGATTATAGAAAACAACATGTTATAAATTAAATCATTTTTATGGGTCACTATTCTAATAAATACGCATTAACATAGTATGGTAAAGATAACAAATATACAGATAGTTGTTTTGATAATACTTTTTTTGTTGCCAGCATTGTGTTCTTCTGCACAAGATGCACAAGAAAAACTTGATTGTCATGTCGTCAGTTTTGAAATGGAGCAATTTTCAACAACTGCTCAAGAAAGACGTTATGAAAAAATAGACAAAAATGGAGATAGATATGCGATCATCAAAATCAAAGATAAAGATGGAAAAGCTAATCTGAGTGGTTTTACTTTTAACTTTGGCACTCTCAACAGCGAAGTTAAACCGCATGGTGATGAACTTTGGGTGTATGTCCAGAGAAATGCAAAGACGGTTACAATAAGGCATCCCGACTATAAAACTATCGAAAAGTATGATTTGAACACTACGATTCAACCCGGCAAAACTTATGTTATGTTGTTGACGCTGGATAATATAGTAACGAACATTAAAAGAGATGTAAAGAAACAGATCCTGCAATTTAAGGTTTCTCCAGCAAATGAAAAAGCTGTTGTCAAGGTAAAGAAGGAGGACAAGGGAGAATATGAACTATGGGGAGCAGTGGATGGTGCTGGTACTATTGATAGAATGTTGGACTTTGGTGTGTATGATTATAAAGTAGTAGCTTCAGATTATTTGAAATCAAGTGGACGTATTAAACTGTCCGATTCTCGCACCAAACACGTTGAGGATGTTATTCTTAAGCCAAATTTTGGTTTTCTTGAAGTAGATGGAAACAATGGAGCGACTGGAGCTGAGATATATGTTGACGACGTAAAGATTGGTACAGTTCCGTATTCCGACACGAGTACCAGATGGAAATGTGGAAATCATCAGATTACCATCAAGAATGGAGACCTTTATAAACCATTCTATTCAACGTTCATAATAACTCAGGGAGATATCACCAAAATCAGCCCACGCCTTGAGTCTGATTTTGCACAGACAACGATTAGTGTTGATGGCAATGCGGAGATATTGATTGATGGACAATTCAAAGGGACAGGAAGTTGGACAGGTCCTTTGAAAACTGGGGAATACACAATTATATGTAGGAAAGTGAATCATCGAGAGTCAAGCAGAATGATAACCATCAAACCTGATGTATCAGAAACGTTTGTCATTCCATCACCGATACCAATAACAGGAAGTGTTTATATAAGTTCGAGACCTTCGGGTGCAACAATCTCTATTGATGGCGAAACTAAGGGGACGACACCTTCATTGCTGCAGGACGTTCTCATTGGTAGCCACAAAGTACAGCTAAAACTTGCAAATCACAAGACTGAGGACCATGATGTTGTTATCAAAGAAAACGAAACTTTAGATTTGGATATAACTCTAAGCGACATGGCTCACATGACGATAGACAGCAAGCCGTCAAATGCCATATTATATATAGATAATCATAAGGTCGGTACTACTCCATATTCCGCAGACATGGCATCTGGAGATTATGACATTTTGATAAAAAAGAGAAAATATAAAAATTATTCGCAAAGAGTGCACTTGGATAGTTCCACTCCAACGAAATCAATAAAACTCAATCGTCAATACTTATTTCCAAATTCATTTTATATACAACCCACTTTTCAAATAGGATCTTTCATGGCTGCAGGAGGACAAATCGGAGGGTATATTTCCAACGGTAATATGGAAGCGTCATATCTGTATGGAATGGATGAGAGTGAAATGGTATATTGGAATGCCGCGTTGTCTGATGCAAAGCCATGCGGTTATACATATAGAGCATCGGCAATTGGGGTAAAGTTAGGATATGGAATAATAATTGGAACAAGAATGCGCATCACCCCACAAGCAGGAACTGAGATTGTTCAATTATCATCTTCGAATTCTTATAACCTTGACACATCTTTTGATGCAAGCGAAACTTATGCAGTCAGTTCATCAATATCTGCAAAGTTTGAATGTGCAATTACCAATAATTTCGGATTTTATCTATCTCCCGAATACACCTTTGCCGTAAAGAAAGGAAATTATTATACAGATATGGAATCTGTCTCTGATAAGATAAAAGGCTTTGTTACTGGAGCAAATGTCAAGTTGGGTGTAAGTCTGTTTTTCTAAATCGCGAAGAAATGAAAAAGATATTAGCATATATAATTCCTATATTTATTCTGACAGGATGTTCTGAAAGTGAGTACAATACTTCAAGAACCCCATCGTTTAATAGACGTTATCTGCAAGTTAAGACCACCGCACTTCATTTCATGTCTAATGCCTCTACACATTCACTTACTGTTGAGGCAGATGATACCCCATGGAAGATAAATATTCCAACCTCTTGGGCAACGGTAAATAAATGGTCTGGAACAGATTCCGAATCTGTTGACTTCTCTGTGGAACCAAACAATTCTGCAGACACGTCAAGAGTATGTGTTGCAGACATCTCTGCTGATGTCCCTGATTGGAGCCGTTCCTATGCCGTTACATTGACACAAGCAAAAGCCACACCATATATTCAATTGTCGCAGACATCTTTGACTGTAGATGGGAAATCTCAAAATCAACGAATCACCTTAATCACCAATGTAAAATACAAGGCTCAATCAAACGTTGATTGGCTATCCATTGTTAACTTCGATGACAGTGGTATTGATTTTTCCATACAAGAGAATACCACAGGTAATGCACGTTCTACACAAGTATCATTGGCAGCAAGTGGAGTTAGTGCTATACTTACAGTCGTTCAACGAGCTGCCAATATCACTACAACAACTGAATCTATAGAGTTTTCGTATGAAGCATCGTCAGCCACCATAGAAGTGGAATCGGAAGCATCATGGACAGCAGTATCTTCTGAATGGATAGGGTTGTCAAAGACATCAGGTACAGCAGGAAAGTCGTCGCTTTCCATAGAAGTTCCAAAGAATGCATCCGCCAATTCAAGAAACGGATTCGTTTATCTTACTATAGACGGAACCAATCGCGTTGAGATTCCTGTGGTGCAGGGAGGTATCACATTTGACATTTCAAATTCAAATATAGATTTTGATTCTTTCGAAGGTACAAAGTCGTTTGAAATATCTTCGAATAACAGCTGGGAAGTAACTTCATGTCCGGAATGGATTGAATTAAATGTTACATCAGGAACAGGTAATTCCACCATTAATGTGTATGTTAAGGAGAACAATACAACTACCCATTTGTCGGATAAAATAGAATTAGCCACAACAGACAATGTTATAAGACGTACAGTCAATGTTTCACAAGCAGCTAAATACATCGACATTGATGTCACTACGATTACGTTCACATATAATGAAGGTATCAAGGTATTGTCGTTCTCAACAGATGGCTCTTGGATGGTTTCGAAAGATGCAGATTGGTTCACTATTGATCAAACATCTGGCACTGGGGGTGCATCTTTAACGGTTCATGCTCAAGAAAATATGACGTTATCTGACAGAGAGGGGACAATACATCTAATAATTGCAGGGCAGCAATATACCATAAAAGTATATCAAGGAAGCAAATACTTGACGTTGTCGTCGTCAGCCTTTGATTTTAATTCGTCAACAGGATATACGACAGTAAGTATTGCTTCCAATACAAACTGGACAGTTTCGGTAAAAGATAAACTGGACTGGCTTACCGCAACCCCTTCATCTGGCAGTGGAAATGCGGATATAACGATAGGTGTTAGTGAAAACAATTCTTCTGCAGAACGAACTGGCGTCATTGAGGTTGAAATTCCTAATGTTCACACTTATCTTATCAACATTAAGCAAACTGGGAAATACATAAGGACAGATAGGGCTTCTGTTGATTTTACAGCATTTGGTGGAAGCATTGTGCTGAATGTGGAAACAGACGGGACATACGAAGTAAGTAAATCAGGCAGTTGGTTTGGCCACATAAAATCTGGGGATGCCATTACAGTTATGGCACCTCGTAATGATACAGGAACAGAAAGAACAGGAACTATAACTTTGAATATGACAGGGCTCACATCTGGTTCAAAATCGCTGACGATACCAGTCACACAATCGGCATCAAGCTCTGCAAAAGCAAAGTCAAGTGGGATTATTATTAAATTGGAATAATGGAAGATAGTATAAGATTAAAATACCTTTATAAATGAAAAGATTACTCGGAACGATAATAATTGTTTTCTATGCTATAGGTGCATATTGCGTAGATATAAGTATAGACCGTATTTCTTATTCTTTAGACACAACCTCAAAAACCGCAGCTGTTGTCAGTTGTAGCAAGTCTGTTTCAGGAGCGATCAACATACCGAATACAATAGAATATAATTCTGCAAAATATACAGTTACGAATATTGGAAATTATGCATTCTATTATTGTACAGGGTTAATATCAATAACAATTCTAAATTCCGTGACGAGTATTGGAGAAAGAGCATTCTCTGGTTGTTCAAGCTTGACATCAATAGACATTCCAAATTCCGTGACGAGTATTGGTGTTTCTGCATTCTCTGGTTGTTCAAGCTTGACATCAGTAACAATTTCAAATTCCGTAACGATTATTGAAGATTATACATTCAATGGTTGTACGGGTTTGATGTCAATAGAAATTCCAAATTCCGTGACGAATATTGGAGATTGGGCATTCTATGGTTGTTCAAGCTTAACATCAATAAATATTCCAAATTCTGTGACGAGTATTGGTGACTCTGCATTCTCTTATTGTTCAAGCTTGACATCAATAAATATTCCAAATTCCGTAACGAGTATTGGAAGTTATGCATTCTATGATTGTAAAAGGCTAAATTTTGTGGTGGTTGATTGGGATTCCCCTTTGAGTATATCTTCAAATGTTTTTAGTGGTATTACTCTTACAAAGAGGACACTAACTGTTCCTCACGGAACAAAATCCTTATATTCCTCCGCTATAGGCTGGAAGGAATTTGAGGCCATTATTGAAAAAGATGCACCTATATTAGCAACATCAATATCTTTAAATAAAACTTCTTCAGAATTGTTTATTGGCGATAGCATGACACTGATAGCGTCTATTTCTCCAGATAATGCAACAAATAAAAACATTGAGTGGTCTAGTTCAGATAATTCTGTGGTTTCTGTTTCTAATGGGTTTGTTTCTGCTTTGTCATCTGGTACATGCATCGTAACAGCAAAAACTACTGATGGTTCAAATAAAACTGCAACATGTAATGTAACAGTAAAAAAGCATCCACAGACAATAGATTGGAATCAAGACCTATCTTCTATAATGAGTGGTGGTGAGTTGGTAGAACTACTTGCTACGTCTTCTTCAGGATTGCCAATAGTTTTCTCGTCATCGGATGAAAATGTAGCCTGCATTTTTGACATGGGTAATGCCGTATATCTAAATCCAGTAAATTCTGGTATGGCAAAAATCACAGCAACACAAGCTGGAGATAACTATTATGAGGCCACTTCTGTCGCGAAAGATGTCAATGTGATAGATCCAAGTGGTGTTGAAAGTATTATGGTAGATAATAGTAAATATGTTATTCATACCATTAGTGGAATTTGTATAGGAGTATTCTCAAAAGAAGAATATAACTCATTTATTAAAAATAAGCTCACAAAAGGAATTTATATAGTTAATGGGAAGAAATATAGAAAATAAGATGCTTTCCGATGCAGAGTTAAAAGCTATAATCAAAAAACAAGAAAAAAACACCATGGTTGCTCATTACACAACTATGGAAGGGTTGTATGGTATATTAAATGGAATTGAAGCAATAAAAGGGGAATATACTCTTAACATGTGGGCGTCGAATATTTTTTCCTTAAATGATCCTGAGGAATTATTGTATGGATACTCTGTTTTACGCAAATGGCTTCCTAAAATAGAGGCAGAGTTAAATGTTGACAATCAAGAAAAATTGTCTCGTATTTGGAGTATTGCAAAAGTGGCAAAAAAATATTCACATTATAATAAACTACTACTGGAATCACTTCAGTGTCAAGATAATATTCCATATATAATATCTTTTTCAAGAGTTATAGACAACCTTGCTATGTTCCGATTGTATGGAAACGATGCTTCTGGTGTATGCTTGGTTTTTTCTTATGGTGCTATTAAAGGTGTTTGTTCTCTGTATGACGTATGCTATAACGAGGAATTGGATAGCAACAAGTACTCTCCATATGATATGCTTAGAACTGATTATGGCCTTTATCTTGCAAATATCAAAAATAAGGAAATGGATGCCAATGAAAAGTTTCAGTTGATGTTACAACATCTCGTATCATACATTTTGATAACAGCACCTTATTTAAAAAAAGGAGACTACGAATTCGAAAAAGAGATTCGGTATTCGGAGTTATGTCAATTAACCAATGAAATTAAGTTTAGGACAAGTAAAAATGGAAACATTATACCATACAAGGAGACAAAAATACCATTTATTGCCATTAATAGAATAATAATTGGTCCTTGTGCTTGTTTTAATTCTGCAAAAAAATCGATAGAATTGATACTTAAGTCCAAAGGGATTATCAATATTCCACCAATTGTTGAAAGTAAAAACAAATATAGAAATTATTAATTTATGCGACGTATATTCTTATCGATATTGTTTTTATTCATGTATCTAACTTTTAATGCTGAAAGATTGAATCATATAAAACCGTTAGGTAAATACTATTCTAACGAATCCATAGCTACGACAGAATATGAGACGAACAACGGAACATCGGCCACAAGTGTTGATGGTTCAATTATATGTGCGTGGAACATCTCTGATTTCGAAAATCAGGTAATTGCAGAGACAACAGACCTTAACGGCTTGACAGTCGTTGCAAAGGCAGACACTACGATTGCTATTGACGAAAACAGCAAGACTGCTGATGGTATTTCTTTCACTAAGCGTCTGAAACTTGGTGGTCCTGGTTCACCTACAGTTCGTCATCTCAAGTTTGACGTGGCAGGTCCTGCGAAAATCAAAATTTTCCGCCTGTCTTCAAGTTCTTCTTCAGACAGAAAGTTGGCAGTAGCAGCAGGTTCTTTTGACAATGTCATCGCACAACTTGATGCTCATGGTAAGCCTGCAACAACTCTTGACTATGATTCACTCGAATATACAGGCGAAGCAACCACTATTTATCTGTATAGTCGATATGGTGGTGTAAATCTCTATGCTATTTATGTATTTGGCCCAATATTAGTGTCATCCATATCTTTGAATAATTCTTCATTAGATTTGAAGGTAGGTGAATCTGTAACGTTATCAGCGATAATTAAACCAGACAATGCGACAAATAAAAACCTCGAATGGTCCAGTTCTGATAGTTCTGTGGTTTCTGTTTCTAATGGTGTGGTTTCTGCTTTGTCAGCTGGTACATGCATCGTAACAGCAAAAACTACTGATGGTTCAAACAAAACGGCAACATGTAATGTAACAGTAAAAAAACATCCACAGACAATAGAATGGAATCAAGACCTATCTTCTATAATGTGTGGTGGTGAGTTGGTAGAACTACTTGCCACGTTTTCTTCAGGATTGCCAATAGTTTTCTCGTCATCGGATGAAAATGTGGCTTCCATTTTTGACATGGGTAATGCCGTATATCTAAATCCAGTAAATTCTGGTATGGCAAAAATCACAGCAACACAAGCTGGAGATAACTATTATGAGGCCACTTCTGTCGCGAAAGATGTCAATGTGATAGATCCAAGTGGTGTTGAAAGTATTATGGTAGATAATAGTAAATATGTTATTCATACCATTAGTGGAATTTGTATAGGGGTATTCTCAAAAGAAGAATACAACTCATTCATCAAGAATAAACCAACAAAGGGTATCTATATAGTTAATGGGAAGAAGGTAGGGATGAAATGATATAAATTTACAAAACTAAGTATAGGAAACAAATGAAAAGAATCTTCATATTGGTAATATTGCTAAATTCAACGGTCGGTTTAAATGCCCAAAATTGGGATTATATAAAGTCATCGGGTGAGTATTATTATGGCGAATCTATGGCTACTACTGAAGAAGAAGCAGATAAGGGTGCATTGGCACAATTAGCATCAATGATTGCAGTTCATGTTTCGAGTGACTTTACACAAAACTACGAACATTCTAGCAATGGCTCTAAGATAGCTCATAGTCAATATGTCCGTAACTGTATTCAAACATACTCCACCTCTACATTGACTAATTGCGAAAAGATGATATTTGGTTCGAAACCAAAGGTTACAGTCAGGCGATGGATGAAACGTTGTGAGTTAGCTATGATATACGAATCACGCATTGCAAAAGCAAAAGATATGGTAGAGATGGCTAATGAGGCTGTTGAAAGAAGAAAACTTGGGATGGCTCTCCAGTATTACTATTGGGCATATTCTTTGATACGTTCTGTTCAATATCCGAATGAGGTTACTGATGATGACGGGCATCTGTTGGTGAATTGGATAATACCTCAAATGAGAAACATAATAAGTGACATAAAAGTTTATGTTGAATATCTTGACGGGGATAATGTGGATTTGATTTTTACTTACAAAGGAGAAGGAATATCCGAAATAGAATTTGCATATAATGACGGCAGAGAGATGTGTACTGGCAAGGCAAAGGACGGAAGAGGTACAATGCAGATGATTCCTAATTATGAGGGCGATGATTATTACCTTGAAGTAGAATACGAATACAAAGGATTGGCACGAGGTGATGCGGAAATGGAAAGTGTGCTAAATGTTGTTAATAGGGTTGCGATACCGGAAGCATCTTTTAGTCTGCACAATAATGGTAATGGCTCTAAGACGATTGCGAAACAATCAAGCGATATTAAATGTGAGCCATCTATATCACAAGTTGTTGCAAATAGCACCATTTATGATGCGACAATAAAAAAGATACTTAGTGCTATCAAGACACGTAAACATATTGATGTTTATAACTGTTTTACCATTGACGGTAGGGAAATGTTCAATCAACTTATTGGCTATGGAAGAGGACGAATCGTAGGTACGCCAGATGTACATTATTACAAAAGTAAAAATGGGAAAGTTGTTGCCAGAGGTCTGCAAATGAGTTTCTCTTTTAGAAATGGAACAAAGATGACATTCGTTGAAGATGTGGCTTTTACTTTCAATGATCAAGGAAAAATTGAGAACATCGCTTTTGGCCTGGGCAAGAATACAGAAGCGGACATCCTTACAAAAAAAGTAATGTGGAAGGAAGAAACCAGGGAACAGTTGATGGAGTTTTTAGAGAATTACAAAACGGCTTATTGTCTGAAACGTCTTGATTACATCAAGGATATATTTTCGGATGATGCCATTATTATAGTCGGCAATGTCGCCCGTCAATATACAGCACAGAGGACAGGTGACGGCAAGATGTCTATAAAAGGTAGAAATATAATTACAACTAATAGATATACGAAGGATAAGTATTTACAGAACCTTGCGAGATGTTTCAAAAACAATGAATTTATAAATATACGTTTTACGCATAGTGATATTCAAATGCTTGAAAAAAATGCTAATCAGGAGGTTGTTTGTGTGCAGTTAGCACAGGATTATAATTCTACGACTTATGCAGATCAAGGGTATCTGTTCTTAATGATTGATATGACAGATAAGGACAACCCTTTTATAAAAGTACGTACATGGCAGTCGGAGCCAGATCCAAAGTTTGGTTATTACAATGCAGGTGACTTCTATGATGAATAGATCAATTATATATAGATTTATAGCAACATCTTTACTTGTTCTGCTCTGTAGTGTTTATGTAAACGCAGAGCGTAAACATGCTCTTATTATAGGTCTTGGGAAGCAAGAAGATAAAAACTGGTCTAAGATTAATGGTGACAAGGATGTGTATGTTGTAAAATCAATGTTAACAAAGTGCGGTTTCAAAGATATTAGAACTCTTGTTAATGAGAAAGCGACTAAACAGGGAATAGCTCAAGCTTTTCTCGATTTGACGAGGATTTGTAAAAAAGGAGACATTATATATATTCATTATTCTGGACATGGACAGTTTATTACCGATTTAGATGGTGACGAATCAGAGCGTTGGAAAGGGAGACATTCACAATGGGATGAATCATGGATCCCATACGATGCTTATATGTATTATTGTGATAAAGACAAAGGTGAAAAACATTTTTCTGATGATGAAATTGCTAGGTTTTTAACGGATATAAGATATAGAATTGGACGGTCGGGACAGTTGTTCGTGATTGTTGATGCTTGTCATAGCGGTGATTCAACAAGAGGTGATGATACCGAATGTGTGCGTGGCGTTGATGTCGAATTCAATATTCCTCGGACTCCAATGATGCGCACAGCAAAACCTATTAAGGAAGAGTGGCTAACTATAAGTGCGTGTAAGCCATATCAGGTTTGTTTTGAGATGAAGTCACCAAAGATGGGGAAATTGACTTATGCACTCGATATAGTAGGGAAACGATTATTTTTAATGAAAAATGACAAATTACAACATGAGTTGCAAAGGATTATGGATGATAGCCCTTCGCGGTTGCCTCAAAATCCCATAGTAAGTGGAAGAAAATGAAAAAATATACTGATATAGAAATCGTAATTGGGCTTCAAAAAAAGAATTCTAATATTGAGCGTTGGTTTTTTGAAGAATGTAAGGATTATTTTATGAATAAATTCCATGAGATATTTTTTGATCAGGATCAGCGAGAGGAAATTTTTCAGGATTCATTTTTAAGATTATGGACTCAGATTGAGAATAAAAGGATATGTATTGACCATAATGTGGTGTGTAGAATTAACAAGGACGGACACTGTGTACCATTAACTTGTTCTCTTACAACGTTTTTAATGGCAATAGCAAAAAATGAATATCGAGAACTGATTAGAAACACAAAAGAAATCTATCTGCAGGACTATTATGATGTTACACCTTATAACATTCTACCTCCATGTTTAGAGGGAGACATTGATGAGGCTAGAAAACAATTGGTTGATGATTGCTTACAACAAATCTCGCCAAGATGTTTAGAGATACTGACGATGTTTTATATTCATGGTATGTCTTTAGATGAAATTCTATCTGTAAGAAAAGAGAATACAAGTAAGATTGGACTCAAAAGTGCAAAATATAAATGTTTGAACACATTGAGAGATAAAGTGATTCATTTGCTTCGTGATTTACGAATAGATTTTTAGGATATGGAAGAGTACAACG
The DNA here is from genome assembly GCA_024398495.1 of Bacteroidaceae bacterium. Classification (GTDB taxonomy): domain Bacteria; phylum Bacteroidota; class Bacteroidia; order Bacteroidales; family Bacteroidaceae; genus Prevotella. Next base: position 40,789 of record JAKSJA010000001.1, on the reverse strand, counting down.
ATAAACTTCAAGAACTTATTAACAGTCGATTGTCTGAACGTGAAAGAAAACTCAACAAGATGTCTAAATGGAACAAAAAAAGCAAGAGTTTTGTATTACGTCCAATGGTGGGATTTGTTGCTGCCGCGTGTCTTATTGGAGCCTTGTTTTTGATTCCATGGGAAAATGCATCAGATGGAACAACTGGCGTGAGATCTGCATCAAAAAACGTAGATAAACTTATTAAGCAGAGAAATTTTGAAGATGCATTGTTGGTTATTGAAAAAGAAATACAATCGTCTGACAGCATCTTGTGTGTATTGCTACAGGATACTTCTTCTATGGACGAAGAAACTGAGTATAACATTCATGCGATGCAGATGAAAATTAATGATCTAAAAGAAAAAAGAAATATTATTGTAAACAAAATCCAAAAATGAGGGTCACTATTTTTTAATTCTTGCATTAACATGTAAATTGAAAGTTTAAATGTATCATTTTAAAAGAAAACTAATATGAAAAAAATTATTATTATGGCGGTTATGGCACTATTGTCTAACGCATCAATTTTCGCTCAGACTGCAAAAGATCTTGCTAAACAGCAAAGGGAACTTAATGAAATTAACATGAAACTACTCAATTCTAAACCTTCTAAAGACGCCAAGAAACAGGCAAAGAAACTCATCAAGGATGGATGGATAGTTTGTGCTGGTGATAAGACGATAGCAAAGCAGATTACTGAGACACAATTGCTTGGTGAAGAACTAATGGCAGATGAACTTGGAAATCCGACAAAGCGATATATCATCCGTTCTGCTCAATCTATTGCTGGAACATTTGATGCAGGTATTGCTGCTGCTCGTTCTAATGCTCAAGTTGAGTTGGCCGCAATGCTTGAAACAAAAGTGGCTGCTGCATTGGAATCAAAATTGGACAATCAGCAAAATTCTGCAATCACAGCGATCACTGTTGATAAGTTCCATGAACGAGCAAAGGCAATTATTGATGCTTCATTAACAAATACGAGAACACTACTGTCTATTTATAGAGTAAATAAACAGAATAACTATGAGGTTCAGGTTCAAGTCGCTTTTGATAAAAAAGAACTAGCTGCACGTTTGAAACGCAATATCAAGAAGGAACTTGAACAGGAGGGAGATGAAGAACTTAATGATATTGTAGATTCTGTTTTGGCACATGACCTTTGATTAAGTTGTGTATGAGAATCATATTGCTGATTTTGTGCATTGCATGTTGCACTATTGAAACTTGCAATGCACAAAATAACATCAAGGATTTTGATGATTTCCGCAAGGAGATCAAGAGAGACTTCAATCATTTCCGAAGAGAAATAGTAAGTGATTTCATTGATTTTATTCGTAATCCATGGCAAGAGCAATTGTCAGTTCCTCCTGTTCCTAAACCCAAAGAAACCCCTATCCCACCAGTTGTCGTTCCTGATAATGATATTCAAAATACACCACAAAAAGATACTCCAATTGTAATTGAAAATGTCATAAAGACTGAACCTATCATTCCACAGCCACAGCCTATTGAACCAATTCTTGAGATACCAAAAGTTAAAGAGAATTTTGTTCAAATAAACTATTTCGGGACGAAATGTATAGTAAGATATCCATACAATTCTAATTATGAAGTGAAACAGATTACTGAGGATGCGGTAGCAGATGCATTAAACATTCTCTCTACTAAAGAATACGATAATCTTGTATATGATTGTCTTAAAATAAGAGGCGATTTGCAACTTTGTGATTGGGCATATTTGCTATTCCTTAAGAATATGTCAGAAACGGCTTGTGGAAAAGGAACGAATGAGGCAACATTATTGATGTCATATGTCTATTTATTGTCTGGTTATAAGATGAGGTTAGCTCACGATGGGCATAATGTTTATATGTTATTTGCCAGTAATCATACTATATTTGAGAAACCATCATATAATATCGGAGGAGATATTTATTATGGTGTAATTGATCTTCCGTCAAAACTTATGGTTTCTGATGCTAAGTTCCCACAAGAGCAGAACTTATCGCTAATTATAAACAAACAACCCCTTCTCACAATTGATAGAAGTGATGCAAAAATTATCTCATCAACGAGATATCCAGAATTCAAATTGCATATTGAAATAAACAAAAATCTTTTATCTTTTTATGAAACATACCCAAACTCATACTATAATGGAGATTTTATGACTCAATGGGCACAGTATGCTAATGCGCCTATATCATTGATGGTTGCAGAATCATTGTATCCTGAATTAAAAGACAAGGTAAAAAGCTTATCTGAATCGGAAGCTGTAAACCGTTTATTAAATTGGGTTCAAACAGGATTCAAATATGAATATGACGAAAAAGTTTGGGGACATGACAGAACATTTTTCTCGGAAGAATCGCTATTTTATCCATGTTGTGATTGTGAAGACAGAAGTATTCTGTTATCTCGAATTATTCGGGACGTGCTGCAACTAAAATGTCTGTTGATATTTTATCCAGGGCATCTGGCTGTTGCTGTGAATTTTAACGAAGATATAACAGGTGATTATATTTCTGTAAATGGAAATAAATATATCGTTTGTGATCCAACATTTATTGGAGCATCTATCGGCAATACAATGCCAGGAATGAATAATAAGACAGCAAGTGTAATTATATTAGAATAATAAATAGATCGTTAAAAACGAATATGAAAAGAATTGTATTTTTATTTACCATATTGATATTGTTTGGAATCCCTTCTCATTCACAAGTTAAAAATGAGGAAGTAATATCTAATAAGGTTAGGCAAATGCCCCAATTCGTTGGTGGTGAAGCAGCAATGTTCGCTTGGTTGAATGAAAATGTTCATTATCCAAAGATTGCAGAGAAAAATGGTGTTCAGGGGCGTGTTATTGTACGATTCGTCGTAGAATCTGATGGCTCTATTGGCGAAGTTAATGTGGTGGAGTCTGTAGATCCATCCATTGACAATGAAGCTATTCGTGTTATAAAAACTATGCCAAAATGGATACCTGGTAAATTGTGGGATGGTTCTTTAGTACGCGTTTGGTACACAATGCCAATTATGTTTAAATTGCCAGTTAAGTTTCCTCATTTTATAGCTAATGGTGTTGCATTTAATATGATACGTGTTAAGGGTGGCGATTTTTGGACTTGTACAATTGGTTCTATGAGTAGAGAAAAATCAATTCGAAAAGTAAACGTTCGTTCTTTTTCTATTGGCCAAACAGAAGTAACACAAGCCCTATGGCATGCAGTAATGGGAAATAATCCATCTAACTTCAAGGGGAAAAAACTTCCTGTTGAAAATGTTTCCTGGAATGACTGTATGAAGTTTATTAAAAAATTAAATAAAATTACTAAGCAAAAATTCCGTCTTCCTACAGAGATGGAATGGGAATTCGCAGCACGTGGAGGAATCATAAGTGTTGACGCAAAATATAGTGGGAGCAATAATTTAGATAGTGTCGCATGGTATAAAAATAATAGTAATAACATTACTCACACTATAGCAACCAAAGAAGCTAATGCGTTGAACATATATGATATGAGTGGAAATGTATCTGAATGGTGTCAAAAAGAAAATGATAAATACTCAAATTCTTTACATACAAACATTAAGGGCTCTTTTGATGATGCTATTTGTGTTTGTTGTGGTGGTGATTGGAATTCAATTCCCAAACAATGCGATCTGTCAAACCGTATTACCATCAAACCTAATTTTTGTAGTAATTCCATAGGCTTACGACTCGCTTTATCCAAATATTAAGAGTTATTGCTGTCCGCTAAACATTTATTGAGTTAACAAATTTAGGGCTGACACTTCTCACGATGTATCAGCCCTTTTGATTACCTTTGTTTTTGCCACAAAACACAAATAACCATGAGCAAAGACATCAATTTTAGAGGGTCAGAGGGTCATAGGGGGTCATAGGGACAGGTTCCGTGCCCCCGTTTGCTTATCCGTTCCATCTCCGTTCCATCAATCGATTCACTTCTTCTTTACCCAAACTGTGCGGTTGCCAGTGCCGATGTTGGTGATGGGGGAATCTAGGAGGGAGCAGATTTTGTGGAGCTGGCGGGAAACTGTGGAGGTGGAGGCATGAGTGGTTGATATTAGCGGATAGGATGATTGTTTCAGCGATTAGGATGTTCATTTCAGCCGACGGGACGAGGTTTTCATAACTGATGCAAGGGTACGAGATATCTGTGGAACGGCAATGGGTTGTCCTGGATGTCGTATGTACATTTCCCACAGCTTGTGTAGTTTCTTTCAAATCTTACAGTTGAATCCGTGATAAATTTTTAGGCAAAATAAAGGTTATAGGAGACTTCGCCTACGATAACGATACGTTTCACTACGATACGCTTCACTACGACAAGTTATCGTAACGCAGTGTATCGTAGAACTTTGTTCGTATCGTAACGCAGTGTATCGTTATTAAGGTCAGCTTTTTAAGCTTAAAACTCTTCTTCATTTTGTGTATCTATTATTTTTTAGTACTTTTGTTGGGCTGCTTCTGGCAGTATAATTTGATAATTTATTTTTTATGGAAAAAACATGGAGATGGTTCGGTAAGAAGGACAAGATAACACTTAAGATGCTCAAGCAGATTGGTGTTGAGGGTATCGTAACGGCTTTGCATGACGTGCCTAATGGACAGGTGTGGACACGCGAGGCGATTCGTGACTTGAGAGAATATATTGAGAGTTATGGTATGCGTTGGAGCGTGGTGGAGAGTCTGCCTGTGGTGGAGAGCATAAAATATGCCGGTGCTGATAGGGATGAACAGATTGAGACTTACAAGGAAAGTCTTAAAAATCTCGGTCTTGAAGGCATCCACACTATATGCTATAACTTTATGCCAGTTCTCGACTGGGCTCGTACTGACCTTGACCATCCTAATCCGAACTTTACAACAAACCTGTATTTCTCACATGCTGAATTTGCATATTTTGACATCTATATCCTCAAACGTGAGGGGGCAAGGGATAGTTTTCCTGATGAGGTGGTGGCAGAGGCTGACAAACTGCACAAAAAGGTCGTAGCAGAAGGGAGAGAGGCTGAATTCAACCATCATCTGGTGGAAAACATCATTGTCAAAACTCAAGGGTTTGTCAATGGCAACATAAAAGAGGATGACGAGCATCCCGTTGAACTGTTCAGACAGTTGTTGGATTTATATAAAGGAATCACGCGCGAGCAGTTGCGTGAGAATATGCGTTATTTCCTCAATGCCATCATGCCGGTCTGCGATGAATATGGGATGAACATGTGCGTACACCCTGACGACCCTCCTTTCCAGATTCTGGGATTGCCACGTATCGTCACTTGCGATGAGGACATAGAATGGTTCTTGAAGGCTGTTGACAACAAACACAACGGGCTTACATTCTGTGCAGGCAGTCTTTCTGCTGGCGGACATAACGATGTTGTTGCCCTGGCACGGAAATATGCCAACCGCACTCACTTTGTTCATCTGCGCTCCTGTCATATCTTCCCTAACGGTGACTTCAGCGAGGCGAGTCATCTTGGCGGACGGGCAAACTTGTTTGAGTTGGCACGTATCTTTGAGAAGGCTAACACAAACCTTCCTATGCGTGTTGACCATGGTCCGCTGATGCTCGGAGATGAAGACAAAGGGTATAATGCAGGATATTCGTTCATGGGGCGAATGTTTGCTCTCGGACAGGTAGAGGGCATCATCGCCACCGTTGACAATGAACTTGGAATAGAATACAAACTACCATACGTACCGGTGCAACCGTAAAAGTCAAAGAGTCGAAAAGTCTAAAAGAAGCCTCTCCCCAGCCCTCCCCTCAAGGGAGGGGGCAAAAAGTCTCCCCTTGTGGGGGAGATTTAGAGGAGGCTACCTCTCAGACCTCTCAGACCCCTAAAAAATAACCGCAAACAATAATTAGATATGAACAATTTATTTGACATTAAAGACCAAGTGGTCGTAATTACTGGAGGAACTGGTGTCCTCGGTTCTATAATAGGAAAGTACCTTGCTAAAGAAGGGTGCAAAGTGGTGTTTCTCAGTCTTCCGCAGGAAGAAGAACTGGGAAAAGCTCTTGTAAACGAGATAAAGGCTGACGGTGGGGATGCTTGTTGGTTTGCAACAAACGTTCTCGATGTGCCTACGGTGGAACAGAACTGCAAAGACATCATTGACAGATACGGACGAATCGACACTCTGCTCAATGCTGCCGGCGGCAACCAGAAAGGTGCCACCATCGGTGATGACCAGTCTATTTTTGACCTTGACCCGAAACAGTTCTCTTTCGTACTGCAACTGAACCTTACGGGTACGGTGATACCTACGCAGGTATTTCTTAAGGTTATGAAAGAGCAAGGTAAAGGACAGATTGTGAACTTTGCCTCCATGACCAGTTTCCGCCCACTGACACGAGTATGCGGCTACGCTGCTGCAAAATCAGGAATAAAGAGTTTCACGGAATATATGGCAACAGAGGTGGCTCATAAGTTCGGTGACGGCATTCGTGTAAATGCGATTGCACCGGGATTCTTCGTAACAAAACAAAACCACGATCTGCTTGTCAATCCTGATGGCAGTTGGACTCCACGCGCACAACACATCATTCAGCAGACACCTTTCGGAAGGATGGGAGAACCAGAAGAATTATGTGGTACCATTCACTATCTCATAAGTCCTGCAGCAAAGTTTGTAACAGGGACAGTAGCTGTCGTGGATGGTGGTTTCAACGTATATTCAATATAATAAGGTGAGGAAACTGAAAGTTACAGAGATGAACAGACTATCAGTGGATGATTTCAAATCTGCTGAAAAGATTCCCCTGATAGTCATTCTTGACAATGTTCGCAGCATGTATAATGTAGGGAGCATTTTCCGCACTTGTGACGCTTTCCGCATTGAGGCGATATGGTTATGTGGAATTACCGGTCGTCCACCACACCCTGAGATACATAAGACGGCTCTCGGTGCAGAAGACAGCATAGAATGGCAGTATTTCGAGAAGACGGAAGATGCTGTATCTGCTGCACAAGAGAGGGTATATAAGGTGTATTCTGTAGAACAATGCGAAGGCAGCACATCGCTGAAAGACTTTGACTGCAACACAGGAAACGGCATCGCAATCATTCTTGGCAATGAGGTAAAAGGCGTTCAACAATCAGTAGTAAATATGTGTGACGGTTGTATAGAAATTCCGCAGTACGGTACAAAGCACTCTCTCAACGTAGCCTCAGCAGGTGCGATAGTCATTTATTCACTATCTGCATCACTTTGTCAACAATTTGCTCTGGAGTAATATTCTTTATACAAGGATAATCTCCTATCTCACATTTTTTATTTCCAAAGATACTGCAAGGACGACACGGAAGGTCTAACTGCACGGCAGTATCCGTTGTCTGATTCCAGCCTATGAAACCAGCTAAAGGATGAGTCTGTCCCCAGATACTGACCACAGGAGTACCGACAAGAGAGGCAAGGTGCATATTGGCACTATCCATACTTATCATCACACTTAACTTTTTCATCAATGCCAGTTCGTTTCGGAACCCATCACACGTATCATGCACATTAATAGTTTCTGGATATGGGTTTTCCTTTTCTCCGAAAACAAATATCCTTGAATTTAGAACACGTTCCTTAAGGCCTGTTATTACCTCTTGCATTTTGTCTGAAGGATATATCTTCCCCACATAAGATGCCCCGGGTGCAATGCCGATCCATACCTCACCTTTCGGAACAACAAAAGAAGATGAAATAGATGCGAATGGTACTTTTTCTTGACTTAGCACTACTGGATATCCCAACTTACGCAAGACATCGGAATAGTTATCAAAAGGGGATGCCAACTGTTGCATCACCTTATTTTTCTGTCTGCATAGTTTTCTCCTACCCTTGCGGTGTTTGTTTATATGTTCAACCTTCACACCGTTGAGGGCAAAACGACTGCGCAAGTACTCCGTCCGTAGAACGCCATGGAAATCCGCCACGCATGTAATATTCTTGCTATAAACACGCTTGAACAATTCATTGAGCCCACCGACCCCCTTATATTCATTTTTCACATCCGCACTCATAAAATATACGTTAGGTGCAAGATTTGAAAAGAAATCTTTGGCAAAAGGACGACTCAAGACAGTAATCTTCAATGAAGGATACTGTTCTGCCAATGCGACTACAATCGGTACCATCATCGCAACGTCACCGATTGCAGAGAAACGCATTATAAGCAGATGTTCCTTCTTCATCCCGAATATAGGAATGTTAGCAGATAAAACTATTTCTGATTGTAAAGTATAGGATTTGTCGATGGATCATTATACATCTTCATCTGCCGATACACTTTCATATATTTTTTTCCTTCGGCAATATCCTCAAGGAGTTGATCAATAGCAAGCGAAAGGTCTTCACGTTGCTGCAACAAGACATCAAGTTTTCCTTGACATCTCTGTATGTGTTCCGCATCAGCATCAGCTCTGTTTACCTGTTCCTGCATGTGATAGATCTTGAGGAACAAGATACTAAGACGGTCAACAGCCCATGCAGGACTTTCTGTATTGATAGTTGCATCAGGGGATGGCTTTACATTTGCATATTCCTGACGGAAGTAAGTGTCTATCTGTTCCACAAGATCTGTCCTATCTTGGTTACTTTCATCAATACGCCGTTTCAACTGCAAAGCTTCAACGGGATCTATCTTAGGATTGCGGATAATATCCTCAAGATGCCACTGGACAGTATCAATCCAACATTTTAGATATAATTTATGTTCTATACAATCCTTGTCATAAGGATTTTTCATCAACGCATCTACGTCATCTTTCAAATGATAATCATTTATCACTTTTGTGAAAACGTTACTGCAAATTCGTGTAAAAGACATATTTTTATTTTGTTTTTAAGTTTTAATTTTTAGTAATTTCATCAAGCAATGCATGATACTGAGGGAAATAACACCCAGCATAAAGTTCAATGATCAGACATTTCAAACCAGCATAAGGTTTAAGTATCTTTTCCCACTCGTCTGGGTCTGCATCTTCTCCGAAATATCCTTTCACAAAATATTTCCAAAACTCTGCAGCAGTGGCACACGTCATATGGAAGACGCCCTGTGAGAACTCTTCAGTCTCGTAAAGACAGCATAACATGACCATACCCAAATCAAAATATGGATGTCCCATTGCAAAGTCTCCAAGGTCAATGAAATACTGTTTTCCATCTGCCACGATAGCATTACTGAACTGCAAGTCACCATGGATAGCTGTATCGGCATCGGGAACAGAATCAACAAAAGCCTTAACCTTTACCTTTTCTTCTGGTGTGAAATAAGGATTTTCATCTATCTGTCTTTTATCCTTCTCCTTTTGATCTTCAAAGTCACCTTTCTTAAGATGGATATTATGCAGGTCCTTACACATTTGAGCAAATTCACGAGCATACTTCTCCACATTCTGAGGGTCATCACCTGTAGCTCTTGAATAGGATTTCTTACCTACAATACGCTCAAACTGAATTCCAAAACGCCCGTTACCGTCCGTCACAAATTCACCCGGTTTTGGTGTAGGAATACCTGCAGCATACACTTTCCTTGCCAGTTCCAATTCATTTATTGCACTTGTGATGTCTGCACTTTCATTATAAAGTTTCATCATCACAGAACTGTCACTCTTTAGATTATAACTTTCGCCATTGGCACCTTCGCCGGCGTACACATAGTCGTCAAGACAAATTTTCTTTGCTTCCACTGTTTGATTATTTATATCTGCAAAGGTAATAAAAGTTTGCGAGCCTACAGCAATGATTAACGAAAAATTGCTAATTTTGCATGAGTTTTTATATGAAAATAGGCAATATAGAATTTCAGGGGCAACCCGTCTTCCTTGCACCTATGGAAGACGTTACGGACATTGGCTTTCGTATGTTATGCAAAAGATACGGAGCAGCAATGGTATATACGGAATTTGTAAATGCTGATGCTGTCATAAGAAACGTAAACAGTACTCTGAAAAAAATCATCATCAACGAAGATGAACGTCCTGTCGGAATACAGATTTACGGTAGGACAGTGGAATCAATGGTTGAAGCCGCAAAGGTGGTTGCAGAGTCAAAGCCAGACCTCATCGACATCAACTTTGGTTGCCCTGTCAAAAAGGTTGCATCAAAAGGAGCCGGCGCAGGGCTGCTACAAAACATCCCATTACTGCTGGAAATAACGAGAGAAGTCGTCAAGGCTGTTGATATTCCAGTAACGGTAAAGACTCGTCTCGGCTGGGACAATGAACATAAGATAATCGTTGATTTGGCAGAGCAATTACAAGACTGTGGCATACAGGCACTGACCATCCACGGACGCACACGGTCACAAATGTACACAGGAGATGCTGACTGGACCTTGATTGGGAAGGTGAAAGAAAACCCACGCATGAATATACCTATTATCGGCAATGGTGACGTTACTACGCCACAGCAATGCAAGGACATGTTCGATCGTTATGGTGTCGATGCTGTAATGATTGGAAGAGCCACATTTGGGCAACCATGGATTTTCAGTCACATCAACGACTACCTCAAGTACGGCAGCACAAAAACAGAGTTCAGTGTTCATGACAAAATTGAGATACTGAAAGAACTGCTCATGATAAACATCAACCGTATTGATGAACTACGAGGGATTCTCCACACCCGCCGTCATCTGGCTGCAACACCTTTATTCAAAGGCATTCCTAATTTCCGTGAAACAAAGATAACGATGCTTCGGTCAGAAACTCATCAAGACCTTGTATCAATTCTTGACAGAATCAATGGCATTCTGAATCAAGAAAAGCCTTTGGAAGATATCTAACAATATCAGAAGCAACAAGCGATTCCCTACCCATCTCCTTTATCGCAATATCACCGGCAAGACCATGTAAATATGTGCCCAACACACACGCTTCATCAGGCGCATATCCACGTGCTAAAAGTCCTGCCAACATTCCTGTAAGCACATCGCCACTACCAACTGTTGCCATACCACTGTTACCAGTTTTGTTATATGATATCTTTCCGTCCGGGCAACAGATTGCCGAACGATGTCCTTTCAGAATCACATGGCAATCTATCTTGCTTGCAAGTAGAGAGGCTATCTTGTCATCTACGTCTCCGGTGTAGCCAAGATAGGATGACACCATACGTCGCAATTCCATAGGATGCGGTGTAAGGATAGTGTTTTTCGGCAGAAGCGGAAAGAAATCTATATGTTGTGATAAGATGTTCAATGCGTCTGCATCTAAGACCAATGGGGTATTGACGCCGTCTTGCATATCGCTCAACAGGGATTTCAGCACGGAAGCCGTTTTCTCGTCAGTTCCGAGACCTGGTCCGATGGCAATACTCTGATATCTTCCCTTGATGATTTCATCTTTTAATACAGAAGCATCAGAAATGATAAAATCATCCGAATCATGTGAGACTATCGCTTCTGGAACACTTATCTGCAAGATATCATTATTCCGCTTTGGTATATGCACCGTCACCTTGCCAACTCCACTGCGAAGACATGCCTTCGCAGCAAGTATGCCAGCACCCGCCATACCATATCTTCCTACTATGAGGAGCGAATGTCCCATCATACCCTTATGAGCATCATCAGGACGTAAAAGGAATTTCATCATCTATGCTTTAATAACAGACGCAAAGATAAGAAAAAGCAATATAATATAAAAAAAATATATAACTTTGACCTTCGGTCGAACTTAGGCTGCACCAAGACAATGCCTACAAAACGAAGTTTTTATCCGATTTGAAATAATGAATAATCGGAGTAAACTCCATTTTTCATCCTTCCAAATTGGAAATAAATAAATTTATTTTGGCATTGTTCTTGGTTTGCACTAACTTTGTCAGCATGGAAGATTTGGCCGGTAAGAAAATAGCGGTATTATTGTCGGGAGGTGTCGACAGTAGTGTGGTTGTATACGAACTTGTACGTCAGGGATTGAAACCTGACTGTTTCTATATACGTATCGGGCAGGAACCTACTGAAACAGAAGATTGGGATTGTTCTGCGGAAGAAGACATTGAGATGGCAACAGCAATAGCAAATCGATACAAACTGAATCTTGAAATCATCGATTGCCATAAAGAGTATTGGGAAGAAGTAACTACATACACCATGGATAAAGTAAAAAATGGGTTTACCCCTAATCCTGACGTGATGTGTAATAAATTGATAAAGTTCGGTGCTTTCGATAAAAAGAAAGGTTTTGAATATGACATCATAGCAACTGGACACTATGCACAGACAGAGATTGATGATGAAGGAAGAAAGTGGCTATGCACAAGTCCTGACCCCGTGAAAGACCAGACCGACTTCCTATGCCAAATCGAACCATGGCAATTGAAGAAAGCCATCTTTCCTATAGGTAGAATGATGAAGGGAACAATCCGTACCATTGCAGAAAGAGAGCATCTTGTCAATGCAAAACGGAAAGACTCACAGGGCATTTGCTTTTTAGGGAAGATAAACTATAATGATTATGTAAGACGTTTTCTTGGAGAGAATCCAGGAGATGTCATAGAATTGGAAACAGGACGGAAATTAGGGCAACATCGTGGTTTGTGGTTTCATACCATAGGCCAAAGAAAAGGACTTGGTTTCGGTGAAGGTCCTTGGTTTGCAATAAAGAAAGATATTGAAAAAAACATACTCTTTGTCAGCAAGGGATACAATCCGAGCACTGCATACAAAGACGAATTCCTTATTCACGATCTCCATCTACTCACACCTGGAGCATTTCCGAAAAATGAAAAAGGCATTATCAGTCTTCCTAAGAATATAAGTGTAAAAATAAGACACACACCTGTCTTCACAGCAGCAGAGATATCATCCGTCAATTCTACCACATACAGGATAAAGGTAGAAAAGCCTATACATGGTGTTGCTCCTGGGCAATTCTGCACCATTTACGACACCAGTCATCACCGTTGTTTCGGCTCTGCAGAAATAACATTATAATCCCAAATCGGTCATTAGACTATTATGCGCTAATAAACCTTCTTTATATTACGTGGATGATGATAAAGAATCTCTTCACGCAAATGGGAAGCATCAATATGTGTATATATTTCCGTTGTACCTATCTTCTCATGCCCCAACATAGCCTGTATTGCACGAAGGTCTGCCCCACCTTCCAAAAGTGAAGTCGCAAAACTATGGCGAAACGTGTGAGGAGAGATGACTTTGGTAATGCCTGCCAGCTCTGCTTGTTTTTTCACCATTATCAGTATCATTGTTCGTGTAAGACGGCAACCACGACGATTGAGAAATACATAATCTTCGTTACCATGCTTAATGTCCATGTGATTACGCATCTCAAACCACAACTTCAGCTCTTTTGTTGCGGACGATGAAATCGGGACAAACCGCTCTTTATTACCTTTTCCGAATACACGGATATATCCATCCTGAAGATACAAGTCAGAAAGCTTTAGATTAACAAGTTCCGATACTCTTAAACCACAACTGAAAAGCACTTCTATGATTGCTCTGTTACGATGTCCTTCGTTCTTGCTCAAGTCTATAGAATTTTCAATTGCATCTATCTCATCCACTGTCAGCACCTCTGGCAAATGCATCCCCAACTGTGGTGATTCCAATAATTCAGATGGATCAGAAGATATTTCGTCTTCCTGTTCAAGGAATCGGAAAAGTGATCTTATTCCTGACAACACACGGCACTGGCTGCGAGCACCAACACTATCATCATGAAGTGATGCAGCAAAAGCCTGTAGATCTTCAAGTGTAACGGAACGAAAACTAAAAGAAGGTCCTTTTTCTTTCTCGATATAGTCGATAAGTTTCCCAGCATCACGAAGATAAGCATCAATGGTATGATGCGAATAATTCCGTTCCAGTCTTAAATAACTCTTATATCTTTTGAGAAGTTCCAACTATTTACTAATTTTGCGTACAAAATTAACAAAAAAAATGAGATTTCAAATTATCAATGGACCTAATCTAAATCTGTTGGGCACACGTTCCCCAGAAGTGTATGGCAACGAATCTTTCGACGACATACTGCAACGACTGAGGGCGGAGTTTCCTAACGATGAGATAGACTATTTCCAAAACAATTGCGAAGGAGTCATCATAGACAAACTCCAAGAAACAGGTTTTTCATACGATGGAATCGTTCTGAATGCAGGAGCATATTCGCACACAAGCATTGCCATCATGGATTGTATCGCTGCAATAAAAACACCCGTGATAGAAGTACATATATCCAACATATTTGCACGCGAAGATTTTAGGCACAAATCCATGATTTCATCTGTATGCAAAGGAGTCATATGTGGATTCGGAGCAGATTCTTACTCACTTGCCCTCCATGCATTAAAAAAACAATAATTTGGACATACAGCAGTACATACTTGATCATATCGGCAAAGAAGACGAATATCTCTACCGTCTATGGAGAGAGACAAACAAACATCTCCTCTATGGGCGCATGGTGTCCGGACATCTGCAAGGGAAAGTACTAAAAATGCTTGTGGAGATGATCAATCCTAAAAACATCCTGGAAATAGGCACATTCAGTGGTTATTCTGCTATCTGCATGGCACGTGGAGGAAGTATTGTGCACACCTTCGAAATAGAAGATGAATTAGAAGATTTTACGCGGAAATGGATAGAGGAATCCGATGTTGCCGACAAGATACATTTCCATATTGGCGATGCACTGAAAGAAGCTCCAAAATTAGGAATCACATTCGATTTCATCTTCATTGATGGAAACAAACGTCTGTATAAAAACTATTACGACATGGCAATGCAAATTCTGGATATCGGCGGTTACATTGTTGCTGACAATACACTCTGGGACGGTCATGTAATAGATAAGGAATACGCCGATGATCCGCAGACACGAGGAATAATGGAATTTAATGACATAGTTGCCAGTGATGAAAGAGTAGAAAAAGTCATTTTACCATTGAGAGACGGACTTAGTATTATCAAAAGAATCAAATAACATATAAATATCATGCAAGGAGAAAGATTAAACAAAGTAGCACGTCTTATACAGAAAGAACTGAGCAGTATCTTTCAGGAACAGACACGTACCATGCACGGAGTGATGATAAGTGTTACAGCAGTAAGAGTAAGCCCTGATTTGAGCATTAGCAAAGCCTATCTGAGTATCTTTCCGTCTGAAAAAGGAGAAGATATTATAAACAATATCAACAACAACCAGAAAAGCATACGCTTTGAATTAGGGAAACGCATACACAACCAAGTGCGTATTATTCCTGAATTAAAATTTTTCATTGACGACTCACTTGATTATATAGAGAATATCGATAATCTGCTCCGCAAATGAATTTCCCTTTCTACATAGCCAGACGGTATCTCATTTCAAAGAAAAGCCACAATGCTATCAACTGGGTTAGTGGTATCAGTGTCGTGGGTGTTGCAATAACCACTATGGCATTAGTTGTCACGCTAAGTGTCTTCAACGGATTCCATGACATGGTAGCCACATTTTTTACCACTCTCGACCCTGATTTGAAGATTACACCGACAAATGGAAAGTTCATGCGTGCCGACGACACATTATTGCAGGACATACGCAAGATAGAAGGTGTTGAAGGAGTTTACGAGAGCATTGAAGATCAGGCATTGCTCATTTACGGACAGAATCAAAAGGTAGTGCGTCTGCGAGGTGTTGATGACAAGTTCCAGCAACTGACAAAGATCGACAGCATCATATACGGAGAAGGAGATTTCAAATTATGGGACACACAACTCGACATAGAAAAATCCATATCTGAATTAGTTTACACACAAGTGCCATGCGCAACGCTGGGCATAGGAGTCGCTGACGACCTGGGAACAGGGGTAAATTTCGTATTGCCGTTGAACGTATTTGTCCCCGATCATAATGGTCAGATTGATATTACCGATCCTACATCAGGATTTTCACAGGCAACACTATATCCGTCAGGAGTACTCTTTAACGTCAAACAGCAGAAATATGACAAAAACTATATAATAGTGCCTATAGATTTTGCAAGAGATTTATTTGGGCAGAAAGGCATGATAAGTGCGCTGAATATAAAAGTCAAAAATGTCAAGAATGTCAAAAGTAAAATTGAGTCCATCCTTGGCAGCAAATACAAAGTCAGCGATCTCTACGAGCAGCAGGAAGATGTATTCCGAATCATGAAAGTAGAAAAACTGATGGCTTATATATTTCTCACCTTTATCCTTATAATAGCATGCTTCAATATTATAAGTAGTCTATCAATGCTCATCATCGACAAAAAAGACGATATCGTAACCCTACGTTCTCTCGGTGCAAACGACAGGCAGATATCCAATATATTCCTTTTTGAAGGAAGGTTGATATCCATCTTAGGTGCAGTCATCGGCATTTGCATAGGTGTATTGTTATGCCGGTTGCAAGAGACATACGGCATTGTAGCACTGGGAAAGAGTAGTGGAAATTTCGTGGTGGATGCTTACCCTGTAAGTGTGCACGGATTGGATATAGTCCTGATCTTCGTAACTGTCGTAGCAGTAGGTTTTTTAAGTGTCTGCTACCCCGTACACAGCCTGTTGAAAGTTAGAAAAAGACGTATTTCAGAATAAACAACGCCACGAGGATGTATGTTCCTTTGCGTATGTCACGCCAATTTCCGCTACATACATGCAATATGACATAAGTAATCATTCCAAGTAGTATTCCATCAGAGATACTGCATGCCAATGACATCATAGTTATGCACACAAAGCATGGTATCGCCACCTTGAAATCAGAGAAATCAATCTCACGGATATCACGCATCATCATCACGCCCACAAGGATAAGGGCTGGTGCCGTAGCCTGCGATGGAATAGAAAGAAAAAGCGGAGCGATACATAGGGATAATGTAAAACAAATAGCAGTAAAGAATGATGTCAGTCCGCTGCGTCCACCCGCATTTACACCCGATGCACTTTCAGCAAACGTAGTGACGGTAGATGTGCCTAACACTGCGCCTGCCATAGTACCGACAGAATCTGCCATCAGAGCTTTATTGAGATGCAGAACATTACCATTTTCATCCACCATTCCCGCCCTGTTGCTTACGCCGATAAGTGTCCCCAATGTATCAAACATATCAAAGAACAGGAGTGTCAGGACACAAATACACATATCTATACAAAAGATGTTCGACCATTCAAACTGGCAGAACACTGGTGCTATGGACGGTGGTAAAGAAAAGACACCATTAAATGAGGTCAATCCAAGCGGTATGCCTACGATAGCAGTAATGATGATGCCGATAAGCAAAGCACCTACAACATTACGTATCAGCAACACAGCACTTATCACAATGCCGAAGCAAGCGAGCAATACCACAGGCGAATGCAAGTCACCCAGCGCAAGAAACGTAGAATCATTAGGCACGATGATTCCCGCATTTTTGAAACCTATAAAAGCAATGAACAGTCCCAATCCAGGCGAAATGGCACGTTGAAGAACTTTCGGCATGGCATCTATTATCTGCTTGCGCACACCTGTCACGGTAAGTATTACAAATATCAAACCCTCAATGAATACTGCAGTAAGTGCAAACTGCCACGTATATCCCAAAGCCACCACAATGGTGTAGGCAAAGAAAGCATTCAGCCCCATGCCCGGAGCAAGGGCAAATGGAAGTTTCGCATACATTGCCATTATCAGGGTAGCAACAATTGAAGCAATTGCTGTACTTGTAAACACTGCCCCCTGATCCATTCCTGCATCATGGAGAATTAATGGATTTATGGCAAGGATATAAGACATCGTAAGAAATGTCGTAATACCACCAAGCATCTCTTTCTTCACGGACATCGTATGCCTGTCAAATCCAAAAATACTGAATAAAGTCATTGATTTTTATCTAATGCCGACAGATGTTCTACCAGTACATCTTCGCCAAGAAACATCTTTGCTGTTTTGCCGAATTTATCAGCATTTTCCGTTGTAAAATATCGACATATGGCACCCCTTGTAAGCCGCGCATCCATCTCGGGATGACGGTGTAGATAATCGCACAGACTCTTGGCAACATACTCACCTTGTGGAATGATCGTAGTGCCTTGCGGTACATATTTTTTAATCTTCTCCAACAGCAACGGATAATGTGTACATCCAAGAATCACCGTATCTATCATGGAGTCCATAGCAAAAAGCGCATCTATGTCTTTTTTAATAAAATAGTCAGCCCCCGGGCCTTCCATTTCGTCGTTCTCCACCAAAGGCACCCACATCGGGCAAGCCCGCCCCGTCACAGTAATATCCGGGAACAGCTTACGTATTTCCATCACATACGACTCTGAAGTTATCGTACCAGCAGTGGCAACAATTCCTACATGACGGCTTTTGGACAGTTGCCCTATCACCTCCGCAGTAGAGCGGATCACACCAAGCACACGTTTTGAAACATCCCAGCATGGCAAGTCATTCTGTTGTATGGAACGCAGAGCCTTTGCCGATGCCGTATTACAGGCGATGATAACCAATGGACACCCCATATCAAACAGTTTTTTCACCGCCTCGCGTGTAAACTGATAGACAATCTCGAAAGAACGGTTACCGTATGGAGTACGTGCATTGTCACCAAGATAGACATAGTCATATTCCGGAAGAAGCTCACGCATCTTCTGCAATATCGTCAGTCCACCATAACCGGAATCAAAAACGCCTATCGGATTCATCTCATTTCAATTTGTCAAGAATCTGTAACGTAACATCAACACCCCTTGAAGCATCCACCCAAGGGCACACATTGCCGTCAGTATTCAAGATGAAAGCGCATCTCAATTCTGCCCCCACTTGTTTTACAGCATCATTTATCTTCACGCGCAGCAAGTCCTCCGCATCACGTTCTGCCTGCACATAAGCAGCACGTGACTTTTCCTTGAATGCGACATTTCTGTCCATGGCATCCTGAAGTTCCAACTGACGTTTTTGCAAGATTATTGGAGGATAGTCTTTCTGTCCTTCCAGAAATTCCTCATATTTCTCGTTGAAATCTTTTTCCACACGTGCCGTTTCAGCATCCAATTGCATCTTCAGGGAATCCAATTTCGCTCTTTCCTGCTTATACTCAGGCATCTGTTTCAGCACATTGTCATAACTGAAATACCCAAACAGATACTGTGCTTTTGCTCCACACACCACCATAAACAGGCAACAAACTATAAAACAAAATCTCTTCATAATATTTTTAGAGAAAAGATGTGGTAGAGAAACCTCCGCCACATCTTTATTTCTCTTAGACAAAATACACTTTTGCTTATATTATTTCAAACCAAGTTTTGTTTTTACCTGAGATGTCACATCTATACTGAGAGTCTGGCTGATATATGGTACGCCACCTGCAATATCCATTATGTATACAAAGCCACCTTCCTTACCAACAAGCTGTATTGCTTCTGATATTTTCTGTGTGATAGCCTGCATTTTTTCAGCAGATTTCTTCTGCAAGTCCTGCTGGTTGTCCTGATAAGCCTGCTGTATCTTCTGATAGAGTTCCTGCAGTTCTTGAGCACGACGATTCTTTGTTGCCTCAGGCAGAGTCTCTGCTTCCTTATCAAAAGATTCTGACTTTCTCTGGAATTCATCCTGCATTGTCTTCAAGTCTGCTTCATACTGCTTGCTGAGTGTTTCTACCTCAGTACGTGCAGCTGTATATTCCGGCATAGCCTGAACGATTTCCTGTGAATTAACATGACCAAACTTCTGCTGAGCGAAAAGACTCAGTGGTGCACAAATCAGTGCAATTGCAAATAATTTTTTCATTGTCTTGATTTTTAAAATTTATACTATTGTTTATTATTATCATTATTGTGTTGAGTAGCCTAACTTCTGCAGAATCTCATTGCTTATATCTGCTTTAGGAGAAGCAAAGATAATACCATTATCCGAAGCACGGTCAAGAATAAGAGAGTAACCTCGTAAGTTTGCGACCTCTTTGATAGCATTGTAAATCTCTTCTTGTATAGGAGTTATCAATGCTTCACGTTTCTTGAACAATTCACCATCAGGACCAAAATATTTCTTTTTCAGTTCACCGACATTTTTCTCTTTTTCCATTATGTCGTCCTGCTTTTTCTTTTTCTGTTCCTGGGATAAGAATACAGATTCATTCTGATAGTTCTTGTAAAGCGTCTGTATCTCCGTATTGAGAGCATCCACTTCTGCCTGCCATTTCTTACTAACTTGATTTAATTGTTCATTTGCCCTTTCGTATGCGGGTATATTTTTTAGAATATATCCCATATCGACAAGTGCAAATTTCTGTGCTGCAACTGGCATTGCAAATATGCAGATGATACATAATAGTATAAATCTGCATGATTTCATTGAATTTTTCATATTATTTCTATTCATAGTTTTTGTTATATATTAAAATTCTTGTCCAAGGATGAAGTGGAAGTGACTACCACCATAAGAATCAGAGCCAAACACCTTATCAAAACCGTATGCCCAATCAATACCCATAAGTCCGACCATAGGCAAGAAGAGTCTAACACCGAGCCCCGCACTACGTTTCATATCGAAAGGATTGAAATTCCTTGTCTCCGTCCACGCATTACCACCTTCCAAGAATCCAAGGCCATAGATTGTTGTATTACCCAACAGGAAAGGATAACGCAACTCCAGTGTAAAACGGTCATAAGCATAGCCTTCCGAACCATACGGAGTAAGTGAACCGTTTTCATAACCACGAAGACCGATGGTCTCTTCTGCATAGGAAGTAGAATATCCACTCATTCCGTCACCTCCGACATAATATGTTTCAAAAGGTGATTTCTTATATTGATTGTAGCATCCTAAAAGTCCCACTTCAACACGCGTCATGAGGACGAAACACTTTTGTGAACTTGTCAGTGCAGTAAAAGTACGTGATTTGAATTTCCATTTATGATATTCTATCCATCTATATTTTTCCTGTTGTTCTTTCTGATAGTTTGCATCGAGCGGATTTGTTGCCAGATGAGCATAATCTTTTCCATCCCAAGCAGAGAATGGAGGTGTTAAAGTAACAGAAAGTGTAAATTCTGAACCTTTACGCGGGAACAACTGATTATCTGTGGACACACGTGATAACGCAAGATTGAGATTCAAGTTATTACAGTTTCCTGTCTGCACAAGGAAATATCGCCAATTCTTGAGCATATATCTCTGGAACGCAAGCGTTGCAGAGAACTGGAAAAAGTCATCTGGCCAACGCAAACGCTTACCCCATCCTACGGATATGCCCAGCAACTGAATGTATTTATCCGGATCATAGTAATCCGTATAGTTGTTGTAATAGCTGCTTCCATAACCAGCCAGATAGTAGTTATAATTGTTATAATAGCTGGAATTATAGTATGTACTTGAAATATCTGTTTGCTTTGAATAATACGCTCCCACAGACAACATATTTGGACGTTTCCCTCCAAACCATGGGTCTGTATATGATATACTGTAACTCTGATAATAACTACCATTTGTCTGCACACTAAGAGCCATTTGCTCACCGTCACCAATAGGCATGATTCCACGGTGTGCCTTATTCTTGCCGAAGAGATTACGCATGGAGAAATTGTTCAGTTTCAAACTGATACGACCAATGACACCAGTTTGTCCCCAACCTAATGAAAACTCCACTTGGTCATTGCTTTTACTCGTAAGATTCCAGTCGATATCAACAGTTCCGTTTTCATAATCCGGTTTCACATCAGGAATACACTTTGTTTCATCAAAATGTCCCATTGATGCCAATTCACGAGCACTTCGCTCAAGTGCATCTTTGGAGAAAAGGTCACCAGGCTTAGTACGTAATTCACGACGGACAACATTCTCATAAAGCTTATCATTTCCATTGATACGTACACGATTTATATGTGCTTGTGGACCTTCAGTTATTCGCATTTCCACATCAACAGAGTCATCAACAATATCTATTTCAACAGGTTGGCAGTTGAAGAATACATAACCGCTATTGTAGTAATAGTTTCCAACGGCATCTTCATCACTCTTCAAACGTTTATCCATTAACACCTGATTATAGACATCACCTTTCTCCATACGCAACGTATGATTCAACTGTTCTGTTGACATTATGGTATTGCCTATCCATGCTATGTTCCGTATATAATACCTCTGCCCTTCATCAACCTTGAAATATACGTTTACATGCTTTTCATCAACATTCCACACGCTATCCTTGAGAATCTCAGCATCGCGATATCCCAGTTCGTGGTATTTTTCGAGCAGGTTTTTCTTATCCTCTTGGAATTTCTCCTCCGTATATTTCTTCGATTTGAACAAATTTGCAATACCACTTGATTCGTGCAATTTCTTCAGAGCACCTTTAGAAATAAGTCCACCTTTTATCTTGTTTGTAGGAAGATTGTGGTTTCCTTCAATGATAATCTTCTTTATTTTCGTTTTCTCTTTCTTGTCAATATATACGTCCAGTATGACTTGGTTCGGATTTGTCAGGTCTTCAATTTCATCAATAGTAATCTCTGCATTTTTGAATCCCTTTTCATCAAAATACTTTTTCGCGAGAATCTGTGCACGGTCTTTCATATTCGGAGTAATCTGTGCACCTTTCATAATACCGAGTTTTTCTTCCAGATCCTCACGCTCGGATTTCTTTACTCCTTCATATCTTATATCGGAAATACGAGGACGTTGTTTCAAGTGGATTGTAAGGTATATCCTATCATCTATGAGGGAGTCTGCAGATATGGCGACATCGGAAAAAAGACCATTTTTCCAATATCTCTTTACTGCTTCTGATATTTCAGTGCCTGGAAGAGATATTTCCTGTCCCACTTCCAATCCTGAAAGACCAATAAGAACAAAATCCTCATATCCTTTTACACCTTCAACATTAATCCCGCCAATAACACATGACCGTGGGATTCCCTCATAAGAGAAGGAAGGATTTTCGATTTTATTTTGCGCTGAAACTGACAAGACACCGACATTAAGAGCCAACAACTCCATAACGCCGACAATCATCAATTTGAGAAATATGATCTTCTTACTGTTCATTTTCAATCTGTTCTTCAGTTTTGCCAAAACGTCTTTGACGTCCTTGATAGTCAACGATTGCCTTATGCAATGCTTCTTCATCAAAATCCGGCCAATATGTATCACAGAAATACAATTCCGAATATGCTATCTGCCATAGCAAATAATTGGATATCCTGCATTCGCCACCAGTTCTGATAAGCAACTCTGGATCTGGTGCAAAATTTGTCGTAAGATTATCACTTATTGTATCTTCTGTAATATTGTTTACATTGATTTTTCCATCTTTTACGGATTGGGCAATCTTCTTCGTCGCCTCAACAAGTTCCCACTTACTGCTGTAACTCAAGGCAACAACCATTGTCATCTTGTCATTCTCTGCAGTATGTTCCTCCGTTTCATGCAATTTCTTCTGCACTTCAACAGGCAAACGGTCTATATCACCTATTACGCGGAAACGCACGTTATTCTTCATAAAAATCTCATCTTCTAATGAAGAAAGCACAAGTGCCATCAGTGCAGCAACTTCGTCAGATGGACGCTTCCAGTTTTCTGTAGAGAAAGTATAAAGAGTCAAGAATTTTACGCCAAGACGTGTGCACTCCGACGTTATCTTCCTTACGGCGTCCACACCAGCCTTGTGCCCCATTGCACGAGGCAAGTTTCTCGTGTTTGCCCATCTGCCATTGCCATCCATAATGATTGCAATGTGCTGTGGTATTCTATTTATATCCAAATTCGTATTCACATCAATTATTGCATTGTCTGCATTTAGCCATAAAACTATATGTCACATACAATCTCAATTGCATGAAACAGTCTGTATTCTTAAATAAGCCACTACTCTTTATGCCAAGTGGGTCTGCCACCCCATCAAGTTTATCGGAACTTGTAAAATGCATTGTCCACTCAAAACCAGAGTTGAGCCTTTCTGCTATCTTGTATTTCACGCCCAATCCCAGAGGAAAGTTAATGCTGAAATCATTGTATTTTTCGCCACTCACATTCTCCCTCCCATCTATATAGGATGCACCAAGACCTATCGTGACATACGGAACAAATGATTTCAGGTTTCTATAATCTCCCGACATACCATGTTTCCAGAAATTATATTCAAACATTACATTCATATCTCCCAACGTTGTCTTGAAGTCGGCATTGTCTTTTGTCCGAATATATGAATCACCGGAGTTCTTTGAATTACCCTTCAACTGCCCCAACGACAAATCCAACTTGAAAGCCATGTGTTCATCTGGAAGATATTTCAGCATCAGCGACCCCATAGGTTGGAAACCACGGAAAAGATTAGAGTTATAGTCGCCTATGTAGTTCCACATACCTACACCACCACCTACTTCCATACGGTAGTAATCGGCTTCCTGTGCAGCAAGAGACTGCAACAGAAAGATAGATATTATGGCTACATAAATACGCTTCATGATATCATTCTTTTACTTTTTTCCATCCTGGTGTGCCCATGCCAAACGATTGAACAAGCCACGCCATAATGTGCCATTCTGTTCCAACATCCACAGATGTTCTGCAGAAGATGCAACGACAACACTGGACTCCTCTTGAGAGAAACCTTCCGGAAGATAATAATCCTTTTTATCATTCTGCCACAACAACCCCTCATCACGACTGACAAGGAATTTACCATTTTGGACACTAATCAAATTATCATCGTAGTAAGCCACGGAAAGATTCAGTTCTTTCGGAAGAGAATAATCTGTATCTCTTGTGTAACTTATCCTCGACCACGGATACACCTTGCTGTCTGGACTTTTTTCTATGATCTTTGTCCATACCACAGCCTTGTCCGCATCTGCAGGAGAGTTTCCGACAACAATAATCTTTTCTGTATTCAAATTGCTTTTTACCGTCTTGCTGAAACAGTATATATTTTCTAAAGGCAGATAGTCTTCATCCCCTTCCATCACATCTGCTATCCATTGTTTTCCATCAGCAGATTGCCAGATACTATTATCATCCGAAATTGCAAATATCATCGTCGAACCCGCTGCAATGAGGTGTTTGAAAGGGAATTCCTCTGCAACAGTAGTCCACGAACTACCATCTGAAGATTTCTGCAAAGCCTCTCCATGTATTGCATAGAAACTATTATTGAACAACATTACGTCCTTATCAACATTCAAATCAAACACAAATACGGCACCATCCTTTGCTATCATCTTGCATTTTGCAGGCACACTTCCGATATTACCCACATTCGTCCAATAAAGAGAATCCCCGTATTGTTGATGAACATTGACAGAGGTCTTATATGGCCTGTAACTTGTACCGTCAGCAGCATAAACCCTGAACTCCAATGATTTTGTAAAATCCAAAGAGTCTGCAGCGTTGTAGTTGAAGATCGTATCGTTGTCTGGCTTCTTATATCCTATAGCACTACCATTATAAGCATTGACGGTACACAGTACTTTTGATATATCTGTTCTCACTGGCAGAGAATCTTCATTGTAGATAAGCCCTTTTTCGTGGTCAATACAGAACTTATACTTACTGCATACAACATTTGACATGTATGTGCTGTCCTTGAGTCCGTCAGAAGTCTTTGTGTACATTCTTCTCTTCAATGTTCCAAGAGAAAAATCCGTTATTGCAGTATCACTTGAATAATCATAATCTATCGTATCATCACCCAGACACGAAGTCAGCAATAATACAAAAAGAGAAATTATTATTGTTGTTTTTTTCATTACGTTAGTATGCTGTCTAAAATTTAGATTGCAAATTTACACATAATAACGTAAACAACCACACTTTTAGTGTGATTTTTGCAAAAACAAAATAATAAATAGTCCTAAATGGGATGTGAAATTGTTAAAATCAGACTACTTTGACAATTTCCAAGTCGCTCCATCCTTTGTATCCTTGACCTCAAAACCGAAAGAAGCCAAATCATCACGGATGCGGTCACTTGTTGCCCAGTCTTTTGCCTCTTTTGCCTTGGCACGCAAATCAAGCAGCATATCGATAGCCTTGCCGAACGCCTCCTCTCTGCCTTCCGATGCATTGCCACTCATACTGACATTGCTATTGTTTTTCAAGCCGAGTATGTCAAATGCGAAAAGATTTATCGTCTGACGGAGATTCTCCAAATCTACGGAGGTTATTGTTCCCTTCTTGTCAGCAAGAGAATTGATTGTACGACACGCATCAAACAGATTACTGATCACAATCTGCGTATTGAGATCATCATTCATCGCGTCATAGCATTTTTCATTCAGTTCCGTAACGAGTTTCTTCGTTGTTTCATCCGTTGTGTCAGATACTTGAATTCTTTCTAAATTTGCGATTCCATCAAGAAGTCTTTCCAATCCTTTCTGCGCACTCAACAGGGCTTCATTACTGAAATCGACAGTGCTGCGGTAATGAGCTTGCAAAATAAAGAATCGTATCGTCATTGGAGAGTAAGCCTGTTCGAGAGAATCATGGTTTCCTGTAAAGAATTGCTCCAAAGTTATGAAGTTTCCCAGACTCTTCCCCATTTTCTGTCCATTAATGGTAATCATGTTATTGTGCATCCAGTATTTCACCATAGGCTTGCCTTGGGATGCAACAGACTGTGCTATCTCGCACTCATGATGAGGGAACACAAGGTCCATTCCACCACCATGTATATCAAATTCTTCCCCGAGATATTTTCTTCCCATAGCAGTACATTCGCAATGCCATCCCGGGAATCCTTCACTCCACGGACTTGGCCAATGCATTATATGTTCAGGCTGTGCCTTTTTCCACAGAGCAAAGTCCACTTGATTGCGTTTTTCTCCCACGCCATCCAGTTCTCTGGAATTATTGATCACATCGTTGAGGTTTCTATTTGACAGAATGCCATAATGATGTTCCTTGTTGTATTTTTCCACATCAAAATACACACTACCTTCACTTTCGTATGCAAAACCGTTGGCAAGAATCTGTTTCACAAGTTCTTCCTGCTCAATAATATGCCCTGAAGCAAGAGGTTCAATACTTGGAGGGAGTACATTCAGTGCCTCCATAGCACGATGATACCTATTCGTATAATATTGAGCCACTTCCATTGGCTCCAGTTGTTCAAGACGTGCCTTTTTTGCAATCTTGTCCTCTCCCTCGTCTGCATCATGTTCCAGATGCCCAACATCAGTTATGTTTCTCACATATCGTACTTTATAACCGAGGTGTTGCAGATAACGGAAAAGAATGTCAAACGTGATTGCAGGACGAGCATGTCCCAAATGTGGATCTCCATATACTGTAGGACCACACACATACATACCAACAAGAGGTGCATTGATTGGCTCAAACACCTCTTTTGTCCTCGTTAGCGTATTATAGAGATAAAGTACCATATAGTACCCAGACCCGGGATCGAACCGGGATGGATTGCTCCACTGGTGTTTGAGACCAGCGCGTCTACCGATTCCGCCATCTGGGCTTATTAGCGGATGCAAAGGTAGTATAAATCAATATATCTGCCAAATTTTTTGAAGAAAAAGTAAACCGGCCTATATCAGACTATCGGCAGACTCAATCCATTTATCTTCTCGAATACATCCAGAGCATACACATCCGTCATCCCGCTGATATAGTCTATCACGGCGGCAATACGCGTCTGCAAGTCAGCGCTATCTATATCATATTGTGACGAAACACGTTTTATGAGTTGCTGAGAATAGAATTTGTCCGGATGCACAGCAGCCTCCGTAAACTGCTCCATGAGGGTCGCCATTATCTTGTAACCAGCCATCTCTATATCAACGACTGGTTTGGAATGGTATATTTTACCAAACGATACTTCCTGGCATTTATGATATGCATCGCGGACTTGCTCTGTCATCGCTTCCACCAAAGGCATATCAAACATTCCGTTCAGTATCTCCTGTTCATTACGGACAAATGCGGCAGCACACTCACGCTCCAGTACGCCAATGACACGGGCTCGAATGTAAACAATCTTTTCGTGGTCATCAGTAATGCCTTCTTCGATGATACGGAGCATTATCTGGTTTCTTGTCTTCTCATCAAAGAAGGACAACAGCAAATTACTCGTCTCATCGTATGTCAGAAGACGGAGTTTGAATGCGTCTTCTATATCCATTATCTCATAGCAGATATCATCAGCAGCCTCAACGATATACACAAGCGGATGGCGGGCATATCGCAATGGTTGCCCCTGACGGTATTGCCGTAACAGTCCCAAGTCTTCCGCTATTTTGGCAAAATACGTTGACTCAGAGTCAAAAAAACCAAATTTATTATGATCAGTAGCACCAATATATGCCGATGAATACGGATATTTAACCATTGCTGCCAACGCCGAATAAGTCATCACAAATCCTCCTTGTCGTCTGCCCTTAAAACGATGAGTGAGAAGACGGAAGGCATTTGAGTTTCCTTCAAAATGCGTTATATCCTGCCAGAATTCTGTCGACACCTTGTCTTTTATCTTCTGACCTGCTCCTTCGGAAAAAAATGTCTGAATAGCCTTTTCTCCCGAATGTCCGAAAGGAGGATTGCCGAGGTCGTGGGCAAGACATGCTGTGGCAACAATAGTCCCTATCTCTGGAAAAAGAGTTTCTGCCAACTCCGGACGTTTCATTATCACCTCCTGTGCAACATCATTGGCGAGAGATTGACCTACGGAAGCCACTTCAAGAGAGTGGGTAAGACGGTTATGCACGAATACACTTCCCGGAAGGGGAAACACTTGTGTTTTATTCTGCATACGACGGAAAGGAGATGAGAAGATAAGCCTGTCATAATCACGTTTGAACTCGCTACGGTCATCATGACGACGGGGATGGGCATCCTCCTGCCCAAACCTTTTATTTGATATCAGTTTGTTCCAATCCATCATAACTTTTCACATCTTTAATTAACCCTCATGGTGTTCATAGAACAACTTGTTTGCACCTGACGTTATCTTGACAGCCTCTGGGTGTTCTTTGGCAAAAGACTCCATATGCCGCACACGCTTTTCTTCAAGCATCTCATCGACTGCAATCAGGATGCCTGTCTCCTCTACATCACCGAAACCATAGTTTATCGCCGTACCAAATAGTTTCATTGTCGGCGACAGGTTCATATACGCATTCACTAACGGTGGGATATTAAGTCCCATCTCTGATATTTCCCGCTTCAATATACGGTAGTCACGGCGGAATTCGTCCTCATTTAGTATTGATTTCAACTCGTCTTCCGATGTATCAAGAAGTAACGGTTTCACCGGTATCACGAGATTTTCCTTATCACTAAAATGTTTTTTGAGAAAGTACAGTATAAGATCACGTCCGCGGCGGATATATGAAGGATACATCGTCATCTTCCCAAAGAAGTATTTGCAGTCAGGAAAGATTACCATCAATGCACCGAGTCCATCCCACAAATTATCCAAAGCAAACATAGACTTTGGATTTGAACGTGTATTCTGGTATTCTAACGACACGTAGGAACGTCCGAGTTCTATCGTCTTCGGAAGGTACTCTTTTATAAACTTTTCCGAGAAGTGGAACATATGGGATGTTGCAAGGACAGGCTGTCCCTGTTCATCAAACTGCACATCTTTTCCTAATATATAGCGGTAGCCACCTATTATCTCCTCTTGTTCCGGATTCCACACTACCAGTTGTTTGTAGCAATTTTCGCATGTATCGAATTCATCAAGATCACAGTCAAGCCCCGTTCCCCCACCGGCAGCACGGAAGGCTTCTTCCCTTTGACGACCTATCTCGCGTACCACGTTTGGAGAATCGTGCCAAGTGACGATATAGATTTCATTACTGCTCTTGTTTGTCATTCGCAGTCTCTTATCATCCGTCAGTTCTGCTTTCAGCACCTCTTTTGGGATTGGAGCAATGATTTTCTTCTCTTCCATATTATGGTTAGTTTTATTTTTCGTTCAAGCCGTAAACAACATCCTTTACCCATTGAGCCCACTGCACGGCAGTCCTTGTCTTGTCAAAGGTCTCCCAAGGTATTGGCTTTCCCACCCTTACCTTAAATGTCTTATGGCGGTTCTTATACATCTCATCAACAAGCCACAACATGGCAAAATTGAATTTCAAATGCAGATGTTTGCACCACAGAGCAACATTGTAAAACCATTCTGAATTCCTGCCATCGAAATATATCGGCACTATGTCGCGTTTGTATGCCACGCTCTTTTGGATGAAGCTCTTCGTCCACTCGCAATCCTTGATACTTCCATCGGGTTGCTTTCTCGAGCACAGTCCTGCAGGGAATATGAGCATGTGGTTTTCACTTCTGTATGTTTCATCCATCATCTGCATCAGTTGGCGCGACTGTCCGCCCACCTTGTTCACAGGTATGCAAAGTGGAGCAAGCCCCGGTATATACATCAGAAAGTCATTGACAGGCAGTCGCAGTTTGTTTCCATAATGCTGCGACAGGAGATACCCCAGAGCCACACCGTCAGGGCCACCGAGAGGGTGATTGCTGACAAATGTGTATTGATGTCCGTCATTATCTTTAGGCAGGTTTTCTTCACCCTCCACATCTAGGGTGAGGTCCAGATAACGCATACCATCTTCGAGCCACACCTTGCCTTTCAATTCTCTGCTCTCCCAGAAATAGTCATTGAGTTCATCCTGATGAATAATCTTTTTCAACTTATTTATCAGAAAATGTGGGATGAACTTCGCTTTCTTCCCTGCTCTCAGATTTACGATTTTGTCAAGATCAACGGCTTTTTCCATTCATATAATCTTGTTAGCGGTTACAAAAATAGCACAAAAAATCATCATTTGTGTATAATTTCATGACAAAATGTATGATTTTTACTTTTTCATTTCAAACAGCAACAGCCAGAGCAACCAACTCATCAAGTAAACAAACAAGCCGAACACACAGCCAGCAATCACATCTACAGCATAATGAGCACGAATATATACAGTAGCAAAGCAGATTAGGATGAACAGGAACAATATCACACCGCCAAACTTCCAATTGCCTTTGAAAGCAAATATCGTCATTATCAGCGTTATCGCCACATGACTGCTTGGGAAAGCGGCGATAGGGCGTTCTCCCGTCTCATGCGTGAACACCAGCAATTTATAGAAAAATCCATCTTTCCATCCGGGGTTATATTGTGTCTGCGTGTTGTCGAGGAAATATCTACCTATATCAGGGAAAGTACCTTGTGCAATGTTGTCCACGCCCACAATCTCGTAATAATACTGAGGACCGCAGACAGGTACGAAAATGAACACTATATAGGTAAGGAAGAAAGAGGTAAAAAATATGAATGTCATCTTCTCCAACTCCTCATATCTTTGGAAGAAATAAAATAGCAGTACGGATGCCATGA
Source organism: Bacteroidaceae bacterium (assembly GCA_024398495.1). Taxonomy (GTDB): domain Bacteria; phylum Bacteroidota; class Bacteroidia; order Bacteroidales; family Bacteroidaceae; genus Prevotella. The sequence goes on along the minus strand of JAKSJA010000001.1, from coordinate 9,420 downwards.
TGAAGAAATAACTCACATACCCCATACACATCAGTTCGCTGAACACTGGGGATGACACTTTTTCTGCAAACAACAATGCCGGCTGACAACCGAACAGAGACTGATCCCAAGTAGCGATAAAATGGTCGAGATACGGCATACAGCAGTTGAACTCGAAAAGGTCAGGATACCATAGACTCAGCATCCACAACTGGGCACAGTATCGTGCCAGATACGTAAACCTGCAAGGAATACAGCGGTATGCCAGCCATAGGGCAAGGATTATGGATGCGCCCTCTATCCTTAGCGACACTACGCGCGACATGTTCGGCATATCCTCGCGGAGAATGAATGCAAGTACGAGAGTGATGACGATATACGCCAACACCACCCATTCCATCGAAATAAGTCCCTTCTTTATCTTTTTTTCTTTCTTAAATAAATTCATCTTTCAACCAACTACGAACACCTTTTGTTAAATCATATTCTGGTTCATATCCCAATTCCTCTCTTGCAGGGCGAATATCGCAGCGCCAGTTGCGCTGACGGAGTATGTTGAACTTATCCATGTTCAATGCCGACATCTTACCCGTCATCCTTCCCCACAGATCGCCCATCTGGCATATTATCCACAATAGCCATACTGGAGCAACGATACGGAAGACAAACGAGATTCCCAACTCTTTCTTTATCAATTTCGAAAAATCTGCCGAGCGATATACATTTCCATCTGAGATGAAGAACTTTCGCCCACTCTCTCCTCTCTCCAACGCAAGGAAGACAGCCTTCACCAAGTCTGCCACATACACGAATGTTATCTCCTGAGGACGGAAGCCCACAGCGAAATCCACATGTCTCCTTATGCTATCCGCCATCATCAGATAGTCTTTTTCTCTTGGGCCATACACCCCAGTAGGACGCAACATTACTATTGGTACTTTCTTCACGAACTGCTCCAAATAGCGTTCTGCCGACATCTTACTGTCGCCATAGGTGGTATTCGGCACAGGGATGTCTGACTCTTCGATATCTGTATAAGGATAGGGCTCACGCACAGCACCAACGGCACTGAGAGAACTCATGAAGACAAACTTTTCGGGAATTATATCCAGGTCTATTATGGCATCGATGAAATTCTTTGTTCCCAGAGTATTTACCTTGTAGAAATCGCTTTTATGCAGGCATTTCGTTGCACCAGCAGCATGTACTATATAATCCCAATGATGTCCCTGCAGAGTCTTGCGGACGCTGTCCTTAGTAGAGAAGTCCAAGTCAAGAAATTTTATTCTCTCATCATTCAAATACCGTCTGCTGGAAGTGCTGCGCACGGCCGCCCACACCTCGAGCCCACGATTCAAAGCCTCCTCGACAATAAAACTGCCTATAAACCCACTGGCACCAGTTATCAATATGCTTTTCATCATAAAACATTCATTTTACCCAGCCCGCTAAATTACAACAAACCGCAAACATAAACAAAAAAAAGTGCGTCAATACTTTCGACGCACTTTCCTTATTATATATATTCTGCTCTATTAGAATGTCCAGTACATACCAAAGGACAGAGAATTACCGTTTAATGAGAGGCCAAATCCATTATGGTCATCCTGAACAGATTCGTATCCTAATCCACCAACATGTGCAACAAGAGTGATCTTTTCTGAAGCAGCAAATTTAATACCCGGACGGAAACCAGCCCAGAATGCAGTTTTTGAGTCACCCTCTTTTGGAGACAGAATACCGAAATCAACGCCACCATCTACAAAGAGACCAACCTTACCAGTGGTGAGGAAAGTGTAACGAGCATAAGGCTTAATGTCAAACTCCGTATAATTATTATCTTTTAAACATCCGCCATTCGTTGTTGAAGTAAATCCCAAACCTATAGCAACATCCCACTTCTCGTTTAGGGAATAACCTACTTCTGGCTGAATAGTGAATGTTGTTTGAGTATTGTCATTAAGTTCAGTTTTTGCATCTCCTGTTGTGTTTGAAAAACCAAGACCTAATGCGCCACCTACCCAAATCTGTGCATTTGCGCCTAATGTACATGCTACTAATGCTACTAAAAGTACTAATTTTTTCATTTTTGATTTTTTTGTTTTTTATTGTGCCTACTCTTTTAAAGGTTTTCAGCTTTACCCTTTATTGTTATCAGCCCGCAAAATTACAACAAACCGAAAACATAAACAAAAAAAATTATTTTTAGATTTTATTTTTTTAGAAAGCATAGAGTTTACTCTGATGCCCCCACACCTTATTTATAAGGCATCGAACCTGTTCTGCTAAGCACTTGAGTCATACAATGTGCAGCTCCATATCCTCCAATAAGATTATTGAGTGGTACCCACTCTACTTTTACGCCTTGTCGAGCATACTCGTCTTTGAGTTCTTTACTTTGTCCTGCAACCGACATGATGTGGCGAGCATCAACAGTAAGATAATTGTTAGCATAGTTGTCAGCATCTTTCTTGCTGACGCGGATGATTTTTACTCCTCTTGATTCAAGAAATTCCCTGAATCCCTTTCCCGAACATGCCGGTTCCAGCCGATAAGCCTTTCCACCCTTAGGTCTAACATACATATCCATCGTCAGATAGTTTATGTCGCTTTTGTCCTTTGCATCGTAACGGTTGTAGCACATCGTACACAAGTCTTCATCTATCACATTGAAATACGTGTCAAGATGCATTTGATATTGGTTTTTCCATCGTTCACGCACCACTACCACAGTATCATGCCCGAGACAGTCGTTTTCAAGAAGTTCGTCTATAGCCTCCTGACTGGTTCTCAATCCCTGTCCAACAAGGCTTATTGTTCCGAATGGTATGTAATCACCGCCTTCAAGGAAACTCTTCTCACCGCAGACACGGTATATTGCAGGTTCTCCAAGCTGTTCATAACATGCCTCGATGATGTCAACCTCTGGAAATCTCTGGACCGAATTCATTCGGCACATTACATGTCCCTTCGGAGTGGTTATACTTTGATCCCTGAGGAAATACATATTCATAAGAGGGTGATGCACATACTCTGCTTCGTACCCAGTATTGATACCTGAACTCTTAAGAATCACTGTAGGTTTGTTAATTATTATGCGAACCAAATCGGAGCCGCTCATTGAGGTAAGCACTTGTTGCTTATATGCAGTCTGAACGTCCTGTTCACTCGGCAAATTACCCACATCATACGTAAGTGATGACTCGGCAAGGGCTACAAGGCGATTATGTGGCATTGAAAGCAAAATGTTGGCCACGGTATAGACAGCACACCCTTGTTTTTCAAGCATTGAAATGTAATTCCTATGTTCTTCTGCAGCCTTGTCAATATCGAAATATCTCTCGTACAATCCTGCAATCGGATGGATTACTCCGTTAAACAGTTCCGTTCCGGGGGTATACATTAGTATTTTACCTGCCTTGTGGTATTCTGCTTGCGGATAATCATACTCCTGTGGATTTATCTGTTTATCCTGAAAATCATCATTGCCATGTGATAAAGCATGCGCAGAAAATGCCACTGCGATAAGAGTCAGTAACACGGTACGTTTCATATTTGTTCAGTTTTATTCTTTGCAAAGATAGTAATAAATTCTCAATTACACACAGAATGTCTTCCTCCAAAAAAGCAAGCTTTGTTCATTCAATACGTATTTTCCATCTTCGGCGTGTTATTACATAAACGCAATTTGAAATTATTTACGAATATTATGGAAAAAAGAAGTATTATCCTTACATTAGTTTGTCTGACGATGGCAAATGTCTGTTTTTCACAAACTCAATATAAAGAGGTGAAACGTTTCAGGGCAGAATATGCCAACCAAGCCGTTGCCGCTGACGGGAAATATGTCTATGCCATTCAAAACACTCACATAACAAAGTTTACACAGGACGGCGACTCCATAACTACATGGCACGAAGCAAACAAAGAACGCATCCGACACATAAACAGCGGCATAGTGATAGGACACAAACTATATTGCGCCCATTCCAACTTCCCGAAGACGCCTATGGCAAGTTCCATTGAGGTGTTCGACACGAGAACGATGCAGCCGATAGAATCGATAAGTCTTGGCAGAAACATCGGCTCCTGCACATGGGTAGTACCAGGAAAGAAATGCTGGTATGTGTTCTTTGCACATTACGACAGGCACGATGCAAAACACGGTGGTGAGGAAGGCAAGGATGTATCCTACTCGCAGTTGGTGCAGTTTGACAAGAAATGGCGCAGACAGCAGTCATGGATATTGCCAAAGGCATTGATAGAGGAGATTCGTCCTACAAGTCTCTCCGGAGGAATACTCATCGATGATGTTTTCTACTGCACAGGACATGGTGCAGGAAAGTGTTATCTGCTGAAACTGCCACGTTACGGGATGACGATGGAATGGATAGGAACGATAGAAATCCCATTTGACGGTCAGGGTATCGCACAAGATAAGAAGGGTAACCTGTGGGGAATAATACGAAAAGAAAAACAAGTGCTGAAAGCAGAACTTTATAAGGAATAATAAATTTGTCAATAAACCGAATTTCCGTTTTTTAACCACGAAAATTCGGTTTTGTCTTTTTATTGTTGTAACTTTGGTTTCACCGAACTTACACGGCACCTCAACAGAAACAAAACTATGTTTAACGATTTTTCTTTTTTTGAAATCATCAGAGCAAACTCTATGCTTTCTAAAAATTAAAATCTAAAATAATTGCATTCTTGCGCTCCAATTGGTGCTCAGGCGAGAAAATCTCGGAGTTTTTTTGTTTATGTCTTCGGTTTGTTGTACCTTCGCAAAGTTTTTGAAAACATATACAAAAAAACTATTATTAAAAATATTTCACATGTGGTTATTAAATTCATCTATCGGTAGGAAGGTGGTAATGGCTGTAACAGGCTTCTGCCTTATCCTATTTCTGACGTTTCATGCGTCAATGAACGTTGTTGCTCTCATCTCCGGTGAGGGGTACAACATGATTTGTGGTTTCTTAGGTGCAAACTGGTATGCTGTTGCAGCAACTCTTGGATTGGCTGCATTGGCAGTCATCCACATCGTGTTCGCTTTCTGGCTGACAATACAGAACAGAAGAGCTCGCGGTGCACAGCGTTATGACGTTACCAGCAAACCAGACAAGGTTGAATGGTCTTCACAGAACATGCTCGTTCTGGGTATCATCATCCTCATCGGTCTGCTCCTGCACCTCAAGGACTTCTGGTACAAGATGATGTTTGTGGAACTGGCAGGCATGCCACCTATCTGCGGCATAAGCCCTACGGATGGTTTCACATTCATCAAGGAGACTTTCGGCAATCCTGTATTTGCTGTTCTCTACATCATTTGGATTGTTGCTCTATGGTTCCACCTCACTCACGGCTTCTGGAGTTCCATGCAGACTTTCGGATGGAATGGTAAGAAATGGTTCTGCCGCTGGAGAGTGATAGGTTTGCTGTACATAACAATCGTCATGTTTGCATTCATCGCAGTCATCGTTGCCTTTGCCTTAGGCATAGCTCCGAGCCTGCAGTAACAGTAATTGATAATTAATAATTGACAATTATGGCAAAACAAATAAATTCAAGAATTCCAGAAGGTCCTGTTGCTAACAAATGGACTGAATATAAAGCTCACCAGCGTCTTGTAAACCCTAAGAACAAACTCAAACTCGATGTCATCGTTGTAGGTACAGGACTTGCAGGTGCATCTGCTGCTGCATCTTTAGGAGAGATGGGCTTCAACGTACTGAACTTCTGTATTCAAGACTCACCACGCCGTGCACACTCTATCGCTGCACAGGGTGGTATCAATGCAGCAAAATGCTATCAGAATGATGGCGACTCTGTATATCGTCTTTTCTATGACACAGTAAAAGGCGGTGACTACCGTGCTCGTGAAGCAAACGTATATCGTCTGGCAGAGGTAAGCAACAACATCATCGACCAATGTGTGGCACAGGGCGTTCCTTTCGCACGTGAATATGGTGGCATGTTGGCAAACCGTTCTTTCGGTGGTGCACAGGTTAGCCGTACATTCTATGCCAAAGGACAGACGGGACAGCAACTCCTGCTCGGCGCTTACTCTTCCCTTTCTTGTCAGGTGAAAGCCGGAAAGGTAAAACTATATACTCGTTACGAGATGGAAGACCTCGTAATAATAGACGGCCGTGCACGCGGTATCATAGCAAAGAACCTCGTGACAGGAAAACTGGAACGTTTCTCTGCAAATGCTGTCGTGATAGGTACTGGTGGCTATGGTAACACATACTTCCTTTCAACAAATGCAATGGGATGCAACTGTACCGCTGCCGTTCAATGCTATCGCAAGGGTGCTTACTTTGCAAACCCTTCATACGTACAGATTCACCCAACCTGTATCCCTGTTCATGGCGACAAGCAGTCAAAACTGACACTGATGTCAGAGTCGCTGCGTAATGACGGTCGTATATGGGTACCAAAGAAACTGGAAGACGCAAAACGTCTGCAACGTGGCGAGATAAAAGGACAGGACATCCCTGAAGAAGACCGCGACTACTATCTGGAACGTCGCTATCCTGCATTCGGAAACCTCGTGCCTCGTGACGTGGCTTCACGCGCTGCAAAAGAGCGTTGCGACAAGGGATTCGGCGTAAACAATACTGGGCTTGCAGTATTCCTTGACTTCTCAGAATCCATAGAACGTCTTGGCAAGGACGTAGTAGAACAGAGATACGGAAACCTCTTCGACATGTACGAGGAAATAACAGACGAAAATCCATACGAAACACCAATGATGATATTCCCTGCCGTACACTATACGATGGGTGGTATCTGGGTTGACTATGAACTGCAGACATCCATACCGGGATTGTTTGCTATCGGCGAATGTAACTTCTCCGACCACGGTGCAAACCGTCTTGGTGCCTCTGCACTTATGCAAGGACTTGCAGACGGATATTTCGTACTTCCTTATACCATACAGAACTATCTTGCAGACCAAGCAATATGGCCACGACTTTCAACAGATATGCCAGAATTTGAAGAGGCAGAGAAGAATGTCGCTGCGGGCATAGAGAAACTGATGAACATAAAGGGTAAGCGTTCCGTTGACTCCATCCACAAGGAACTCGGACACATCATGTGGGAACATGTCGGCATGGGGCGTACCGCAGAAGGTCTGAAAGAGGGTATCAAACTCATCAAGGAACTGCGCAAGGAATTCTGGACAAACCTCTTCATACCGGGCACGACAGAAGGTCTTAACGTAGAACTCGACAAGGCAATCCACCTCCGTGACTTCCTGCTCATGGGCGAGCTCGTAGCTCACGACGCTCTCTCACGCAACGAGAGTTGTGGCGGCCACTTCCGCGAAGAATACCAGACGGAAGAAGGCGAAGCAAAACGTGATGATGAAAACTTCTTCTATGTAGGCTGCTGGGAATATCAGGGCGATGACGAAAAAGAACCGGAACTCATCAAGGAACCTCTGGAATACGAAGCAATAAAAGTACAAACACGTAACTACAAAAATTAATTGATAATTGACAATTGACAATTGATAATTGATAATTATGGCAAAGAACATATCATTTACCCTGAAATACTGGAGGCAGAATGGCCCTAAAGACAAAGGACATTTTGACACTCACGAGATGAAGAACATTCCTGACGACACGTCATTCCTCGAAATGTTGGACATCCTCAACGAAGAATTGATAAACGAAGGACAGGAACCTTTCGTATTCGACCACGATTGCCGTGAAGGTATCTGCGGAATGTGCTCATTATATATAAACGGTACTCCGCACGGAAAGACAGAACGTGGTGCTACCACATGCCAACTCTATATGCGCCATTTCAACGACGGTGATGTTATCACAGTAGAGCCTTGGCGTTCAGCAGCATTCCCTGTCATAAAGGACTGTATGGTTGACCGCAACGCCTTTGACAAGATCATTCAGGCAGGAGGCTACACAACAGTACGTACAGGACAGGCACAGGATGCCAATGCCATCCTCATCCCGAAACAGGATGCTGACGAGGCTATGGACTGTGCAAGTTGTATCGGCTGCGGCGCATGCGTTGCCGCTTGTAAGAACGGTTCTGCCATGCTCTTCGTGGCAAGCAAGGTAAGCCAGTTGGCACTCCTACCTCAAGGACGTCCAGAGGCTGCACGCCGCGCAAAGGCAATGGTGATGAAGATGGAAGAACTTGGTTTCGGAAACTGTACGAACACACGCGCCTGCGAGGCTGTTTGTCCTAAGAACGAAAGCATTGCAAACATCGCACGTCTGAACCGCGAGTTCATAAAAGCAAAACTCAACGACTAAGAGAATACGAACTTTTAAATATTCAACAAAAAACACGCCTTGAAAAAGACGTGTTTTTTTTGTTTTCCACATCCTTTTTAATGTTTCAGTTAAGTTATTTGCAACGAGTTGCACGATTATTTGCGAAGATGCAGCCATATATATATATGATGTGTAGCACAATTCTTTATGATGCGCGTTGGTGTTTGACGTGGAGTTCGCTGTGCCTTTTTTTGTAGCGCGTTGTGTGTTGACGTGAAGTTCGGTGTGTAGGTGCTAGCAGTTACGACCGTAGGTGCTAGGTCTTACGCTCGTAGGTGCTAGGTCTTCTGCCCGTAACTGCTAGCACCTACACACCGCTCGTCACAAAGGGTGACACCGCTTGTGCGAAAGGAGGGCAACGCTCGTCACAAAGCGATGCAGCGAACTTCACGTCAGCAAGGTCACCTCGTCATAAATGGTAGGTCGCATCGTGGTAAATAAATGGCCGCAACTTCAAGTAGAATTTGCGACCGTTTCACTTAGTTTTGATTGCTTCGTCAGGTTGTTCTGTTGGATTGCTGTGATTACAACTGGCAAGACGACTGTCGGTTAGTCCTCTTGTCCATCAATTTTGCGTTTGCTCACAACCTTGAAATGGATACGAGATTTGTCGAGTGTCCTGAGCAGCCTGCTCGGTGTCCATCTTACGGTAACCTTTTTTATCTGACGGTTAGGGTCGAAAAGGTAAGGTGCATTGACATCCTGTCCTTCACAGTGGAAAGAAGGTGAGAACTTCCCCAATGAGCCCAAATCGACTTCATAACCATGTTCAAGCAGGTCTTTCACTCTGTTGGCAAGATAATCCGCAACCTCAATAAGATGTCCGCGGTGGTCTTCGAATTTCGCTCCCAACACAATGTTTCCAGCTCTGTCCGACTCCAATTTTAGAGTTCCAATACTCTGAAACTTTGCAAAATACCGCTTGTCTTCTGGGTTGCGTGGGTTTGTAGTTAGTACTTTTACGCAGTGCATAGTATAAAAATTTAAGTTAAAAAATAATACCTTTTTGTGTTTCTCTAAAACTTTTTCAAAGATACGAAACTTTTTCGCCTCTGTCAAGAAAACCACAAAAAAAATCTCAGTACAGAATCACAGTTTTGAAAATTGTTTTTTCAGAGAGTTTTTT